>NZ_JALM01000123.1 GCF_000737195.2 Sciscionella sediminilitoris
CGGAGATCTCCGAGGAGGAGAAGGCCAAGGCCGCCGAGCGCAAGGCGCGGCACGAGCGCTCCAAGCGGATCGCGGAGAAGCGCCGGGAGAAAGAGGAGGCCGAGGCGGGCCCGATCCCGGAGCGCTCCGACGTGTCCACCGACATCCAGGTGCCCACCCCGCCGTTCTGGGGAACCCGGATCTCCAAGGGTGTTCCGCTCGCGGACTACTCGGGCATGCTCGACGAGCGCGCCACCTTCCTCGGTCAGTGGGGCCTGCGCGGCACCAAGGGCAAGGAAGGGCCGAGCTACGAGGACCTGGTGGAGACCGAGGGCCGCCCGCGGCTGCGCTACTGGCTCGAGCGGCTTTCCACCGACGGGATCCTGCAGCACGCGGCAGCGGTCTACGGCTATTTCCCGTGTGTGGCCGAGAAGGACGACCTCGTCGTGCTCACCGAGGCCGATCCGGACGCGCCCGAGCGCTTCCGGTTCACCTTCCCGCGCCAGCGCAAGGACCGGCACCTGTGCCTCGCGGACTTCTTCCGCCCGCGGGAACTCGCCAAGGAAAAGGGCCAGGTGGACGTGGTCGGGTTCTCCACGGTGACGATGGGCCAGCCGATCGCCGACTACGCCCAGGAGCTGTTCGAGACCAACGCCTACCGCGACTACCTCGAGGTGCACGGGCTCGGTGTGCAGCTGACCGAGGCGCTCGCCGAGTACTGGCACTCCCGGATCCGCGCCGAGCTGACCCTCCCGGACGGCTCCGCGGTGGCCAAGGACGACTCGCAGAACATCGAGGACTTCTTCCGGCTCGGCTACCGGGGCGCCCGGTTCTCGCTCGGTTACGGGGCCTGCCCGAACCTGGAGGACCGCGCCAAGATCGAGGAGTTGCTCGACCCGGAGCGCATCGGGGTGAAGTTGTCCGAGGAACACCAGCTGCACCCGGAGCAGTCCACGGACGCGATCGTCGTGCATCATCCAGAGGCGAAGTACTTCAACACCTGATGCAGTTTCGTGAGGGGAGAGGGGCCAGTTGACGGGACAGGGACTACGGGCCGTGCTGTGGGACATGGACGGCACGCTCGTGGACAGCGAGAAGCTGTGGGACATCCCGCTGCGGGAGATCGCCGAGCACTACGGTGTCCGGCTCTCCGAGCAGCAACGGGCCTCGCTCGTCGGCTCGAACATGGCCGACACCTCGGCCGCGCTGCTCGGATTCGCCGGAGTCGAGGCGACCGAGCAGCGCAAGGCCGAGATCAGTAGCTGGATCACCGAGCGTGTCGCCGAGCTCTTCGCCCAGCCGCTGCCCTGGCGGCCGGGCGCGGCCGAGGCGCTGCGTTCGGTGCGGGAGGCCGGCCTGCGCAGTGCGCTGGTGACCTCCACCCAGCGGGAGACCGCCGAGCTCGCACTGAACACCATCGGCCGGGAGAACTTCGACGTGACGGTGTGCGGTGACGAGGTGGACGGGCTCAACAAGCCGCATCCGGAGCCCTACGCGAAGGCCGCGCGGCTGCTCGGCGTGGATCCGTCCGCGTGTGTCGCCGTCGAGGACTCGTCCGCGGGCAGCGGTTCCGCGCGGGCGGCGGGTGCCGTGGTGCTGGTGGTTCCCTGTGACGCGCCCGTCGAACCGGGGGAGCGCACCGTACTGCGTGACTCGCTCGTCGGGGTGGACGCGGCGGAATTGGCCAGGATCCACGCCGAACACGCTTAGCTACAGCGGGGTGCGCAACTGGCGCTCGGCCAGTTCGTAGAGCACCCGGTACATCCCGTGCCGCTCGATGTTCTCCCGGGAGAACAGCTCAGCGACCGCGAACAGGTCCAGGCGCCTGCCGAGGGTGATCTGTTCGCGGTCGCATCCGCTGCCGCGCGCGATCCCGGTGCCGAAGGGGCCGAGCACGGAACCCAGCCGTTCGAACCGCAGCAGATTGCCGAGGTCGTGCTCGAGCGGGGCGGCACAGGTGAACTCCCAGTCCAGCAGGGCGGCCACGGTGTAATCCTTGCCTTCGCGGCGTAACAGGATGTTCTTCGGGTTCGCGTCGCTGTGCGAGCGGACCGGGCGGTGCAGCAGGTAGTTCATGGTCTCGGCGTAGTCGGCGGCCATGGCCACCCAGCCGGGCGGGGCGGCGGTGATCCGTTCGAGCAGCTGCTCGAACAGCTCCGCGGGCCGGATCGGCCACGGGGTGAACTCCAGCGGGTCCGCACCACGTTTCGCCTCGCCCGCGACCTCCCGCGGCCGAGCCCACACCGTGGCGAAGACGGCACCGATCCGTTCGCCGATGGCCTCGGCCTGGGTCCGGGTGGCGCGGGGGAGCACGGTCGAGGCGAGTTCACCGGGCACCAGGGCGAGCACGGCCCGGTCCGCCTCGGCTGCCAGTACTTCGGGCACCGGTATCCCGTCGGCGGCCGCCTCGCGCAGCGCGGCGAGCTCGGTCCGGGCCGCATCCGGGCCGTCCTTCCAGTGCCGCAGCACCACGGTGCGCTCCCCGTCGGTGACCGCTCGCATGTGATTGGAGTACCCGCCATCGAGCGGCCGGGCGGTCAGATTCCCGCGCAGCCCGGCGGTAGCGAGCAGCGCGGTCTCGGCGTCATCGATCGAGGCGGTCATGGCCACCCAAGTTAGCGCCGAACACGGCATGAAAGACTTGGCCCCCGTGAAGACCTTCGACGAGCTGTTCGCCGAACTGTCCAGCCGGGCCGTGGAGCGCCCGGCCGGCTCCGGAACCGTCACCGCCCTCGATGCCGGGGTGCACGCCCAGGGCAAGAAGGTGCTCGAGGAAGCGGGCGAGGTGTGGCTCGCCGCCGAGCATGAGTCCGATGACGCGCTCGCCGAGGAGATCTCGCAGCTGCTCTACCGCTTGCAGGTGCTGATGCTCAGCCGCGGACTCACCACCGAAGACGTCTACCGCTACCTGTAGGAGCCAAACCGATGTTGCGTGTCGCCGTGCCGAACAAGGGCGCGCTCTCCGCTCCGGCGGCCGAGGTACTGGCCGAGGCCGGGTACCGGCAGCGCTCGGGCCGCGAGCTGACGGTCATCGACCAGGTGAACGAGGTCGAGTTCTTCTTCCTGCGCCCCAAGGACATTCCAGTCTACGTCGGTTCCGGGCAGCTCGATCTCGGGATCACCGGCCGCGATCTAGCCCTCGATTCCGGTGCCGCGGTCGGCGAACGGCTCGCCCTCGGCTTCGGTTCCTCCACGTTCCGCTACGCCGCCCCGGCGGGAAAGCAGTGGACCGTCGAGGAATTGCGCGGGCGCCGGCTCGCGACCTCGTATCCGCGACTGGTGCGGGACGATCTTGCCCGGCACGGTGTCGAGGCGGAGGTGATCCGGCTCGACGGGGCAGTGGAGATCTCCGTGCAACTCGGGGTGGCCGACGCGATCGCGGACGTGGTCGGCTCCGGCCGTACCCTGCGCCAGCACGAACTCGTCGCGTTCGGTGAGCCGATCTGCCGTTCGGAGGCCGTGCTGATCGAGCACTCCGGGGCCGTGGATGACAAAGCGCGCGCCCAGCTCACCGCGCGGATCCAGGGTGTCGTGTACGCCCAGCAGTACCTGATGCTGGACTACGACTGCCCGAGGGCGCTGCTGGACGAGGCGATCGCGATCACGCCCGGGCTGGAGTCGCCGACCGTGGCCCCGCTCGCGGATCCGGACTGGGTCGCGGTGCGCGCGATGATGCCGCGCGGCGAGGCGAACCGGCTGATGGACGAGCTCTCCGCGCTGGGTGCGCGGGCGGTGCTGGCCTTCGACATCCGCTCCTGCCGGATGTAGCCCCTTGACCTCCAGTTAACTGGAGGTGCTTGGCTGGTCGGTATGACGACGACACACGCCTTGACTCCGGGGCAGTTCGACACGGCGGCCGTCGATGTGGACGCGTACCTCGACCGGGTCGGGCTGTCCCGCAGGCCGCCCTCGGCCGCCGCTTTGCACGAGCTCACCGCGGCACATGTGCGGACCTTCCCGTTCGAGAACCTGGATGTGCTGCTCGGGCGGCGGCCGGACCTGGAACTGAGCGCGATCGCGGACAAGCTGCTGCGCCGGGGCCGCGGCGGCTACTGCTACGAGCACGTATTGCTGTTCGCCGCCGTGCTCGAACGCCTGGGTTACCGGACCTGGCGGGTGTTGTCCCGGAGGAAGCCGCAGGGCTCCGGATATCGCACGCATGCCTGCGTGATCGTCGACGTGGAAGGTGTGGAATACCTCGCCGACGCCGGGTTCGGGCTGGGCATGCCGAATCCGATGCGGCTGACCGAGGGGGTGCGGGTCGACCAGTCCGGCAAACCGCACCGGATGATGCTGCACGACGGCGCCTGGACGCTGGAACAGCACGGGCCGCAGGGCTGGATTCCATTGCACGCCTTCGATCTGGAACCGGCCTGGCCCTCGGATTTCGAACTCGCCAACCACTTCATCAGCTCGCACCCGCGCTCGCCGTTCGTGGGCAGGGTCATGGTGTTCCGTACCGAGGCCGAACAGGTGCGCAGCCTGCTGGGGCACACCTTCACCACCGAGTACCCGGACGGGCACACCGAGGAACGCACCGTCAGCACGGCGGAGATGCCGGAACTGCTCGGTTCCCTGGGGATCGCCCTGGACGAGGAGGAATCCGCCGGGATTCTCCGCGCCCTCGCGGGCTAGGAGCTCAGCGTGGGCGGATCATCAGCGGCTGGCTGCCACCGGCCACGTGACCGTGCACGTCGTGCAGCTCGGAGCGGGCCGTGCCCAGGCCGCCGGGCCCGATGGTGGTGCTCGCGTCGAGACCGATCCACTCGCCATCGGGTTCGCGGTGGATGTGCACGGTGAGCGCGGTGTTGATGAACCACCACTGGTCCGGGCGCAGCATGTTGGAGGCGCCGCTGCCGGAGTCGGCGACGGTCATCAGCCGCTGCAGCGGGCTCGGTTCCTCTTCGTCCACGAGCGGGATCCGCTGACGGACCCACAGCGCGGCCGGCCCGGGTTCACCGAAGCCCCCGGTGAGACTGCGCCACTCCATCGCGTCGATGTACCCGCGGCCCCAGCCTTCGGGCATCGGGCTCTCCACGGACTGCTCGACCGGAGCCAGCGGGGCCACCGTGGAAGTGCGCACCGCCTCGCTGTCGCTGGCGATGATGCGCCACGCGGTGGCCCGGGCCACGACCCGGTCCCCGGCGGACAGGTGGGCGGACAGCAGTTCCACGGAACGGCCCGGACGGTCGAGTGAGGCCGAGACGGTGAGTTCCCCGACGGGCACCGGTCCCAGGATGTCCACCGTGATGCTGGCGATCCTGGCATCGAGCTCGCCGGGGACCGCCTCGAGCGCCCTGGTCATCAACGCGGAAGGCGGACCGAGGTGCTGCGCGCCCTCGGTCCAGGGGCCGGTCGTCTCCCATTGTGCGGCGAACCGGTTCTCGTCGAGTTGCTTGAAAAAGGGCATGCGCGGGCTCAGTCCACTTCGATCGCGGCTTGTTCGGCCGGGCTCTCCGGCCAGCCCGGATATTCCGGCGGGGTGCCGCCGAAGGCGGGGCAGCGTGTCTTGTGTTCGCACCAGTCGCACAGCTTGCTCGGGCTCGGCCGGAAGTCCCCGGAATCGCCCGCCCGCCGGATGGCGCCCCAGATCGCCTCGCAGGTCCGTTCGAAGCGGCGCAGCTCGCCCTCCTCGGGGGCGTAGGTGAGTGCCTCGCCGTCCCGCAGATACATCAGCTTGAGCTGGTTGGGCACCTCGCCGCGCAACCGGAGCAGGGCCAGCGCGTAGAACTTCATCTGGAACAGCGCCTTGGCCTCGAACACCGCCCGTGGTGCCGCGCCGGTCTTGTAGTCGACCACGCGCACCTCGCCGGTCGGGGCGACATCCACCCGGTCGACATAGCCGCGCAGCCGGACACCGGAATCCAGCTCGGCTTCCACGAGCAGTTCGCAGGCGTCCGGGTCGAAGCGGCTGGGGTCCTCCATGCCGAAGTAGGTCTCCAGCAGTGGCCGCGCCGACTGCCGCAACTGGTCCAGGCCCGCCTCGTCGAAGAACTCGGTGAGCTCGGGTTCGCGTTCGAGCAGTTCGGTGAGGCAGGGGTCCACGAGCTCGGCCGCCGTGGCGAGGGTGCGCTGGCTCGCCGGGAGGCCGAACAGCCGTTCCAGCACCGCGTGCACCACGGTGCCGCGCACCTGCGCCTCGCTCGGGCGCTCCGGGATGCGGTCGATGGCGCGGAACCGGTAGAGCAGCGGGCACTGCTTGAAATCGGCGGCGCGCGAGGGGGAGAGGGCGATCGACCGCGGCTTGCGCCCGGACTGCCCGGACTGCGTGGTCTCCCCGGTCTGCTCGGCCGTCGTGTTCATGCGGCAACCTTATTCCCCCGCACCGACAATCGGCGTCCAGGCGTGCCGCCGTGCCCTGAAGTGCAGCGCATGACGGGCGTCCCACATCTCGGCGGTTAGGCTGCGTACGTGGCATCATCAGCGAGTGTGACGAGAGTGGTCCCGGATGGCGGCGGCCTGCTGCTGTTCCGGGTACGCGGTGTCCCCGTGCTGCTCTCCGCGACCTGGTGGGTCGGCTCGCTGCTGATCGTGGCCCTGTACACGCCGATCGTGCAGCGGATACTCCCGGGGACCGGGCTGGTGGCCGCGGCGCTGTTCGCGGTCACCTTCGCCGTGCTGCTCGGGATTTCGGTGCTGCTGCACGAACTGGGGCACTGTGTCGTGGCGCTGCGCCTGAACATGGGCGTGCGCCGGATGCGTCTCTCGCTGCTCGGCGGGGCGACGGAGGTGGTGCGGTCACCGCGCCGTCCCGCGCAGGAGGGCCTTGTCGCGGTGGCCGGTCCGGTGGTGTCTCTGGCGCTCGCCGCGGTGTTCGCGGCGCTGTTGCTCGTGGTTCCCTACGGCGGCCCGGCCTGGTTGCTGATCATCGAGTGCGCGGTGGCCAATCTCGCGGTCGGGGTGTTCAACGCGCTGCCCGGGCTTCCCCTCGACGGCGGGCGGATCCTGCGCGCCGGGGTGTGGGCACTGACCGGAAGGCGGACCCTCGGCACCAAGATCGCGGTGGCCGGTGCGGCGGCGATCTCGGTCGCGCTGCTGGCCTGGGCGATCGCCGGGCTGCTCGCGAACAGTGAGGACCGCTGGCTACGGCTCGCGGTGTGCGCGCTGACCGCGTGGTTCGTGATCGCCGGTGCTCGCGAGGAACTGGACTCCGAGGTGCGCTCGGTCTGGCCGGCCGGGCTCACCCTGGGCGAGCTCGTGCGCCCGGTGCTGCAGCTGCCCGCGGAGAGCCCGGTCGCGGACGCGCTCGCCGCTTCCGCGGGCCGCGGTGTGGTGCTGGTGCGCGCCGACGGGATCGCGGCGGGACTGCTGGACGAGACCAGGGCTCAGCAGCTGGCGGCGCACTCGCCGCAGGCCCCCGCGGAGCGTGCGGCGGAATCGGTCGGCGCGGGCAACGTGCTGCTGGACTCCGAGGACGGCGAGGACATCATCGAACGGGTGCGCACCACGGCGGCCTGGCAGTTCCTGGTCCTCGACGAACACGGGCGGCCGTCCGGGGTGCTGCACCGCGCGGACCTGCGTACGGCACTGCACGAGCGCCGCCGCTGAACCGGGCACCGGCGTCTGCGAGGATGGCGCGCGTGCGTACAGGGGTTTTCGTCGAGGGGGACCGGGTCCAGCTGACCGATTCGAAGGGGCGCAAGTACACGCTGGTGCTTCGTTCCGGGGAGAGTTTCCACAGTCATCGCGGCGAGATCCCGCACGACACGGTGCTCGGCAAGCCGGAGGGCTCGGTGGTGCTCTCCGCGAACGGCTCGGAATACCTGGCGCTGCGCCCGCTGCTCGCCGACTACGTGCTCTCCATGCCGCGCGGTGCGCAGGTCATCTACCCCAAGGACGCCGCGCAGATCATCATGTGGGCCGACATCTTCCCCGGCGCGCGGGTGCTCGAGGCGGGTGCCGGTTCCGGGGCGCTGAGCTGCTCGCTGCTGCGCGCGGTCGGCGAGACCGGGCAGGTGTGCTCCTACGAGGTGCGCGAGGACCACGCCGAGCACGCGGAACGCAATGTGCGGGCCTTCTTCGGTGACCTGCCGGAGAACTGGTCGCTGCGGGTCGGTGACCTCGCAGGGCACGAACCGGCCGAGCCTTTCGACCGCGTCGTGCTGGACATGCTCGCGCCGTGGGAGATGCTGGACACCGTGGCGCGCGGGATCGTCGAAGGCGGCGTGCTGCTGGTCTACGTGGCCACGACGACCCAGCTGTCCACGGTGACCGAGGCGCTGCGTGCGCAGGAGTGCTGGACCGAACCACAGGCCTGGGAATCGCTGATCCGGCCATGGCACGTGGTGGACCTCGCGGTGCGCCCGGAGCACCGGATGATCGCGCACACCGCCTTCCTGCTCACCACGCGCAGGCTCGCGGACGGCGTGACCCCGCCGAAGCAGGGTCGCCGCCGCCAGTTGCGCTGAATTCGCCGTACCGGGTGCCGAGGGGGCTCAGGAAGTCGGCGGGAGCGTGGTATCCGGCTCGTCCTGATCCGGGGCGGGTCCGATGTCCTGATCGGGCCCCTCGCCGGAGTCGGCGGAGTCATCCCCGGGAACGGTGAACTCGATCCCGCACAGTTGCCACTGGCCGCCCTTGCGCTGCAGGGAGATCTGGCCGGAGAACCGGTCCTGCGGGATGAGCTTGTCGTAGTCCTTCGGCAGATTGTCGAAGTTCTCGCTGATGTCCGCGACCGCCTGGTTCCTGCCGCGCATGCCGACCTGTTCGAGGGCGTACTGCACCTCGATACGGTCGACCTCCGCCTTCGTGCCCGGCGTGAGCCGAGGGTCGAAGTAGTCGATCGTGCGCAGCATCTCCTCCCGCTGACCGGCGCAGGACAGCGAGGCGAACCCGTCGAGATCGCCCGAGTTGAGGTAGTCGAGCGCGGTGTTGGTGGTGCCCTCCGCGGTGCGGCCCGCGTCCCGGGGGCCCTGCGAGACGACCGGCTCTTTGCGCGGAGTGTGCTTGGTGTCGTCCACGTTGAGGAACCAGCCCGGATAGGCGAAACCCGCGACACCGAAGGCAGCGAGCAGCACCACGACGACGGTTCCGACGCCGAGCAGGAGCCCGGTGCGTCTACGGCGCCCACCAGCCGAAGGCGCGCCGTTGTGCTGCCGAGCTTCCGGCGTGCGATACGGATTCGTCGCCGGTTTCTGCGAGGACATGGCAAAACCCTGGTTGTGCTTGTGGTGCGTGGCTGCGCGGGGCAACGGTATCGTGCCGTCCCGAAGGCCTCGCCGCAGCTCAGCCGAAGCGGGATCGTTAACTGTTATCGAACGAAAACACAAGGTGATCAAGGCCACACGCCCACGAGGTGGGGCAGCTGCCGATCCACCGTGCCCGCAGGAGCCGTGAATACGGCTCTGTGCCCCGCAGTGCACCGCGAATGACCTCGCGGCATCGTCTCGCCAACTGGGCGGTGACGACACCGGCAACATTTGGTACTCACGGGATGTCGGTGATCGCTTGTACCGTAGGGGAAAACAGAGCGGGAGGAGGGTTGCCGATATGCAGCACGACCGCACCGGTGGCCACTACGAAGACGGTGGCTCCCCCGAGGATCAGTTCGCGGACGGCGAGGTCGGCGAATTCGCCGGATCCAGCACGTCCCCGACCCCAGACGCCTCGACCACGAGGGACCCTGCGGCGCAGGTCCGGCTCCTGGAAGAGGAAATCAACCAACTACGACGCAGGCTCGCCGAGTCCCCGCGTCAGTCGCGCGCGCTCGAACAGCGGCTGGCCGAGGCGAACGAGCGGGTCAACCAGTTGACCGAGCGCAACACGAAGCTCGTCGACACCTTGCGTGACGCCCGCAGTCAGTTGCTGGCGCTGCGTGAGGAGGTCGACCGGCTCGCCCAGCCGCCGAGCGGCTACGGCGTCTTCCTCGGCAGGCACGAGGACGGCACGGTCGACGTGTACACCTCGGGGCGCAAGATGCGCGTCGTCGTCTCGCCCGCGGTCGACGGGGAGAGCCTCCGGCTCGGGCAATCGGTGCGGTTGAACGAAGCGCTGACCGTCGTGGAGGCGGGCTCCTTCGAACGTGTCGGCGAGGTGTGCGGGCTGCGTGAGGTGCTGGCCCCGATCGAGCAGGATCAGCCGCACCGGGCACTGATCGTCGGGCACGCCGACGAGGAGCGAGTGGTGCTGCTCGCCGAGTCCATCGAGGCCGATCTGCTCAAGCCCGGCGATTCGCTGCTGGTGGACACCAAGGCCGGTTACGCCTACGAGCGGGTGCCGAAGGCCGAGGTCGAGGATCTCGTGCTGGAGGAGGTCCCGGATGTGCGCTACGAGGACATCGGTGGCCTGTTCCGCCAGATCGAGCAGATCCGGGACGCGGTCGAACTGCCGTTCCTGCACAAGGATCTGTACACCGAGTACGAGCTCACCCCGCCCAAGGGCGTGCTGCTCTACGGTCCGCCCGGCTGCGGTAAGACGCTGATCGCGAAGGCGGTGGCGAACTCGCTGGCCAAGCAGACCGCGGAGAGCTCGGATCCGGACAACCCGACCGCCGCCGCGGAGGCGAAGTCCTACTTCCTCAACATCAAGGGCCCCGAACTGCTCAACAAGTTCGTCGGGGAGACAGAGCGGCACATCCGCACGATCTTCCAGCGGGCGCGGGAGAAGGCCTCGGCGGGTACTCCGGTGATCGTGTTCTTCGACGAGATGGACTCGATCTTCCGCACCCGCGGTTCCGGTGTCTCCTCGGATGTGGAGACCACGATCGTTCCCCAGCTGCTCGCCGAGATCGACGGCGTCGAGGGCCTGGAGAACGTGATCGTGATCGGCGCGTCCAACCGTGAGGACATGATCGACCCGGCGATCCTGCGGCCGGGCCGGCTGGACGTGAAGATCAAGATCGAGCGCCCGGACGCGGAGGCGGCGACCGACATCTTCGCGAAGTACCTGACGAAGTCGCTGCCGATCCACGCCGACGACCTCGCCGAGTTCGGTGGCAATCCGCAGTCCTGCATCGACGCGATGATCCAGCACACCGTCGACCGGATGTACGCCGAGAGCGACGAGAACCGGTTCCTCGAGGTGACCTACGCCAACGGGGACAAGGAAGTGCTGTACTTCAAGGACTTCAACTCCGGCGCGATGATCGAGAACATCGTGGCGCGGGCGAAGAAGACCGCGGTGAAGGCCGTGCTGGAGACCAAGCAGCCCGGCCTTCGCGTGCAGCACCTGCTCGACGCGATCGTGGACGAGTTCGCGGAGAACGAGGATCTGCCGAACACCACGAACCCGGACGACTGGGCGCGCATCTCCGGCAAGAAGGGGGAGCGGATCGTCTACATCCGCACCCTCGTGACCGGGAAGAACGCCGAGTCCGGACGGGCGATCGACACGGCCAACAACACCGGTCAGTACCTTTAAGGAGTGGATCGGTTCGCGATCGGGCTCGCCGCCCTCGGCAGGCCCGCCTACCTCAATCTCGGACGCGAAGGAGCACTTCCGGCCGACCGCACCGTCGAGGCGATGCGGTCGGCCACCTTCGCGGTGCTCGACGAGGCGTACGCGGCGGGTGTCCGTTGGGTGGACGCGGCCCGTTCGTACGGCCTCGCCGAGGAATTCCTCGCCTCCTGGCTCGGCGAGCGCGGTCACCGCGATGTCACCGTGTCCAGCAAATGGGGCTACACCTACGTCGGCGGTTGGCGGCGTACGGCCGAAGTGCACGAGGTCAAGGAGCACAGCCTCACCCGCCTGCGCGAGCAGCTCGCCGAGACCCGGAAACTGCTCGGCGACCGGCTCGATCTCTACCAGGTGCACTCGCTGACCGTGGACAGCCCGCTGTTTGGGGACCCGGGTGTGCTCGGCGCACTCGCGGACTTGGCCGCCGAGGGGGTTCGGCTCGGCTTCTCCACCTCCGGGCCACGCCAGGCCGATGCGGTGCGCAGGGGCCTGGCGCTCGAGGTGGACGGCACACGATTGTTCACCGCGGTCCAGTCGACGTGGAACCTGCTCGAACCCTCGGTGGGTCCCGCGCTCGCCGAAGCGCACGATTCGGGTGCGCTGGTGCTGGTCAAGGAGCCGCTGGCGAACGGAAGGCTCGCGGTGGATCCCCCGGAGCCGGTGCGCGCGGCCGCCGAGCGGGAGCACACGGATCCGGATGTGATCGCCCTGTCCGCGGCGCTCGCGCGGCCGTGGGCCGATCGCGTGTTGCTCGGTCCGGCGAGTACCGGGCAGCTGACCAGCAATCTGCGGGCGGCCGGGCTCGGCGCGGACCTCCGCGAGGACCTTGCCGAGGACCCGGAGCGCTACTGGTCCCAACGGGCGGAACTGACCTGGACCTGACCGCGGCCCGGCCACGATAATCCGCACGAGATGTGATTCACTTCACCTACTCGTGTTACCACGTTCGGGTTCATCAACCCGGAATCGCGCAGAGGAGGGGCCGGGATGTCGATCATGCCGCTGAACGACTCGATGTGGTTGCTCGCCGAGGGGCGCGAGCATCCGATTCATGTCGGCGGGCTCGAACTGTTCCGGCTGCCCCCGGACGCCGGACCCGGTTACGTGGGCGATGTGCACCGCGAGCTGATCAACACCGGTGAGGTCGCCAGGATGTTCCGGCGCACCCCGCGCGCCCCGGTCAACAGCCTCGGTCAGTTCGCCTGGGTCGAGGACGGCGATCTGGACCTGGAGTACCACGTCCGGCTCTCCGCGCTGCCCAAGCCGGGCCGGGTGCGCGAGCTGCTCGAGCTGGTGTCCCGGTTGCACGGAACGCTGCTCGACCGGCATCGTCCGCTGTGGGAGATGCACCTGATCGAAGGGCTCGAGGACGATCGATTCGCGGTGTACACCAAGGTGCACCACTCACTGCTCGACGGCGTCTCGGCGCTTCGGCTGCTGCAGCGCTCGCTGACCTCGGACCCGCAGGCGGACACCGCGACCGCGCCTTTCCAGGCCCGCCCCCGTCCGGCAGGGGAACCCGAGCGCACGACGGCGAGCACGCTGACCGAGCTGCCGCAGCGGCTGAGCAGCCAGGCGAACGAGGTGGTCAGGGCGGTCGGCGATCTGGCCCGGTTCGGTCCCACGCTGGCCGGCAAGATCCGCCGCGGGCTGCGCGAACCCGCCGAGATGCTGCCGTATCAGGCACCGCGCAGCATCCTGAACGTGCCGATCACCGGGGCGCGCCGGTTCGCCGCCCAGGACTGGCCGCTGCACAGGTTGAACGCGGTGCGCAAGGCGACCGGGACGACGATCAACGACGTGGTGCTCGCGATGTGTTCCGGGGCGCTGCGGCACTATCTGCTCGATCTGGACGCGCTGCCGGAGTCACCGCTGGTCGCTGCGGTCCCGGTGTCGATCCGGCGGGACGATTCCGCGCAGGGCAACGCGATCGGCGGCACGCTGTGCGAGCTGGCCACGGATGCGACCGATCCGGCGACCCGGCTGGAGCGGATCGCCGCCTCGATGGCCAGCGGTAAAGAGGCTTTCTCCGGACGTAGCCCGCTCGAGGTGCTGCTGCTCTCGGCCTTCGCGGTCGGCGGGCTCGCGCTGCAGCCGATTCCCGGGGTCCCGGAGCTGACCAGGCCGCCGTTCAACCTGATCATCTCGAACGTGCCGGGGCCGCGGCGCCCGCTCTACTACAACGGCGCCGAGCTCGAGGGCCTGTACCCGGTCTCCATTCCCTACGACGGCCAGGCGCTGAACATCACCTGCGTCAGTTACGCCGATCGGCTCTCGTTCGGCCTCACCGGCTGCCGGCGCAGCGTGCCGCACCTGCAGCGGCTGCTCGGACACCTGGAGACGGCGCTGGTGGAGCTGGAGAAGGCGACCGCTGCTGCTTAGCGGTCCCGGGTTAACCGCCGCCGTGTGCCGCGCTCGCCGCGATGGCGGCCCGGATCGAGGCGATAGCCTTGCGCAGGCTCGGGGCCGCCTCGCCGAGATTGTCCCCGAGCTCGCGGATCAGCCGCTTGTGCTCGCGGCGCTCCGCGCGGGAGAACACACTGCTCAGCTCTCCGGCCGCGGCCAGCACCGCCAGCGCCGCCTCACGCTGGGGCACCGAGGCGGGGTCCAGCTGGTTGAGCACCGGGCGCCGGGCGGTCTCGCGCAGGGTGCTGACCTCGGAATCCCTGGTGACGGTGACCTCGTGCCGGGGAAAGAGGCCGAGCACGCGTGCCGGGGTCACGGTGATCGTGCCCTCGGCGGCGAGCTGGGAGCGGACGGTCGCCTCGGCCGCACGGGTGCGCCGCCGCACCAGCGACCGCCAGGACCGGGGCCGTTCGGCGGGACTGTCCGCGAGCACCTCGGCGAGGAACTGGTCGGCGGGCGGCTTCCCCGGATCCGCGATCGCCTTCCCGTCCGCGTCGGTCAGGTAGCCGTCGATGGTCAGCTCGGCCAGTGCCGCGGCACGCATCAGGTGCCCGCGGAACTGGCCGTTGCTCAGCTTGCCCTTGTCCACGTTGTAGCTGAGTAGGTAGAGCTGCTGCGGCAACGTCTTGCTCATGTCTGATTCCTCCCTGTCGTCGGACCACGGCACATGATTCGGTACCGGGTACCACGGCGCAACCGCGCGCAGCAGTCCCGCGGCTGCGCTCTCGGCGAGCGCGCGGCCCGTGGGTGTGGTCGTCATACCGAATGAGTTCACCGCATCGGGGCCCTCTGGCGTGAGCCGCAATGGTGGTCGGTGGAGGCAACTTTCGTTGTCATTCCGTGCGACCGGAGCATGGTTTCGGGTGGTGACGACCGGGGAAGCGGGTAGCGTCAGCGGCGTGTGTGATGGAGTCGGGCTGCCGTACATGCGGAACAGGTTCGGTCTGGCCGCGGTGCTGGCGGCGATCCTCGCGGTGCACGTCTGGCCGGTGCTGATGGTGTGCACGGTCGGCGCGGAATTCTTCGGCGCGGTCGGGGTGCCCTGGCGTCCGGAACACGGCTACGGCCCGGCGATCGCGATCATGGTGCTGCAGCTGGCCGTCAGCGTGCTGATCTTCCTACCCAATGTGCCCCGCGAATGGCTGATGCTCGCGCTGCTGGGGACCGCGCTGCTCGGGCTCGGCTGTTCGCTGCTGTTCCCCTCCTGGGTGCCGCCGATGACCAACGGCACCAATATCTGGATCAACATCGCCTGTTCGCATATCGGCTGGACGCTGGCGTACTTCGGCTGGCGCGGCCGGTTCGGGTACCTGATCATCCCGATGCTGGCGCTGCTGAACGTGCTCGCGATCCGGGTGTGGGCGCTGGACTGGTCCACGCTGGCCACCGGGGTGCTGATGGCGACGGCCCCGACGCTGCTCGGGCTGTTCCTCGGATACCGGGTGCGCACCGTGCACGCGCTGCGGGAACGGGCCGAGCGAGCGGACCGGGAGCGCCAGTTGCTCGCCGAGCAGGCTCGCGCGGACGAACGGGTGAAGCTGGCGGGGGAGATGCACGATGTGGTCACCCATCGGCTGAGCCTGATGGTGCTGCAGGCGGGTGCCCTCGGGGTGACCGCGGGGGATGAACAGACCCGTGCCGCCGCCGAGGAACTGCGCGCCGCGGGCTGCGAGGCGCTGGAGGAACTGCGCGATCTGATCGGGGTGCTGCGCTCGCCCGCCGAGGAACGGGACCGGGTCACGGACGACGGCGCCCGGCCGCCCTCGCTCACCGAACTCGTGGAGGGATCCCGGGCGGTGGGCCTGGATGTGTCCCTCACGGAGAACGGTAGCCGCGCGCACGTCTCCCCGGTGGTCGGCAGGACCGCGTACCGGATCGTGCAGGAAGGGCTGACGAACGTGCACAAGCACGCGCCCGGTGCCCGCACCGAGGTGACGGTGGACTACGAACGGGAACGGCTGCGTCTGCGGGTACGCAACGCCGCGCCGTCCGCGGTGGCGCACAATCCACTGCCCGCGACCGGTTCCGGATCCGGGCTGCGCGGGCTGCGCAGGCGGGTCGAGCTGGTGCACGGGCGCCTCGATGCGGTGCCCGACGGCGAGGGTGGATTCCTGCTGGAGGCGGTGCTTCCGGCCTATGTGCCGACCGAGAAGGCGAAGGAGCTGGTATGACGATCGGTGTCGTCGTCGTGGACGACGAGCCCATGGTGTGCGCCCACCTGCGCACCATCCTCGGCAGTGCGGCGGACATCGAGGTGCTCGGCACCGCGCAGGACGGCGCCGAGGCGGTGGAGGTCGTGGTGCGCACCGAGCCGCGGGTGGTGCTCATGGACCTGCGGATGCCCGGAGTGGACGGGCTCACCGCGATCGAACGGATCACCGCGCTCGCCGCTCCGCCCGCGGTGGTCGCGCTCACCACGTTCGATGCGGACTCCTACGTGCTGCGCGCCCTCAAGGCCGGGGCCGCCGGATTTCTGGTGAAATCCACCCCTCCGGAGGATCTGATCAACCTCGTGCGGGTGGCCGCGGACGGGCACACCGTGCTCTCCCCCTCGGCGGCCGCACGCCTCGTGGGCAACTCCAGCGGCGAGTACGAGGCGCGGAACCGGGCCCGGGACCAGCTCGGCGCGCTCTCCGAGCGCGAGCTCGAAGTGCTCACCTGCCTCGGCGAGGGGATGTCCAACGCACAGATCGCCGGTCGGCTCTACCTTTCCGAGGCCACCGTGAAGGGGTACATCTCGCGGATGCTCGTCAAGATCGACTGCGCGAATCGAACCCAGGCGGGGTTGCTCGCACACCAGGCCGGTTTGGTAGGTTAGGTTAACCTAACCGAGTCCGAGCCTGCTGGAGGTGATCGATGACCACCCCGGTCGATGTGCGCGCGCCCGATATGCCGTTCGTGTTGTTCGACGTCGAGGTCGCCGAGATCGAGGAGGTGACGCCGCATCTGCGTCGTGTCGCGTTCACCGCGCCCGATCTGGACCAGATGACCTGTGCGGGCCGGGACCAGCGGGTCAAGCTGTTCTTCCCGTTGCCCGGTCAGGACCGTCCGGTGGTGCCGGTCGGACGGGAATGGTTCCACGACTACCGGGCGATCCCGGCCGAACATCGCCCGCCGATCCGCACGTACACCATCCGGCGGTTCGACCGGTCGCTGCGGATGGCCTGGATCGAGTTCGTACTGCACGAGACCGGTGACCAGCCGTGCGGGCCCGCGAGTTCCTGGATCGAGTCGGCGCGGCCGGGGGACCGGGTCGCGCTGCTGGCCCCGAACGCGCGTTGCGCGCAGATCGGCGGCTGGGAATACGCCCCGCCGAGGGAAGCGGACTATTCGCTGCTCATCGGGGACGAGACGGCGCTTCCCGCGATCGCGGCGATCCTGGAAGGCCTCGACCCGGATGCGGTCGCGCACGTGGTCCTCGAAGTCGGAACGCGGGCGGATGTGCCACCGCTGCACAGTGCGGCGAAGGTGGAGATCGACGTCGTGACCAGGTCCGGCGCCGCGCCCGGCGATCCCGCGGTGCTGCTCGAGGCACTGCGGCGGGCCGAACTGCGCCCCGGAAGGCCGTACGTGTGGCTCGCGGGGGAGTCGGCGATGGTGCGCGGGGTCCGCAGGCACCTCGTCGGTGAGCGCGGGATCCCGAAGGGGGATATCTATTTCTCCGGATATTGGAAGCTCGGCAGCGCTATCGAATAGCGCACCGACCCACGGTTCGCGGGGGAGAAAGCATTCGGGCGGGAATTCGGTGATCGAATTCCCGCCCGAACGTCGTTTGTCTCAGTTGGTGCCGGTGTGCTTGGCGATCAGCTCGCCGAGCTTGGGGACCGCGACCGTGACGTGCTTTTTGCCCTGCGGGCGCAGCATGCCGTAGGCCTTCTTGATGGTGCCCCGGTTGCTGCGCTCGGCACGGTCGTCGGTGAGACCGAGCAGCGCCTCGGAGATCTCGTCCTGCCTCGACTCGAAGTAGCTGGAAAGACCCGCACCGTTGCCCGCGGACTTGTAGTCGGCGTAGAACGGCTGCAGCCGGCTGGTCAGCTCCGGGAGCAGGTCCTTGACGGCCTCGTCGATCATGTTCGGCTTGAGCTTCTGCACCATTTTGTAGGCGCTTTTCACGGTGAGTCCCGTAGCTCCCGATTTCGAGGCCACTTCGTCGTCGACGAGTTGGCGGCAATCTGAAACAAACTCGGGGTACTGCGGCGAATCGACCAGTTGCGTACGAAGATCCTCTGGCACCGAGTCTATTCCTTTCGTGTGCTTGTTCGCGTGCTCTATTGAGCGTTGGGTGACCATAGCGGGTCGGCACCCGATCGTGTCCTCGGGGGATACCCAAGCTCGCCTGGGTAGCATCTCCTACTGTGTTGGGCACGCTTGCCGCCGAGGACTTCCACTGCGCCCCGTGCGCGCTCTCCTATGCCGAGCTCGGGGTACCGGAGGCCGTGCGGATCATCGGGGAGGTGCCGGTGAACGCCCGGGCCGCGCTCGAGGCGACGCCCGCGCCGGTGCTGCGCCGCCGCCCGGAGCCCGGGATCTGGTGTGCGCTCGAATACGCCTGCCATCTGCGGGACGTCTACGTCACGTCCACGATCCGGCTCTACCGCACCAGGACCGAGGACCGGCCGGTACTGGAACCCATGCTCAACGACCTGCGCGCGGCGCGATTCCAGTACGCGGGGACGATTCCCGAGGCGGTGCTCGGCGAGCTCGAGGCAGCCGTGGACGGATGCCTCGCCGAGATCGAACGGGTGCGGGACTGGGACCGGACGGCGAGCCGGCTACCCGGCGAGGTGCGCGGGACCCGCTGGCTCGTCCGTCAGGCCGCGCACGAGGGAGTCCATCACGTGCGCGATATCCGCGAGGTCAGTCGCTCAGCTCCCGAACCGCCTCGACCAGCTTGACCTTTTCCGCCGTGGTGCCCGCCATGGGCGTCAGGTGGATCGTGGTCGCCCCGGCCTCGGCGAAGGCCGCGAGCCGCTCCTTGACGAAGGAACGGGGGCCGATCAGCGAGATGTTCCTGGCCAGTTCGTCCGGAACGGCGGCAGCGGCGGCCTCCTTGTTCCCGGCGAGGTAGAGGTCCTGGATCTGCTCGGCTTCCTTCGCGTAGCCGTAGCGGCAGGCGAGGTCGTTGTAGAAGTTCTTGCCCTTGGCGCCCATTCCGCCGATGTAGAGTGCCAGCGCCGGTTTCACCGCCTCGAGCAGGTGATCGACGTCCTCCCCGATGGCCAGCGTCGCGCTCGCGTGCACGGCGAGCTCACCGAGCTCGGGATCGCGCTTCTGCTTGCCCTTGCTCAG
Source organism: Sciscionella sediminilitoris (assembly GCF_000737195.2). Classification (GTDB taxonomy): domain Bacteria; phylum Actinomycetota; class Actinomycetes; order Mycobacteriales; family Pseudonocardiaceae; genus Sciscionella; species Sciscionella sediminilitoris. The sequence goes on from NZ_JALM01000123.1 coordinate 19,069, forward strand.
GGACTCGCCCCACACCTCGTTCGCCCGCTCCGGCAGGAAGAAGATCGGCTGCCAGGCCTCGGCGATCTCGGCGGTCAGTTGCACGTTCTTCGGGCCGATCGCGGCGATCAGCACCGGGATCCGGTCCCGCACCGGGTGGTTGATCAGCTTAAGCGGCTTGCCGAGACCGGTTCCCTGGTCCGCGGGAAGCGGGATCTGGTAGTACTTGCCGTCGTAGGTGAGCCGCTCGCGGCGCCACACCTTGCGGCAGATCTCGACCAGTTCGCGGGTACGGCCGAGCGGCGCGTTGTAGGGCACGCCGTGGAATCCCTCGATCACCTGCGGGCCGGAGGCGCCGAGGCCGAGTACGAACCGGCCGTCGCTGACGAAGTCCAGCCCGGCCGCGGTCATCGCGGTCAGTGAAGGGGTCCGGGTGTAGATCTGGAAGATCCCGGAGGCGAGCTCCATCCGGGTGGTCCGGGCTGCGAGATAGCCGAGCTGGCTGACCGCGTCGAAGGAATAGGCTTCGGGGACGAACGCGATGTCGAGTCCCGCCTGTTCGAGGGCGCTCATCTCCTCGACCGCTTCGGAGAACCCACCGCTGTAGCTCATTGCCATGCCGAAGCGCATCGGATCACCCTTACTGCTCTACATACGTTCCAGTCGGTTTGTTCGTCACGCTAACCCACCATGCCTGCCTTGGAAACATCGCGCCGCTCACCACGGGCGGGCGGGCATTGCCGACCTGCTCCCGGGGCGGCAGGATCCCGTATGCGGGCGTGATGCAGGTCACCGAGAATTGTTCGGGGTGATTTCCGGTGCACCTGTCGATCCGGATCGGGCCCGTTCGACGCCTTGGTATCCGGGCCCGGCCACTGGGGACGGGCCACAACGAAAGGTAGGGCGAGATGCGATTCCTGATGTTCGTGCACGCCGATGAGCACAGCGAGGCCGGGGAGCTCCCTTCGGAGCAGGACGTCGCGCGGATGGGGGCGTACAACGAGGAACTGGCGAAGGCCGGTGCGCTACTCGCGGCCGAGGGGCTGTACCCGAGTTCGCGGGGCAAGCGCGTGGTGTTCGACGGTGACGGGAAGCCGACGGTGGTGGACGGTCCGTTCGCGGAGAGCAAGGAACTCATCGCGGGTTTCTGGCTGCTCCAGTTCAAGGACTGGGATGAAGCGCTCGAATGGGCGAGGCGCTGCCCCGGGGAGGGTGGTGTCGTGGAGCTCCGGCAGATCTTCGAGGCCGAGGACTTCGAGCAGAACTACTCACCGGAGATCCGTGCACAGGAGGAGCGGTTGCGCGCGGCCGTCGTCGAACAGAACCAGGGGCGGTGACCGGGGAACCGGCACCGGAAAGGACTGCGATGCGATTCATGGTGATCCGCAAGGCGGACGAGGAGACCGAGACCGGAGTGCAGCCCGAGCAGGAGTTGTACGAGGCGATGGAGGAGTTCAACCGCAAGACCCCGGAAGGTGTGCGGTTCCTCGGTGGGGACGGGCTGCATCCGAGCGCGCGGGGCGCCCGGGTTGAGTTCGACGGCGGGAAACCGAGGGTGCTGGACGGGCCGTTCGCGGAGACGAAGGAGCTCATCGCGGGCTACAGCCTGATCGAAGCTCCCTCGCTCGCCGCGGCCATCGAATGGGTCAAGGGCTGGCCGGAACTGGACGCGCACGGTGCCGCGCGGCTGGAGATCCGGCGGATCTACGAGTTCGAGGAACTCGGCCTCACCGCGCTGGAGGGCTGAGGCCGGTAAGCCGGTTGCCGCCTGGTGCGCTGTGCTGCTGAGATGACCGCATGAGCGAATCGGAAGCACCGGGCTCGGACGCGCGTGCGCGCGTCCGAGCCCGGATCGACGCCGTGTGGCGCATCGAGTCGGCCCGGCTGATCGCCGGGCTGGCCCGGATGGTGCACGATGTCGGTCTCGCCGAGGAGCTCGCCCAGGACGCTCTGGTCGCGGCGCTCGAACAGTGGCCGGAATCCGGGGTGCCGGACAATCCGGGGGCGTGGCTGATGACGACCGGGAAGCGGCGCGCCATCGACCGCTTCCGCCGGGACGAGCGGTTCGCCGCGAAGCTCGGGGAGCTCGGCCGGGATCTGGAGCAGGAGCCCGGCGAACCGGACGACACACTGGACGCGCATTTCGGGGACGATCTGCTCGGGCTGGTGTTCACCGCATGCCATCCGGTGCTCGCACCGCAGGCCAGGGTCGCCCTGGTGTTGCGCATGCTGGGTGGGCTGAGCACGAAGGAGATCGCCCGTGCCTACCTGGTGTCCGAATCGACGATGGCGCAGCGGATCGTCCGCGCGAAGCGAACCCTGACCAAGGAGCGGGTGCGGTTCACGGTGCCGGGCCAGGAGCAGCTGCACGACCGGCTCGATTCGGTCCTCGAGGTGGTGTACCTGATCTTCAACGAGGGCTATTCGGCGACCGCGGGCGATGACTGGATGCGTCCCGCGCTGTGCGAGGAGGCGCAGCGGCTCGGCCGGATGCTGGCCACCCTGCTCCCCGGAGAGCCGGAGGTGCACGGACTGATCGCGCTGCTGGAGTTGCAGGGTTCCCGGACGGCTGCGCGGCTCGGACCGCGGGGTGAGCCGGTCCTGCTGCTCGATCAGGATCGCGGACGATGGGACCGGTTACTGATCGGCCGGGGCCTCGAAGCACTCGGCCACGCGGTGGAACTGGCCGCGGAACCAGGCCCGTACACCCTGCAGGCCGCGATCGCCGCCTGTCACGCGCGCGCCGTCACCGCGGAGGAAACCGACTGGGCGCGTATTGCCGCCCTGTACGAGCAGCTGGCTCGCCGGACCGGTTCGCCGGTCGTGGAGCTCAACCGCGCGGTGGCGCTCGGCATGGCCTACGGACCAGAGGCCGGTCTGGGGCTGGTGGACGAGCTGCGTTCCGATCCCGCGCTGCGGGACTACTACCTGCTCGCCAGTGTGCGCGGGGATCTGCTGGCGAAACTCGGCCGGGCGGCGGAGGCCCGTGCCGAATTCGCGCGTGCCGCGGAACTGACCGGCAACGCCGCCGAGCGGGCGGTGATGCGCGAGCGGGCGGAGAGCACGGTCTGAGGCGGGGCCTGGTGATGCTCATTCGGAGATGTCCGTGTCCTGAGGGCAGGGCGTGGAAACCGAACCACCCGCCCCCTCGCCGGTGAACTCGATGAGACCGGGTTCCAGGAGATCGACGGCATCGCTGTCCCAGAGGTCCACATCGACGACCCGCCATCGCCCGGTCGTCAGCGGCATCCCGGCCATCTCCCCGCTCCTATCGCACGCCGCGCGGCCGGAACTGGATGCTGATCCGGGGGCCGACCGCGCGAGACGTCTTGGGGATGGCGTGTTCCCAGGTCCGCTGACAGGACCCGCCCATGACGACGAGATCGCCGTGTCCGAGCGAACGGCGGACCGGCGAACCCACTCCGGGATCGCGTGGCCGCAGCAGCAGGGTGCGCGGGGCGCCGACGGACAGGATCGCGACCATGGTGTCCTCCCGCGCGCCGCGCCCGATGGTGTCGCCGTGCCAGGCCACGCTGTCCGCCCCGTCGCGGTAGTAGCACAGTCCCGCCGTGCAGAACGGTTCGCGAAGCTCGTCGAGATAGTGCGCGGTCAGCAGGGCGCGCGCGTCGCCGAGGCAGGGATCCGGTAGCTCGTCGTGCTCCTCGTAGAAGCTGAGCAGCCGGGGAACCGACACCACCCGGTCGTACATGACCCGGCGCTCGGCGTGCCAGGGCACATCCGAGGCGAGCCGGTCGAACACCTCGTCCGCCCCGCTGAGCCAGCCGGGAAGCAGGTCGATCCACGCCCCGTCGCCCAGTTCGGTGCGCCGCGCCTGCTCCAGCGGCCGCAGGCCGACCGCTTCCTCCGTGCCGAACAGGGAACCCTGCAACATCGCCGTCATAACACCAGTGTACACGAATTATTCGAACACAGGTTCGAATGACGGTGCTTCACTCGATCGAACGAGCTCAGCCCTTGGCTTGCTTGGCCGCCGCCTTCGCTGCCTTCTTGTAGGCCCGCACCTCACCGAGCGAATCGGCGTCCACGACATCGGCGATCGAGTAGCGGGCGCCCTGTTCGCCGTACCCGCCCGCGGCTTCGCGCCAGCCCGCGGCCTGGAGCCCGAACTGCTTGCCGAGCAGGGCGAGGAAGATGCGCGCCTTCTGCTCGCCGAAGCCGGGCAGCGCCTTGAGCCGGGTGAGCACTTCCTTGCCGCTCGGCTCGCCCCGGGTCCAGATGGCTTCGGCGTCGCCGTCGTAGTCCTCCACGATGGCCTGGCACATCGCCTGGATGCGCTTGGCCATGGAACCGGGGAACCGGTGCACGGCGGGCGGGGTGGCGCAGATGCCGGCGAACTCGTCCGGGTCCATGGCGGCTATCCGGCCGGTGTCGAGGGCGCCGAGCCGGTCGAGCAGCTTCTTGGGCCCGGCGAACGCGGTCTCCATCGGCACCTGCTGGTCCAGCAGCATGCCGGTGAGCAGGGCGAGTGGATCGGTGGCGAGCAGGGCGTCGGCCGCCGGCTCACCGACGAGGTACACGGTGCGCGTCATGGGTCCATGATCGCACGTATCGGGTGCGGTGCCCGGGTCAAACCCGGCCGTAGGCGTGCTGGATCCGTAGCCGGAGTACCAACCGGCGATCGGCGACCATGGCGGCGCGGTAATCCGCCCAGTCGGGGTGCTCGCCGAGGATGTCGCGGTAGACCCGGACGAGCTCCTCGACGGTCGTGTCCTCCGGGCTCTCGGCGACGGGACTGAGCTCAGCCGTCACATCGAGGGCCGTGTAGGACCAGCCGTCCTCGCTGGCCACGTGGAAACCGGCGCGTGGATCGCGGCGCAGGTTGGCCACCTTCGCGAGGCTGGTGATCGTGGAAACGCGCAGCAGGCGCTCCTCGGGATAGAAGGCGTAGTTGACCGTGGACAGCTGCGGGGTTCCGGCGCGCCGGAGGGTGGCCAGCACTCCCTGGTCCCTGCGGGCCACGAGGGCGAGGTAATCGGCTTCGCTGGGCATATCCGCAAACCTAACCTTCACGGGAACCATGCGCCATCAGCGGAGAATGATGTTGCCGACTGGTTCCGCCCCGCCCGATAATGGCCGCCGCTGCCGAATCCTGTGGGGAGTGGTCGCATGACCCGCCGTGTCAGTCGCCGGTCGTTTCTGGTCGCCGGAGCCGCCACGGCGGGACTGGCGGCGCTACACGATCGGAAGGCGGCCTTCGCCGCGGAACGCCCGGAATGGAACGGCGCCCCGAGCGTTTTCCAGCTGAACCGGGAATCCGCGCGGGCGCGTCTGGTCCCGTTCCCGGACACGGCCGCCGCCCGGGAGGGGAACGAACGCGATTCCCCGTATTTCCACAGCCTGAACGGACGCTGGCGGTTCCACTTCGCGAAGAATCCGGGGGAGCGCCCGGAATCGTTCTGGCGCACCGATTTCGACGATCGGGACTGGGCAACGCTCCCGGTTCCCTCGAACTGGGAGATCGAAGGGTACCCGGAGCCCATCTATCTCAATGTGCGTTATCCCTGGATCGGCTATGAACAACCGCGGCCACCGGATGTGCCGACCGGGTTCAATCCGGTCGGCTCCTATCGGCGGAGGTTCACCGTGGCGCGGGAGTGGGGCGGCCGCCGGGTGCTGCTCTCCTTCCAAGGCGTGAAGTCGGCCTTTTTCGTCTGGGTCAACGGGGAACGCGTCGGGTATAGCGAGGACAGCTACACCCCCGCGGAGTTCGACATCACCGAACGGTTGCGGCCGGGGGAGAATCTGCTCGCGGTCGAGGTGTACCGCTGGTCGGACGGCAGCTGGCTGGAGGACCAGGACATGATCGACCTGTCCGGGATCTTCCGGGAGGTGTACCTGTACGCGGTGCCCATGGTCGGGGTGCACGATGTGTTCGTACGCGCCGGACAGGACGGCGAGCTCCGCGCCACGGTCACGGTGCGCGACCGCAGCGGTGGCGTGCCGGGCCGGCACCGGATCGGCGGACTGCTCTACGACGAGCACGGCGAACGGGTCGCGGAGTTCGGCGCGCCGGTGCCGTTCACCGGATCCGAGGCCACGGTCACCACCGGGACCCGGCTGGCGAATCCGGCGCTGTGGTCGGCGGAGCGCCCGCAGCTGTACACGCTCGTGCTCGGCCTGCACGGTCCGCGGGGGTTCGTCGAGGCGCACCGGGTCCGCGTCGGGTTCCGCACCGTCGAGTACGGACCAGGAACCTTCACGGTGAACGGGAAACCGATCGTGCTGCGCGGGGTCAACCGGCACGAGTCGGATCCGGAACGCGGCCAGGTGCTGACCGAGGAGCGGATGCGTGCGGACATTCGCATCATGAAGCGGCACAACGTGAACGCGGTGCGCACCTCGCATTATCCGAATGATCCGCGCTGGCTCGAACTGTGCGCCGAATACGGACTCTACGTGGTCGACGAGACGAATCTGGAATCGCACGGGGTGCGCGATTTCCTGCCCGGGAGCCTTCCGGAATGGACCGAGGCCTGTGTGGACCGGTTGCGCTCGATGGTGGAGCGGGACAAGAACCATCCCTGTGTGGTGGTGTGGTCGCTCGGCAACGAGGCGGGAGCCGGGCGGAACTTCCAGGTGATGGCCGACTGGGTGCACGAAAGGGATTCCTCCCGGCCGGTGCACTACGAGGGCATGAACGCGGTCGCCGATCTGGAGAGCCGGATGTACGCGAAACCCGATGAGGTGCGCGCCTACGGCGAATCCGGCAACCCGAAACCGTTCATCCTCTGTGAATACGCCCACGCGATGGGCAACAGCGTGGGAAATTTCCGGGAATACTGGGAGATCATCGAGGCCTATCCCAATCTGCACGGCGGGTTCATCTGGGATTTCGTGGACCAGGCGATCCGGTTGCCGAGACCCGGCGGGACCTATCTTTCCTACGGCGGTGACTGGAAGCCGGGTTATCCGACCGACGGCAATTTCTGCTGTAACGGGCTCGTCTCCGCGGACCTTGCCGTGCAACCCGAATTCGCCGAGGTGAAGAAGGTCTACCAGACCGTGCGGATGGCGACGGCCGATGCGCGCGCCGCACGGGTGCGGATCACCAACCTGGCCTTGTTCACCGGCCTCGAGGACTACGTGCTGCACTGGGAGGTCACCGAGAACGGGGACCGGATCCAGCACGGCACCCTGCCCGCCCCGCGGCTCGATCCTGGGGAGGACACCACGATCGCGGTTCCCGTCCAGCGTCCGCCCGCGGCAGCCGGCGCGGAATACTGGCTGAACCTGTCCTTCGCGCTGCGGGCGGACACCACCTGGGCGCGGGCGGGCCACTGTGTCGCCGCCGAACAGCTCGCCCTCGACTGGCCGTCCCCGCCGCGGCCCGAACCGGCCGTGACCGAACAGGTCACGCTCGCCGAGACCACCGCTGAGATCACCGTTTCGGGGCGGGACTTCCTGGTGCGCCTGGACAAGGAGACCGGAGTCCTGAGCGAGTACCGGGACCGTGGGCGGAGTCTGCTCACCGGCGGACCGGTACCGAACTTCTGGCGTGGCCCACTGGACAACGACATCGGCCGGAATTTCCAGCAGACCTCCCGCACCTGGCGGGATGCGGGAACCAAGCGCCGGGTCGAGAGCGTGCGGGTGCGTCGGCCGGGTGCGGGCGAGGTGCTCGTCGAGGTGCGCGCGGTCCTGCCCACGAGTCCCGCACCGTCCACTTGGGACAGTGCGTTCCTGGTGCGCGGGGACGGCGAGGTCCGGGTGCGGCACACACTGCGCCCCGGCCCCGGGCTGCCGGATCTCGCGATGGTCGGCGCCCTGTACACGGTGCCGCCGGGGTTCGAGGATTTTTCCTGGTATGGGCGGGGTCCGCAGGAGAACTACTGGGACCGGCACACCGCGGCGTTTCTCGGCAGCTATCGCAGCACCGTGGACGAGCAGTTCACCCCGTATGTGCGCCCGCAGCAGACGGGGAACGTGACCGGGGTGCGGTGGGCCCGGCTGACCGATGAGCACGGCACCGGGATCGAGGTGGGTGCCGAACCGGAAGGAGAACCCTTGGAGATCAGCGCGCTGCACTACACCCCGTTCGATCTGGACGGTCCGCGGCATCCGCACGAGTTGCGCAGGCGGGCCGAGGTCACGCTCGGGGTGAATCATCGGCAGATGGGTCTTGGCGGCAACGATTCCTGGGGCGCGCCACCGCTCGAACGGTACCTGCTGCACGCCGATCGCGAGTACGGCTACGCGTACCGGCTGCGCGCGGTCCGGGGCACCCGATGATCCCGGCCGCCCCGCGTTACGGATCGGGCGCGCTCGCCGATCTCGCCGGTTCGCTGCTGGCCCGGCTCGGCCTGCCCGGTGCCGAGGATGTGCTCGGGCTCCCGGAAACGCAGAAGGTCTGCCTGCTGCTCGTGGACGGGCTCGGCTGGGAGCTGTTGCGCGAACACCGGGACAGGGCACCGTTTCTGGCCTCGCTCTCCGCGGACCGCGGACCGCTCACCGCCGGGTTTCCGAGCACCACCGCGACGAGCATCTCCTCGATCGGCACCGGCCGCCCCTCCGGGGAACACGGCATCGTCGGCTACTCCTTCGCGGTCGGGGACGGCTCCGTGCTGAACGCGCTGAACTGGTCCGAGGATGTGGTTCCGGAACGGCTGCAGCCAGAGCCGAGCCTGTTCGAGCGCGCGGCCGAAGCCGGGATCGGTGCGCACGTGGTCAGTCCGGCGGAACTCGAGGGCAGCGGGCTCACCCGGGCGGTGCTGCGCGGCGCCCGGTTCCACGGCGTCCACGCGCTCGGGGATCTGGTCTCAGCCAGCCATGCCGCGCTGCGCGAACCGGGTCCGCAGTACTGCTATGCCTACCACGCCGATCTGGACAAGCTCGGGCATCTGTACGGGCCGGGCAGCGATCCGTGGTGCCACCAGCTGGTGCACGTCGACCGGCTCGCCGCCGCGCTCGCGGAAGGACTGCCCACGGGTGGCCTGCTGGCGGTGACCGCGGACCACGGGATGATCGAGGCGGGGGAGCGGGTGGAGTACGAGCACACGCCCGAGCTCGCCGAGGGAGTGCGGACCCTGGCCGGGGAACCGCGGATGCGGCATCTGTATCCGGAGGAAGGCGCGGCCGAACAGGTGTACGCGACCTGGCGGGAACTGCTCGGTGACCGGGCCTGGGTCGTGCGCCGTGAGGAGGCCATCGAGGCGGGCTGGTTCGGTCCGCGGGTCGCCGGGCACGTCCGTCCGCGGATCGGCGCGGTACTCGCCGCCGCGCGCGGGAACACGATCGTCACCCGCTCGGAGACCGAACTCATGTCCCGTTTCCCCGGCCAGCACGGCTCGCTGACCTCCGCCGAACTGGATGTGCCGCTCCTGCTTGCGCGCGGCTGAGCCGTTCAGGACCCGGCGCGGGTCTTGCGTTCGAAGGCGAGATCGCGCGCGGTGTGCAGTGCGGTGCTGATCGCGCCGGAGAGCACCGCCCGCTCACCGAGTTCCCCGGAAACGACCGGCGGGGCCAGCGGGGTGGTGCGGTGCAGCGCCCGCTGCAGCGGCTCGGCGAGCAACCCGGTGTTCGCCCCGATCCCGCCGCCGAGCACGATCAGCTCGGGATCGATCACCGCGGTCACCGAGGCCACGACGAACGCGAGCCGGGTCGCCTCCTCCTCGACGGCCGCGCGGGCGCGGGGATCGCCTTCATGGGCGCGCGCGAACACCTCGCGGGCCGTGCTGACGCCCTGCACCCCGTTGTCGGTGGCGATGCGCACCACCGAATTGGCCGCGGCCGCCGCCTCGAACAGGCCCTGGCGCGGTGGCACCTCGGCATCGCCGTCCACCGGTTCGAAGGGAAACGGCCAGCCGTAGGGCAGATAACCGACCTCGCCGGCCGCTCCGTGCGCCCCGCGGAACAGCGATCCGCCCGCCACGATGCCCATGCCGATCCCGGTGCCGACGGTGATGAAGGCGAACACGTCCACGTCCCGGGCCGCGCCGAGCCGGTGCTCGCCGACCGCGCACAGGTTCGCGTCGTTCTCCACCACGAGCCCCTCGCCGAGCACGGCCTCGAGCTCGTCCAGCAGACCGGCGCGTCCCCAGCCGGGCAGGTTGTGCGCCTGGCGCAGGGTACGGGAAGCGTGGTTGGGCACACCGGGGCTGCCGACCACGGTGGCGAGTACCTGATCGCGCTCGATCCCGGCCTCGGCGACCGCCCGGTTCGCATACTTCTCGATGGTGCGCACCAGGGAGCTCGCCGAGCGGGAGCGGTTGCGCTCGTCGAGGGTGGCGACCACGGTCCCGTCCAGATCGGCCACGGCGAGCCGGAGCCGTTCCGCGCCGATGTCGATGCCGAGCACATGTCCTGCCGAGGGATCGGCCTCGTACACCACGGCCGAGCGACCGGGCCCGGACAGCTCCCGTCCGGCCTCGCGGACGAGCCCGCACTGTTCGAGATCGAGTAGTGCCTGGCCGACCGTCGGCTTGGATATCCCGGTTTCCTTGGCGATCCGCGGGCGGGTAGTGGCACCGGAACGGCGAAGCAGGTCGAGCACCGCGCGCTGATTCAGCTCGCGCAGGCTCGCCGGGGTTCCGGCCTGCGGGGGCTTGCTTGTTGTCACCGCGCTCCTCGGTTGCGTCACCACTGTCGCTGTTTCCCGGGGAGTTTACGCCGCCGCCCTTCCACTTGCCCCCGGCATATGTTAAGAAACTTTCCAAAATAACGAGCAGAGGTGGTTCCAGTGGCGAAACCGCGAGAGGGTGGCTCCTCCGCAGGGTTCGAGCGAAGGCTCGGGCTCGGCCAGGCGACCGCGATCAACATGACGCAGATGTGCGGCATCGGCCCGTTCATCACGATCCCGCTCATCGTGACCGCGATGGGCGGACCGCAGGCGGTCATCGGCTGGGTGGTCGGCGCGCTGCTCGCCCTGCTCGACGGCCTGATCTGGGCCGAGCTCGGGGCCGCGATGCCGGGTGCCGGGGGAACCTATCTGTACCTGCGCGAGGCCTTCCAGTACCGCACCGGGCGATTGATGCCGTTCCTGTTCGTCTGGACCGCGGTGCTCTCCATCCCGCTGATCATGTCCAGCGGAATCATCGGACTGGTGCAGTACCTGGGCTACCTGTGGCCCGCGGTGGTGGACTCCGCGGGCAATCCGAACGTGCTCGGGCACGTGATCGGCATCCTGCTCGTGGGCGCCATCGTGGTGCTGCTCTACCGCAAGGTGGGCGACGTCAGCCGGATCACCACGGTGTTCTTCTGCATCATGCTGTTCTCCATCCTCGCGGTGGTCATCGCGGCCTACACGCATTTCCACCCGGATCTGGCCTTCACCTTCCCGAAGGGCTCGTTCAGCCTCGGCGGGCACTTCTGGATGGGGCTCGGCGCCGGGCTGATGCTCGCGATCTACGACTACCTCGGCTATTACACGACCGCCTACATGGGCGCGGAGATCCGGAATCCCGGGCGCAATCTGCCGCGGTCGATCATCATCTCGGTCATCGGCATCATGCTGCTGTACCTGCTGCTGCAGGTCGGCGTGCTGGGCGCGGTGCCGTGGCAGGAGATCGCGCACTCGAACTCGGCGGCGGCGCTCGTGCTGGAACGCACCTGGGGCTCCGTGGTGGCCAAGGTGCTCACCGTGTTCATCGTGATCACCGCGTTCGCCTCGGTGTTCGCCGGACTGCTCGGCGGTTCCCGGGTGCCCTACGAGGCCGCGAAGGACCGGGTTTTCCTGCCGTGGTTCGGGAAACTGCATCCCCGGCTGCGCTTCCCGCACGTGGGACTGCTGGTACTCGGGGTGATCACCGCACTTGGCTCGTTGCTCGATCTGTCCACGGTGATCTCCATGCTCAACGCGGTGATCGTAGTCGTGCAGGCGGTTGCCCAGGCGGTCGCGCTGATCGTGCTGCGGCGAAGGCAACCGGATCTGCGCAGGCCGTACAAGCAGTGGCTGTACCCGGTGCCCTGTGTGCTGGCCATTCTCGGCTGGATCTACGTGTACATCTCCTCGGGAACGCTGGCGATCGTCATGTCGCTGATCTGGCTCGCCGTCGGGGTGAGCGCCTTCCTGATCTGGGCACGTGTGGAGCGGACCTGGCCGTTCGGGCCGAAGGACATTCAGGAGCGGTTCCTCGGCCAGGACCCTGTGCAAGCCGGATGACTCGGCTAGGGTGCCGCCCGTGGAGCAGAACGAGGATGTCCTACCGCGGGTGCCATTGCCGACCGTCGAACAGAGCTGTGCACGGTTCCTCGACTGGTGCGCCCCGCTGCTCACCACCGAGCAGCTGCGCGAGACCGAGACCGCGGTTGCCGAGTTCCGGGGCGCGCCGGAAGCGGTGGACGCCCAGGCCCGGCTCGCGGAGTACGAGCAGAGCCCGGGGGTGCAGAGCTGGCTGGACGAGTTCTGGGAATTCCGTTACCTCGGCAGGCGGGACCGGATCGCGCTGAACGCGAACTTCTTCTTCCTGTTCGAGGACTCCGGACAGCGCCAGCTTCCGCGCGCGGCAACCCTGCTGCACCGCGCGCTGCGGTACCGGCAGCGCATCCTGGACGGGAAACTCGCTCAGGCGGGCAACCGCGGGCAGCCGGAATCCATGGCGCAGTACGGATTCCTGTTCGGCACCACCCGGATTCCCGGTGAAGGCCAGGACACCGCGCGCCCGCCGGGACCGGCGCGGCACATCGTGGTGTTCGTCCGCGGGCACGCCTTCCGCGTGGATGTGCTCGACGAACAGGGCTTGCCGTACGCGGAAGCGGAACTCGCCGCGGTGCTGGACACGGTCCTCGAAGCGACGGTGGGCAGGGGAGCCGGGGTCGGCGCGCTCACCAGTGCGGCCCGCGCCGAATGGGCCGGGGACCGCCAGGCGCTGCTTGAACTGGGCAACACGCCCGCGCTCGAGACGGTGGAGACGGCGCTGCTGTGCCTGTGCCTGGAGGACGAGCAGCCCGGGGACACCCACGGCAGTTGCGCCCAGCTGCTGCACGGGGACCCCGGCAACCGGTGGTTCGACAAGGCCCTCTCGCTGATCGTGTTCCCGGACGGGACCGCAGGGGTCAACGTGGAGCACTGCCGCTTGGACGGCACCACGATGCTGCATCTGGTGGACGCGATCCTCGGCACGGACGAGGACCAGGACGGTACGGACCAGGACAGCACCGGGGAACCCGGCTACGCGCCGATCTCGTTCACCCTCGACGAGGCACTGCGGGCCCGGATCGCCGAGACCGCGGCCGCGTTCACCGAATACGCGGGCCAGACGGCGACCGAACTGCTCGCGATCGACGATTTCGGGGCCGAGGACGCGAAGGCGCTCGGGGTCTCCCCGGACGCGTTCGTCCAGCTGGCCTATCAGCTCGCGCACCAGCGCGCCAAGGGATTCCTCGGTGCCACCTACGAATCCATCGCCACCCGGCAGTACCGCAACGGGCGCACCGAAGCGATGCGGGTGGTCACCCCGGAGCTGCACCGCTTCGTGACGCTGATGGAGGACCCGGCGGCGAGCGCGGCGGAGCGGATCGCGGCGGCACGCGATGCGGCGCGTGCCCATGTCGCGCGGGCCAAGCAGTGCCAGGCAGGTGCCGCGCCCGAACAACACCTGTGGGAACTGTCCAGGCGCGGTGCGGAGGGTCTCGCGCTCTACGACAGCCCCGGCTGGCGCATCATGCGCTCGGATTACCTGTCCACCAGTTCGGCGCCTTCCCGGCACATTCAGTACTTCGGCTTCGGTTCGACCAGCCCGCAGTGCATCGGTATCGCCTACGTGCTGCTGCCCTCGCGATTCCATGTGCACCTGTGCACCCCGGAGGCGGTACGCGAACCGATGCAGGTCTTCGCCCGCGAACTGTCCGGGGCGATCGCTGAACTGCGCAGCTTGCTGGGGTGAGTCACCGCTCGCGCAGCATCGTTGCCCCGACGGTGGCCCGTGGGTCGCGGGCCCGCCAGGAACCGGACTCCACGGCCGCCAGGAAATCGGCGAGGGCGGCGTTGAACGAATCCGGCTCCTCGAGGTTCGCGGTGTGCCCGGTGCGTTCGAGCACCCGCAGGCCCGCCGTGGGGATCGTGCGCTTGAGCAGCAGGGCCGGTTCGAGGCAGCCGTCGTCCTCGTCCCCGGTGAGCACCAGCGTGGGCACCCGCAGTTCCGCGAGCCGGTCGGTGAGCTCATAGAGGGAGGGACGCAGGCGCTGCACGCCGAGCATCGTCAGCCGGGCACCGAGCGGATCGTGCTCGGCGAGCCGCTCGTGGAATTCGGCCCAGCCCCGCGGATCCTTGTTCTGGAATTGCACCCGGGACGGCCCGCGCGCGTACCACTCGGCGACCGCGCGGGCTCCCGTTTCGGTGTAGGCCTCGGCCACCTTCTCGCACTCGGCGGCGAATCCCGCTCGCTTGTCCGGGGCGGCCCCGTAACCGACCCCGGCCACTACGAGCGAGGCGGCGCGTTCGGGATGGTCGAGGCCGAGATGCAGCGTGCAGAATCCGCCCATGGACAGGCCCACGATGTGCGCGCGTTCGATGCCCAGCCCGTCCAGCACGGCGATCGCGTCGGCCACCGCCCGCTGCTGCGAGTAGGCCGAGGCATCCGCGGGCACCCCGGAGGGCGGATAACCGCGCGCCGCGTAGCTCACGCACCGGTACTGCCGGGAGAACCGCCGCAGCTGTGGTTCCCAGCTGCGATGGTCACCGGCGAACTCGTGCACGAACAGGATCGGGAACCCGGTTCCGGTCTCCTCGACGAACAGCCGGACACCGTCGTCCGTAGTGACGTAGGCCATGGCAAATGGTATACCATGTTTCATGCAGATCCAGAACGAAGTCCGGCTCGCGATCCCGCCCGAGCGGTTGTTCCCGCTGCTGTGCGAGGTGGAGCGGATCGCGCCCTGCCTTCCGGGAGCGAGCCTGGACGGGCGGGACGGCGAGGCCTACACCGGGACGGTGCGGATCAAGGTCGGCCCGATCGCCTCGCAGTACGCGGGGAAGGTGCGGTTCCTCGAACTGGACGAGACCAACCGGCGCGCCGTGCTCTCCGCGCGTGGCACCGAACAGCACGGCGGGGGGAACGCGGAGGCGAAAGTGGTGGCCACGGTCACCGCGGACGGCGAGGGGGCCAGCGTGCTGCACCTTGCCACGGATCTGGACATCCGCGGCAAGGTCGCACAGTTCGGCAGGGGAGTGCTCGGTGACGTCTCGCAACGGCTGATCGAGCAGTTCGCCCGCAATCTCGGGGAACGGCTCGCCGGTGGCGGCCTGGACACCGCGGGCACCGACGGGGCCACCGACAGTGCGCAGCAGTCCGCGCCCGCCGTCACACCACCGGAAGCCGGAGCGGTGGACGGGCTCGGCCTGGTGCTGGCCCCGCTACTGCGCCGCGCGGCCCCGGTGCTGGCCGGGGCGGTGGGCGGATTCCTCGCCGGACTGGTCCTGCGGCGGCGGGGCGGCCGGGAGATCACGGTGAAGCTGATCATTCCGAGGGACCCCGCTGGTCAAGGCGGGTAGGGAAGGCGCAGGATAGGGGTATGAGTAAGGCGCCACGCGAGGACATCGACGAATCCGCCATCGAGGTCGGCCACCCCAAGGAATGGGCAGTGGGCATACCAGGGGTGATGGTCTCGCTCAAACGCGGAATGGAGCAGATGGGACCGGTCCGCACGGTGCGCACGCTGCGCCTGCTGAACCAGACCCAGGGCTACGACTGCCCCGGTTGCGCCTGGCCGGATCCGCTCGGGCACCGCAAACCCGCCGAGTTCTGCGAGAACGGGGCGAAGGCGGTCGCCGAGGAAGCCACGAAACGGCGCGTGGAACGGGACTTCTTCGCCACGCACAGCCTCGAAGAGCTGGACGCGAAGACGGACTACTGGCTCGGCCAGCAGGGCAGGCTCACCGAGCCGATGGTCCGCAGGGAGGGCGCGAGCCACTACGAGCCGATCTCCTGGGAGGACGCTTTCGCGCTCGTCGCGGAGAAGCTGCACGCCCTCGACTCGCCGGACCAGGCCGCCTTCTACACCTCCGGGCGCACCAGCAACGAGGCCGCCTTCCTCTACCAGCTCATGGTGCGTGCCTTCGGCACCAACAACCTGCCGGACTGCTCCAACATGTGTCACGAGTCCTCGGGCGCGGCGCTCTCCGAGACCATCGGCATCGGCAAGGGCTCGGTGACCCTGGAGGACATCGGCAAGGCCGACCTGATCGTGGTCGTCGGGCAGAACCCGGGAACCAACCATCCGCGGATGCTCTCCGCCCTCGAGGAGGCCAAGGAAGGCGGCGCGAAGATCATCGCGGTCAACCCGCTTCCCGAGGCAGGGCTGATGCGGTTCAAGAACCCGCAGCGCCCGCTGAAGGTCTTCGGTGAGGGCACCTCACTGGCCGACGAGTTCTGCCAGATCCGGCTCGGCGGCGATCTGGCGCTGTTCGCCGCGATCGGGCAGCTGCTGCTCGAAGCGGACGCGGTGGACCACGAGTTCGTCGAGCAGTACGGCCACGGATTCGCCGAGTACGCCGAGCACCTGCGCGGGCTGGACTGGGCCGCCGTGGAGCGCGCCACCGGGTTGGAGCTCGACCAGATCCGGCGGGTCGCCGACCTGTTCGCCGGGTCCGAGCGCACCATCGTGTGCTGGGCGATGGGACTGACCCAGCACAAGCACGCGGTACCCACCATCCGCGAGGTCATGAACGTGCTGCTGATGCGCGGCATGATGGGCAAGCCGGGCGCGGGTGCCTGCCCGGTGCGCGGCCACTCGAACGTGCAAGGCGACCGGACCATGGGCGTGTGGGAGAAGATGCCGGACGCTTTCCTCGACGCGCTGGAGAAGCGGTTCGGGGTGCCCATGCCGCGCGAGCACGGCTTCGACACGGTGGACGCGATCCGCGCCATGAACGCCGGGGATGTGCGGGTGTTCTTCGGGGTCGGCGGGAACTTCGTCGCCGCGACCCCGGACACCGAGGCCACCGAGAAGGGGCTGCGGGACTGCGACCTCACGGTGCAGGTGTCGACGAAACTCAACCGTTCGCACGCGGTCGCCGGGCGCACGGCGCTGATCCTGCCGACCCTCGGGCGCACCGAACGCGACCGGCAGGAGGGCGGGGACCAGTTCGTCACCGTCGAGGACTCGATGTCCATGGTGCACGCCTCGCGCGGGCGGCTGGCCCCGGCTTCCGAGCAGCTGCGCTCCGAGGTCGCGATCGTCTGCGGGGTGGCCCGCGCGCTGTTCGGCGAGCAGCACCCGATTCCGTGGCAGCGCTTCGAGCGGGACTACGACGCGATCCGGGACGCGATCGCGGCGGTGGTGCCCGGCTGCGCCGACTACAACCAGCGGGTCCGCACCAAGAACGGTTTCGTGCTCCCGCATCCGCCGCGGGACTCGCGGGAATTCCCCACCGCCACGGGGAAAGCGAACTTCACCGTGAACGAGTTCGAGGCGCCGAGCGCCCCGAAGGGGCGGCTGCTGCTGCAGACCATGCGCAGCCACGATCAGTACAACACCACGATCTACGGGCTTTCCGACCGGTATCGGGGCATCGAGAACGGCAGGCGGGTCGTGTTCGTGAACGAGAAGGACCTCGCCGAACTCGGCCTCAGCAACGGCCAGATCGTCGACCTGGTCAGCGAATGGGCCGACGGGGAGCGGCGCGCGGAGCGGTTCCGGATCGTCGACTACCCGACCACGGAGGGCTGCGCGGCCGCCTACTTCCCGGAGGCCAACCCGCTCGTTCCGCTGGAGTCCACCGCGGCCGCCTCGAACACACCGACCTCGAAGTCGATCGTGGTGCGCCTGGAACCGCGTAGCTGAGCGGGCCCGGTCAGGCCTCGCGCAGCCCGCGCAGGTTCCGGTCCAGAGCGGTCAGGCCGAACAGCAGCAGCCCGGCGCCGCACAGCACGAGGCCGAGCACGCCGAGCCCGTCATCGCTGACCCCGGTGCCGAAACACAGGGCGAGCACACTGGTCGAGGCGAGCGCGCCGATGTACTGCGAGGTGCGGAACAACCCGCTCAGGGTGCCGATCCGGTCCAGTGGTGCCTGCGCATAGAGCGCGGTCTGGTTGGCCACCGTGGCCAGCCCCTGACCGAGGCCGAAGCAGAACCCGACCGCGACGAGCACCCCGAGCGCGGTGTCCGAGCTCAGGAACAGCAGCGCGAGGCTGCCCGCGAGCAAGGTGGCCGCGGTGAGCATCAGTCGGCCCCGCGCCCTGATG
Source organism: Sciscionella sediminilitoris (assembly GCF_000737195.2). Classification (GTDB taxonomy): domain Bacteria; phylum Actinomycetota; class Actinomycetes; order Mycobacteriales; family Pseudonocardiaceae; genus Sciscionella; species Sciscionella sediminilitoris. Next base: position 37,188 of record NZ_JALM01000123.1, read on the forward strand.
CCGAGGCGGTTGCCGAACGCGGACAGCAGCACGGTGGTCAGCGACATCGGCAGCAGGGCGACTCCGATCGCGGAGTCGCCGAGCTGCCCGGTGTGCGCCAGCCACTGCGGATAGCCGTACAGGAAGGCGTAGATCGCCAGATAGGCCAGCGCCTGCCTGCCGTAGGTGCGCAGCAGGGCGCCGTTCCCGGCGAGGGCGCGCAGATCGAGGAACGGTTCCCGGGCGCGCAGCTGCCACCACACCAGCACCGCGGCCAGTGCCGCACCGGTGAGCAGCAATGGCATCGAGGGGGTGGTGCCGAGCAGCAGCAGGGCGAGCAGGGTGGCCGAGAACAGACCGATCCCGGCGAGGTCGATCCCGCGTGCGGAACCGGCGCGCCGTAGCTGGTCGGCGGGCAGCCAGAGCAGCGCCAGCACCAGGCCCGCCAGGGCGAGCGGGATGTTCACCGCGAAGGTCGCCTGCCAGCCGAGGGCACTGGTCAGGAACGCGCCGAGGGTGGGACCGGCGGCCATGGAGGCCTGGGTGGAGGTGGCCACCGTGGCGAGCACCCCGCCGGGCACCGTTTCCAGGCCGAGCGCGCTCGTGCGCTGTTTGATGATCGCCATCGCGGCCGGGAACCCGCTTGCCGTGCCGAAGCCGAGCACGACGCGGACCACGAGCAATACCCACAGGCTGGGCGCGAGCATCCCGGCGAGCCCGGCGAGGGCGACAAGGACCAGGCCGGTGCAGAGCACCCGGCGCGGGCCGTAACGATCCACGAGGCGGCCCATGATCGGCTGGGCGATGGCGGTGGCCAGGTAGAGCACGGTCACCAGCCAGACGGTGTGTGCCGGTGACGCGTCGAACTGCCGGCCGATCGGGGTGAGGGTCACCGCGATCATCGAGGAGTTGATGGCGTTGAGCAGGGTGCCGAGAACGAGCGGGGCGAGGAACCGGGGACCGAACGCGGTCCGGCCCGCGACCTGTTCCGGTGCCGCGGTCATGCGGTGCCGGCGAGAACGGGGGCGGCGGGCACGTAGATCGTGGCCTCCGCGAGCACCCGGGCCGAGCGGGACAGTCGCACTCCGGTCAGCTCACCCTCGGCGTCCAGCACCGGCATTCCGGTGACCACGCCTGCCGGGGTGCCGATGCGCAGTGGGCCGTCCGGGGCGCCGGTGATCCGCTCCACCGTACTCCCGGGGACGACCGCGGCGGCGAGCACCGCGACCACGGAGGTGAGCCCGATGGAGGGGTGCGGGGCGTGCATCGAGGCCATCCGAACCGCGATGTCGAATTCCCCGGCACCCACCGGCTTTCCTTCGGCGGTGTGGTAATCGGCGGGTGCTCCGACCACACCGAGCTTGGGCACGGCGTGGTCCACGGGATCCTCCGGGGCGCGCAGGCCCATGCGCACGGCTGCCTCGGCACGCAGCGGCAGCAGGTCGTGCAGCGCCTCGGCGAAGCGGGGGAGCGGTTCGGTTCCGGTGAGGCCGACCGCCTCCGCGTCGAGCAGTGCGGCCGGGGCACCGGCGTCGACCAGGCTCAGCGGGACAGAGTTCCCTTGCAGGTTCAGGAAATCCAGCCCGTTCCCACTCGGCAGCAGTCGTCCGGTTGCCGGGCCGACCGGGTGGCGGAACTCCAGGTCCACGCCGACTCCGTGCCCGGTCACCCCGGGGACCACCGCCCCGCCGTGCCTGGGCACGATGCCGCCGGGGGTGCGCACCACCGCGTCGATGCGCGCCCCGGTGTTGCCGTTCCACATGCGCACGCGGGTGTCGTCCCCGTGCGGCGACACGAATCCGTTGTGCACCGCGTACAGACCCACCGCCGTGGCGCAGTTGCCGCAGTTGCTTCCCCATTCCACCCGGCGATCACCGATGCCGACCTGACCGAAGGTGTACTGCACATCCACGTCCTCGGCAGCGGCCGAACCGACCACGGCGGCCTTCGAGGTCGTGGAGGTTCCGGCACCGACCCCGTCGAGTTGTTTGGCGTCCGCGGACCCGAACGCGGCAGGCCAGACCCGTTCCAGGGCCTCGCGTTCCGGGCTCACCTCGGTCGCGTCGAACAACCAGCACTTGCTCGTTCCGCCGCGGACGAGGGTGCCCCGTATCGGTTCTACCTGACCATGCGTAGTAGCCATACACATTCCCTGCGAGAATAAGGAAATCGCCGTTGAATTCCGGATGTGCGATTCCGAAAAAGCTCGCCCTTCGAGCTGAAAGCCTTGTTCGATGATCCGATTCTAAACAGGGGTGGTGACCAAATGTAAAGGTCGACTCACCCGCTGGCGGTATGTGGGCTAGTGCACGTTCTGCGGTTTTTCGTCCAGTTTACCTGGATTTTCCTCGTCTATCGCTTTGTGTTGGGAACTTGATGGCTCGTGAACCGATATTCCACGCCTGGCGCTCCCTGTTGCGGGGTCGTCGGCGGGTTCGGATCGAATGTTACACGAGGATCCGATTCTCCCGGTACTGTAATCCGGCGTTCATTTCGGGATTCCTCGTATTTCCTGGATCAGGTGAAATTCGTGTTTCCGGGACGAAAAAGTCGGGCCGAAACTACTGCTCCGTGACGGCGTGCTGTTCGGCGGTGTTTACGTTCAGGGTGAAAATATCGGGCCGGGCATAATGACCGACCGCGTCGAAGTCGTATTTGCCTTCGGTGATCCTGCCGAGATCGAGTTCGGCGTGCAGCACGGTCTCGCCCTCGGTCGCCGGTCCGGCCAGAATTTCCCCGAGCGGGTCGACGATGACCGAGGCACCGCGGCAGAGGACCTCGTCCGGATCGCCGGTCTCCAGCGGATAGTCGGCCGGGAAATCACTGCGCCGGGCGAACTGGTTGGCGGCCAGTACGAAACAGCGGCCCTCGCAGGCGATGTGGCGCATGCTGGCCACCCAGCTGTCCCGGGGATCGGCGGTGGGCGCGCAGTAGAGCTGCACGCCCTTGGCGTACATGTGCATCCGCATCGCGGGCATGTAGTTCTCCCAGCAGATGACGGTGCCGATGCGCCCGATGGCCGTGTCGTGGACGGGCATGGTGGAACCGTCGCCGAAGCCCCACACCAGCCGCTCGCTCCCGGTCGGCATGAGCTTGCGATGCTTGCCGAGCAGTTCACCGTCCGCGTCGAAGGTGAGTGCGGTGCAGTAGAGCGTGTCGCCACCGCGTTCGATCACCCCGATCACGAGCCGGCAGCCGTGCCGTGCCGCGATCCGGCCGAGCCGTTCGGTCGCCGGCCCCGGCACGGTGATCGAGGATTCGGCGTAGCGGCGGTAGAGTTCCCGTCCCTGTGCGGAACGGGAACCGACCACCGCGCCGAAGCTCGCCCCGCGCGGATAGCCGGAGACGAAGGCCTCGGGGAACACCAGCAGATCGACCGCACCGGCCTCGGCGGCCAGCCGCTCCACCTTGTCCAGTGTCGCTTCCAGATCGAAGGTCACCGGGGCGGCCTGGACGACGGCGGCACGGACCTTGTTCATGAACGGCTCTCCTCGGCTCGGCGATGGCATCAGTCAACCATACTGCGGCTCCGCCTTCGCCGTGGATGTGTTGGCAGTACGGGATTTTCCACCGGTCTCCGGGTACCGGAGCACCCCGATCAGCGAGACGATCGCGGTGGCGATGAGGTAGAACGCGGCACCGAGCTGCATACCGGTCCCGTTCACCACGGCGGTCAGGATCAGCGGGGTGGCCCCGCCGAACACGGAGATTCCGACGCTGTAGCTGATGGACATCCCGGTATAGCGCACCCTGGTCGGGAACATCTCGGCCATCGCGGTCGCCGAACTGCCGAGGCACACCGAGAGCGCGAGGTTGAGCAGCAGGTACCCGGTGACGACCGAGGCCGTGGTGCCCGCGAGCACCAGGTAGTACACCGGAATCGCCAGCACCGCGATGGCGATGGCGCTGGTGATCAGGAACGGTTTGCGCCTGCCGATCCGGTCGGAGAACATCGCCCAGAACGGCACCGCGATCACCAGGGCGAGGGTGCCGATCAGGGTGGCGGTGAACACCAGGGACTGGGAAACCCCGGCGCGCTGCACCAGAAACGCCGGCCAGAACCCGCTGATCATGTAGGTGGCGGTGGTGCCGACGATGCAGAAGCACACGATCTTGACCACGGTACGCCAGTGCTCGCGCAGCACGACCACGATCGGCGCACTCGCCGGCTCGCGGTTTCCCGCTTCCTGCTTGAATTCCTGCGTCTCGTCCACTTTCAGGCGCAGATAGAGTCCGAGCAGCCCGAGCGGAAGGGTGAGCAGGAACGGCAACCGCCAGCCCCAGTCGTTCAGCGCCGCACCGGACAGGGTGGCGGTGAGGATTGTGCCGATGGCGGTGGCGATCACGGTCGCGGCGAACTGGGTGAACATCTGCCAGCTGCCATAGAGCGCGCGTTTGTGCTCCGGTGCGTTCTCCACCATGAACGCGGTCGCCCCGCCGAATTCGCCGCCGGTACAGAAACCCTGCACCACCCGTGCGATCACCAGCAGGACCGGCGCGGCGAGCCCGATCGTGTTCGCGGTGGGGAGCGCGCCGATGACGAAGGTGGCCACCGAGATCCCGAGAATGGTGACCGCGAGGGTTCCCCGCCGTCCCATGCGATCGCCGAAATGACCGAAGACGACCGCGCCGAGTGGACGGAGCACGAACGAGACACCGAATGCCGCGAACGTGAGCAACAGCGAGGATTCGCCTTCCCCCGGGAAGAAATTCAGCGCGATGGCCGCGGAGAAAATACCGTAGAGACCGAATTCGAAGAAATCGATGAAATTGCCGATGGAGGCGGCGACCACGGTTTTGCGCCGCATCGCCGCCTCGGCCGCGGTACCCATCGGTTCCTCACTTCGCGGTACGGGTCAGGCCGAGCTGGGCATAGAGCGCGGCACCGTCGGAAAGCACCCGGTCGTCGAACACCGCGAGCGGGGAATGGTTGTAGGCCGCGGTTTCCGGGTCACCCTCGGGCGGCACCGCGCCGAGCATCACGAAGCTGCCCGGCACCTCGCCGAGGACCCGGGAGAAGTCCTCCGAGCCGGTCAGCGGATCGGCGAGCACCTGATGGCGCTCGGCGCCGAACAGCTCCTCGATCACCCCGCCGGTGAACGCGGTCTCCTCGGCATCGGTGACGGTGGGCGGATAACCGGACTGATAGTCGATCTCCACATCCACCCGGTGGCTCGCGGCGATCCCGCCGAGCACGGTGCGAACCCGTTCCTGCACCCGTTCGCGCGCGGTCTCGCTGAAGGTGCGCACGGTGGCGTCGAACCGCGCGGTTTCCGGGATCACGTTGCTCACCGCGCCCGCGTGCAGCGAACCGACCGAGATGACCACGGGATCGAACACGTCGAACTGACGGGTGATCATGCTCTGCAACGCGGTGACCATCTCGCTGATCGCGGTGACCGGATCGGAGGTGAACTGCGGGGCCGAACCGTGGCCTCCGCTGCCGTGCACCTCGACGTGCAGGGTGTCCGACGCGGACATGATGGTTCCCTTGCGGGTGGCGAAGACTCCGTGCGGCAACCGCATGGAGGACACGTGCACGGCGTAGGCGGCATCGGTGTCCTTGCCACCCGCGGAGAGCACACCCTCGTCGAGCATCACCGAGGCGCCGTCGTAACCCTCCTCTCCGGGCTGGAACATGAACACGATGTCCCCGGCGAGTTTGTCGCGCTGCCCGGCGAGCAAGTGCGCGGCGCCGAGCAGCATGCTGGTGTGCAGATCGTGCCCGCAGGCGTGCATCCGGTTCGCCACCCGGGAGGTGTAGTCGAGCCCGGTGTTCTCCTGCACGGGCAGGGCATCCATGTCCCCGCGCAGCAACACGGTCGGTCCTTCCCCGGTGCCGCGCAGGGTCGCGGTGACCGAGGTGGTGCCGGTGCCGGTCCCGATCTCGAGCGGGAGGCCGTCCAGCGCGGTGAGCACTTTTTCCTGGGTCCGGGGGAGGTCGAGACCGATCTCGGGTTCGGTGTGCAGGGCGTGCCGCCAGTGCACCAGTTGTTCCTGCATGGCCCGGGCATCTTCCAGTACCGACACGGATACCTCCTTGTAAACGTGACCGTCGCCGAGGTTCTGGGCAGCTGCCGGGGAGTGTGCGATAGTGCCCGCTGACACGGTGTGAATCGTGGATTTCGCGCAAGGTTCCGGCGAGAGGACGATGAATCGTGCAACCGCAGCTGAGCGAGGATGACCTTGCGTTGCTGCACGCGTTACAGATCGCGCCGCGAGCCGGATGGGCCGAGCTCGCCAGGGTGCTCGGTTCGACCCCGGCGACCCTCGCCGCCCGCTGGGAGCGCCTGCACTCGACCGGGACCGCCTGGATCACGGTGTCCCCCAGGGCGATCGGGCAACGGGTGCAGAGCGCGATGCTGGAGATCGAGCTGGAGGGCGCGCGCAAGGACGACGCGATCGCCGCGCTGTGCCGGGATCCGCGGGCGGTCACCATCGAGGAGACCGCATCAGGACGGGATCTCGTGGTCACCACCTTCGCCAGGGAACAGGCGGCGCTGGCCGCGTTCGTGCTGGACGATCTGCCCCGGATCTCCGGTGTCCGGCGAGTGGCGATGCACCTGATCACGGCGGTGCACCGGGAAGGAGGGGACTGGCGGCTGGACGCGCTCGACCGGGGCCAGCAGTCCGCGCTGCTCGCCGCGGTACGGGCCGGGGAACCGAGGAACCACATCCCGGAGGGCTATCTGCCGGTGATCGACGCCCTCGCGCGGGACGGGCGGGCCAGCGCTGCCCAGATCGCGCGGCGCACCGGACGCAATCCCGCGACCGTGCGCCGCCAGGTCACCCGGCTCATCGAATCGGATGTGCTCGGCTTCCGGTGCGAGGTCGCCCAGCTGCGGTCCCGCTGGCCGATCGTGTACACCTGGTTCGCCAGGGTCCCGATGAGCGCGATGGAGCGCACCGTGCGGGCGCTGGCCACGCTCCCCGAACTGCGGCTGTGCCTTTCGATCTCCGGAAAGGCGAACCTGGTGTTCGCGGTGTGGGCGCGTTCTCCCGGCGACCTGATGCGCCTGGAACACCGGATGAACGAGAAACTGCCCTGGCTGACCCTGCTCGAATCGGTGCAGACCCTGCGCATGCCCAAGCGAATGGGCTGGCTGCTGGATGGCTACGGGCGCAGCCGCGGCGAGTTCGTCGAACCGGCCGCGGTACACGCGGCGGTCGGCTGATCAGCCACGGACGACGCCGGGTGCTCCACCGAGTGCCGCTTCGAAGGCGTGCGCGGCACGCAGCAGCGCAGCCTCGGCCCGGTGCGGGCCGATCACCTGCAGCCCGATCGGCAGCCCGTCCTCGGTGAATCCCGCGGGCAGGGAGAGGGCGGGGCAACCGGTCGCGGAGATCAGATAGGCCGAGCGCATCCAGTCGAGGTAGTCGTGCATGGCCTGTCCGGCGACCTCGGCCGGGTACTCGAGTTCCGCGGGGAACGGCGGGACCTGGCTGACCGGTGCGAGCAGGATGTCGTAGCGGGTGAAGAATTCGCGTACCCGGTCGAACAGTTCGGTATGCCGCGCCTCGGCCCGCATCACATCCGCGGCGCTGAGCGCCAGTCCGGCGCGGGCGTTCTCGGCGAGGCTGGGCTTGACCACATCCAGGTGCTCGGCGAAGCCGTATCCGAGCTGGGCGGCGCGCAGCGTCCGGAACACCTCGTCGGCCCCGTCCAGGTTCGGGCAGTCGGGCCGCACCGCGCAGCCGGTATCGGCGATGGCTCGCACCGCGCGTTCCAGGGTCGCGGTGACGGACGGATCGACCGGGACCCGGCCGCCGAGATCGGGCGCCCAGGCCACGCGCAGCCCGCGCACGTCGCATTCCAGCGGCCCCGCGAACCCCGCGCCCGGTTCCCCGAGCGCGATCGGGGAACGCGGATCGGGACCGGCGAGCACGGAGAGCAGCAGCGCGCAGTCGGCGACGGTGCGCGCCATCGGGCCCTGCACCGACATGGTCTGCCAGCCGAGCACATCCGGCCAGCTCGGCACCCGGCCGGGGGAGGGGCGCAGCCCGACGACCCCGCAGAAGGAGGCCGGATTCCGCAGTGAGCCGCCCATATCGCTGCCCTCGGCTAGCGGGGTCATCCCACAGGCCAGCGCCGCGGCCGCGCCGCCGCTGCTGCCGCCCGCGGACCGGCCGGTGTCGTGCGGATTGCGGGTGGTGCCGAACACCGGGTTGAAGGTGTGCGAACCCATCGCGAACTCGGGGACGTTGGTCTTGCCGATGGTGATCGCGCCCGCCGCGCGCATCCGCTCCACGACGAGCTCATCGCGTTCGGGAACGTGCTCGGCGAACAGCGGGGAACCGAAGGTGGTGCGCAAGCCCGCGGTCTCGTGGGTGTCCTTGTGCGCGATGGGGATTCCGTGCAGCGGACCGGTTTCCGCGCCCGAGCTGAGCTTGCGATCGGCCTCGTCCGCCTCGTCGAGGGCACGCTCCGGGCAAAGCGTGACCACGGCGTTGATGTCCGGATTGACGGCCTCGATGCGGTCCAGATGGGCGCTTACCACCTCGCGCGCCGAGACCTCTCCCGTGGTGAGCAGTGCGGAAAGCTCGCGCGCGTCCATGGACGTGATCTCA
>NZ_JALM01000124.1 GCF_000737195.2 Sciscionella sediminilitoris
ATCTATAGCTGGCGTCGGCAGGACCGCATCGATCGCGGCCTCGAACCGGGATTGACCAGCGCCGAGAAGACCGAGTTGGCTGCGGCGAAACGGCGGATCGTGCAGCTGGAGACTGAGCTGCGCGCCACCCAGCGTGCGATCGAGCTCACCCGAGAGGTGGTGCCCCCAAAAGACGGTTCGAAGCGGTCCAGGTGATGGCCGCCGAGCAGATCCCGGTCGAGGTGGCTTGCCGCGTGCTGGCCGTGTCAGTGTCGGGCTATTACGCCTGGCTGAGTCGGCGCCCGCCGGCCCAGGCGATCCGGCGAGCATGGCTGACCGATGTGATCACCGAAGTCCACCAGCAGTCGCGTGGAACCTACGGCTCTCGTCGCGTCCATGCCGAACTCCGTCTCGGCCGGGGGATCGTCGTCGGCCATGGGGCGGTCGAGATGCTCATGCGCCGCGCGGGACTGGCCGGTGTGTCCGGTCGTCGAGGGTGGCGCCGAGCCAAGCCTGACCAGATCGCCGCGGATCTGGTTGATCGCGACTTCGCCCGCGCGAGGCCAAATCAACTATGGGTCACCGACATCACCGAACATTCTACGAGGGAAGGGAAAGTGTTCTGCGCGGTCGTACTCGACGTGTTCTCACGTCGTGTCGTCGGCTGGTCCATCGATGCCTCGCCCACCGCAGCCCTGGTGACCAACGCGCTGGGAATGGCCATCGACAGTCGTCACCCGGCAGGCGGGATCATTCATTCCGACCACGGTGTCCAGTTCGCTTCATGGGCTTTCACCAAGCGCGCCAGGGACTCCGGGCTTGTGCCCTCGATGGGCAGCATCGGCGACTGCTACGACAACGCGATGATCGAATCCTTCTGGTCACGGATGCAAGTCGAGCTTCTTGACCGGCAACGGTGGCATACCCGCATCGAGCTCGCCAACGCGATCTTCGACTACCTCGAAATCTGGCACAACCGCCAACGCCGCCACAGCAGCATCGACATGCTCACCCCGATAGAATACGAAAACAAGTTCACCGTGGCATGAAATCCAGAAACCCGACTCCACGAACCCCGG
>NZ_JALM01000125.1 GCF_000737195.2 Sciscionella sediminilitoris
CCGAACCGAGCTGGGGGAGCAACGACCCCGCAGCGTCCGGAATATTGGCCGAATCGCCGAGCGCGTAGACGCCCTCGAACCCGGGCACGGTCAGGTCGGGGGCGACCTCGACCCGTCCTCCCTTGCCGAGTGGCAGTCCGGTACCGGAAAGCAGCGAGCTTGCCTTGAGACCACCTGCCCACACGACGGTTCGGGAGAGGATCTCGGTGCCATCGGAGAGCGTCACGCCGTCCTTGCGGACCTCGGTCACGCCGGTGTCGAGCCGGAGTTCGACACCGGCTTCGCGCAGCTTCGTCATCGCATACCGTTGTGACTTCTCGTTGAATGGGGTCAGGACCGTGGGCAGCATGTCGGCCAGGTAGACCCGCCCCGAAGCGGCCAGCGCCGGGGACAGGTAGGCGGGTACGGCGCTGCGCATGCTCTCGGCTACCGCGCCCGCGGTCTCGACACCGGTCGGGCCCGCACCGACGACGACCACGTTGAGCGCGCCCTTGTCGATATAGGTCTCGTCGCGGTCAGCGGCGTCGAGAGCACCGAGGAAGCGCGAACGTAATTTGGCCGCGTCGTTGACCGAATAGAGGGAAAACGCGTACTCGGCGGCTCCGGGAATACCGAAAAAGTTCGCCTCGGCTCCTGTAGCGATTACTAGGAACCCGCTACGGTAGGTGATCCCATCCGCAGTGGTGACCGCGCGTTCGCGCGGGTCGATCGAGGTGATTTCGGCGGTCTTGACGCACACCGGTGGTTTGCGGCGGAACATCGCCCGCAGTGGCCGGGCCACATCCGTGACCGCGATCTGGGTCGTCGCCACTTGATAGATCAACGGCTGGAACTGGTGGTAGTTGTTCCTGTCGATCAGCAGGACATCGATCCCTTTGGCGGCAAGTTCGTTCGCGGCCGTGACGCCGGCGAAGCCCGCGCCTACGATCACCACGTGGTGATACTCCTCAGTCATCGATCCGCACCTTATCCGTGACGAGTTCCAGACCCCCACCCTAAAGGTTGTCCCGTA
>NZ_JALM01000126.1 GCF_000737195.2 Sciscionella sediminilitoris
GCGACCGAACCGAGCTGGGGCAGCGGAGATCCCGCGGAGTCCGGAATGTTGGCCGAGTCGCCGAGCGCGTAGACGCCCTCGAACCCGGGCACGGTCAGGTCGGGGGCGACCTCGACCCGTCCTCCCTTGCCGAGCGGCAGTCCGGTATCGGAAAGCAGCGAGCTTCCCTTGAGACCACCTGCCCACACGACGGTTCGGGAGAGGATCTCGGTGCCATCGGAGAGCGTCACGCCGTCCTTGCGGACCTCGGTCACGCCGAGGTCGAGCCGGAGTTCGACACCGGCTTCGCGCAGCTTCGCCTCCGCATACCGTTGCGACCGCTCGCTGAATGGGGTCAGGACCGAGGGCAGCATGTCGGCCAGGTAGACCCGCCCCGAAGCGGCCAGCGCCGGGGACAGGTAGGCGGGTACGGCGCTGCGCATGCTCTCGGCTACCGCGCCCGCGGTCTCGACACCGGTCGGGCCCGCACCGACGACGACCACGTTGAGCGCACCCTTGTCGATATAGGCCTCGTCGCGGTCGGCGGCGTCGAGGGCACCGAGGAAACGCGAACGTAACTTGGCCGCATCGTCGACCGAATAGAGGGGAAACGCGTGTTCGGCGGCTCCGGGAATGCCGAAAAAGTTCGCCTCGGACCCCGCAGCGAGTATCAGGAATCCGCCGCGGTAGGTGATCCCATCCGCAGTGGTGACCGCGCGTTCGCCCGGGTCGATCGAGGTGATTTCGGCGGTCTTGACGCATACCGATGGTGTGCGGCGGAACATCGCCCGCAGTGGCCGGGCCACATCCGTGACCGCGATCTGGGTCGTTGCCACCTGGTAGATCAACGGCTGGAACTGGTGGTAGTTGTTCCTGTCGATCAACAGGACATCGATCCCCTTGGCGGCAAGTTCATTCGCGGCCGTGACGCCGGCGAAGCCCGCGCCTACGATCACCACCCGGTGATACTCCTCGGTCATCGATCCGCACCTTATCCGTGACGAGTTCCAGGCCCCACCCTAGAGTCTGCCCGTCACGAACACATGTCGGCTTCTTCACCCCGGCCACACAACCGCAGGTGATCGATCGCCACCGGCGCCTGGAGACCAGGCCAGAGTACCGGTCTTGGTCGTCCAGGTCGGCGATCTCGGTGTTCCGGCCGGCCGGGCCGGAACGCCGGGGTCCGGCCGCGCCGGAACACACCGAGAGGCTCTTCAGGCGGTGCCGGTTCCCACAACAGGTTTGCCCGTCCGATACCGGGGTATTTCCCCCGATGTCAGGATAACCAACACGGTGTGGCCGGACGGGGCGAACCTCGAGATCACCGGAGGCGGAACCACCATGCGCTACGAGGTGACGGCCGAAAGAACTCTTCTGTTCGAGATGTCGACCGGGGGCAGGACAACCGTGCCCATCGAGGTCGATCTTGCCTACTACGAGTGGGATCCCCCGCAACGGGATCGGTGACGCGCCGGCGCTTCGTGAGTGGTGCCGGAGCGGTCGCCGCCGGGTTAGCGGCCGCCGGAACGACCGGATCGGCGACCGCTGCCACCGGTCACGCGGCCAGTGGGGGCCACGGTCGGCGGGTCGCCGTGTTCGGCGCCGGACCGGCAGGTATGAGCGTGGCCCATGAGTTGGCCGAACGAGGGTTCCGCGTCGACATCTATGAGCGGGCGGGCACGATCGGCGGTAAATGCCGTAGTTTTCCCGCGCAGACCGGCACCGGGAGCGGCGGCCGCAAGGATCTCCCCGGTGAGATCGGACCGCATTTCGTGCTGCCTTTCTACCTGAATTTCGGTGAGATGCTGCAACGCATCCCGAGCTCTCGCGGCGGAAACGTGCTGGATCATTTCGTTCAGGGCCCGCCGGATGTCCGGGCGCTGCTGTGGGACGACGTCGATCTGGATATTCCCTCGATGCCGTGGCCGGCGCTCGATCCGGCGAAGTTCACCCCGGATGTGTTGCTCGAGCTGATCACGAACTTCCTCCGCACGCTGGGGCATCTGACGCCGTTCGATGAAGCACTGCTGGCGAGCAAGTACGTCGCGCTGATCACCAGCGGACCGAAACGACAATGGGGACAACTGGAGAACAGCAGCTATTCGAATTTCCTGCGCGCGGACCTGCTGTCTCCGAACGGGCAGTTCTTCCGGAATGCTCCCATGTATCCGGGCTGGTCCCCAGGAGACCGGATGAACGCCCGCGCATGGGCCTTTGTCCTGCACGGGTTCATCGCCTGGTTGACCAACGGCCCGGGGCCGGGGTTGCACGGTGCGCTGTTCGAGGTCGCCGACGGTCCGCTCAACGAGGTCTGGTTCGACCCGTGGGCCGATCATCTTCGCGCGCACGGGGTGCGGATCCACACCGGACAGACGGTGACCCGGCTGTCCTATGCCGATGGGCGTATCGACGGGGCGATCGTGCGGGACGCCGCCGGTCGGCAAACCGAGGTGCGAGCGGACTATTTCGTGGTCGCCGTCCCGAACGACCGAGCGGCGCCGCTGATGAACGACCGGATCGTGGCCGCCGATCCGGCGCTCGGCCGGATCGCCCGGCTGAGCACGTTCTGGACCGGTGGTTTCCAGATCTTCTTCAACACCGTCCCCGAAGCTCCGGTTTTCCAGTACGACTTCAACTCGCCATGGCAGATGCTGCAGATCCAATGGTCGAAGTGGTGGAAGAACACGGATTTCGCCGCCGAGTACGGGGATGGCAAGGCCAAGGCGTATTTCGGTTTCGACATGCTCGACGCGACCTGGAACGACACACCGGGAATCCTGTACGGGAAACCGGCCAGGGACTGCTCGGAAAAAGAACTCTTCGCCGAGATACTGGCCCAACTACGCAAATACACCCCGGATGGAGAACGGATCTTCGCGGACTCGGCAGTCCATTCGATGTATCTCAACGACGGCATGCGCGCCACGGGGAATCACATCGAGCTGAACGGTGCCGGTGGGTTCGATGTCACTCCCAACTGTTACCGCGACCAACCGGAGCCGGTCACCAAGATCCCCAACCTGTTCCTGGCTGGCGGGCATGTCCGCAACAACCTGACAAGCGACACCATGGACGGGGCAATCGAGACCGGAAAGCGCGCCGCCAAAGGAGTACTCGCCGCCGCCGGTGTCTCCGGTTCACCGGTCACGGTACGCGAACGCACGACGCCACCGGTGCTCGAACCACTCTGGAATCACGATGACCTGCGCTACTCACTGGGCCTGCCCAACGCGTTCGACGTCGTCGCGCCGTCCGCCCACTGACGTTTCCCTTGTCTCGACGCGAAATGGAGTTCAGCCATGAACGAGTCCCATTCGGAATCCCCCGACGACTCCGCGGTGAGCCGGCGTAGCTTCCTGGCCGGAAGCGCGGCCGGTGCTGCCGTGTTCGCACTGCCAGGCATGGCCACACCGGCCGCTGGGGCGAGCAGACCGCGCCGTACGAACGCGGGGCGTGGCCCGCGGGTGGCGATCTTCGGTGGTGGCGTTGCCGGGCTGACTACCGCGCACGAACTGGTGGAACGCGGGTTCGAGGTGGAGGTCTTCGAACGCAACACCATACTCGGCGGCAAATGCCGGACCTGGGGACTACCCGGCACCGGCAAGCTCGGTCGCGCCGATCTGCCCGCCGAACACGGATTCCGGATCTTCCCCGGCTTCTACAAAGCCCTGACCGACTCGATGCAGCGGATCCCGAGACCCGGACGAGGCGACACGGTCTTCGACTCGCTGCGCCGAGTGGACGAACTCGACGGTTTCGGCATCACGGTCAGCACCAGCCCGGACTCGACCCTGCCGATCCACCTGCCGACCAACGGCGTGGACATCGACCCGAAGCTGCTCGGCGACCCCGCCTATCTCGCGGCCAACCTCGCCCGGCTCCTGGCCTTCCTCGGACAACTCGGCCCGCAGCTTCCCTTCGAGCTCGCCGATTTCCTGCACAAGCTGCTGATCTACATCACGAGCAGCTGGGATCGCCGCTACGGCCAGTACGACCACATCTCCTGGTGGGACTATCTCGATGCCGAGCACAAGTCGAGAGCGTTCCAGATGGTGCTCATCAAGGGGATCACCGAGATCCTCCAGTCCACCAAAGCCAAGGATGTCGCCACGTTGTCCACGGGCAACATCGTCGATGCCTTCTTGTGGAATTTCCTCGGGCTTGGCTACGATTCGCGCAATGCGCTGTTCGCGCAGTTCCTCGACGGACCGACCGGTGATACCTGGATCGGTCCGTGGGTGCAGCACCTGACTCGTCTCGGAGTGCGCTTCCACACCGGGCAGTCGCTGGAATCGCTCGATATGGCCCGCGGGAGGATCGGCTCGGCCCGGGTGACCGATACCGCAGGCACCCGGCGCACGGTGGACGCCGACTGGTTCATCGTCGCGACCCAGTGCGATGTGGCCGAACCCTTGCTCACCACCGGCCAGCTACTGGCCGCCGAGCCGCGTTTCGAATACATCAAAGACCTCAAATCCGGATGGATGAACGGAATGCAGATCTATCTGCGCCGGTCACCAGAAGCGATCAGCACCATCAACGGTCCCGCCGACCACCCGTGGTCGAATTCCGCGATCCTGCTCGACAGTCAGTGGAAGGACGATGTCTCCAGCCGTTATGGAGACGGCACGGTGCACGCCGTGCTCTCCGTGATCATCTCCGACTGGGCCAACGGCGAAGGCACCACCGTGGTCGGCAAACCCGCGAAGGAGTGCACCAGGCGAGAAATCTTCGAGGAAGTCTGGGCGACATACCAGGCACGCTTCGGGACGTTCGAACCCACCTTCCGCCGCGACGACGCCGTCGTCGACTGGACACTCGACCCGGCGATCCACTGGTCGAACGGTGACCACGGCACCGTCACCAGCAACACCGTGGACACCTGGGACAAACGCCCGACCGGGCCGACCGCCATCCCGAACCTGTTCATCGCCGGTGACTGGATCCAGACCAACATCAACAACGGATGCATGGAAGCCTCCAGCGACGCCGCACGCCGCGTCGCCCAGGCCGTGCTCGACGCCTCCGGGCACCGCGGTACCCAGGTGCCCAACTGGGGCTTCTACCAGCCACCGGCACTCGAACCACTCAAACAACTCGACGCCGACCGCTACCGCCGCGGCGAACCCAACATCTTCGACACCTCCCCAGGGCAACCCGGTCCCCTGGCCGACCCCCGCCAGGTCGTCCAGGGCGCCATGCACCGCGCACTCCGCGAGCAGCACTGAACCGGCATCGGGCGGGTGTTACGGGCACGGATCCGAAGGCAGTTCTCGGCGCAGTTCGGTGAGCTTGCGGTGGTAGCGCTCGACCGAGGCTAGTTTGATCTCCTCGTAGCCCCGGATCATGTCGGGCAGCTCGGCGAGTTCGGTGACCAGGGGCAGTGTGCCGGCGTTCAGGCTCGCCAAGGCGGTGTCGATCACGTCCCGGTATTCCTCGATCAGCGCGCGCTCGAGCTTGCGCACGCGCATGCGGCCGAAGGGATCGAGCGCGGTTCCGCGAAGCCCTCGCATGGCGCGCAGGATCCGGAAAACCGGCCGGAACCAGGGGCCGAGGGAGAGTTTCCGTTTCATGCCGAGCGCGCGCAGTACCGGTGGGTGCAGCCGGTAGCGGATCGTGGCGTGCTCGCCCCACTGCGCGCGCACCGTTTCGCGTAGCGCCGGATCGAGGGAAAGCCGGGCGACTTCGTATTCGTCCTTGTACGCCATGAGTTTGAACAGATGCCGCGTGACGGCCTCGGTGAGCCGGGTGCTTCCGGGCAGTAGTTCGGTCTCCCGGGCGCTGACCTTGTGCACGAACCGGGTGAAGGTCTCCGCGTAGCGGGCGTCCTGGTAGGCGGTCAGCTCGGCGGTGCGCTGCGCGATCAGCTCGTCGAGGTCCACGGGCGGTTCGGGGGCTTCGGTTCCGGGCTGGGCGATCAGACGGCGGCCGTGCCGGAAGGCAGCCAGGTTCGTGTCCACTTTGGCCCCGTTGAGCCGGATGGCCTCTTCGATCGCCTCGGCGGGCAGCGGGATGCCCGCGGCCTGGTAGGCGGCGCCGACCAGCAGCATATTGGCGAACTGCTCATCGCCGAACAGCTCGAGCGCCAGTTCATCGGCGGGCAGGTAGCTGGCCTCGGCGACCCGCTCGTCGAGCGCGGAGCGGATACCGTCCTGCTCGGGGGCGGGCGCGGTCGGGTCGACGATCCGGTTCCCGGTCGGAACATCGGCGGTGGAGACGACGGCGATGGTGCGGTCGGGATCGGTGGTCTTCGCATGCCGGGGGTCCACGGCCACGAGCGGATCGCAGCCGAGATAGAGATCGCATTCCCCGTCGGCGAGTTTGGCCGCGCGGGCACGCGGATCGGTGCTGATCTTCAGGTCGGAGACGACCGCGCCGCCCTTCTGCGCGAGCCCGGTCTGGTCGAGGGCGCGGACGTAGCGGCCTTCGATCGCCGCCGCGGTGGCCAGGATCTGGGCGATGGTGACGATGCCGGTGCCGCCGACCCCGGTGATGCGGAGGGTGAAGTCGGTTTCCGAGCCGCGTACGGCGGGCTCGGGCAGGGGACCCACATCCGCGGTGGCGGGTGTGCTCGGCCGGGGTTTTTCCGCGCCGGTGACGGTGATGAACGAGGGGCAGTCCCCTTCGAGGCAGGAATAGTCGAGGTTGCACGAGGACTGGTGGATGCGGGTCTTGCGGCCGTATTCGGTGTCGACCGGGCGCACCGAAAGGCAGTTGGACTTCCGGCCGCAGTCCCCGCAGCCCTCGCAGACGCGCTCGTTGATCATGACCTTGGTCGCCGGAGTGGGCATCGTGCCGCGCTTGCGTTTGCGCCGTTTCTCCGCGGCACACTCCTGATCGTGGATCAGCACGGTGACACCGGGCCGGTCGGCGAGCTCGGTCTGGGCCTCGAGCAGTTCGGCACGGTGGCGCACGGTGACCCGTTCGCGGTCGGTGATTCCCGCGCGCCGCAGGGCTTTCCGGATCTTCGCGGGTTGTTCGGTGGTCACGACGACGCCGGTGACGTTCTCGGCGAGGACGGTCGCGACAAGGCCGCCGATTCCGCCCTGCCCGCCGATGGCGTCCTGTCCGCCGGTCATCGCCACGGTCGCGTTGAACAGGATCTTGTAGGTCATCGAGACCCCGGCGGCGACGGCCGCCCGGATCGCGAGACTGCCGGAGTGCGCGAAGGTGCCGTCGCCAAGGTTCTGCAGGAAATGCCGGGTTTCGACGAACGGTGCCATGCCGATCCACTGCGCACCCTCGCCGCCCATCTGGCTCAGTCCGGTGACGGTGCCCACCTGTTGCTCGGGCATCATCAGCACCATCGCGTGGCAGCCGATCCCACCGCCGACCAGTGCCCCTTCGACGGGCTTGGTCGAGGAGTTGTGCGGGCAACCGGAACAGAAGTACGGCGGGCGGGCCGCGAGGGTCAACGGGATGCGGCTGCGCGCGCGGCTTCCGGTCCGCACCGGCAGTGGCGCGAAGGCGTGCTCGCGGAGCCGGGCGGCGAGCCCGGGCGCGATCAGATCGGGATCGAGTTCGCCGACATCGGTGAACAGGCGCGCGCCGTGGCGGTCCCGTTTCCCGGCGACCGCCGGAGCATCCGGAGTTCCGTAGAGGATGTCGCGGATCGCGACTTCGAGGAAGGCCCGCTTGTCCTCGACCACGATGATCTCATCCAGGCCTTCGGCGAACTCACGCACGACGGCGGGTTCGACCGGGACGATCGCGCCGAGTTTGAGCAGCCTGATCCCCTGCCGCTGCAGCGCGGATTCGTCGAAGCCCAGGGAATCCAGGGCTTGACGCACATCGAGGTAGGTCTTCCCGGCCGACACGATGCCGATACGGGCGTGTGGCCCCGCGCCGAGGATGCGGTTCACACCGCTGCGGCGCAGGTACTCCAGCGCGATCGGCTGGCGAATCTGCTGGAAACTGCGCTCCAGCGCGGCCAGTTCCTCCCCGAGCAGCCGGGCGTGCGGCACGTGCGAGTAGGCGCGCAGGCCGTCCGGAAGCCCGGTGAGATCCGGCGCAGTCCATTGTGGACTCACCAGGGCGGTCGACGCGCCGTCGGCGATATTGGTGGCGACCTTCATCGCGGCCCACAACCCGCTGGCTCGCGAGAGCTCCACGGCGTGCAGGCCGAATTCGAGGATCTCCTGCGAATCGGCGGGATAGAACGTCGGCAGTTGCAGATCCGCGAATGCGGCTTCCGAGGAGCAGGGCACGCTGGAGGACTTCGCACTCGGGTCATCGCCGACCAGGGCGAGAACCCCGCCGTGCGGGGAAGAACCGGTCATCGCCGCGTGCCGGATGGCGTCGGTGGCCCGGTCGAATCCGGGAGCCTTGCCGTACCAGACGCCGGTCACCCCCGCGGTGGTCAGCTTCGCGACCTGTCCGGCCAGCTGGGTTCCGGCCAGCGCGGTCGCGGCCAGTTCCTCGTTCAGTGCGGGGGAATGCACGATCCGATTGGCGTCCATCAGCTTCCGGCGACGCGCGATCTCCAGGTCGTAGCCGGCCAGTGGCGATCCCTCGTAACCGGTGACGTAGAGCGATCCCAGGTGCCCCAGGCGTTCGTCGTGCCGCTGCCGGTCCAGCAACATTCGCACCAGCGCCTGTACTCCGGTCAGGTGCACCCGCCCGTGCTCGGCCAGATAGCGATCGTCCAGCGAGAACGAACGCGGGGCCGTTGCTGTCGCTGCGGGCGGTTCCGCGGTGTCCAGGGGCGCGTTCATCGCGAACTCCCGTTCTTCCACACGTCGTCGTGGTACCCGTCACGGAGGCGGGCTGGCTGCATGAAGCTAGAAAACTGTCGGCCAGGTGGTCAATAGATGGTCTTGAATTTGAGCAACTGGTAAAGAATATCGACCGATGCCACGCCATAACTGGTCCAATGGCCGAGCCCTCGGCACATCGGGGCTGCCGCACCGGGGGCGACCTGGCAACCGGTACATTTCGAGGCCGGAACGGTAAGCAACCGGCACAGCGTCGTGGAGAATCGTGTGACATCGGCTTTCGAACCCCTGGACGCCGCGGTACTCGAGCTGATCGCGGAGGACCCGCGGGCCGGGGTGCGGGAATACGCGCGGCGGCTGGGCATCGCGCGGGCCACCGTGCAGGCCCGGATCGACAAGCTGGTGCGTACCGGAGTGCTTGCCAGCTGGCAGCCGCGGATCGACGCGTCCGCCATGGGATTCGGCGGTATGGCCTATGTCCGGCTCCATCTCTCCCAGGGCAAGCTCGACGCGACCATCGAGGGGCTGGCCGCGATCCCCGAGGTCATCGAGGTGAACGCGATCGCCGGAGACGCGGATCTGCTGTGCCGGGTCGTGGCGAAGGACAACGCCGGGCTCGAGGAAGTGTTGCAGCGGATCATCGCGGTCGACGGGGTGGAGCGGTCCTCGACCGAGGTGGTGCTGAGCCGCCGGCTGCAACCCCGGGTCGAGCCGCTGATCGCCAAGCTGCACGAGGAACTGCGGCGGGGTCTTTCCTAGGGCGTGTCTCCCAAAG
>NZ_JALM01000127.1 GCF_000737195.2 Sciscionella sediminilitoris
TTAACGCCCGCACATGCGAACCGTCTACCACTGCGGTCTCCAACTCGAGCACATCCAGGGCGCGCAGGTGGTCGAGCAGGATTTCGTGCACGATGTCGAACACCTCCGCGTCCGTCCACTCCCGGAGCCTGCGCCAGCACGTGATCCCCGAACAACCGAAAACCTCTCGTGGTAACTGCTGCCAGGTGATACCGGTCTTGAGTACGAACACGATCCCGGCCAGCGCGGCCCGATCGTCCACTGGTAACCGTCCCGGGAACCGTTGCCTGCGAACCGGCCTTGGCGGCAGCACCGGCTCGACACGCGCCCACAACTCGTCCGGAACAAGATCGGTAATCACCCGCAAAGGGTCTCAACATGGCTCAACCCCAACCAAAACGACACGCCGATCATTTTGAAACCATCTC
>NZ_JALM01000128.1 GCF_000737195.2 Sciscionella sediminilitoris
TCTTCCGATCTCAGCGCCAGTTTTCTGCGCATACGCATGACCCATTCTCCTTTGCCTGAACCGTGTCCTACGTCGAAATCCGGAACCTTCACCTCGTCGCTCTACTCGCCGGTAGCATGCAGTAGGGCAATTAATATTGCAAGTGGTCGCTCGAAATCTGTGCGGGCTCTGCTTCCGTGCGACCTGCCCGGGCTAACCTGGAGGGGTTGCCGGATCACGACGCGAGGGAGGATGTTCGGTGGCAGGTGAGGGCCGACTGACACAGGCGCAGCGGCGTGCGGCCACGTCGGCCCGGCTGGTCGAGGGAACGATCAGCGCGCTGTCCGAGGTGGGGTACGCCCGCACGACGGTTCGGGAGATCTGCGCGCGGGCCGGTGTCTCGCACGGTGCCCTCTTCGGGCGTTTCCCCGCCCTGATCGACCTCGTGCTCGCTACCGCTCGTGAGGTCGCCCAACGGCAGGTCGACAGCTTCGAGCGCAAGCTCGCGCAGCTGGCCGATCGCGATGATCTGTCCGCGGTGCTCGGCTTGCTGCAAGCATCGGCGCGTGCGCCCATCAACGCCGTGTGGGTGGAACTCAATGCGGCTGCGCGCACCGACGCGGATCTGCGGGCGCGGCTGCAACCCGTCGCTGACGAGTACGCCCAGTCCATTCTGGCCGCCAGTCGTGAGGTTTCCCTGCTCCGGCGGCTACCCGAGCGGATCCGGCCCGTGATGATCGCCCACATCATCTTCAGCTTCGACGGCGAAGCCCTGGCGCGGATTTCTCCCGACAGTGAATTCGACCGGCGACACATCGGCCTGATCGTCGACATGCTGCGTGCCTACGAGGAAACGTTCACCGACAGCACCCAGGTCGACGACAAGACCTGATCGAGCGATGAACCGAGCTCTGCCAGGCTGGCGGGAAATCGATCGGCGCCCGGCTGCGCAAAGCCACTCGCAACCGTAGTGCGTTCCCCTCCGGACGAACGGCCCTGAAACCGCCACACCGTGCCCACGGTTCGGCGACCGCATCAACATCGACACATCGTCCGCGGGTGGTGTGCCCCGGGGTT
>NZ_JALM01000129.1 GCF_000737195.2 Sciscionella sediminilitoris
GATCCCCACCGAGGACGCTCGTGCATGCCAGGCGCGGATCTGGGACCTCGCGCGGGCGATCAAACACCGCGGAGACACCCGCACCCAGGAACAAATCCGCGCCGACGTGTTCACCGACCTGCTCCTCGGCCGCGGTGACGATCACCCACCGGTACACACGGTGGTGAACGTGCACGTGCCCCTCGGCACCGCACTACACCTATCCGAAGACACCGCGACCATCGACGGGATGGGCGAACTCCCCGCACACATCGCCCACCGTCTACTCGCCGACCCCAACAACGTGGTGCGCAAAGTCCTCACCGACCCCGATACCGGCGTAGTACAAGGCCTGGGCCGCAACCGCTACCGGCCCTCCCGGCGTCAACGCGATTTCGTCCACGCCCGCGATCGGCACTGCCGAACACCCGGATGCGGGCGACCCATCCTCGAGATCGACCACGTCAAACAATGGCACCGCGACCACGGCCGCACCGACCCCGCCAACCTCCAAGGCCTCTGCCGACTCGACCACAAGTTGAAACGCATCCCCGACTGGAAACACCAACTCCACCCCACCACCGCCCAGCTCACCATCACCACACCCACCGGACGCCAATACACCAGCACACCTGGCTGAAGAGCACTCAGCGCGCTCGGACGAACCGTTCCAACAGCTCGGCGGCGATCGGCAGGCTGCGCTCGTCGATGTCGAAGCGACCGTGGTGGTGCGGCGCCGGATTGTCCGCCCCCACAAGGAAATACGCCCCAGCCCCACCCTGTTCGCGGACCGCGTCGATCAGCAGGGTGGCGTCGTCGCTCGCGGACATCGGCGCCTCGGCAAGGCATTCGCGCACACCCGCGGTGGCCTGCGCGGCGGCGATGATCCCGGCGCACACGGCCTCGTCGTGCACGGCAACGGTGGCTTTCCCGGTCTCGGCGATCTCGAGCTCGACACCGTGCATGTGTGCGGCGCCCTCGAGGATGGTCCGCGCGCGCTCGATCAGCTCGGCACATGCCCCGGTGGTTTCGGCGCGCAGTTCCATGCCGAGTTCGGCGTGCTCGGGCACGATGTTGGCGGCGGTGCCCGCGCGCAGGGTGCCCACGTTGACCCGGGTCGCGATGCCCGGGATCGGTGGCATGGCGTGCAAAGCGTTCGCCGCGTGGGTCGCGGCGAGCAATGCGTTGCGGCCCTCGTTGGGGGCGAGCGCGGCATGCGCGGCGCGCCCGGTGAGCCGCACCCGCAGTTTCACCGTGGCGAGCATGCCCCGTGCGGTCGCGGCGACGGTGCCCACTTCCAGGCCCAGCCCCAGATGCAGCGCGAGCATCGTGTCGATTCCGTTGCACGCCCCGGCTTCGACGAGTGCACGGGCCCCGCGCACGCCTTCCTCCGCGGGCTGGAACAGCAGCCGCACGGTGCCCGGGAAATCCGGATCGGCGGCGAGCCTGCGGCCCAGTTCCACCCCGATCGCGGTGTGCCCGTCGTGCCCGCAGGCGTGCATCAGGCCCGCCCGCGTCGAGGCGAACCCCTGCGCCGCGGGGAAATGCGCCGCCTCATCGGATTCGGTGACCGGGAGCGCGTCCATATCGAACCGGATTCCGAGCACCGGACCCGGATGGTTGCCGTGCACCTCGGCGAGGATTCCGGTGCGGCCACCGGAAAGCGCGTCGATCAGGTCCGGTGCCACGCCCTGAGCGGCGGCCCGTTCGCGTGCGGCGGCGAGCTCGGCCGCATCGGGCAGACCGCCCAGTCCCTCGACCGTGCACACCTGCTCGCCGTAGCGCGGTTCGATGCCCGCCGCGCGCAGTTCCCCGAGCACCGTGGCCGCCGTGACGATCTCGGTGAACCCGGTCTCCGGATAGGCGTGCAACCGCCTGCGCAGTGCGTGCAGTTCGGTCATCGCGGGTAGTCCGGTTCTCTGGTGGCGAAATCCTGCCGCACGTGCGCGAGGAAACCCGGATCGGCGAGCAGATCGGCGCCCGCGTAGGCCAGTGCCCGTGCCATCGCGAACATCGAGGTGTGTGCCGAATCGGTCGCCGCGTATTCGGTCATCGCCCGGGAATGGCTCGCCGTTCCCTCCGGCATGATCGCCAGATACGGGTGGATGGCGGGCAGTTCCAGGCTCACGTTCCCGATGTCCGAGGAACCGGTTCCTCCGCGCAGCACCGGTTCGGAGACCGGGATCCCCTGGCCGCGAAGATAATCGGCGACCCGGTAGGCGAGTGGGTGGTTGTTCTTGCGCTCGGCGTAGAGCGGCCCGTAGGTCAGCTCCACCTTGGTGCCGGTCGCCGCGGCGGTACCGTGCGCGGCCTCGTTGAAGCGCTCGACCAGTTCCACGACGGACTCGCTGGAGATGTCCCGGATCTGGAATTTCCCGCTGGCGTACTCGGGAACGACGTTCGGTGCCTGCCCGCCCTCGGTGATGACCCCGTGCATCCGCACGGTCTCCGGGACGAACTGGCGCATCGTGTCCACGGCCACGAACAGCTGGATGAGCGCGGCGAGCGCACTGCGCCCGTCCTGCGGGGAACCCGCGGCGTGCGCGGCGATTCCGTGGTATTCCACGGTGATCGACTGCGCGGCGGTGGCATGCCGGATCGGCACGGTGCGATCGCCGGGGTGGAACATCAGCGCGGCGTCGATGTCGGCGAACACGCCCGCCTCGAGTTCGGTGATCTTGCCGCCCGCCCCCTCCTCGCCGGGAGTGCCGATCACGCAGACGGTCCCGTCCAGCCCGGCGGCCTGCCTGGCCCGCGCGGCCGCGATCCCCGCTGCCAGGCCGCCGGTGGCGATCAGGTTGTGCCCGCAGCCGTGCCCGATGTCCGGGAGCGCATCGTACTCGCACAGAAAGGCGATGCGCGGGGATCCGGATCCGGACTCGGCGCGGAACGCGGTCGGCAGCTCCGCGATCCCGCGGGTGACCTGGAATTCGTGTTCCTCGAGCAGCCCGGTCAGCCGGCCCGCCGCGTATTTCTCGGCGAGCGCGAGCTCGGGAGTGGCGTGCAGATCGAGGCTCAGTTCGGTGAGCGCCTTCCGGTTCTCTTCGATGCTCGCATCGATGGCGGTGTGCGCCGTGGCGTTCACCGGACTCCTTCCCACAGACGTGCGGCATTGCCGCCGACGATCGCGGCGATGTCGGCATCGGCCCAGCCGTGCGCGATCAGCCAGGCGGCCGCGTTCGGGATCGCCTCGGCCGGGTTCTCCATTCCGGCGACGAATTCGATGTCCAGCGCGGGCATTCCGCTCGCCGAGGGACGTGGCCAGCCCGCGGCCGCGTAGAGCCCGAGATGGTCGCCGAAGAAGGTGTCCGGGCCGAGCGCGACGTGTTCGATGCCGATCAGTTCGGCGCAGTATTCGAGGTGGTGCATCACATCGTCGAGGTCGTGGTCACCACTGCTCGCCCTGCTGCGGGTGCTGCCCGGTGCGGCCTCGATCCCGATCAGGCCGCCGGTCGAGGCGACCGCGCGCAGCACCTCGTCCGGTTTCATCCGCGGGGTCGGCCACACCGTGCGCGCACCCGCATGACTGATCACCAGGGGACGGGTGGCCATCCGCGCCGCCTCGATGCTCGACCGGTCCCCGACGTGCGCGAGGTCCACGAGCATGCCGAGTTCCTCCATGGCGCGCACCGCGTCCCTGCCGACCGGGCTCAGACCGGGATCCGGGTCCTGACCGAGCCCACCGGCGAGCGCGGTACCGGTGTTGTAGGCCAGCCCGGCACACCGGATTCCCGCGCCGTACAAGGCATCGAGGCCGCGCAGCTCGGTACCGATCGGTCCGAGGTCCTCCAGCGCACCGAGTACGGTCGTGCCGCTGTTCTGTTGTGCGGTCACCGCGGTACCGAAGGCGACCGCCTCGTCCAGGGTTCCGCCGGCGAGCTTGCTGGCGAACACCGTGGACAGTCCGGTCTCGCCGAGGAACACCTGCCCGGAATCGGCGAACCGGACCCAGCTGCGCTCGTTGAGCGGATCGGGCAGCCGCACGGGGTGATCGTGCAGCGAAACCGTCGGCCCGGCCAGGATGTCGGCCAGCCGCTCGCGCTGTCCGCTGCTCAGTTCCGGGGCCGGGGACGCCACCCGGTCGCGATCGGTGGCCAGCGGGACGACCGGTTGCGGCGGAACGGATCCTTGACTCATGACACTCCCAAGCTGTCGGGGCACGCTGTCGAACGGGCTCAGCAAGCGACTCATGCCAGGCTCCTGTCCTTGGTCTCGGGCATTCGCCACACCACGACCGTGGTGACCAGCGCGACGGCGATCACGTACACCGGGGCGGCCCAGTTGATCTGCGCGTCCGCGAAGGCCTCCATGATCAGCGGTGCGGTCCCGGCGAACAGTGCCCCGCACACCGCGTACGGCAGCGCGATCCCGACCGTGCGCACCCGCGCGGGGAACAGCTCGGCGTACAGCGGGGTGAGGGTGGCGCTGCTGAACGCCTGCAACAGCAACCCCGCGGTGCCGATCAGCAACAGGTTCCCGAACCCGCCGGTCAATCCGGTCAGCAGTGGGTAGGCGAGCAGCACGGTGCCGACCGAATAGATGAGCAGGGTGGGTTTGCGTCCGATCCGGTCGGAGAGGATCGCGATGAACGGCAGTACGACCGCGAACACGGCGAGCCCGATGGTGTTGGTCAGCGAGGCCGATGCCTTGTCGATCCCGGTGGTGATGTTGGCGTAGGAGGGCAGATAGGTCAGCCACATGTAATAGGTGACGAACCCGGAAAGGGAGAGCCCGCCGAGCAGTAGCGCGGCCTTGCGGTGCGCGCCGAGCATCTCGCGCAGCGGGGCGTGCTCCACGGTTCCGCTGCGTTCCAGGTTCTGGTACGGCTCCGGCTCGGCGACCTTGGACCGCAGCCACAGCCCGACAAGCCCGGCGACCGCGCCGATCGCGAACGGGATACGCCAGCCCCAGTCGTGCATCGCGGTATCGGAGAGCAGCGCGGAGAGAATGGTCACCGAGGCCGAGGCGCCGAGCACCCCGAGTCCGACGCAGACCTGCTGGAAGGAGGCGGTGAACGCGCGCCTGCCCGGTTTCGCCCACTCGGTGAGATAGGCGGAGGAGGCGCCGTACTCCCCGCCGGTCGCGATGCCCTGGCCGAACCGGGCCAGGATCACCAGCGCGGGGGCGAGCCAGCCCGCGGCCGCGTAACTGGGCACGACCGCGAACAGCAGGCTCGAACCGCCCATCAGCAGGATCGTCGCCGCCAGCCCGGATTTGCGGCCCTTGCGGTCCCCGTAGGCCCCGAGTACGGCGGCACCGACCGGGCGCATCAGGAACGAGATCGCGAGCACCGAGAGCGCCGAGATCCGCGAGGATGTATCGGTTCCGGGGAACAACTGGCCCGCGAAGAACGGGAACATCAGCCCGTAGAGCGCCCAGTCGTACCACTCCACGAAATTGCCGATCGTGCCCGCGATCACCGCACGTGCACGCCTCGATTCCGGTTGCGACCGGGCGGGCCGTGCGAAGAGTCCGGCCGCCATGGTTCCTCCTCGGTTGGTCTTGCGGACTGGCCATGAGCATGCGCTAATGTGGGTATACGTCGCCATAGTCGAAATCACATCGGGAAAGATCGACTATTTCAGTTCAATGATTGAGCGGAAGCGGACAACTCTTGGGTGAGCGAGAACGACCCGCCGACCCGGTGGACCGGCGCATCGCGGCCGCGCTCGTGCTGCATCCGCGGGCGAGCTGGGGGCTGATCGCGCAGGTCCTCGGCATTCCGGAATCGACCGTCGCGCGCCGTGGTGCGCGATTGTGCTCACGCGGCGTGGTCAAGGTACTCGGCACCCTGGACGTGATCGCCGCCGGGCGCGGCACCCCGGTGCTGATGCGGGTCTCCTGCACCCCGGGCACCGCGCCGACCGTGGCCGCCGAGCTGGCCGGGCGCTCCGAGGTGTGGATGGCGCATCTGCTCTCCGGCACCGTGGACTGCATGGCCGAGGTGGTCATCGCTGATTCCGGTCAGCTCGCCGAACTCGCCTACGAACGGCTCGGCGGAATGCAGGGAGTGACCGGATCGAGCAGCCACGTGGTGATCCGCCGGTTCGCCACCGCGCACGGCTGGGACAGCGGGGTGCTCGGCCAGGACGCGGTGCGCAGGCTGCGCGGTAGCCGCGCGGATCGCTGGGACCACAGCGAGCAGGCGGGCCAGGTCGGCACGCTCACCGAGGTGGACGAGGAGATCGTCGCCGCCCTGCAGGCCGATGGGCGCATGCGCTGGGTGGATGTCGCCGCGCGCGCCGGGGTGATGGAACGGACCGCGCGGCGCAGGGCCGATGAGCTGATGCACCGCGGGCTGCTGCGGATGCGCGCGGTCGTGGATCCCGGCCTCTTCGGGCTCGCGGTGCGCGCGCTGCTGTGGGTGCGCATCGATCCCTCGCGGCTGACCACGGTCGGGCAGGCGCTTGCCGGGCACAGTTCCGTGCTGCTGCTCGCCGCGACGACCGGGGAATTCAACCTGTGCGGGGAGATCGCGGTCCGCGACTACGCACAGCTCTACGAATTCCTCACCACCGTGCTCGGCGCGCTTCCCGGGGTGCGCGATATCGACCTGACCCTGGAACTGCGCACCCTGAAACGGGCAGGCGAACTGACCAAGGAGCAGACATGACCGTCCCTTCCGCGAGCGCGATGCCCGCGTTCGCCCCGCTCTACGCCGTCGGCACCGAGCGGGCCAGCCTCGACTGGCTGACCGTCGTCTACCGCACCGATGCCGGGGTCGTCGATTCGCTGCTGCCGCCGCCCTTGCGCCGCGACGGCGAGGCCGAGGTGCTGATCTGGGTCGCCCGGTTCCTGTCCGCCAGCTTCGAACGCGATGGGGAACTCGTCGGTGAGCTGCCCAGCTACGAACAGGGCGGGGTGTGCGTGCGTTGCGCGCGTTCCGGGGAAGCTGGCGCGTATCCGCTGGTGTCCTACATCGCCGGGCTCAACCACGGCTTCACCGGGCGGGAACTGTTCGGGCTGCCCAAAAAGCAGGCGCAGCGGGTGCTGCTGGACCGCACCGGGCAGCGCTCTTCCGCCGAGATCCTGACCACCGCGGGGATTCCGATCGTGCGCATCGAGGCCGAGGACACCGGCCAGGCAGCCGAACTCGTGCCGGACTGGTTCACCAACCAGCTCAGCCTCAAACTGATCCCGAGCGCGACCGGGCAGGGCTTCGACGTGAACCACCTGGTGCGCATCCCGTTCGAGTTCTCCGGGCAGAGCGGGGTCACCGGGCTCGATGCGCGCGTGGAACTCACCGCGTCCGGTGCCGATCCACTGCACCTGCTTCCGGTGCGCGAGCACGTGTGGGCCGCGCGCGGGCACACCGGACTGCGGGTCGGCTACGGCACCTATCTGGACCAGGTCACCGAGATCCCCACCCTCGGGGTGCCGGGAACCTAGGGTGTGCCTGATAATCCACTGCCGTCGCGAGCGGGAGGCAGATCGGCGGTGCCCCTGCGGGGCACCCGCGCCCGAGATCAGCAAGGCGGAGGATTGAGTCATAGCGGCAGCCATGGTGATTGCGCGCCTTCGCAGCGAGGCGCCGCGCTGGCCCCGCGCAGCAGGCTATGGGATCGTCAGACGCGCCCTAATCGCCGTGCGCGTTGACCGGGGTGCCCAGTTCGATGGTGCGCGAGACGGTGCACAGCCGCTCGTGTGACTGGGTGATCGCCTGCGGCAGGCGCTCCCGGGCCGCATCCCCGGCCTCGCCGTCGGGAAAGGCCACCTGGAAGTGCACATCCAGATTGGTGACGTGGTTGCCGTGCTCATCGTGGATCTTGTCCCCGGAGACGGTCACGGTGAAGGATTCGGGTTCGGCGCGCCGCGCGGTGATGAAGTCGACGTCGATCGCCCCGCAGCCACCGAGCGCGGCGAGCAGCAGCTCGACCGGGGTGAAGTCGGTGTCCTCCCCGGAACCGAATTCGAGTTCCCCGCCGCGCACATTGCTCGCCCGGTACCGGCCGAACGCGGTCCGCTCGATGTGCACCGAACGCTTGGTGTCCTCTGCCATGTCTTCTCCTTGTTGTTTCAGCGGCGTTGTTTCAGCGGCCTGGCTTATGTCCTGCGGAGCAGGCTGTGGCTATGTCCTGCGGAGCAGGAAGTTGAGCACGATCGCGCTGAACACCGGTTCGCCTTCCGGGTCCAGCAGTTCCGCGCGGGTGCGCACGAGTCCCCGGTCCGGTTTGGACTTCGAGGGATTCGCCTCCAGCACCGTCACCCGCAACCGCAGCGAATCGCCCGGCCGGACCGGACGCAGCCAGCGCAGTTCGTCGACTCCCGGACCGCCCAGGCTGGCCACGCTGGACAGATAGTGCGTGGCGAACAGGCGCATCATCAGCGCCGCGGTCTGCCAGCCGCTCGCGATCAGCCCGCCGAAGGGGCCGCTCGCCGCCGCTTCCGGATCGGTGTGGAAGGACTGCGGATCGTATTCCCTGGCGAACTCGATGATCTGGGTTTCGTCCACCGAGGCTTCGCCGAACTCGTAACAGGATCCGGGAACGTAGTCCTCGAAATAGCGTTCGTGGATGGGGGTGCTGAATGCCGTCATGGTCTCCCTTTCGCCCGCTGCCACGACCCTAGCCGAGCACCAGTTCGGCGAGCTCGCGCCCCAGATAGGGCCCGAGGGTGAGCCCGGAGGCGCCGAGCCCGGTGGCGTGGAAGACCCCGGGATGCCCGGGAACCGGGCCGAACTGGGGCAGCGTTTCCGGGCTCATCGGGCGATAGCCGACCCGGGTCTCGATATGCGTCGCCGGGCCGAGCCCCGGGGCGATACCGAGCGCGAACCCGAGCAGTTCGGCGAGCCCGTCCGCGGTGGCCGCGAGTTCGAGCCAGTCACCCGGTTCCCTTGTCGCCCCGACGACGACCCGGGAGTCGTCGAAGCTGACCATGTAGTGCCCGCCCTCGGGGAGCAGCACCGGCCAGTCGCCGGTCGGCGCCCCGGCCAGGCGCAGGTGCAGGATCTGGCCGCGTTGCTGGCTTCCCGGCAGCGGGGCGCCCAGTTCGGCGAGCAGTGGCTGTGTCCACACGCCTGCCGCGACGACCAGTTTCGCGCACGGATGGAATTCGCCGTCCACGGTGACCCCGTCGACCTTGTCGCCGGTCAGCCGCGGTTTCCCGGTACCCCGCACGATTCGGGTGCCGAGCGCGCCCGCCGCCTGGCACAGCGCCGAGCGCAGCAGCCGCCCGTCCACCCGCGCCGCACCGGGAATGTGCACGGCGGGAAGATCGGGGCGCAACGGGGGAAACAGCCGCGTAGCCTCGCCCGCCTCGAGTTCGGTCACCGCGCCGTGCGCGTTCGCGTCCTCGAGCCGAGGGCGCAACCGGGTCATGAGCCGGTCCCGGTCTCCGGGCTCGACCGGGCACAGCGCCCCGACCCTGCGGTAGCCGATATCCCCCGCGCCCAGTTCGGTGAGCTCGGCGAGCAGCTCCGGATAGCGTTCCGCTCCCGCGCGGGCCATCCGGTACCAGTGCTCGTCCTCCACCCGGCTCGTCCACGGGCACACGATCCCCGCGCCCGCCGAGGTGGCCCGCCCGTCCAGTTCCGCGTCCACCAGTGTGGTGCGCGCACCGGAACGGGCGAGCTCGTACGCGGTCGCCGCGCCGAACACGCCGCCCCCGAGCACGATGACCTCGCTTGCGTTCATGTACTGCCTCCTTCTCTAGTTCACGCCTGCCATATTGCGGTGCACCCAGCCGCCGATGGCCAGCATTCCCGCGGCGATGAGCAGTTCCCCCGCGCCGTGCGCGAGGAAGTAACCGATCTCGGTTTCCGGGCTGTAGAGCTTGACCAGCTGGGCGTTGATGCCCTGGGCCGCGGAATCGGACATCATCCACAGGCTCATCAGCTGCGCGGCATAAGCCCGCGGGGCGAGTTTGGTGGTCACCGCGAGGCCGACCGGGGAGAGGCACACCGCGCCCGCGAGCAGCACGATGAAGCTGGCCAGCAACCAGAACGGGCTCGCCGGTGCGCGGGTTCCGTGCAGCAGCCCGGGAATCGCCATGATCACGAAGGACATTCCGGTCAGCGCGAGGCCGATGGCGAACTTGGTCGGGGTGCGCGGTTGCCTGCTGCCGAGCTTCATCCACAGGAAGGCGAGCACCGGCGCCCAGATCAGGGTGGCGATCGGGTTGATCGACTGGAACCAGGAGGCGGGGATCTCGAAACCGCCGATGACCCGGTCGGTGCGCTTGTCGGCGAAGGTGGCCAGCACGGTCGCGCCCTGCTCGTCCACGATCCAGAAGGCCACCGCCGCCACGAACAGCGGAACGAAGGCGCGCACCCTGGACCGCTCCACTCCGCTGATTCGCTTGCTGCGCAACAGAACCACGAAGTAGGCCAGCGGAACGAGGATGGCGAGCACCGAGATCAGGTTCACGATCCCGTCCACCGCGAAACCGGTGATCCGGAAGAAGATCAGGGTGACCGCGGCCAGACCGGCGAGGCAGAGCGCGATCCGGCCGAGCGCCTTGCGTAATTCCGTGCCGTGCAAGGGATGCGGCACCCGTTTTCCCGCGTTTCCCAGCCACCGCGCACCGAGCACGTACTGGACGATCCCGAAGGCCATGCCGACCGCGGCCGCGGCGAATCCCACGTGGTAGCCGACGGTCTGCCCGAGGGTGCCGACCACATAGGGCGCGATGAAGGCGCCGAGGTTGATCCCCATGTAGAACAGGCTGAATCCGGCATCGCGGCGGCTGTCCTGGTCCGCGTAGAGCTCGCCGAGCACACTGGAGGCGTTCGTCTTCAACAGTCCGGTGCCGAGCACGATCAGCGCCATCGAGGTGAAGAACATCGCCAGGCCACCGGGAATGGCCAGCGCGATGTGCCCGCCCATGATGAGCAGCCCACCGGAGAGGATCGCCAGCCGCGAGCCGAGCACCCGGTCGGCCAGCCAGCCGCCGAGCACCCCGGACATGTACACCGCGGCACCGTAGACCGAGACGATCGAGGCGGCGGTCGCGGTGGAGAGCCCGAGTCCGCCGTTGGCCACGTGGTCGTAGAGGTAGTACAGCAGCACCGCGCGCATGCCGTAGTAGGAGAACCGTTCCCACGCCTCGGTGAGGAACAGCGTGGCCAGCCCGCGCGGATGCCCGAGAAAGGTCCGTTCGGTCCGGCTGATGTCGTTCCGTAGCACCATATGCGCTCCTTTGCGCAGGGTTTCCTGGTGTGCTGGACTCAGAACAGCCGCCGGGACACCACCCACAGCGCCTCGGCGGGTCCACCGGGATTGACCAGCGAATGCGGTACGCCCGAGGAAAGATGAATGTGGTCACCGGGATTGAGCTCGAACTCCTCACCGTCCACTGTGAACAGAAGCCGCCCGCTGAGCAGATAGCCGAACTCCTCACCCTCGTGCTGGGTCGGCGGGGCCGGGGTGCTGGTCGGTGCGACCCGCATGAGCAGCGGTTCCATCCCGCGGTCGGCGAAGGATTCGGAAAGCACCCGGAAACTGCGCTCCCCGACGACCACATCGGGCCGGTCCGGGCAGCCTTTCGTGCCCACCGCATAGGGTTTCGCCGCCGGGCCTGGTTGCCGCCCGGAGTGCAGCAGCTCGGCGGGATCGATCTCCAGCGCGCGGCACACGGCGAACAGCGAGGTCAGTGAGAGCGAACAGGAGCCCCGCTCGACCAGGGAGAGAAACCCGGGGGACAACTCCGCGGCCGCGGCCAGCTCGCGCAGCGTGTATCCGGCCGCGGTACGCCGCTGCCGCAGTTCGGCGCCGACGGCAGCGAGGGATCCCGCGAACTCCTCGGACATCCGGCGCTCCGTTCGCTCGGGCGGCAACGACGGTAACCGAATTTAGTGTGACAAAACTTGTGCGTCAATACTGAACAGTCACATCGAACGCGGTCACCACTCGGTGAACGAGCCGTCCGCGTTGCGCCACACCGGATTGCGCCAGCGCGGACCGTCCTCGGCGGCCTTGCGCACCGCGGCCTCGTCCACCTCGATGCCCAGTCCGGGGCCGGTGAGCAGTTCGATGTGGCTCGCGGAGAAGTCGAAGACGCTCGCGTCCACCAGATAGTCGAGCAGATCCGAGCCGACGTTGTAGTGGATACCGAGGCTGGTCTCCTGGATCAGCGCGTTGGCACTGGTGAAGTCCACGTGCAGGCAGGCGGCGAAGGCGATCGGGCCGAGCGGGCAGTGCGGGGCGAGCGCGACCCCGTGCGCCTCGGCCATCGCGGCGATCCGGCGCACCTCGGAGATCCCGCCCGCGTGCGAGAGATCCGGCTGCGCGACGGCCATCCCGGAACCGAGCACCTCGCGGAAATCCCAGCGGGAATAGAGCCGTTCCCCGGTGGCGATCGGGACCGTGGTTCCCGCGCAGATCCGCGGCAGATCGGCGGTGAGCTCGGGAACGATGGGCTCCTCGACGAACAGCGGGTGCAGCGGTTCGAGCAGCCGGCAGGCCTCGCGGGCCAGCGCGGGGGACAGGCGCCCGTGGAAGTCGATGGCGATGTCGTTCGTGTCCCCGATGGCCTCGCGCACCGCCGCGACCCGCCCGATCAGCGCCTCCAGCTCGGCTTTCGACTCCAGCTGGCGCATCCGCCCTGTCGCGTTCATCTTGATCGCGTCGAAGCCCTGCTCGATGCGTTCGCGCGCGTGATCGGCGATGCGGCTCGGTTCGTCGCCCGCGATCCAGGAATAGGTGCGCATCCGGTCCCGCACCGCCCCGCCGAGCAGTTCGTACACCGGCACCCCGAGCGCTTTGCCCTTGATGTCCCACAATGCCTGATCGATCCCGGCCACCGCGCTGGACAGCACCGGCCCGCCGCGGTAGAAACCGCCCTTGCTGAGCACCTGCCAGTGATCCTCGATGCGGAACGGGTCGGTGCCGACCAGGTAGTCGGCCAGTTCCTCGACCGCGGCGGCCACGGTGGCGCTGCGCCCTTCGATGACCGGTTCGCCCCAGCCGGTGATCCCCTCGTCGGTGCGCACCGCGAGGAACAGCCAGCGGGGCGCGACGGAGTAGGTCTCGAGTGCGGTGATCTTCATCGGATGCCCTCCCTGTGCGGTCTCGCGCTCCCAGTCTTCCCCGCCGCCGCGCGGGCCAGGACACGGGGCGCCGTTTCCCGCAGCCGCAGCACCGAAACCGCGGTGACCACGCCGGAAAGCGCCATGTATCCGGCGAGCCACCACGGGCTGCCGCCGCCGAGGTGCACCAGCAGGGTCGCCATGAACGGGGCGGTGCCCGCGAACAGCACCGCGTTCACCTCGCGGGCCAGCACGAGCCCCGTGTAGCGCACCTCGGTCGGCAGCAGTTCGGCGAAGAACGCCCCGGTCGGACCGAAGATCAGCGAGTTCAGCAGCAGGGCGAAGCCGACGCAGACGGCCAGCACGATCAGCGGCACCGTCCGGGTGCCCACGAGCAGCCAGAACGGGAGCACGAACACCGCGATCGCGAGCCCGCCGCCGATGATCAGCGGCCGCCGCCCGAGCCGGTCGGAAAGCCAGCCACCGAACGGAATCCCGAACACCGAGAGCGCCGAGGCCGCGGTGATCGCGATGACCGCGGTGTTCTCCGGGAGCCCCAGCTGCTCGGTGGTGTAGGAGGGCAGATAGCCCTGGATCGAGTAGGAGGCCACCGAGGTCGCCGTTCCCGCGCCGATCATCAGCAGGATCGTCTTCCCGTGTTCGCGCACCGCCGTGACCAGCGGCAGTTTGCGCTTTTTCCCCTCGGCGAGCGCTTCGGTGAACTCCTCGCTCTCCGTGGACAGGAACCGCAGCACCAGACCGGCGAGCACCACGAGCACCGAGGCGAGATAGGGCACCCGCCAGCCCCAGTCCAGGAACTGTTCCCTGGGCAGCGAGGAGACCAGGGCCATCGCCCCGGAAGCGCACATCACGCCGACGAACTCGCCACCACCGGGCAGCGCGGCATAGAAACCGCGGTCGGCGGGTTTCGCGCTCTCGCTGGTCCACACATAGGCCCCGCCCAGTTCCGCGCCGACCCCGAACCCCTGCAGGATGCGGCACACCACGAGCAGCACGGGCGCCCAGAAGCCGATCTCGGCATAGGTGGGAAGCAGCCCGATCGCGAGCGTGCCGATGCCCATCAGCACCAGGGTCAGCAACAGCACGGGTTTGCGCCCGAGGCGGTCGCCGAGATGCGCGAGCACCAGACCGCCGATCGGGCGGGCGGCGAACCCGACCGCGAACGTCGCGAACGAGGCCAGGGTCGCGGTGAACGCCGAACCCCCGGTGAAGAAGACCTTGTTGAACACCAGCGCGGCCGAGGTGCCGAACAGGAAGAAGTCGTACCACTCCAGTACCGAGCCGACCACCGCCGCGACCGCGTTGCGCACCCGGATCTTCCGGGCCG
This sequence comes from Sciscionella sediminilitoris, assembly GCF_000737195.2. Lineage (GTDB taxonomy): Bacteria > Actinomycetota > Actinomycetes > Mycobacteriales > Pseudonocardiaceae > Sciscionella > Sciscionella sediminilitoris. Next base: position 14,292 of record NZ_JALM01000129.1, read on the forward strand.
GGTCGTGCGTGGCTGCCATGGAGCCGGATCAGCCCGCCGCGGCCGGAACCCCGGAAAGCGGGGACATCACGGGGAAGTAGCTCTGCACCTGGCCGCTCGCCGGATCGTAGTAACCGGCGATCTCCATGCCCTGCCAGAATCCGGACCAGGCCCCGGTGCTCTCGTCGATGAGCGTTTCCTCGCTCTGCCATGCCTGCTGGCCCGCCTCGGCGACCGCGCGCTCGCTGAGTGCCTGCGGGAAGTAGGTGTGATCGCGCAGGCTGCCGTCGGGTTCCCGGCTGACCGAGCGCAGCACCTGGTGCGCGGGAGCAGGAAATTCGGCGCGCAGCTGCTGGTCGATCCCGCCGAGCAGGCCCTGGATCCCTTCGAGTACCGGCCACAGCACGCCATCGGGCACGTAGAAGGAATCCATCCCGGTGTACCGGGGCAGCAGCTCGATGCCCTCGGGTGCGGGGCGGATCACCCAGCCGTTGCCGATGATCTGGGTACCGGAGAGCTGCGCGGCACGCAGGCCCTTGCCGAACTCGACGAGCACGCCGTGATTCGCCTGCGCGTCGGTGTGCAGCCAGGCGGCGAGCGGGCGCAACTCGACGGGCACGGAGAGCCGCAGCCGGGGATGCTCATCCAGGGTGAACCGGATGCCTTCGGAGATGTCGAACATCGCTGCCACCTACTGGTTCTGGGAGGGGTAGTACGTCGAGGACTGCCCGGTGTTCGGGTTCCAGTATCCCTCGATGTTGATCGGTTTGCCGCCGACATAGGGATACGGCGGTGGCTGGCTCTGCCCGCCCGGCATATAGGGGCCGTGCGGGTACGGATAGTGCGGGATGTTCGTCGAGCCCGACCACTTGTTGTTGCCGTGCAGTCCGCCGCTCGGCGCCCCGGAGTTCCAGGACTGGTTGCCGATCTGCTCGACCGTTTCGCCGGGCACACCCTGCGGGAACATCGTGCTCATGCCCGGTTTCGACAGGTTGCCGTAGGCAGGATCGTACTGGATCGTGGGGTTGTTCATGTTGTACACGCCATTGTGCTGCGCCGGGCCGCCCGCGCCCGGCTGCACCCCGTAGCCGTACTTCGTGGGGTCCGGATTCGGGTAGCCCTGGGCGTCCGGGCCGAGCACGTGCCCGCCGGTCGGCCTGTTCTGGTTGGCGTTGTAGTCGCCGTTGATCACGTGGTTGTGCGTGGACGCGGGCACGTTCGGATCGATCGGCGGGCGCGGGGGTGCGGGCTGGGGCGGTCGCGCGTACGGGTGGTAGCCGCCGGGACGCCTGCCTCCGCCACCGCCGCCTCCGGGGTACCCACCGCCGGGCCGTCCGCCGCCGGGATATCCACCGCCGCCGCCAGGACGTCCGCTGCCTCCTCCGGGCCGTCCGCCGCCGCCCGGACGCCGGATCGGCCCGCCACCACCGCCGCCACCCGGGCGACCGGAGCGGGTCGTGCCGCCGCCGGAGCGGCCCCCGTGGCCGCCGCCTCCGGAATGGCCGCCGCCGGAGAGCTTGGAGCCGATCGAGTTGAACAGCCCTTTGTTGTGCTGCTCGTTCTCGTGCAGGCTGGACGCGGTCTTCTTGACCTTGGAACTCGCGCCCTGTGCCGCGCCGCTGATCTTGCCGATGTGCTGCTCGACGCTGGAGAACACGCCGTTCAGCTTCCCGGAGAGGGCCTGGCCGACCACACCGAACGCATTGGAACCGGGGTGCGCGCCGCCGAGTTTGGAACCGATCCCGCTCAGCTCGGAACCGAGCGAGTCCAGTTTGGACGACATCCGGTCCAGGGCCGGTGGCTGGACGGAGAACCCCGAACCGGGGCGGCCCGAGGGACCAGTGGACCCCGAATGACCGGAGGAACCCGAGTGGCCGGAGGAACCCGAGTGGCCAGAAGAACCGGAGTGGCCGGAGGAGCCCGAGTGTCCGGTTGATGACCCGGAGTGACCCGAGGAGGATCCGGAATGACCGGAGGATCCGTGTGACTTCGACATGCGGCTCCCTGGACGATCGGCGCGGCCCGGCTCAGTCTGTCACGGTCCCCGGCGCCGGTCCAAGGTTCACCCCGGGCCGGTTCCCTCGGCGATGGCGCCGGCCTCCTCGATCAGGGTTTCGATGATCTTCGACTCGGGCACGGTCCTGCGTACCTCCCCGCCGACGAAGATCTGCCCTTTCCCGTTGCCGCAGGAAACCCCGAGGTCGGCATCGCGTGCCTCGCCGGGCCCGTTCACCACGCAGCCCATCACGGCCACGCGCAGCGGATACGGGAATCCCTCGAAGGCGGCCTGCACCTGTTCGGCGAGTTTGTGCACCTCGACCTGGGCACGTCCGCAGGAGGGGCAGGACACGATCTCGAGGCTGCGCGGGCGCAGGCCGAACGAGCGCAGTATCTGCGCGCCGATCTTGGCCTCCTCGGCGGGCGGTGCGGAAAGCGAGACGCGGATGGTGTCCCCGATGCCCTCGGCGAGCAGCACCCCGAACGCGGCGGCGGACTTCACCGTGCCCTGGATGGTCGGCCCGGCCTCGGTGACCCCGAGATGCAGCGGATAGTCGCAGCGGGCGGCCAGTTCCCGATAGGCGGTGATCATGGTGACCGGATCGTGGTGTTTGACGGAGATCTTGAGGTCGTGGAAGTCGTGCTCGGCGAACAGGCTCGCTTCCCACAGTGCGGATTCCACCAGTGCTTCCGGGGTGACCCCGCCGTGTTTGCCGAGCAGGCGCGGATCAAGCGATCCCGCGTTCACTCCGATCCGGATCGGGGTGCCGTGTTCCTTCGCGGCCTTGGCGATCTCGGCGACCTGGTCGTCGAATTTCTTGATATTTCCCGGATTCACCCGTACTCCCGCGCATCCGGCCTCGATCGCGGCGAACACGTAC
>NZ_JALM01000130.1 GCF_000737195.2 Sciscionella sediminilitoris
CGAACACTCCCCCGCAGATTGCGTGACCAGTAATCCCCCGGCAGCGCACCGGAAACCCATTCGACGTCCACAGTGGACAGCCAGCGCACCCGCGGCGGAACCGTGTCCTGCGCGTCGAAGACCAGGCCGTCGACCATCGGCGAATGCGAGGCGTAATCCACCGGGAGCACCCGCGCCCGCACCCCATCGGCCACCGCCGAGGCGACCACCGTTTCCACCTCGGCCACCGGACCGGAGACCACCACCGCGGTCGGACCGTTCACCACGGCGACCGACACCCGATCCGCCACACCGCAATCCGCGAGACGCTGGTACACAACGGATTCCGGTTCCGCGACCGAGGCCATCGCCCCCGAACCGGACAGCGCCCGCAAGGCCGCCGCCCGGGAGGCCACCACCCGGGCACCCTGTTCGACGGTCAGCGCACCGGCCACCACCGCCGCGGCGATCTCGCCCTGGGAATGCCCGAGGACCGCGGCGGGTTCCACCCCGGCCGATTCCCACAGCGCGGCCAAACCCACCATCACCGCCCAGGAAACCGGCTGCACCACACCGACATCCTCGAGTTCCGCACCGGATCGCAGCACCGCGAGCACATCCACGTCCGAGACGGCGGCGAGGGCTTGCGCGCATTCGGTGATCCGGTCCCGGAAAACCGGGGAACACTCCAGCAATTCCGCACCCATACCGGCCCACTGCGCACCCTGACCGGGGAACACGAAAACCACCCCGGAGCCACGATCACGGACCGTTCCCGAGGCGATCGGTTTCCGCGTCGCCGGGTCCAGAACCGCCCGATGGGTGAGCGCGGGCCTGCGGGCGAGCGCGGTCGCCACCGCGTCCACCTCGGTGCTCTCGGGCAGTTCGGCGAGCCGTTGGGTCAGGATCTCCAGCCGGTCCGCCTCGGCCGCCGAGCACACCCACACCGCGCTCGTCCGCGCACCACGCTCCGGTACCGGCGCGGTCTCGGACGGCGGTTCCTCGAGGATCACGTGCGCATTGGTGCCGCTGATTCCGAAGGAGGAAACCCCGGCACGGCGCGGACGTTCGCCACGCGGCCAGGGCCGCGGTTCGCCGCGGAGATCGAGCACGCCCGAATCCCAGTCCACGTGCGGACTCGGCGCGTCGATATTGCGCGTGGTGGGCAACTGCTCCGCATCGAAGGCGAGCACGGTGGCGATCAGACCCGCGATGCCCGCGGCCGCCTGGGTGTGACCGAGAACCGACTTGATCGAGCCGAGGGACAGCGGTGCCGCGCGCCCCTCGCCGTAGGCCTCGATCAGGGCCTGGGCCTCGATCGGGTCGCCGAGCGTGGTCCCGGTTCCGTGCGCTTCGACGGCATCGACATCCGCGGCGCGCAGCCCGGCATCGGCCAGCGCTGCCCGGATCACCCGCTGCTGGGCGACGCCGTTGGGCGCGGAAAGCCCGTTCGAGGCGCCATCGGAGTTCACCGCGGAACCCCGGATCACACCCAGGATCCGGTGCCCCTCGGCGCGTGCGACGGAAAGCCGTTCGAGCAGCACGACACCGGCACCCTCGCCCCAGCCGGTCCCGTCGGCCGCGGCCGCGAAGGGTTTGCACCGCCCGTCCGGGGCCAGCCCGCCCTGCCTGCTGAACTCGAGGAAGATGCCGGGCGTGGCCAGTACCGTCGCCCCGCCGACCAGCGCGCGGTCGCACTCCCCCGCGCGCACACTGCGCACCGCCAGATGCAGCGCCACCAGCGAGGAGGAACACGCCGTGTCCACGGTCAGCGCCGGGCCCTCCAGGCCGAGCACGTACGCGATCCGGCCCGAGGCGACGCTCGGACTGCTCCCGGTCAGCAGGTACCCGTCCAGACCGGCGGCCGGGCGGTCCATGGCCGGACCGTAATCCTGGGCCATGACACCGAGAAAGACCCCGGTCGTCCCGGATCCGCGCAGATCGACACCGCCGCGCTCGATCGCCTCCCAGGCGCACTCCAGCAGAATCCGCTGCTGCGGATCCATCGCCAGGGCCTCCCGGGGGGAAATCCCGAAGAACCCCGCATCGAACTCACCGGCACCGGTCAGGAAACCACCGCGCCCGGCCACCGAACCGGTGGGACCGCCGACCAGTCCCGCGGGCCACCCGCGATCGGTGGGAAAGCCGGACAGCACATCCGCGCCCCCGTGCACCACATCCCAGAGGCCCTCGGCAGAGTCCACGCCGCCCGGAAACCGGCAGCCGACCGAGACCACGACGACCGGATCCTCGGCCACCGGAGCGGAGACAACGGCCGGGGACGCCGGACCGCCCGAACCGGCACCCGCCGACTGGGAGACCAGCCACCCCACCAGTCGGGCCGGGGACGGATGATCGAAGAGCACGATGCTGGTCAGCCGCAGGCCCACGGCGCGCCCGATGGCGGTCCGCAGTTCCACCGCGGTCACCGAATCGACCCCGAGCTCGCGGAAGGTGGTCTCGGGATCGAGTTCCTCCCGGTCCGTACCGAGCAGTTCGGCGGTGGTGTGCAGTACCAGGTTGAGCAGTTCGGCGCGCGCGGCCTCCGGGGAGAGCCCGGCGAACGGCCCGTCGACCGGCTCGGCCGCCGCGGGTCCGGGTACGAGCCGCTGCGGGGAGGCGCCGATTTCCCGCCGTCCCGGCCAGAACATCCTGTGCTGGAAGGGATACCGCGGGAGTTCGCCAGGAGGAAGGCTCGCCGGTCCCGGTGTATCGGCGACGGCGGCCCAGTCGAGCTCGATCCCGGCGATCCAGGCCTCGGCGAGCGCGCTCAGCAGCCGGTCCACATCCCCCGCATCGCGGCGCAGTGTCCCGAGCGCGACGGTCTGTCCATCCTGGTCCCCTGCGGCAGCGGCGGTCGACTCGATCGCGCCGAGCAGCACCGGATGCGGGCCACACTCCACGAAGGCCGTGTGTCCACTGTGCACCAGTGCTTCCACCGCCTGCGCGAACCGCACCGGGGCACGCAGGTTGCGCGCCCAGTACTCGGCATCGGGTGCCGCGGTCCCGGTCATCCACTCGCCGGTCACCGTGGACAGCCACGGAATCCGCGGGTTTCGCGGGGCCAGTGCACCGATCCGGGAGACCAGCTGCGCGCGCACCGTGTCCACGGCGGGGGAATGCGAGGCGTACTCGATCGGCACCCGGCCGAGGCGCACATCCTCGGCGCGCAGCGTCTTTTCGAACTCCGCCAGGTCTTCCAGGGATCCGGAGACCACACTCGACGCGGGTCCGTTGGTTGCCGCGAGCACGAGCCCGGTCCCCGCAAGGCGCTCGGTGAGTTCCGCGGGCGCGAGCGCCACCGAGAGCATGCCGCCCTTGCCGACGATCGGGGGCAGGGCCTCGGTGCGGGCGAGGATCACCCGCGCCCCCTCGGCAAGGCTGAGCGCACCGGACACCACGGCCGCGGTGATCTCGCCCTGGGAGTGCCCGAGTACGGCGGCGGGGCGCACCCCGGCGTCCTCCCAGACCGCGGCGAGCGCGACGGTCACCGCCCAGGAAGCCGCCTGCACGATCGCGATTTCCTCGAGCCGATCGGGTTCGGCCGCGGCGAGCACGGCGTACACATCCGGGCCTCCCTCGGCCACCAGCGCCGCGGCGCATTCCCGCAGCCGCGCCCGGAACACCCGGGCCGCCCGGTCCGGGGCGGACAGCAGCGCACGTCCCATCCCGGCCCATTGCGTCCCATGACCGGGAAACACCAGCACCGGCTCGGTGACCTGACCCGCCCGGCCGGTACCGGTGAGCACCGCGGGATCGCCCGCATTGGTGGCGAGCGCGGTCAGCAGTTCCGCCGTGGGCCGGTTCGGATCGGTGAGCACGACAGCCCGGTGTTCGAAGGCGGTCCGGCGGGCGAGCGCACCGGCCACCGCGCCCGGATCGGCCGCGGAATCGGCGAGTGGGCACAGATTCCCGGCCAGCTCGGCGAGCGCCGAGCGGGACCGCGCGGACAACACCCAGGGCACCCGGGCCCCGGATTCGGTTACCGGCGGGCGTGGCAGGTCCCGTTCCGGTGCCCCGGTCAGGACCACGTGACAGTTGGTCCCGCCCATGCCGACCGAGGAAACCCCGGCATAGCGCGGTTTCCCTTCGGGCCAGGAGCTCGTCTCGGTCTGCACGCGCAATCCGAGTTCGTCCAGCGGTATCGAGGCGGGCGGACGATGGAAGTTCAGGCTCGCCGGGATCTCCGCGTTGGCCAGCGCCAGCACGGTCTTGAGCAGGCCCACGACCCCGGCCGCGCCTTCGAGGTGCCCGATGTTCGTCTTGACCGAACCGACCGTCAGCGGCGCGCGCTCCCCGCGCTCTCCCGCGGTCCTGCCGAGTGCCGCCGCTTCGAGCGGATCCCCGACCGGGGTCCCGGTGCCGTGCAACTCCACGTAGTCCAGCTCGGCGGGCTCGATCCCGCTGCGGGCGCACGCCGCGCGGATCACCTCGGCCTGCGCGTCGGCGGACGGCGTGGTCAGGGTTTCGGTGCTGCCGTCGTTGCCGACCGCGCTCCCGGCGAGCACCGCGAGCACCGGATCCCCGTCGCGCCGGGCGTCCTCGAGGAGTTTGAGCACCACGAAAGCGCCGCCCTCCCCACGCACATAACCGTCGGCGCGCTCGTCGAAGGTGTGGCAGCGGCCGTTCGGGGACAGTCCGCCGAAGGCCACCGAGCGGGCGGTGCTCTCCGGGGCGAGCACCAGGTTCACCCCACCGGCCACGGCGATCTCGCTTTCCCCGCTGCGCAGGCTTTCCGCGGCGAGGTGCACCGCGACGAGCGAGGAGGACTGTCCGGAGTCGACGGACATGCTCGGCCCGTGCAGGCCGAACACGTAGGAGATGCGGTTCGCGATGACACTGCGGGCGATCCCGGTCATCGCGTAGTTGTCCGGGTCGAGGCCGTCGAGCAGTTCCGCGTAGTCGTTCCAGATCGTCCCGACGAACACCCCGGTACGGGAACCACGCAGGGTGGCGTGATCGAGCCCGGCGGATTCGAAGGCGTGCTGGGCCAGTTCGAGACTCAGCCGCTGCTGTGGATCCATCGAAACGGCCTCGGCCGGTGCGATACCGAAGAACTCCGCGTCGAAACCGGCGACCTCGTCCAGCCAGCCACCGGCGATTCCCGGTGTCTCCCCGATCGCCTCGGCGCGTTCCGGGCTCAGCTCCCGGATGGCGTCCCGCCCCTCGCGCAGCATCCGCCACAGCGCGGCGGGATGTTCGGCACCCGGTAGCCGACACGATGTTCCGACCACCGCGACGAGGTCAACACCGCTGCCGATTTCACTCATCGATCGCACTCCAAGAACCGTCGGGTCCGCATTGGACAGTCCGCGAGTTGGTCCTGCCGGGCAGGACCGGAACCGGACTACCCCATCGGCGACCGTAGCCGGGAACGAGCGCCTGCCCGTAGGACGCGGGACCGAGTCTGGAACAACTCCTAGTGTCCGCGCGGGCAGCGGATTCGGGCGCGCGTCACGGCCGCTTCAGCCGAGCCCGCGCAGGGCCACGACGAGCGTGCGCAGCTGCACGTTGAGATAGTGGCTGAACCGCAACAGATCGGTGAGCTGGGAAAGGGTCATCCAGCGGAACTCCGCTTCCCCGGCACCGATTTCCGGATCGACCTCGATCACCCGGTACCGGCTGCGCGCGTGCAGGAAGCGCCCACCTTCCTCGGAGAGCTCGCAGTCGTAGAGGGTGTGCTCCGATTCGGCGTGCAGCACCGTGTCGAGGAATCGGGGCCAGGCGTCCTCCCCGAGGTAGGTATAGCTTTCCGGGGTGCACTGCACGGTGGGCGCGAGCTCGACGACGTCCAGGAATCCCGGCTCCACCCTGGCGTGGATCAGCGCGTGCAGCACACCGTCCACCCGGCAGACGAGCAGCGTGACCTCGCCGATCCCGTGCGGTTCGATCAGCGGCTGGGACCAGGAGGTCACCTCCCGCGCGTTCGCGCTGACCTCGACGGCGACCACGGAGAAGAACGCCCCGGAGTCGTGCGAGATGCGGTACCCGTCCCGGCGCCAGTCGCGCACCCGGTCCAGCGCGATGAGCTCCGCCGCGCCCTCGTAGTTGGCCTGGGCCGCGGTGATCCAGCTCAGGATCTCCCGGGTGGTGTGCAGTCCGCCCCTGGTGCCGTCCGAGGACCGGGCCACCGCGGCACCGAGCGAGCCATCGGTCCACGCCGGGCCGGGAAGCAGCCCGTAGGGCAGGCAGGACAGCACCGTCCGCGCGTCCATGTTCACCAGGTTGGGCACCAGCAGCAGTTCGGCGAGCTGTCCGAGAGTCAGCCAGATGAAGTCCTCGGCCGCCTCGATCTCCGCGCCGATCTCCACGACCATGTTGCGGTTGCGTTTCTGGTAGAACCACGAACCCTGCTCCGACTGCAGCGCGTCGGCGAGCACGGATTCCGGTGGGGGATCCCGGAAGTACTCCAGATAGGGCACCGGGGATCCGTTGTGCACCTGCTGATAGTTGCTCTTGGTCGCCTGCACGGTCGGGGAGAGCTGGATTCCGTTGATGTTGCCCGGTTCGATCTTCGCCTGCATGAGGCAGTGCAGGATGCCGTCGAACTCGTGCACCAGGATGCCGAGCACCCCGATCTCCGGCTGGTTGATGATCGGCTGGGTCCAGGCGGCCACCGGTGGCCGGTCGGTGCGCACCGAAAGCCCCTGCACGGTGAAGAACCGGCCGCTGTGGTGCCCGAGATCCCCGCCGGGTTCGGCGAACCGCCAGCCGGACAGTTCGTCGAACGGAATCCGCCGCACCTCCTGGAACTGCGCGATACGGCGGCCGGCCAGCCAGGTGTCGAACTCCTCGCGGCTGACCAGTCCCCCTTCGGCGGTCGATGCCGAGGCGAGCAGCCGCAGGGGGAGTTCGCTGTCGGGCTGGCGGAGAACACCGAGTCCGGCTTGGTTCATGTCGTGCCCCTTTCCCGGACAGCCGCGCCGCCAGGGCACGGCAGGTTCGGCGTACTGCCTCCGGCTCAGGTGTGCAGGGTCCACCCCGCACTCTAGAAACGATGGAACCGGGAATCTCCCAGTTCCGTGCGTGATCCCCCGCCCGGCCGGAGAGTCTGCGAGCCTTCCCAGGGATCGGGCCGGGAGATTGCGCCGCACGCCCGCGGCTGGGTAACCGTTGGCTGACGCCGCCCGGGTTATCGACCGCGAGGAGAACCGATGTCCACCCGACCGTCGACCGACACCGCTCCGGACACCACGGAGGATGGGCCCGCTCCGATGCCCATGGACCGGAGCTGTCCGTTCGATCCGCCCGAGGAGTACCGGCGGTGGCGCGCGGAGGAACCGATCCGCCGGATCCTGCTGCCGAGCGGTGACCACGGCTGGCTGGTCAGCGGGCACGCCGAGGTACGGCAGGTGCTGACCGATCCGCGGTTCAGCCATCGCAACGACCTGATCGAACCGCCCGTGCCGCCGGTGCCGATCAGCGAATGGGTACCGACCCCGCCCGGGCGCGGCGATTTCAACATGATGGACGCACCGGAGCACACCCGCTATCGGCGCATGCTCGCCCGGTACTTCACCTCGCGGCGGGTCGAGCGGTTCGCCGGGCGGATCGCGGAGATCGCCGCCGAACAGGCCGAGAACCTGATCGCGCTGGGGCCGGGAGCCGATCTGGTCGCCGGGTACGCGGTCCCGCTCGCCGGCCGGGTCATCTGCGAACTGCTCGGCGTTCCGGACGAGGAACGGGCGGGGCTGCAGCGCGATATCGACGCCACCTTCTGCCTCACCGTGGATGTGCAGCGCGCCTACCGGTCCATCGTGCGCATCGGCGAGGCCATCGAGCGGATCGTCACGGCGCGACTGGCCGAGGAACACCCGCCCGGGGACGGTTCGGACATGCTCGCCGATCTCATCTCCCGCGAATCGGTGGACAGCGAGGAACTGTGTTCGATCACCGGGGTGCTGCTCATCGGCGGGATGGACACGACGGCGAACATGCTCGGCCTCGGCGCGCTCGCCCTGCTGCGAAGTCCCGAGCAGCTGCAACGGTTCCGCGCCCAGCCCGGTCCGGCACAGGTGGACGAGCTGCTGCGCTGGCTGACCATCTCGCAGTGGGGCGCCTCGCGAAGGGCCCTCGCGGATGTGGTGCTCGGGGCGGAACCGGACGGCTCCGGCGGTCAGCGCATCGCCGAGGGGGAACTCGTCGTGCTCGCGCTCAACGCGGCCAACCGGGATCCCGCGGTCTATCCGGAACCCGACCGCCTTGACCTGAACCGCCCCGCCGAGGGGCACGTGGCGTTCGGGCACGGCGTACATCTGTGCATCGGCCAGCATCTCGCCCGGACCACGCTGCGCATCGGATGGCAGACCCTGTTCTCCCGGCTTCCCGGTCTGCGCGAGGCTGATCCGGGCACCGATCCCCGGATGCGCACGGAGATGACCCACTACGGAGTCCACGAACTACCCGTCGCCTGGTGACGCGGGAACGGAAACGGCGCCGCATGCCCGGCAGGACCGGCAATGCGACGCCGTTCGGCGAACTCGGTGATTCTCGCCTGCTGAGCGGTCGAGCACCCCAGTGCGTTACCCCAGTGTGCTGCCCCAGTCGGATTCGCCCCAGTTATCCGTTCGCTCCGCGGACGGGCCGCACGGCTTCGGGAAGCACGCGGGGCGGCCAGGAACCGAGACCCAGTACCCCGGCCGCGTAGGCGCGGGACACCAGCGCCGCCCGGTTGGGCGCCTTCAGCCGCCGCAGCATGGTCGTCACGTGGTACTCGACGCCCTGACGGCTCAGGTACAGCTGAGTGGCCAGCTGCACGGTGGACATTCCCTTCGCGATCCCCTCCAGGATCCGCGCGTCGAGTTCGGTGAGCACGCAGCCACGGCCGGATTTGGCGTTCGCGAGTTCGGTGCTCGCCCCTTCGGCCTCACCGCCCCGCCCCGGGCGAACCAGCACCATCACCGCGGCGGCGCGCTGGGCGCCGTTGCGCACCGCGACCCCGGTCAGTTCCCCGGTGAAGACCGTGGAACACGGCCGTACCGCGACCATGCGATCGGTGAAACTGGTCCGGCGCCCGTCGGTGAGGCGTTCGAAGTGTTTGCGGAAGAGCGGATGACTGCCCGGGTGCAGGAATTCGAAGAAATTGCGCCCAAGCACGTTCTCCGGCTTGTGGTCGAGCACCCTGGCGAACTCGGGATTGGCGTCGTGCACGGCCAGATCGGGGCCGAGGCTGGCCATACCGAGTCCGGAATTCTCGAACAGCGACCGGAACAGTGCCTCATCGTCGACCGGCGAACAACCGCCGAGCGCGGTTCTCTCAACGATCGAGGTCTCGCCGACGAACGTAGTTTGAGCGGAAATGGTCACAGCACTCCTTACATTCGAATACGGGAGGCACCCCGAGTATTGCGGTGCCTCCCACGGCATCGTGAGTGTTCTGCACCCCGCGGTCGGGGCGTGACCGGCCAGTCATCGGCGACTGTAACGAGTATTCGCAGGCACGGACAACGATCCCGGACCAACCCTGTGGTCACGGGAAATCCGGTCGGACCCCCGCCCCATCGGTTTATCGCGGTCCCCGCACCAATAGCCGGATCGGACGCCCGATTTTGACCGTTTTCCCTGATATCATCCGAAGAACACACCGCGAATCGCACCGCGAGAGGGCCGTACCGCCCCGAAGGCGGGCGCCGTACCGCCCCGAACCACAACCGAAGTATCAGCCGCGGAACGCCTCGCGGGCACGGAAATCAATGCCGCGTGCAGGAAGTTGCAACCGCCAAGGCAGTGAATTTCCGGTGTGCCGAGCGACCGAAAACGGGCGATACGAAGGAGTTTCAGCCGCGCCGCGACGAGTTCGCGAGTGTCTCGGCGAGTTCCGAACGGCCCCGCACGCCGAGTTTACGATAGCACTGGGTGAGGTGTTTCTCTACAGCGCGTACACCGACCGCGAGTTCCTTGGCGATTTCCGGGTTCGAAAGACCGGCGGCGACCCGTTCGGCCACCACGCGTTCGGTACGGGTCAGCGTGGAACCGGCCTGGGCACCCCGCCCCCTAGCGGGAACGGCACCGGCCATGGAATCGAAGCAGCGCAAGGCTTCCAGGCGGTGCATCCGGTGCCCGTCGAGCGCGCTCTTGGCGACCGTGATCGTGGCCCGGTCCGCGCAGCCGCGGGCGAGCAGCAGGCCGCGCTCGAGGTGTTCGGTGGCCGCCGGGTCCGCGGTGTCGCGCAGATCGATACCGAGCGCCACCGAAGCCCGCGCGGCCTCACGCGCATTGCAGCTGCCCTCGAGCAGGCTGACCGCATCGCGGAGCAGCACGCGCCCCGTGCTGCCGCCGAGCAGCATCCCGCGAATGCGCAACACCCTGCCGAGCAGCCCGGGGGCGCCCCATTCCTGGGCGCGCAGGTGCTCGTCCGCGAGCACCTCCGAGGCGGCATCCACATCCCCGACCCCGAGCAGCGCCTCGGCCAGCCCCATCCGCCACGGCAGCACGGTCGGGTTGACCCAGCCGGACTGCTCGACGAGATCGCCCGCGATGCGGAACTGGTCCACGGCGCGCCGGTGCTCGCCCTGGCGGGTGGCGGTCATCCCGGCGGCGAAGGCGGCCCCGGCGACGTGGTAGGAGGTGGAGTCGCCGCGCCGGATGGTGGTGAGCACGGCTGAGGTGAGTTCCTCGTCGCCGAGCATGGTCACCGCGGGAATCAGGAAGGGGCTCAGGACCGCTCCCGCCCCGCTTTCCTCGATCTCGGCCAGCACGGTGCGCAGGTACCGCCGCGCCTGTTCCTGGTCGCCCCGGGCGACGGCGACGATGGCCCGTTCGCCCGCGAGCAGACACCGCGCGACCACCCGCCCGCGCGCCCGCGTGTCCTCTTCCACGGCGGCCAGCCAGAAATCGAGCTCCTCGAGTCGTTCGGCGGCGGCGAGGGTGGCCACGAGCAAGGGCAGCGCGGTGTGCGTGTGTTCCGCGGACGGCCGTTCGCGTTCGAGTACCGCCAGCGCTTGGCCTGCCGCTTCCTCGGCACCGAACCGAAGGGTGAGCATCCCGGCCAGCGTCATGACGGCGAGCTGTTCCCGGCCGCCAGCCGATTCGAGCAACGGCGCGGGATCCTCGGCGAACCGGCTGGTCACCTCGGCCAGCCGGGCGGGACTGTCCAGCTCCCCGTACCACTGCCGGGCCCGCACGCGAGCGAGCAGTTCGCTGTCCTCGCCACCCGCGCACAGTTCCCGTTCGGTCCGGTCGAGCACGGGGCCGAACGAGACCGGCGCACCGTCCAGCGCACCGGGGCTCAACCGGGCGAGCAGCACCGCGTGTTCCCGGCCGCCAGCCGCGAGATCGAGTGTCTGCGCGGCGTGCATCAACGAGGTGGGCACATCGAACTCGCGTTCGAACTCGACCAGATCCGCGAGCAGGGCACGGCGTTCGGGGTTGTCGAACGCGACCGCCATCAGCGCGGCGCGCAGACAGCGCGCACCGGCCTGGAGCCCGTCCTCCTCGGCGGTTTCCCGTGCCGCACGGCGGAAAACCTCGCCCGCCCAGGAGGCGGACTGGTCCCCGGCGGCGATCAGCGCCCTGGCGATCCACCGATCGCGCACCCCGGCGCGGTAGGCGAACGCCGCGGCCAGCCCATGCCAGCGCGCGAGTGCCGCGGGCCCGCGCAGCCCCTCGAGCGCGTCCGCGATGGCCGCATGCACCGGGCGCGGGCGTTCGATGCCGTCCACCAGTCCACACCTGGCGAGTGCGGTGAGCGCGACGGAAGCGGCCGCCGGGCCCGAGCCGGTCAGCTCCGCGACCGCGGCGGTGTCGGCCACCCCGTCGAGAACGACGACGGCGGTCAGCACGTCGAGCAGGGAAGCGGGCAGACCGGCGAGCGGAGCCCGGTAACGTTCGGCCAGCCACAGTCGGCCGGTGTCGGTGACCTCCTCCGCGGCGCGGGTGTGCGCATCGGCGGCGAGCAACAACGGCCGCCCGGTCACGGCGCGGGAACCCGGATCGCCGAGCTCGGCAACCGCGGCGGCGGACAGATCGGCCAGCGTGCACACGGCGGGCACCCTGGCGTACAGTTCGCGCCAGCTCTGACCGGCGAGCACCGGATCGAGATCCGTGCTGGAGAACACCACGAGGACCGGTGTGCCGTCCGCACCCTGGATCCGGTCCACGAACCCGGAAAGCGCGGCGAGCGAGGACTCGTCCGCCCACTGCACATCGTCGAGCAGGAGCACGAGCGCGCCCCGGGGCCGCGGCGCGCTCTCCCCCTCGAGCAGCGCGGCCGCCAAGTTACCCGGCTCGGTGCGATCCCATTGCCCGGCAAGGTAACGCTGGTTCGCCAGATCGTCGAGCAACGCGGCGAGCAGAGCACCGTCCTCGGTCCGTTCCTCGAAGCTCGCGCCCGCCCGGACCACCAGGTCCTCGGCCTCGTCGCAGCGGAGGGCGAACGCTTCGAGCAGTGCCGTACGGCCACCGCCACAGGGCGCGAGTATCCCGAGGACCGCACCGCGCCCGTCCCGCGCCGCGGCGAGCGCGCGATCGAAGGCGGCCAGTTCCGTTTCCCGTTCCAGCAGCATGGATCACGCCCCGACGCCGGAAAGCCGTTCGGCGGCGACCGCACTGTGCTCGTACGGTCCCGTGGCCTCGCGCAGGGTGGCCAGGAGATCGGAGCGGGCGAGATAGGCCGCGGTTGTCATGGCCAGCGGCAGCCGGGAGCGCAGCGGGGAACCGCGCAGCAGCGCGATCCCCTCCTCCAGTTCCGCCTCCCCGCCCGGACCGAGCACCAGCGCCCGCACCACGAGAGCCCAGCCGAGGGCACCGGGTGCGGACCAGTCCCGCGCGAGCTCCGCCTCCCGGCCGGCCAGTTCCCGCGCGGCATCCAGTTCACCGGCCGTTGCCAGACCGAGCGCGGCATAGGACCGCCACGGCACCAGGGAGGGATTGAGGCAACCGCGGGCGGCGAATCCGTGGCCACTGCGCCGAAACGCCGCCGCGGCGTCCAGCCAGGTCCCACTGGCGAGGGCATGACAGCCCCGGGTGAACTCGAGCCGGTCCCCGGACGAACCGAGGCCGTTGCGGGGCGCGCCGTCGAGCCAGCGACCGGCGCCCGCGATGTCCCCACCGGCCAGGGCCACGTGCGCGGGGAGCGCGAACCGCAGCCCGGCGGCGTGCCGCGGCAGGAACCGGCCGGGCAGCGCACGCCGTGCCTCGGCGAGGGCACGGTGTGCCGAGAACAGCCTGCCGCGGCGCACTTCGAGGCTGGTGGCGGTGAACAGGGCCGTGGCGCGCACCGCCGGTGCCCCGGTGCCGTCCATGTTCGCGGTCAGCGCGGTGAGCGCGGCACCCGCCTCGTCCAGCTCCTCGGCGATGACGAGCGCCTGACAGGCCGCGATCCGGGGCAGTACCGCACCGCCGGGTTCCAGCCCCCGCCTGGCGAGCGTGCGGGCCCTGGCCAGCGCGCCACGCCCGCCGCGGCCCGCGACCAACTTGGCGAGCACCCCCGCCCTGCTGGGATCCGCCGGTGCTTCGGGAAGCCGCTCCACGGCGGGTTCCTCGAGCGCGGGCGATTCGTGTTCCAGATTCCGCACCAGCCAGTACAGGGCCTGCATGCACCCGCGTTCCTCGGCGCCGATCCGCGAGCGGACCGCCGCATGGCCAACGGTCACCCGGGAGATCCGGGTGGCGCAGCGGAGCACGAGCTGTTCGGCCGCCCGCACCCGAATAGCGGCATCCGCACCGCAGGAGACCAGCCCGGCCAGTTCGCGGGCCGCGCGCGCCGGTCGCCCGGCAACGGGGTGGATCGCCTCGCGCAGCCGGAGATCATCGCGATCGCGCGCGGTCAGGCCGGGAATCCCGGCGGCCCGCGGCCCGTGCTGCCCGCCGTCGAGCGCCGCCCGGTGCAGCACGGGCCCGGTCCACGCGGCTCGGGTGCCCGGTTCGAGCGCGAGGATGTCGGCAACGGACCGGTCGGGGGCACCGCGCCGATAGGCGAGCTCGGCGGCCCGCTGCACGAGTTCGGCGAGCGGGGGCAGCTCCGGAAGGCGCGCGGGCAGCTCGTAGAGCACCCGATGGGCGAGCGCCGGTTCGCGCAGTCGCGGCTGTCCCGGTACGCACAGCCGGATCGAGCTCAGCACCTCGAGCGCGGCGCAGGCGGCGAGGTCGCCGAGACCGACGAGCGCGCCCGCGGCGTCCAGGGGCAGCGCGCCCGCGGTGACCGCGAGACCGACCGCGAGTCTCGCGGATTCCCGCGGCAGCGCGGAAATCACCGTGGCCTCGAAGCGTTCACGGGCACGGCGGATGCACGATTCGAGGTGCTCCGCGCTCGGCTCGCCCCGGTCCCCGAGCTCGCGGGCGACCGCCGCGATGATCGCGGGAACCCCGTGCGCCAGCGCGTGCAGCTGCTCGGCACGGGCCCGTGAACCACCGAGCATCGCGTGCACGGCATCCACCGAGAGCGGACCGGGCCGCAGTCGCCGCGCGAACGGTTCCGGAACCCGCGGTCCCGGCCAGCGGCGCAGCACGGCGAGCAGCGGCAGGCGCAGGTTCCGCCGCACGGCGAGCTCCACCGCCTGCCGTTCCCGCTCGGGCACCCGCTGCAGATCGGGCACCGTGAGCACGGTCGGGGCGTGGCGGGCCCGCTCGGCAAGGCCACGGGGCAGCGCGGGCAGTCCGCCCTCGGCGATCCGCTCGACCGCGGGCAGCAGGCTCGGGCCGTCCGCCGTGTCCACTGGGCGCAGTTCGAGGACCGCCCAGCCCGAGGCGCGGGCGATCCGGGGAGCCGAACCGAGCAGCGTTCCGGCACCGAACCCCGGAGGGCCCTCGACGAGCAGGACTCGTGGTTCACCGGGTGCCCGGCCCGCCGCGTTCTCCGGTGGACGGAGGAACCGCCGCAGCCGCTCGTCCTGCGCGGCGCGCTCCACCCACATCGCGGGATCGGCCGCCGCGCCTCCCCCGCCCGTCACGGCTCGGCCTCCACCCGGGTTTCCAGGCACACCGCGGGAAAGGCGGTCAGCAGCTCGGCGCGGCGCCGGGCACCGAGCTTGCGGTACACGTGGGTGAGATGCAGCTCGACCGTGCGCACCGTGACGGTCAGCCGCTTGGCGATCTCCCGGTTGGTCAGCCCGCGACAGGCGAGCTCGGCGACCTGGTGTTCGGAGGAGGTGAGCACGTTCGGGCAGTCGAAGCTCGGGGCGGGCATCCGGCCGCCCGCGGCACGCAAGGCTTCGTGTGCCCGCCCGGCGAGCGCACCGGCCCCGGCCCGGGTCGCGTTCCGCACCGCCTCCCGCAGCACCAGCCGCGCCTCCCGCCCGGATCCGGTGCGCGCCAGCAGATTCCCGTACCGGATCCGGGCCTCGATGGCCTCGAGAGGCAGGCCGAGACCCGCGAGCCGTTCTGCGGTGGACGCGACGAGCTCACGCCCGCCGCCGCCGAGCAGCACGCCGTCCGCCAGTTCGAGCAGGGCGTTCGCGTGCGCGGTCGGCCATTCGCGCACCCGCTCCCGCACCCCGGCCAGGACCTCCTTCGCCTGCTCGGTGTGCCCATCCTCGTGCAGTGCCAGCACGAGCTCGAGCCAGCCCGAAACAGCCATCGGGTTGCGTACTCCGACCGCGCCCGCGATCCGTTCCATGCGCCGCAGAATCGGCACCGCATCCGCGGGACCACCGCGGGCGCGCGCGATCCGGGCGTGCACCTCGAGCCGGGCGAGGTCGAGCCACCAGGATTCCCCGGCACCGGTCGCTTCCGCGGGATCGAGCTCCCCGAGCAGCCCGGCTGCCTCCTCGACGGCCCCGGCGACGCAGAGCGCGCGGGCCAGTACGGCGCCCGCGAACTCGGCGATCCGCCACCCCGCCTCGCGGGCGAGCGTGTGCATCCTGCGCAGCATCCGCAGCGCCCCGGGCACGTCACCGGAGTCGAGCAACCACTGGGCGCGATAACAGCCGAGCACCGCCTCGTCGGGACCGCACGGATCGACGGCGTGCGCGGCGACCGCGTCCACCGCCTCCCGGTGGGCGCCGCACAGCCACAGCGCCTGCGCGGCGTACAACGTGGTCGCCGCCAGTCCGGGACCACCCGCGAGGGCGCGCCGGGCCATGATCGCCACCTGTTCGGGAGTGCAGTCCCCGGCAAGCGAGGCCAGCAGCACGCGCATCGCGAGGGCACGGCGGCCCGCGACGGTCACCCCGATCAGCTCGACCTTCTCGTGCTCCTCCACCAAGGCCTGGTCCACCCCGCCCACACAGCGCAGGAACCGGCGCGCCGATTCGAGAACCGCGTGCGATTCACCCGCATCCTGCCCGGCATCGCGCGATTCCTCGTCGAGCAGCGCCAGACCGGAACACGCCCGGCCGACATACGCGAAGGACAGGGCGATCTCCACGGCGACCGCCGAGCGGTAGGTACCGGAGAAGGCGGACAGCGCACCGCCCAGATGCGCCGCGGTGCCCGCCGGATCCACGTGCGCCCACGCCTGAACGAGCCGCACATCGTTCGGGGCCGGGACGGGATTGGCCGGGTCGAGCTCGCTCGCGGCGCGCAGCCACCGCAGATGATCCAGCCATGGCAGGAAATCCGCGTTGCGGATGCCCTCCTCCACCGACCAGCGCACCGCCTGCACCATCCACAGTTCCCTGCTCGGGGTGGCGCGCACGAGCTGCGCGGCGATCTCGGCAGCCGGGCGCCCCGCGTCGGAGAGTCGTTCCGCGGCCCGGTACCGCCAGCGGTCCATGGCCGCGGCATCGATCCCGGCCAGTACCTGCGCGCGAACCTCGGCGTCGAAGGGGTGCACCCGGCCGTCCTCGTCCAGCCGCACCCGTTCCCGTTCGCCGAGCCTGCGCAGCGCCTCGGCCAGCGGGGCGGTACCGATTCCGGCCACCGCGGCCACCATCGACGGGCTGTCCCCGTCCAGCACGGCGACCGCGCGGAGCACGTCCGGGACGGGGGCACGCTCCGCCGTCGTGGTCGCGTTCGGTTCGTCCGCGGTGCGCCGCCATACCGCAGCGGCCCGGTGATCCCGTTGGCCCGCAAGCGTTTCCGTTCCCGCCAACCGGATACTGCTCGCCCCGATGCCACCTTCGAGCTCGGCGAACGGTCCCGGAGCGGCCACCGCGCCGAGGCTGTCGCGCACCAGTACCACGAACAACGGCAGCGTACGCACCCTGCGGAACAGCCGGTGCAGCCAGGCGAG
This sequence comes from Sciscionella sediminilitoris, assembly GCF_000737195.2. Classification (GTDB taxonomy): domain Bacteria; phylum Actinomycetota; class Actinomycetes; order Mycobacteriales; family Pseudonocardiaceae; genus Sciscionella; species Sciscionella sediminilitoris. The sequence goes on from NZ_JALM01000130.1 coordinate 17,090, forward strand.
CGAGACGGCATCGGCCCGCTCTCCGTCCTCCACCACCAGCGCGACGGTCCCGGAACGCAGCTCGGCGAGCACCGGTTCGGTCCAGGCGGCGAACAGTTCGTTCCGGGCAGCCGCGCCGATCGGCTCCTCGGTTCCGGCGGGCCCCAGCAGCGCGGTGGCCATGGCTCCATCGGTCACCGGATCGGTACAGCGCACCCGCCGCACCTTCGCGTGCGGGAGCCGGGCGAGCGCCTCGGTGACCACTGTGGACTTTCCGGAACCGGCCGGGCCGGACAGCACGACCAGCGCGGCGGGCCGGCCCGGCCGGGGGCAACGCGCGACGAGCGCATCGACCTTGTCTTGGGCAACGGACCGTGGTGCCTCACCGGCCCGGTTTCCCCCCGGCCGATCGCTGGCCATCAACTCCTCCCCCAATCCACGCCGATGTAAGACTTTTTCCACCGAACCAACCCAGGATGGCGTCAGTAAACCATATAAGTACCCCATCGGGTGTAACAGGAATGGAAACTGACGCCCCTTGCAGATTCCTGCAAATCCCCTCGTCAGCGGGATGAAATTCCAAAAAGCGATAGCATGCCGATAATCATCAGATATTGACCATTTGGCTCGATTCGGACAATTGCCTCGGTTTGTACACCCCTGTTTTTCTCCCGCCGCGCCGTCGAATCCAGCGGGCCGTTCCTGCTTTTCCCGCATGCCAGGCAATCGAGCCGCCACGACCACCGGCCCCGGCGGCCGGACCGGCACGGCCGGCAAAGACTAGGTCAACTACTGGAATCGGCTTCCGCTGCTACCTGGGCGTTCCGCTCGCCTGCCAGAGTCCATCGAGAGTCCATCAAGGACGGAACAACTGGTATGGAGTTTGGTCCAATGCTCAAGACCGACGCCTGGGTTCTGCACCCCGGACAGGATGGCGCCGCGCCCGCACGGACGACCGGCGAAGCACTCAGCCGTGAACAGTTCGCACTCGGCGAATTGGGCGACAACGAGGTGCTGGTGGAACCGCTGTACGGGTCCTGGGAGGCGAACCTGGACCACGCGCTGTCCCGCAGCCCGATCGATGTGTGCCGGGCCCGGGGCGAGGACGCGGTCATCATCGGGAACCTCGGCGTGGTGCGGGTGCTGCGCACCGGATCCTCGCCGCGCGCGGAATCCTTCCAGGAGGGCGATATCTGCCTGGTGATGCCCTTCGGGAAGACCGACAGGCACGGTTACGCGGAACTGGTCTACGCCTACGACATGCCCGGCACCATCGGCTTGCTGGCCAAGCAGACGAAGCTCGAGGCGGACATTCTGCTTCGGGTGCCGCCGCTGACCCCGTACAGCCTGCCGCAGTGGGCCGCCTATGCCCGGTATTTCACTGCGTGGGACAACTGGCGCACGGCACTGCGTTGCTGGCAGGCTCAGCTGCCCGACGAACGGCCCGCGGACCATCTGGTGTTCGGCTGGGGCGGCGGGGTGACCTTCGCCGAGATGCTGCTCGCCCGCCGCGCGGGATTCCGCGTCGCCATGACCACGAGTACCGATGAACGCATGGACATGTTGCGGCGCAACGGCATCACCGGGGTCGACCGCAGGCTGTTCCCCGATCTGGTGCACCGCCCCGAACTCGCCGGGCAGGACGCCGAGTACGACGCGCGGCACCGGGCCGCGCAGAAGGAGTTCCTCCGGACCATCGGGGAACTGAGCGACGGCGCGGGTGTGGCGATCTTCATCGACAACATGGGAGCCCCGCTGCACCGCGCCACGCTGAAGGCGCTCGCCCGGCAGGGCGTGCTCACCACCTGCGGCTGGAAGCAGGGCATGAGCACGACCTCACTGCGAGCGTCCGAGTGCATCGGACGGCACCTGCACGTGCACACGCATGTCTGGCGGCTCCAGGACTCCGCGACGATTCGCGATCACCAGGAGAACACCGGCTGGATCCCGGACATCGACGAAACGAAGATCTACGGTTTCGACGATATCCCAGCGCTCGCCGAGGAATATTCGATCGGAAAGCTGGACACCTATTTTCCGATCTTCCAAGTGAATCCCGTCTGACCCACGGAGAGCGAAACCAATGGCAGGCGATTTCAGCCACCGCACAGGCCGGATTCCCGGAGTCGGCATCCGGGCCATCGGCCGCTACCTCCCGCAGCGCGCCGTGCCCAATTCCGAACTGGCCGCGCGGCTGCCCACCAGTGATGCGTGGATCCGGGAACGTATCGGCATCGAGAGCCGCCGGTTCGCCGCTGGGCAGGAATGGTCCTCGGACCTGGGCCGCAACGCGCTGCTCGACGCGTGCCTGCAGGCCAATGTCGAGCCGCACGAGCTGAGCATGGTCGTCTGCGGTACGTACACGCCCGATCACCTGTTGCCGCACACCGCGGCGGCGATCACCAACAAGGCGGGAATCCCGCACACTCCGGCGTTCGACGTGAACAGCGGGGGCTGCCCCGGTTCGGTGTTCGCCCTGGATGTCGGCCGCAGGTATGTGCAGTCCGGGGAGTACCCGCTCGTCGCGGTCGTGCTCACCGATGTCAGCTCGCGCCTTTTCGACCCGGAGGACCGCACGGTCGGGGTGATCTTCGGAGACGCGGCGGCCTGCTATCTGCTCGAACCGGCCCGCCCCGATGCCGGTATCGGACCGGTGCGGCTGGGCAACGACTCCTCCCGCTACTGGTCGGTCTACGCGGCCCGGGAATCCCGCAGGGATCGCTACGACCGGCCGAAGGTATCCGGTTTCGGCGACAACTTCACCACCATGGTCGGTTCGGAAATCCGGGAATTCGTGCTGGGAACGGTCCCGGATTTCGTGCGCGAGTTCACCGCGAAGGCCGAGGTCGACTTCGCGGATATCGATCTGTTCGCCGTGCACCAGGCGAATCTGAATCTGGTGCACGGGATCATGGACGCGCTGGACCAGCCGCGCGAGAAGGCACCGACGAACGTGGAACGGCTGGGCAACACATCCGGTGCCTCGGTGCCGCTGGTGTTGCGCGAAGCCGTCGACTCCGGCCGGTTACGGCCCGGCAAACAGGCGCTGCTGCTCGCCTTCGGCGGCGGGCTGACCTTCGGCGCCGCGCTGGTCCGCTGGTGCGGCCCGGACGACTTCCTCGCTCCACGTCAGCTCTTCGAGACAAAGGACGGCCAGACATGAGCACCACGACACACGACTTCACCGGGCGAACGGTGATCGTCACCGGAGCCGGCCGCGGCATCGGCCTCGCAACAGCCAGGTACTTCCACGCGGCAGGCGCGGTGGTGTGGCTGGTCGGCCGGGACGCCGAGGCCCTCAAGCAGGCCGCGAGCGATCTGGACGGTGCCCGGATCGCGCCCGCCGATGTCACCCGGACCGCGGACGTGGAGCGGGTCGTGCAGGACGCGATGGCCGACACCGGGCGGATCGACGTCCTGGTCAACAATGCCGGAATTCTGCGCGACAAGATGCTGTGGAAGCTCACCGATACGGACTGGGACGAGGTGCAGTCGGTCCATCTGGGTGCCGTTTTCCGGTTCATCCGCGCCTGTGTGCCGCATTTCCGGGAGCAGGGCCACGGCCGGATCGTCAACGTCACCTCCTATGCGGGCCTGCACGGCAACATCGGACAGGCCGCCTATTCCGCGGCGAAGGCCGGGGTCATCGGGCTCACCAGTACCGCGGCCAAGGAACTGGCGCGCTTCGGGATCACCGTGAACGCGATCTCGCCGGTCGCCGAGACCCGGATGATCACCGAGCTGCCCGAGGCGGCGAGCGCCCAGCTGCGCACGCTCATCCCCGCGGGCCGGTTCGCCGCCCCGGAGGAGGTGTGCGCGGCCGTGGGGTTCCTTGCCTCCGACGAGGCGCACTACGTGACGGGCACGGTACTGCCGGTCGACGGGGGCATGTCGATCTGATCGCGGGCCCGGGATTCAGGGCAGCCGTTCGAGGAAATCCCGCAGTGGGCCCATGAACCGGGGCGCGCCCGCGGTACTGCGGATCGCCTCGTGATCGGCTCCCGGGATCACCGCGAGCTCACCGCGGGGCAGTGCGCGGAACAGTTCGACCGCCAGCTCCGGGCCGACCAGTTCGTCCCCATCGGCACCGAGCACCAGCGCGGGGACCTCGACGGTGGCGAGCTGTTCGGCGGAAAGCCCGGCGTAGCTCAGCCACATGTTCGCCGTGCCGAGGACGAGGGCGTCCCACTGCGGCCGTCCCCCGGGGTGCCAGGCCCGCATGGCCTCGCCCTCCGGGCCGAGGCAGTAGTCCAGCCAGGCGAGATCGGGACGGTTCCGCGCATCGGCGCCGAGCAGCATGCGGTGTTTCTCGCGGATACCGCCACGATCGAAATCGGCAGAGGCGCCGCCGATCACCAGCGCCCCGGCGAGACCGGGATGCCGCACCGCGAGTTCGAGCGCGATCTGCCCGCCATCGCTCCAACCGCCGACCACCGGATGGTCCAGGCCGAGTTCGGTGATCACCGCGGCGATCCGGTCGGCGATCGCCGGATAGGTCAGCGGGCCGTCGAGCGGGTCGGATTCGCCGTGGCCGGGGCTGTCCGGCAGCAGGAAGCGCACACCGGATCCGGCAGCGCCGACCAGCGGCCGCCAGGTGACGTGGCTGCCGAACCCACCGTGCAGCAGGAGAACCGGCCGCCCCGCACCGAATTCGAACACCGCCGTTCCCGCGAGGAACCTCGCCGTCACGAAAGCGGTCCCCGCAGCGCGAAGGGCTGCAATCCCCAGCACAGCATCCTGGTCTGTCCCGGTTCGAGCACGCAGCGACCGGCAGCGCCGCCGTCTCCGGGCAGCGTCCGCAATTCCAGCTCCACCGAACCATCCGCGATCCGGGCCCCGGTCCACGCGAACTCGGCCTCGCCCCAGATCCGCACACCGTCCCCGGAGCGGTCCGCACCGGAACGCAAGCGGTGCACCACATGGGTTTTACCGGGCAGCGGCCGGCCACCGCCGATCGCGAGTTGGAGCCCTGCCTCCCGGACCGGGCGACCCGGCAGCTCGGCGGAGTCGGCGCCGACCAGATCGTCCGCGGCCTCCGGCGGTTCGCCGCAGAGACCGAGAACCGGTGTCTCCCCGGCGAAGGGGTGCACCCGCGCCCGCACCCCGGCCGCGAGCGGATGCGCGGCGGTGTTCGTCAGCCCGTGCACCACGACCAGGCCGAAGCTGCCCACGCTGACCGCGGTGACCGGGGCTATCGGGGCGGTATCGGTCCTGGCGCCGAGGGTGAGCGTGCCCGCGGTGTGGTCCACGACCCGCCAGCGGGTCCGCTCGGGAACCAGTTCGGCCAGCGGGGCGTCCGCGTCCGGGGCACCGAACAGGCGGGCACCGCTCGCGGTCCCCGCGGCCAGGTAATCGGCCCCGCCGAACACCAGGGAGCGCAGCCGCGGGCCGGTCGGGTCGACCTCGGCGCGCACTCCTTCGGCCTCGAGGAGCACCACGTCCTCAGTGCTGATCATGACCGGTTTCCGCGCGCAGCAGCTCGAGTACCTCCGCCTGGTAATGGGTGAGGTAGAAATGACCGCCCGCCCAGTGCCGCATCCGGAACCGGCCGGTGGTGTGCTTCTCCCAGTCGGCGACTTCCTCCAGCGTGGCCTTCGGATCCGCGTCCCCGGTCAGCGCGGTGACCGGGCAGCTGAGGTCCGGGCCCGGCGCGTAGCGGTAGGTCTCCGCGGCGCGGTAGTCGCTTCGGATCGCGGGCAGCACCATGCGCAGCAGTTCCTCGTCCCCGAACAGCGCGGCATCGGTGCCCGCCAGCTTCTTCAGTTCCTCGATCAGGCCGTCGTCATCGCGCAGGTGCACCGATTCGTCCCGGTGCCGCGAGGGAGCGCGCCGCGCGGAGACGACCAGACCGGCGGGCGGGGTCCCCGCGGCTTCGAGCCGCCGTGCCACCTCGAAGGCCACGGTCGCCCCCATGCTGTGGCCGAACAACGTCACCGGGCGCCCGAACCAGGACCGCAGCCAGGGCACGATCGCGTCGGCGAGCTCACCGAGGTCACCGATACACGGATCGGCCCTGCGATCCTGCCGTCCCGGGTACTGCACCGCGAGCACGTCGATATCCGGGGCGAGGGCCCGCGCGACGGGCAGGTAGAAGGTCGCCGAGCCGCCCGCGTGCGGGAAGCACACGAGCACCGATTCGGCCTCGGGCGCCGGTGCGTAGCGTCGCAGCCACAGCTCGGTGTCCGGGGTGGTCGTCGTCATCTGTCCTCCAGGAACGGGCACTGCCTCCAGGGAACGGTCCGCACGGCGCGCGCGTCCAGCCCGGGCACCGAAGTCGAGGGGGTTCGCCAGTCTTTCCGGACCGAGGGCCACGGTGCGTCGATCCGGTACGCACCCTCAGTTTTCGCCGATGCCCCGCGCCCGGTGCTCGATATGCTGTCCTCGTTCGTGCGCAAACACGCGGAAGGCAGGTTGCTGTGCCGGAGAAAGCCCCGTCCGTTCCCGTTGTGGATCTCCGTGACCCCGCGATCCTCGATGATCCGATGCGGGGCTACGACCGCATCCTCACCGAGTCGCCGATCTGCTGGGCGCGACTGCCGAGCGGCGAGGAAGGCTGGCTGATCACCCGCGCCGACGATGTGCGCGCCGTGCTCTCCGATCCGGCCGTGCGCAACGATCCCACCGGCCTGCCGGGGCAGGGCGCGCAGACCCAGGAGGAGACCTTCCTGGCACTGGGCACGCCGCCGGAACACCTGCCCTATCTGCGGGCGAGCCTGCTGAGCCTGGACGGGGCCGAGCACACCCGGCTGCGGCGCAGCATCAGCCACGCCTTCAGCACCTCCCGGGTCGCGAAGCTGCGCCCACGGGTGCAGCAGCTCGTCGACGAACTGCTCGATGGGCTCGATTCCGCGTCGGGTGCCGGGAACACTCCGGTGAACCTGATCGACGAGTACGCCTATCCCCTTGCCATGACCGTGGTCTGCGAACTGGTCGGGGTGCCGGAGGCGGACCGGACGGACTGGTGGCGCTGGGGCAAGGTGCTCGTCAGCGGTACCCCGCAGGAGGCGACGGCCACGCTCGGCGAGATGTTCGCCTACTGTCACACGCTGATCGACCGGCGCCGCGCCGAACCGCGCGAGGACCTGATCAGTTCCGTTGCCGCGCAAGAGGAACTGACCGATGTGGACGCCGTCGCGGTCCTGGTGTTCCTGGTACTCGCCGGGCACGAGACGATGGCGCATCTGCTCTCCAATGCGGCGCTGGCCCTGATGCGCGATCCCGCCCACCGGGAGCTGCTGCGTACCGAGCCCGAACTCTGGCCCGCCGCGGTGCGTGAACTGGTGCGCACCGACGGCCCGGTGCAGCTGGCCCGGCTGCGCTACGCGGCGACCGATATGGAAGTCGGCGGGGTGCGGATCAGCGCGGGGGACGCGGTGCAGGTGGTACTCGGCGCGGCGAACCGGGATCCGGCGCGATTCGCGCACCCGCGCGCGGCCGATGTGCGGTGGCAGGCCGAACACGGCCCTCGCGAGGGCAACGTCGGATTCGGCTGGGGACCGCATTTCTGTCTCGGGGTCGCCCTGGCGAAGCTGGAGGCGGAAATCGCGCTGCGCGGCCTTTTCGAACGGTTTCCCGCGGTGTCCCCGGTGACCGAGCCGGAGTGGGTGCCGTTGCCCCGCGGCAGGCACCGGGTCACCCTCGACGTACGGCTGCGCTAACCGGCCGGATAGGCGAAGGCGCCGACCGGCATGGTCAGGTCGGCGCTGGAGGCCCCGCACTCGAGCATCCACAGTGCCGCGGCGGGGCCGAGTTCCCTGCCGAGCGCGCCGAGCGCCGCCGGATCGGGGGCAAGCGCCTGCGCCTGTGCCACACCGCCCACGAACGCGTCCGGGTCCCAGCCCTCCGGTTCGGGCCCGCCGAGGCAGCGCGCCCCTCGGGTCATCGCGTCCAGTGTCGCGGCCGGGAGTGGTTCGGTCACACCGAGAAGCCCGTGGGTGCGTTCCCCGGTCAGAATCCCCATCCAGCGCGAGCTTTCCTGGCTGGGCCGGGGACCGGTCCAGCGTGGCCGCCCGTCCAGCGCGCCGAACGTTTCCGGAGAACCGGATCCGGCCCAGTTCCCGGCCCAGGCGACGGCCAGCCCCGGGGCGCTGCGGGTGGCCGGATTGTGGAACCGGGCCATGTCCCAGCGGTTGCCGACGGCCACGGCGGCGAGGTCGTGCCGCGGCCAGACCCGCGCCTCCCACCAGAATCCCCAGGGGAACGCCGCGGTGTGCCCCCACCACCAGTCCTCGCCGAGCTCCGGATCGGCGAGCTCGAAGGTCAGCCCGGAGAACGAGCGGACGCCGTGCGGGCTCGGGCGGGGAACGCGCGGGGCCACCATCGCCGCGAGCGTGTCCCGCCGGACGATCCCGGCCTCGCCCGCGGTGGTGCGCAGCAGGGATTGCAGCAGCCGCCCGAAATCCGCCACGCTGGTGTGCATGCCGACGCCCGGATAGGCCGCGGTGCGCAGTGGCGGGCTCGGCACACACCAGTCACCGAAGGCCATGTATCCCGTGGCATCGTGCGGCGCGGAGTTCGGTGCGGAGTGCGGTGCGGATCCGGTAGCCCACGGATTCCGGGTGCCGTCCGCGATACTCGTGTTCCGCATCCCGTTCGGGGTGAACACTTCCCGCTGTACGTGGGCACCGTAGGGTTCCCCGGTCAGGTGTTCGACGGCGCCACCGAGCACCCCGACGCCGAAACTGGAATACGAGTATGGACCGGGTTTCGTCCGCAACGGCAGTGCCCCGCCGTACTCCACCGCGCGACCGGTTTCGTGGCGGCGCCGGACGTAGTCGAGCACCGGTTCGGCCGGTGCCTCGTGCGCGGTGGCCGTGACGATATCGCCGTAGTAGCCGCCCTGGTGCGCGGCGAGCATGGCGGCGGTGACCGGTTCCGGTTCCGGGCCGCGCAGCCCCGAGGGCAGCAGCCGGTCGATCGGCGTGTCCGGTTCGGCCATTCCCGCCTCGACCAGCCGCATGAAGGCCAGCCCCGTCACGGGTTTGGTGAGCGAGCCCGCGGGCGCGGGGGTCTCGGCGGTCATCGGTGTTTCCGTTGCCAGGTCGGCGAAACCGGTGGCGGCGGTGCGCAGTTCGGTGCTGGTGGCCACCGCGACCGCGACTCCGGGGGTCCCGGTGACCGCGGCCAGCCGGGGCAGCACGGTGTCCAGCGCCGCCATCGTGTCCTCGAGCATGCGCGGCTTTCCGCTCACCGCAGGAGCTCGAGCAACCGGTTCGCGGCCACTTCCGCCCCATCGGTGCGGATCTCGGTGCCCACCTGCCTCGCCCGGTCCCTGGCTTCGGGTGCCAGGACCGTTTTCAGCGCCGCACTCAGGGATTCCCCGGTCACCGCGGGGCCGTCGAGCGCCACCCCGATGCCCAGGTCCGCCACCCGTCCGGCCCAGTATGGGGTGTCCGCCAGCTGGATGGCCGCCACCACCTGCGGTGTGCCCGCTTTCGCCGCCGTCAGCGTGGTTCCCGCTCCTCCGTGGTGCACGACGGCGGCCACCCTGGTGAACAGCCGCTGCTGGTTCACCTCACCGAGCGCGAAGCAGTCCTCGTGCTCGCCGATGACCTCCAGATCCGCGCGGTTGCCGGAAACGAGCGCCCGTCTGCCGTGCGCGCGGATCGCCTCGACCGCCCGGCGGACGATGTCCGGGGACGGGCGCACGCTGCCGAAGCCCACGTAGACCGGCGGCTCCCCCGCGTCCAGGAACGCCACCAGCTCGTCCGGAAGCGGGCGCTCGTCCGGCAGCGTCCAGGCTCCCGTCTGCACCACGTCGAGGTCCGGGATTTCCCGCCACGGCCCCAGAACCGGGTCCGCGGCCAGCCACGGCCGTTCGGTGTAGACGTGGTCGCGCACATTGTCCACCGGGGGCAGGCCGAGCGCGGACCGATGGCCGTTGAGCGTCTCCTTGAACTGCGCGTTCACCTGCTCGGCATCGCGGCGCCACAGTGCCGGATTGTCGCTCTCCTCCGGTTCCGGCCAGCCCGAGCGCGGCGGCGGCGCGTGGTGCGGTGAGGGCAGGTTGATCGCCGAATAACTGGTGTACACATAGGGAATTCCCGCGGACTCGGCAACGGACCGGGTGGCGATCTGGGCCAGTCCGGCCGCCACCACGGCGTCACAGTCCTCGAACGCCGCGGGAAAGGCGGCGAACTGCGCGTCGACCAGTTCGGTCCGGTACCGGGCGAATTCCTCGGCCGATGGCGGTGTCTTCCGGCGCATCAGGTTTCCCACCGGTGGACCGACCGGGACCAGCGGTATGCCGAAACCGCCCAGTTGCCCGGCGAAATCCTCGTCCGAGGGGGTGCACATCCGCACCTGTACGCCGAGTGTCCGGAGCCGTACCGCGAGTGCCACCAACGGTTCGACGTCGCCACGTGTCCCGTACGTGGACAACAGCACTCGCATGGACGCCCCTCTCGTTCCGTTGACACAGCAGCCTCCTGTGCCCATCCACACTATCCAGATGTTCCCTCTCGCGTGAAGCAGTCCCCGGTGGCTACGGTGGGCCTTCCCGATCGACGGTGGAGGACCAATCGATGCTCGGCTCGCGCACTCCGGATGTTTCGATCGTCTTGCCCTGTGCCGGGTTCGGGACACGCTTCGGAGCGCCGTATTCGAAGGAGCTGCACTGCCTCGCCCCCGGGATCACCGTGCTGGACCGCAGCCTGGAGGCCGTGGTCGAGCTGGCCAAGAGCGGACTGCATGTGCGTGTGGTCGTCGTGTTCGGGACACACAAGCTGGACACGGTGAACTATCTCGCGCGCTACGCCGACCTGCTGCACTTCGTGTTCGTGTTCCAGGACGAATTGGCGCAGCCGGGGCTGGACGGGGCGGTGCGGACCGCGCTGCCGATGACTCAGGGCCCGGTCGCGCTCGTCCTTCCGGACATCGTGCTCGACGGACCGGGCAGCGCGGAAAGCCTGAGCACCGCATTACGCCGAACGGCGGTCGCGGGATGGAGCGTGGTGGCCGCGGAGGAACGGAATCCCGGAACCCTGCGGCACATGGGCGCGCTGGCACTGACCGAGGGCGACGGGTTCGTCACCGTCGATGCGGCCACCGACAAGCCCGCGGACCCGACCGGGTTCAACGCGTTCTGGGGCATGGTGGCGGCTTCCGAGGAGCAGGCGCACCGCTTGCCCGATGTGGTGAGCAGCGGAGTGCCCAGCCCGCTGCCCGGCGCGGTCGCCGTTCTGGTGGAGCACATCGTCAACTACAACACCACCGAGGGCTGATCCCACGGCCGCGCGGTTTCCAGTTCGGCGGCCAGGCGCAGCAGGAGTCCTTCCCCGCCCGGCGGGGCGATGAACTGCACGCCGAGCGGAAGCCCGTCCCCGGTCCGGTACAACGGCACCGTCGCCGCGGGCCGTCCGGTGATGTTGGCCAGTTGGGTATAGGGCGCCCAGGAAAGCTGGCGACGGGCGATCCGGTCGAGCACGCCGAGCCGGGTGAGCAGGCCGACGGTCCCGCTCGCCAGGAAGGCCCGGGCGGCCGCGCGTTCTGCGGCCGGGGTGCGCAGGCTCCCGATCGGTAACGGTGCTCGCGCCAGTGCCGGGGTGAGCAGGACATCGAACTCGCGGTGCACCTCGGCGAGCCGGATCCGGGCGCGCTGCCAGTTCTCGATGGCCCTGCTCAGTTCCGGCGCCCGGATGCCACGCCCGGCAGCGGCCGCGAGCAGCGTATCGAGCTCGAAACCGTTGCGGCCACGCGATCCCCGCCCCTGCTCCCCGACATCGACCGCGATCTGCACCAGAAACGGCACGAGGAAATCCCGGATGGTGTCCGGGCCGTACACCTCGGTCCGCACCCGCGCCACCTCGTGTCCCAGTCCGGACAACAGGTTCGCCGCGTCCCGGAGCGCCGCGGTCGCCTCCGGAGCGGGCGCGGTGCCGAGGATCGAATCGGTCTGCCAGCCGATGCGCAACCGGCCGGGATCCTTGCCCACCTCGCCGAGATACGAGCCCGCGGGAAACGCGGATGCGAAGGGCGCCAACGGATCCGGCCCGGTGAGCACATCGAGCATGGCCGCACTGTCGCGGACCGTCCTGGAGATCACGCCGTGCGTGGCCGAGCCGTTGATCAGTTCGCCGTTCCGGGGACCGGCCGGAATGAGCCCGCGGCCCGGTTTGAGGCCGAACACTCCGCAACACGCTGCCGGGATCCGGATGGAACCGCCCCCATCGCTGGCCCCGGCCACGGGCACGATGCCCGCGGCCACCGCGGCCGCGGCACCGCCGGAGGAACCGCCCGGGGTGCGGCGCGGATCCCACGGATTGCGCGCGGGACCGAACAATTCCGGTTCGGTCACGGCCTTCGCCCCGAACTCCGAGGTGTTGGTCTTGCCGAAGATGACGAGCCCGGCGTCGAGCCACCGTTGCACCACGGTGGCATGCTGCCCGGCGGGAGTCCCCGAGCGAGCGCGTGAGCCCGCCGTGGTCGGCGCTCCGGCGAAATCCTGGCCGAGGTCCTTGAGCAGGAACGGCACCCCGGCGAAGGGTCCGGTCAGGTTTTCCGCCAGCCGCGCGGTGGCCTGCCGTTCCAGCAGCCGCACGACCGCGTTGAGCTTCGGGTTGAGCTCCTTCGTGCGCCGCAGCGCGGTTTCCAGCAATTCGCGGGCACTCACCTGTCCGTCCGCCACCGCCGCGGCCATGCCCAGCCCGTCCAGCGCGGTGTACTCCGCGTCATGCACCGCCGTCGCGGGCTTTCCCCTCGGGACTGCGGGCCAGCGCGGCGAGCCCGGTCAGGGCGAAGAACGCCGCAGCCCCGCCGATCAGGGCCGCGCCCCGCGGGGTGACTCCGGAACGGCTGCCCCGCAGCACGGCCGCCGTATCGGCGGCATCGGAGAGCAGACCGAGGCGCAGCCCGCTTTCCCGGACGGCCGGATCGGCGCTGAGCGTGGCCACCGCGAGGGCCGCGTCCCGGATACCGAACATCCGCGCCAGCGTTCCGCCATCGGCCGGATCGGTACGGATACCGAGCGAGCGGGGTGCGATTCCGGGCCGGGCGAAGGTGGACAGCCCGACGATCAGCCGGGTGACCCCGAGGCCGCGGACGACCAGGGCGCGCGTACGGGGATTCATCGTTTCTCCTTGTCGCTGAGGAATTTCCGCCTGCCGAGCAGCGGGCCGAGCCCGGAGCGCCACCATGGCAACCAGGTGGACGGGCGCCGGGCGAGCATGGCGGCGACCGGTGCGGGGTCGAAGAACGACTCGCGGGCCACGGCGACTCCGTTCGGATCGAGGCGCAATCGGTCCACGGCAACGAAACTCAGCGGTTTGCCGCCGAGCGTGGCGGTGAGCCGCAGCTGGATGAACAGCCGCTCCTCGGCTCCGGCCCAGTCGAGCACTTCTCCGTGCAGGTCCGGGAGAAAAGCGAGCAGCCGGGCGATTTCCCGCTGCCACAACTGCCTTCCCCGGCCACAGCGCAGCAGTGGCTGGGTCAGCTCGATGTCCGGGGCCAGTAACCCGTCCCAGGCATGAGGCTCCGGGCGGCGCCAGCCCTTCGCGAAGGCCTCGACGGCCTGCTCGTGCAGCGCGGCCCAGCTCATCGGACACTCCGGTTGATACCTTTGGTACCGGTGATACTCATAGTATCGCAGTATATGGTGGGTACCATGACCGAAGTCAAGCCTCAACGCCTCGACTACGTGGAGCAGACCCGGACCTCCGTGCTCGAGGCTGCCGAACGGTTGTTCATCGAGGACGGTTACCGCCGTACCTCACTGGACGCGGTCGGCGCCGCGGCCCGGTTCACCAAGGGCGCGGTCTACCGGCATTTCAAGGACAAACAGACCCTGTTCGAGGCGGTCTTCGAACGCGTGGAGACCGAGACCATGGCCGCCCTGCTCGCCGAGACGAAGCGGGGCGGCGATCTGTGGGGCTCGGCCATCGGTGCCATGGCGGGTTATCTGGAAGCCTGCACGGCGAGCCGGTACCGGCGCATCGTGCTCGAGGAGGGTCCGACCGTGCTCGGCTGGGCACGGTGGCGGGAGCTGGACCGGCGGTTCACCGAGGCGCTGCTGGACCGGCTGCTCGAAGACCTGATGAACGAGGGCCACATCCCGCGGTATCCGGTCGATCTGCTCGCCCGCCTGTGCTGCGCGCTGATCGGCGAGGCGGGCCTGGCCATCGCGGCCACCGAGGATCCCGGGCAGGCGCGCGAGCAGACCCTGGACATCCTCACCCGTCTACTGTCCGGCCTGCGCCTGAACTGACCGGCTCCACGGGCCGACCCCGCACGACGGGCGGGTTCAGCACGGCGCGGCCGATGCGCGCGCCGAGAAGGGTCAGCGGCGGCACGACGAGGATCCACACCGCGGCGGCGAGCACCAGCTGGATGGCACCCCATTCCAGCGCACCCGGCCAGTCGGTCACCGCGACCCCGAGGAACTGCACTTCCCCGGCCAGCGGCGGGGTCCACCAGAACGCCGCCGCGAGCACGGTCCCGATGGAGACCCCGGCCCCGGCGAGGGCCACGATCCCGGTCAGCACACCGGCAATGGCGTGGGTGCACAGCCAGCCCAGCTCCCGCCGGGTCGCCGGGTCGGCCAGCTGACGCCGCAGCACGGCCCAGCCGGATCCGGCCTGCTGTGGCCGGGACGTGCTGTCCTGCCCGAGCAGCCCGGCGGCGCGCCGTTCGTGCCAGCAAGCCCAGACACGCAGGAAACGCAATGCGGCAGGCAACAGCACGAGGCCGATACCGAGCAGGCAGGTCAACGCACAGACCAGCAGCACGGGCAGGAAAACCAGGCTGGCCAGGCCGGTGAGCAGGCCGAGAAGGGCGTGCACGGTGGTCTCGCCGATACGGGATCCATAGTGATTCATCGGGTTCATCTCCGATCTCCGGTCAGCACTCGCAGCTCGTCGACAAGGGAATGGGCCGCCGTCGTGGAAAGCAGGAGTTCGTCGAAATCGGCTCCACGGGACCGATCGCAGCCCAGTCGCAGGATGGGCGTGCCGCGCCGGATCGTCACGAGGCGGCGTTCCCCGCGCCGCGCGCGGATCCAGATGCCGATCCTGACCAGGCCGGAGACGACCAGCCCCCCATGGCGCAGTCCCATCGGTTCGGCGATCCAGTCGTCGACCGCCTCGGCGGTACACACCGCGTCGAGCGGAACATCCACGGCGCGGCGGCGGATCAGCGGCACCTCCCAACCGGACAACCGCACCAGCACAGAGTTCGCCGTGACCGTCACGTCAGCCATCTTTTCTCCTGTTCCCGCGCGTTGACCCGCAGCGTCAGGACCATTATTATCATGCTTGATAGTATTCGCAAGTATGAGAACGGAACTTCTGTGATGGCTGCCTGGTCGACGCTCGAGACGGTGCTGCATCCGGTCCGGCTGCGGATTCTGCAGCTGGTGGCCGGCAGGACGATCACCACAAGTGAGCTCAACAAGGCACTGCCGGACATCGCGCCCGCGACGATCTACCGCCATGTCGCGGCACTACTGGACACCGGCGTGCTGACCGTGGTCGCCCAGCGTCAGCTCCGCGGCGGCACCGAACGCACGCTCGCCCTCGGCGACGAAGCCGCCCAGGGAGACCAGGAGGACATCGGCGCCCTCTCCACGGAACAGCACCAGCGCTTGTTCGCGGTCTTCCTCGCACACCTGGCCACGGAGTTCGACGGGTTCATCGAATCCGAGCAGGACGACCGGATGGACCTTTTCGGGTACCACCAGTCGATGCTGTACCTGAGCCCGGAGGATCTGCCGCACCTGCAGACCCGGCTGATGGAGCTGCTCTCGCCCTATCTCGCCCCGCGCAGCGGCACCGAGCACCGGGTGAGCCTGGCGACGCTGCTGATCCCGGAGACCGACCACTCGAAGCCGGAGGAATGACCGGCCGCGTCAGCGCGTGGGGCGGGCCTGCTGTTCGCGCAGCGCGCGCATCACCGGACGGCGGCGCTCCGGTGGAAGCCGGTCCAGGTAAAGGATTCCGGCGAGGTGGTCGGTCTCGTGCTGCAGACAGCGGGCGAGTTCACCGGTCCCCTCGACGCGTATCGGCTCGCCGTGCCGATCGAGCCCGGAGACGATCACGTGCCACGCGCGCGGTGTCTCGGCTTGGACCCCGGGAACCGAAAGGCACGCTTCCGGCCCGTCGTAATCCCCCTCGGTGTGGGTGATCTCCGGGTTGAGCACACAACCGAGTTCGCCGTCCACGTTGTAGGCGAACGCGGCCAGAGAGACCCCGATCTGCGGTGCGGCGAGCCCGGCGCGACCGGGAAGCTGGACGGTGTCGAGCAGGTCGGTCACGAGCCCTTGCAGGCCGTCGTCGAACCGGGTGACCGGCGAGCAGGGGTCGCGGAGGACGGGATCGCCGTGCAGGCGCAGTGGCCGGACGGTCATGCGGAACCCTCCTTGGTGTGCTGCCGATGTTCGCTTTCCGCGGTGAGCTTGCCCAGCCGGTCCAGCACTTGCTCGTGCCAAGTCAGTTCCGCGGTGATCCGGGCGATGGCGTGCTCGATGATCAGGTCGTCCGCGACGGTCTGTTCCGGCCAGGCCCGTTCGCGCTCGTGCCGGAACACCGCCAGCTGCGCGGTGAGCGCGTCCCGGCGATCCTCGACGAAGCCCCGCAGCGTGTCCTCGTCCAGGTCATGGCTCATGACCAGGGCCAGATCCACCGGATCAGGGGCCAGGGTGACCTCGCGCAAGGCATCGGCGCGCAGGCCGTGCAGTTCGCGCCTGCCCTCCTCGGTGATCGCGTACACGGTGCGGGCGGGCAGCTTGCCGTCCTGCTCGGTGCGCACGACATCGACCAATCCCTCGCGCTGCATCCGGTGCAGCGCGCCGTACAACGAGCCGGGTTTCACCTGCGACCACAGCGTGGTGCGGTCGATGCGGGCATCACGGCGGATCTGATGGCCGTGCATCGGACCACGGCGGTCCAAGGCGCCGAGCACGAACAGCCGAACGGGGTTCACCCATGCAGTAAAACATGAGTGCTCACATATGACTAGTCTGGCGCGATGCCGCCCAGCAAGGAGCGGAGCCCGTTGGTGAAGCTCCGGTCCCAGTCGGCGTCCGGGGTACCGCGGTGCGCTGCGAGGGTGGGATAGGCCTCGCTCCGCTCGGCGATGTGCCCCGCGGCGGCATGGCGCACCGATTCGTCCTGCTGCTGCCAGGCGACCTGCATGAGCAGCGAACCGATCACGTAATTCGACAGCGCGTACGCGGCATCCTGCAGTTCCGGCGCGGTGAGCCCGCCTGCGGCCAGCAGCGCGTAGAGGCGCTCCTCGCGGGCCAGCATGTGCGGGCCCAGCTGGGGACGGCCGAGGACGGTCGCGGACCACGGATGCCGCAGCAGCGCGTTCCGCCAGGCGTGCAGCAGCTCGGCCACTTCCGCACTCCAGTCCTCGTACTCCTCGCCGATCCGCACCTCCGCGTAGACCGCGTCGAGGGCGAGGTCCAGCACATCCTCTTTGGTGCGCACGTATCCGTAGAGGGTCGCGGGCGCCACCCCGAGCTGTTCGGCGAGCCGGCGGACCGTGAGTGCCGCCGCCCCGTGCGCATCCAGGAGTTCGAGCGCCGCCCCGACGATGCGCTCCCGGGTCAGTGGGTCGCGTTTCTTGCTTTCCGGCTGGAGCCACAGACTCCCCGCCCGATCGTCCCGCCCCCGGGATGCCTGCTCTCTTCTCGCCATGCGGCCAGTGTAGTACGGTGTTTATTCTTCCGAACACTGTTCGGACTACCAAACACTGTTCAAGGAGGTAGTCGATGGCGGAACGGCTCGGCGAAGCACAGCGAGGGCGCGCCATCCGGTGGTGGCCCCTGGTCGTCCTCGGTCTGGTGCAGCTCATGGTGGTGCTGGACGCCACGATCGTGAACATCGCGCTGCCCTCGGCCCAGGCCGATCTGCGGCTCTCCGAGGGCGAGCGGCACTGGGTCATCACCGCCTATGTGCTGCTCTTCGGCGGGCTGCTGCTGCTCGGCGGGCGTATCGCGGACCGGTGCGGCACTCGCCGGGTTCTGCTGCTGGGACTGGTCGCGTTCGCCGCCACATCCGCGCTCGGCGGTGCGGCCCTCGGTGGCGAGATGCTGTTCGTGGCGCGCGGACTGCAGGGCGCGTCCGCCGCCCTGATCGCGCCCGCGGCGCTGTCCCTGTTGAGCCGCATCTACGTGTTGCCCGCCGAGCGCGGCATCGCGTTCGGCGTCTACGGGGCACTGTCCAGCGCTGGTGCTGCCATCGGCCTGCTCGCCGGAGGGGTGCTGACCGAACTGCTCGACTGGCGGTGGTGCCTCTACGTGAACATCCCGATCGCGGCGGCCGCGGTGCTCGGTGCGCTCCTCGCGATCCCCGGGACTGCGCCCGAGAACACCGTCCGCCTGGATGTTCCGGGAGCGGTGCTCGGCTGCGGCGGGCTGACCGCGATCGTTTTCGGATTCACCCGGACCGAAGCGCACGGCTGGGCCGATCCGCTGGTACTCGTCCTGCTCGGCGCGGGTGCCGTGCTGATCCTCGCGTTCGTGTTCACCCAGTCGCGCGTACCGCAACCGTTGCTGCGACTGCGTATTCTCACCGACCGGGCCCGTGGCGGCGCGTTCCTCTCGGTCGCATGCACCCAGGTAGCCCTGTTCGGGTTCTTTCTCTTCATGACCTTCTACATGCAGGCGGTGCTCGGGTATTCGCCGGTCGTGGCGGGCCTGGCATTCCTGCCGCTGACGGTGGCCACCGCACTCGGTGCCAGTGTGCTCGGCGCGCGTGCCCTCCCCCGCTCCGGACCACGCCCGCTGATCGTCTCCGGCCTGCTCATCGCCGCCGCGGGCTCGGCGTGGCTCACCGCGCTGCGACCGGATACCGAGCTGGTCTACCCGCTGTTCCTGCTCCCCGGGCAGCTGGCCATCGGCCTGGGACTCGGGCTGGTCATGATGCCCGCGATGAGCACGGCGACCGCGGGGGTGGACGCCGCCGACACCGGTGTCGCCTCCGCCACGGTGAACGCCGCCCAGCAGGTCGGTGGCGCCTTGGGCACCGCGCTGCTGAACACGATCGCAGCCGGGGCCACCGCAACGGCATTGGCCACCGGCGAGGACCACACCGCGGCCGAGGTCACCGGTTACACCACCGGAGTGGCCGTCGGCGCGGGAATCCTTACCGCGACCGCCCTCGCGGGCTTTCTCATCCTCCCGGGAAAGTCCGTCAGCGCGCCGGAACCCGCTCACGGAGACGTCGCGCGCTAGCTTCGGCTTCCTCGAGCAGGCGGGAACTGTCCGCGACGGGACGGCCCGCACGGACGTGGTCTTGTCCGGCCGCGGTGACCGTGTCGATGTGCGCCCGGTCCATCTGCAGCACGACGGTGCCGTACGGGTCGTGGACCGGTGCCACATCGGGCCGGTCGGCGCGCAGCACGATCAGATCGGCCTGTTTGCCGGGAGTGAGTGAGCCGGTGCGGTCGTCGAGGCCGAGGGAACGGGCACCGTCCACAGTGGCCATCCGCAGCACATCGCGCACGGTCACGGCCTGCCCGGTGCCGTGTGTGGCCTGCCGTCCGGCTTGATAGGCGGCGCGCAGCTGGGTGAACATGTCGCCGGCCACGGTGACCTCGACGTCGACGCTGAGACTGATCGGCAGTCCGGGTTGGGCCAGCGCGGGGGCGACCATCGGATATCCGTGTCCCATGATCATCTCGATGGCGGGCGAAAGGGAGACGCTGCCACCGGAATCGGCGATCACGGCGAGTTCCGCGGCACCGAGACCGTTGGCGTGGATGAAGGTGGTGCCCGGGAGGATCGCGCCGATCCCGTGCAGGTGGGCGATATCCATCCGGGAGGAGAAGTGCCGGGATACGGGCACATCGAGTTCGCGGGCCAGTGCGGCATTGGCGAGCTCCTCGTCATCGCTGCCGCCCTCGGCGACCAGGGCCATGGTCACCGCACCGGGCAGCACCTCACGCACCCGGCGGATGTCCGCGGGCAGCACGGTTCCCTGCGCGAGAATCGAGGGGAAACTCTTGCCATAGGCGAAAACCGCGCGGATCCCGGACTCGCCGAGCGCGCCGAGCAGCGCATCGCTGTGTTCGGGCGTGTCCTGGATGTTGGAAAGGTCCTGGATAGTGGTGACCCCGGAAGCCAGGGCCGCGCGTGCGCTGAGCAGTTCGCCGAGATACAGCTCGTGCGGGGTCATGACGGGACCGAAGTCGCCGAGGATGTTCTCCATGTACTGGCCGAAAGTGTGCATCGGCGCGACACCGCGCAGCACGCCCTGCCACATGTGCCGGTGGGTGTCCACGAACCCGGGAACGATGATGCGGCCGCGCGCCTCGACGATCTCGGCGCCCCGCGGGGCTTGCAGTGCGGTGCCGATCGCGGCGATGCGGTCGCCGTCCACGAGCAGATCACCGTTGTCGAAATCGCCGATTTCCGGGTCCATGGTGAGAATGCGGGCGTTGCGGTAGAGCCGGACGGTCATGATCACTCCTCGTTGGTCCTCGGCAGGGCGCCGACACCGCCCACTCTGCGATCTCGCGGTCGAGCACTTCCAGCCAGCATGACAACATCGGGAATATTGAACTTTTTCTCCTTTCCAGCGACGATATGAACCATGACTGATGATCTGGACAGGAAAATTCTCCACGCCCTCCAGCTCGACGGGCGGGCCTCGTTCCGGGCCATCGGCCAGGTCATCGGGGTATCCCCGCAGACGGTCACCCGCCGCTACGCCCACCTGCGCAGCACGGCCGCACTGCGCATCCTCGGCCGCACCCAGTCCTTCGCACTCGGCGACGAGGAATGGTTCCTGCGCGTGCGATGCTCCCCGGACACCACCGTCCAGGTGGCCCGCGCACTGGCCAGGCACGAGGAAACCGTCTGGACCCACATCACCTCCGGTGGCACGGAAATCGTGTGCACCACCCGCAATCCCGAGGGGCACGAATCGCTGCTGCTGCGCAAGCTGCCCAAGACGCCCCGGGTCACCTCCGTGACCGCGCACTGCCTGCTGTACAGCTACTACGGCGGCCCGCAGAACATCGTCGACAAGGTCCGCCCGCTGAGTCCCGAACAGATCGACGCGCTCACCGTTGCCGGTGGGCCGCCGCAACCCACCCGGATCACCGAGACCGACCGCGCCATCCTCGCCGTGCTGTACGAGGACGGGCGCGCCGGTAACCAGCAACTCGCCGCCGCGGCCGGATGTTCCCAGTCCACCGCGCAACGCCGGGTCGCCGAACTGCGCCGCGCCGGTGTTCTCTACCTCGACGTCGACTACGACCCGCGGGTGCTCGCCCGCTCCCGCCTCGCCATGCTGTGGGCCACCGTTGCCCCCGCCCACCTCGAGGCCGCGGGCAACGCGCTCGCCCAGCACGACGAGGTGTCCTTCGCCGCCTCCACCACCGGCCCCACCAACCTTT
Organism: Sciscionella sediminilitoris; assembly: GCF_000737195.2. GTDB lineage: Bacteria > Actinomycetota > Actinomycetes > Mycobacteriales > Pseudonocardiaceae > Sciscionella > Sciscionella sediminilitoris. The sequence continues at coordinate 38,405 of NZ_JALM01000130.1, forward strand.
ATGCCGCCGTCAACTGCACCGACAACCGTGCCCTGCACAACTACCTGACCGGTCCCATCGCCACCCTTCCCGGACTCACTCAGGTGGAGAGCGCACCCGTCGCCCGCACCCTCAAACGCGCCGGGCTGCTCCGGTCAGGCGATTCGTCGTAGAGCGGCGGTCTTCGGAAAGCGCGGTTCACGTTCGGGCGATTTCTGGTGAATGGCGGGAATCCGCGTTGGTGGTTGGTATTATAGATGTATGAACACTGGGGAAATGGGAACGCTGTTGTCGAGTCGGGAGCGGTTGGACCGCTTTGTTGAGCAGGCTGTTGTGGTGCG
>NZ_JALM01000131.1 GCF_000737195.2 Sciscionella sediminilitoris
ATTACGGGACAACCTTTAGATGATCCGTTTCGCTTCAGAAGCCCGTATCCAGCAGCCAGGGACCGGGACCTCATCCGTATACCGAGCCGGTTACGGTATGTGCGTCTCGCCTGTGGTTCGCTCCTGGCCAAGTCCACTCCACAGTTTGGCGGCGATTTCTCGTGCACGCTCGTCCGCGTGGACCACGCTCTGGTCTGTGGGTTTGTCCGCAGGTACCTGCCCGATATGTTCGACCAAGGCCGTCGCCAGTTCCCGGAGCTTGACGTTCGCCTCCTGGCTCACCGCGCGGAGGACATCCCAAGCGGCGTTGGGACCGCAGTTTCGTATCCCCATGATGACGCCCTTCGCCTGTTCTATGGCCGCCCGCGAGGCGAGCGCGTCCAGAACCCGCTGTGACTGCTGCTGATTACGCTCGGCGATTCCGGCCATCGTGACCGCGCTGGTGACCAACGGTTCGTGGCGGGCGAGCGTGGCAACCGTTCCGTCGTCCGCGGGACCGTCAAGGTAGATCGACAGGACCACGATCCCGTCCTCGTCCCAGATCGAGGGAATCGCGGCCGCGCCTCGAACCCGGGCAATGAGCTCGTGCTGGGCGGCGTCCACTTTGTGGAGCAGCCGTTCGAGGCTGAGGTGTGGCCAGCGTTCGTCGTGCCAGATATCGGCTGTCGCCAGCGGACCCTCCCCCACTGCGGCCAGGATGGAAGGCCCCCACAATTTTCCGGTCGTCACTGAGGTCAGGAATTCGCCGACACCACTGGCCGCGAGTACGCTCAGGCGTCCTCCGCCGCGGTTGCGGGCAGGATGGGCAACGCTGACGGCCGCGCCCAGATCACCGGAAACATCGCGGCGCACGCCTGTCAACACCCGGGACAACAGCGAACCGAGTGGTGCAGCTACGGGCTCCAAGGGCGTAGTGTTCATGACATTCCGCGAGCGACCGCGCGGAACATGCGGGATTTCCGACAGGACCTACAAGGCAGCTCCACCATCGCGGAAGCCAGGTGAACGCTGACTGGGTCTGGCGAGGGCTTTCCCCGCGTACCCTGGTGTGATGCCGCGTTCAGCGGTGATTTTTCGATACGATCGGTAACTTCGATAACGACTAGATTAACGAACCGGCTGGGAATACGCCAGCCCGCCTTTCAGGTGACACTCCTGTCTTCTGCCGACGCCTGACTTGCGGGCGAACGTCGCAAAGCGCGGTTCATCCAGGCGAGGCGGTTATGGTGTCGTGCGGGAGTGCTCCATCATCGTCGGGCAGTTCCGGGCCCGCTGTCATCGCCACTACGCGAGCAGCCGCCACGCAGGCAACCAGCGACTCTAAGGGTGTTGTTATCGCCGAATCTGGCTCGCGGTAGCTCAGTGGGGCAGTCAGCACGAGCTCTCGGCTCCCCGTATGTGGCGGATCGGGGTTGAATGTCAGCAGCTGCCCCGCGAGAAGGCTGCCGTCATCCAGCTTCAGCCCCACTCTGCGCACACTGGCATCGCTTGCATTCCGCGGCTTCGTCGGCAGGTTGTCACCCCTGCGCCGCCATCTCTGACGCCGCGTCCAGCCGCTCCCCATGCGCACCACTTCCAACTCCACGATCGACCGCCACCAGGGCTTCCTGCGATACCTGCCAAGGTATAACCAGTTTCAGAGCTGCCGAAACCCCTGCGAGACGTGCACGCGCCTTATTCCCTGACCAGCGCCACGGCGGCCGAGGGCTCGATGACTCGCATGCTGAAGCTCTCCTCGAAATAGAATCGTACTGAGTCGTGATCATGCCCCTCGTATCCGATGGAGATGTCCTGCCCGACGTCGAACTCAAAGTTCCCCTCACCGAGCGCCAGCACGAGCGCCACCTCGGTCCCCGGCGCCCGGACCACCTTGCCACCGCCCAGGATGCGGCGCAGGTGATCCACAACCGGATACCCCCCTCTCTCCGTGGACGCGAGAATATCCATGTGTTCCCGTGGCCCGACCGCCAAGGCGTACGGCCCCGGGATACCGGCATCGCGGAGTGTATTCACCGCGGCCGCCACCGGTTTCGGGCAGTTCTCCGGATCGTTACCGAGCGGGACGGGTCGGTGCGGACTCGCCCCTGTCATGCCGGTGAAGCCTGCCTCGCGCCACCCGTGGAACACTGCGTGGTTCTCCAAGCGGGCCAAGTGCAGGGCCGCCGCGTCCAGCCCGTCCAGGTCCAAGTCAGTTGCGCCACGCTCGGCATCATCGAGTTCGGACCTGTTGACGACGAACGGAAGGCGCACCTCGGCGAGCTCTAGCACCTTTCGGCGATGCAACTCGAAGTCATCGTGGTCCTGATGCTCGGGAGCGAGAACGCGTTTGCGTCCCAGTCCAGTGGCGGAGTGCTCCCAGCCATGCGGGCCTGACCAGTCGACCAGCCGTCGTGCCGCCAAGTGCACCGTGAACTGGTCCTTGGCCTCCTCCTCGAGTCTGTCCCAAGCCGCTTGCGGTATCGGCGCGAGCTCACGCAGAAGATGGTTCATTCGTGCCGCCTCCCGTCGAGCGGGCCCAATCCGAGTGAACCGTCGCGTATGTCTTCGGCCTCGACCGATGCCAAATACCTATTCGGGGCGATATCGCTTGTGTCCAGCCCAGCGGCGGCTGGATGCTCCTGTTTGAAGGCGACGAAGCGGGCACCCAAATCGGCGCGTAATCCAAGATCCGCATGTCGGCGGAAATCAGCGAGCGCGCCATCCTCTTCCTCTGCCATGTGTTCACTGTTCTCCAACCGCGCCTTGCGAACCGCGCTATGCCACGGTGCGCTGCCCACCGGATAGTTATCCGCCTCGTGAGCGGCGTCTCTGATCTGGTTGTGATCATCGACAGCGTCAACGGTCTCATCCTCGGCATCGGAGCCACGGTGTACCAATTCGGGATAGAAAATCCGCTCCTCTGCCACGGCATGCAAGTCCAGCAATGCCGAAAGCGGCCGCCAGATCTTTGCCAGCTCCTCCGGCGTATCCACCTCGTCGAGTGCGGCGAAGCGCCTGCGGAATTCCTGATGATCTTCGAGTATCAGTTCGGTGATATCGGACATGACACCGTACTACCCGGTTTATCTCGCCAGGACACATCCGTGTTCTCCGGAAACACCTGCCCTGGCAAGTTCGGCTGTACTCAGTGGATGAGACTGCCGATACCTTGGCCAGGCCAGGATCGAAACGTAGTGTCGGGAGCAGGTGCGCCGGACCAGGCCCCAATGCCTTGATCGTCATGGTTCCGCGGCGGATCTTTTCGACCGAGCTCGCCTTACACGTCTCCGGGCGGCGAGGTCGACCGCGTCGGATGGCGGTTCTGCCCGGCGAGAAACGCCGTAGCCAGGAGAACAACCGCGATTGCCAGGTGCAACCAGTTGTCGGCGCCGTTGAGCGCAAGAAGGTTCGCGTCCGCACCGTGCCCAGCTAGTAGTCCGTAGCAGTAAAGCAGCAGGAAGATCAGCCCCCCGGCAATCAGCAAGCCATGGGCCAGTTTCGATGTCCTGGACACGGCGATGAGTGCGATACCGAACGCCACGAACAGGAAGTTCCGCGCGACCGTGACTGAGAAAATATCGAACAGGCGCGCGCTCGGTCCGCCGCCGAGCAACTGGAGCAGGTGGTACTCGGTCGTCGCGCCAGGTACGAAACCCAGTATCCCGATCACGAGAAGCACAAGACCAGTGCAAAATGCGACGTACTGCACCGGTGGGCGCCGCTCGGACGGGGAATCTGTCCCGACAGGCATTGCGCCTCCTCCTGTTTCGCGTCCCCGTCATCTGCCGCAAACCGCGGCACGTCCGCCCGGATACCCGAAATGGCGTACAGCGAAACCCGCGATGGCCCGGCTCTAACGGAGCGTATGCATCAGCCTGTGCCCGGTAAGCCGTGCACGTTATCGGCAACTATCGCTCTCCGGGGAGATCACAGCCCCATGACGGCCCTGGAGGATTCTGGTCCGCACCAACGGCCACGTCCGGGTAAGCCGCTCGGTTGCTGCCCGGGTGGTGCACGAGAAGTGGCCGCTGTCGTTGCATCTTGCTGCCTTGCCGCAAGCTATCGCACCAGCGCCAGCCTGCTCGTGGACGACGGTATGACGCTCATGGGAGCACCGGCACGCAAGGGACCCGCTTGCTCTGGCCGGTGGCTGCCGTGACCGAGCGCGCCGACCAGAAGTCCTCGGCAACCACCGGGCTGTCTACCGCTCTTACCAGGACCGCGGGCACTGCGGCTCAGTTATCGCCGACGTCGAGCCAGCGACGACTGTCGAACTCAGCATCGACGATCGCCTGCGCCTGTGTCGAGGACACGACCCGGTAGGTCGCGTCCACGAACTCTCCGAGCTGATCGGCGTCAGTGACGAACTCTGCCTGCCCGCTCGGCGAGCACAGCGCGACAACAACCTTCGAATCGCCCTCGACCGGACGGATTCGCACTTCCCCTTCCCCTGCAGACGTGTGCAGGCCACTGGCCAGCAATGTCCTAGCCACCGTCCACACGATGGTCTCGTCCCTCCCGACGTGGAACGAAAGCCGCACTGCCCATGGATCATCGCTGATGTACTGAAATTCGACTTCAACTGGAATTGCCGTGCCATCCGACAACATCATGTCGAAGATCGTGGTCTCGGTGATTGACGAACTATCGATCACGACTCGCTCCCGGTTGTCGCTTCTGATCCTTGCGTGATACCCGTGCGACGGTGTGACAAACGGACCCCTCCCTTCACTGCGCCAGCGGTCACGGCACAGGCATACCGTCTAGGCGCAGCAGCACGTTTTCCTCGCAGGCGCGGGCACGACGGTACGAACGGTGTGGAAGGGCCATGTCCCGCCGTGCGCCTAAGACTCGCCCACCCAGGCCGCCATCCCTGACGGCCGTCACACCGCAGTGCAGAGGCGCGGGCCGCCGAATTCCCAGCGCATCCGGCCGCTTCGACTGGAAAGCACTGCCCGAATAGGTTCACGGTATTCGACTGCATGTGCGGTAACTGCTCGAACGGACCGGTTGCACCCGCGCATGGCGGTCGCCGAAAATTCGCGGCCTTGGCTGTCCGCGGCGCTCCCGCGAACAGACACCTATCCGACTCGCATATCCCCCAAGAAACGGGAGATTCGACTCGGTGTCAGCCCGGGGACACGGGGTTCCACTGTTCCGACGTAACTATTCAGCAGCGGTGTGCCGATGGTTGGGGCCGGTCCGGCAGTTCATTCAGGCCGGTATGTGCGCAGTCGGCCGATCCCAGACCCGGTGTCCTTTCAACACCGTGAGGAACCGCTGCAGGAACGCGTCTTCCAGTAGCTCGCCTGTGGCGTCGGAACTGACCACCCCGTGCTCTTCGAAGACCCCGTTTCGTCCAAGCCCGGCTACATCGAGTACACCGTCGGGCAGAATGTCGCGTCCCGCACCGCACAAGCCGACAGGTTTGGCGTGTTTGTACGCCTCGAGCACGAAGTGCACCGCGTACCCGTCCGCACGCAAGGTCTCGACCGCACCCGCTCCACCGGGCACGACCACTCCATCGTAGAGTACCGACGCCATCGTATTGACCGCTCGGTCGGCACGCAGGTTCGCCCCGTCAGCCGCCGATATCAGGCCTTCTTGCGGCGCAAGGATCTCCGCCACGACACCTGCTTCCCGCAGGGCCTCGAGAACCTTTCCGGTACCGAGTCCGTCGATGCCGTCGGCAGCCAGGATTGCGACGCGGCGGGTGTCCACCGTGTCCATAGTCGTGTTCAACTGGCTGAGCGCTGGTGAGGACACCTCCCCGTGTTCCCGGCGAGGACGATCAGCCAGCTGGATACCAAGCCCTTCGGCGACTCGGGTCGCAAGACCGCGGTCGATGTCGAGCAGACGGTCCACGGCTCGCTCCCTTATCGGTGGCATCGTCACTTTGCCCAGCTCGAAACAGAAGGCCGCCACGATGTGCTGCTGTTCGATCTCCGACATACTGTTCCAGAACAACGCCGCCTGGCCGACATGATCGGTGAAGCTAGCGCTGCGTTGCCGGACCTTCTTACCCGATACCTTCTCCTGATAGTGCGCGAACACCTCAGGGAACGCACCGCCGATGGCCGGACATCCGGATGCGTTCGGAAAATAGGCATGCTTTCCGGTGTGGACCAGATTCTGCCCATACCCATCACGCTGGTTGTTGTGCACCTCGGCGACGGGGCGGTTCACCGGAAGTTGTGCGAAGTTGGGCCCACCAAGCCGGATCAGCTGAGTGTCGAGATACGAAAAATTGCGCGCTTGAAGCAGCGGATCGTTAGTGAAGTCTATCCCGGGAACAATATTCGCGGTGTGGAAAGCGATCTGTTCGGTCTCGGCGAAAAAATTGTCCGGATTACGGTTCAAGACGAGCCTGCCGACCGGTTCTACCGGCACCTGTTCCTCCGGGACGACCTTGGTGGGATCGAGCAGATCGAAATCGAACGCGTGCTCGTCCTCCTCGGCTATCAGCTGGACACCGAGCTCCCACTCGGGGTAGGCACCGGACTCGATCGCGTCCCATAGGTCGCGCCGATTGAAGTCCGGGTCTTTACCCGCGATCTTTTGACACTCATCCCACAACAGGGAGTGCACACCCAAACGGGGTTTCCAGTGGAACTTGACGAAGGTCCCGTTCCCGTGGCCATCCACCAGCCGGAAGGTATGCACCCCAAACCCCTGCATCATGCGATAGCTGCGAGGCAGTGCACGATCGGACATCAACCACATCACCATGTGCAGCGTCTCGGGTTGCAGTCCGACGAAATCCCAGAACGTGTCGTGCGCCGATTGCGCCTGTGGGATCTCGTTGTCCGGCTCGGGCTTGACCGCATGCACGAAATCCGGGAACTTGATCCCGTCCTGAATGAAGAATACCGGCATATTATTACCGACCAGGTCATAGTTCCCCTGGCGTGTGTAGAACTTGGTGGCAAACCCCCGTACATCACGTACGGTATCTGCGGATCCGCGTGAGCCAGCGACCGTGGAGAAGCGGACGAAGACCGGTGTCGCCAGTTCAGGATCGCGCAGAAACTCGGCCGCTGTGTATTCACTCAGCCAGCTGTCATAGGGTTGGAAGAATCCATAAGCACCCGCTCCCCTGGCATGCACAACGCGCTCCGGGATCCGCTCATGGTCGAAGTGCGTGATCTTCTCCCTTGCGTGGAAATCCTCGAGCAGGGTCGGCCCACGCGCACCTGCCGACAGCGAATCGTCAGTGTGGTCCACCTGAACGCCTTGCTGCGTGGTCAAGGCGCCTTGCTCGCCATGCCTGCGGTCCGCGTCGAGGCGTCGGATCTTGTCTTCGCTCATATCATCTTCCTGTCACCTGGTAAGGGGATGAAACGCCTGGAGCACCGATACTGGAACCGGTGCCCATCGGGTCACCGCGGGTGCGGCCCGGTGATGGGTCAGTGGGCAGCACCCGAACACCTGGCTGAGCACATCCCGCGTATGAGCGACGTCGCGTACCGGGTAGCAGCACCCAGAGGTATTCGTATCCAGCGAGCACGGCATTGGCCTGCTCTGTCACGGAGCAGCTCCCGGTCGTTTCGCTTCGGTTAGCTCACCATCGCTCCCAACCGGACAACCTGGGTCGTCCTCGCTGCGGTATCCGGCTGCTGACCACGGCCCGCGGATGGCTCACATGAACCGGACGAACCGGCACCGTCGCTCCTCGCCGTACCCCCGGAACCGTTGCCATGCCATCCGGCTATCCACCAACCATGGTGTCTAAACCGATGCGATTGCCTGGATTTGTGACGACCTCCGATCGCGGAAGCGGATTCGACCAAGGTTTCCATCCCCGACTTCCGGGGTATTCGCCCCTGGCAAAGCTGAATCCAGGGTCATGAGGTGCGGAGACACGTCCTCCCGGCCTTGCCGACGGGACGACACGCATGTTAAGGCTGAACGACAGTAGTCCGCACGCAGACTGATATTCGCCTGCGTCGCGGCACCGGACTCGTCCGGACGACAGCCGCAGCTGCGACGAATAGGGTACGATGAAGGAGAATTTCCCAGAGACCGACTGGCGGACGCCGTCAGCTGCGTTACGGCGCACCAGTCCCGGATCGCGGCGCACCCGTGTATCACCGATCACCAATACAGCGAACGCTTTCCAAGCCGTGCTCTCCAAGCACAACGGTGGGAGAGTTCCGGTAACGCTTACACCCGTCGGAGGGAATGTCATCGGAGACCTGGACCATGCGCGTGACCGGAGCGGCACATGATCAGCGAGCAACCGGCCGGGAAACCATCAGTTGCCGATGACGGTGTAGTCGAGGTGTATACGAGTGTCGACGCTGCCCAACTCGCCGTACTACGCAATATGGCTGCGACCTTGACGATGGAGGCGGGTTTCACCGTAGACAGTGTGGAGGACACCCGGCTACTTGTCGACGAAGTCTGCTCGACCCTTATCCGCAACGCGGTGCCGGGAGTTCAGATGCTGTGTCGATTTCAGGCCGAGGCCAGCTTTCACCTCCACGCACAGGTTACCGCAAGCCCGGATTCCGTCGTCGACCGTTCTTCGTGGTCGTGGCGCATCATGTCGACGCTCGCTGACACCCTCGTCAGCTGGACGACCGCGACCCCAGGACAGCCCACGACGTTGCACATCGAGGCGACCAAGGCGTCCGAAGGATGCCCATGACCGAAGGTCCTGACCACCTCGGCTTGTCCCAACAGGCCGAGCACCAGGATTACGCCCAGTTCGCGGAGGATTTCGACGAATTCGCCGCGCTGTCTCCGGAGGACCCACGGTATGAACGTTTGCGAGAGAAACTAGTCCGCGAACACATGCCTCTGGCTGAGCACATCGCAATGCGGTTCCGTCACCGCGGCGTCCAACTCGAGGACCTCCGTCAGGTGGCCATGCTCGGCCTGATCAACGCAGTGGATCGGTTCGAACCCGACCGTGGGAACGACTTCCTCGCGTTCGCCGTTCCCACGGTCATGGGTGAGGTGCGGCGGTACTTTCGCGACGCGGGCTGGGCGATGCGGGTGCCGCGCAGGCTGCAGGAGCTGCATCTGAATCTCGGCAAGGCGATCGACGAGCTGTCCCAGCGCACCGGCCGCGCACCGCGGGCGGACGAACTGGCCGAGTACCTGGAAATTGACCTTGACGAGGTACGCAGGGGCCTGGAAGCGGGCAGTGCTTACCGAGCCGACTCCCTCAACAGCCCGGTCGGCGGGACCACCGAGTCCGACAGCCAGGCCGTCAGCGACACGATCGGCGAGCAGGACACCAATATCGAGGACGTCGAGCTGCGTGAAACGCTGCAGCCGCTGCTGGCTGATCTGCCTGAGCGTGAACGTCGAATCCTAACCCTGCGATTCTTCGGCAATCTCACTCAATCGGAGATCGCCCGCAAAATCGGACTTTCTCAAATGCATGTCTCCAGATTGATCGCCCAGAGTCTCAAACAGCTGCGCGAGCGTATCTACGGTTGACCGCACACTCCCGACACCTCCATAGCCGTCACAGTCCGGGAAGTTCGTACACGGCGAACGCGCGCCCTATCACCGAGGTTGCGGCATTGCGCACCGGTGTGCCGTGCAAGGTCGCGCCGTGCTGGCTCCCGAAATGCGCATGCCCATGGATCGCCAGGTCGACCGCGTGGCTATCGATCGCTTCGCCGAGTTGATAGGAACCGAGAAAGGGATGGATTTCGGGTGGTTCGCCGGCGAGCGTGTCCGAGGTCGGAGCATAGTGGGTGAGCGCGATTCGTGCGTCCGAATCCAAGCTTCTCAGCGCGGCCTTGAGCGCGTCCGCCTGACGTTCGGTCCGCCGTACGAACAACTTCATCTCCGTCTCCCCGAAAGCGCTTGCCGATTTGCCGACGAACCCACCGCCGAACCCGACAGTTCCCGCGATGCCCACCCGTCGTCCGCGAACCTCGAGCACCGTTGCCTGCCCGTCGAGTACCGTCACACCGCACTCCCGGAGCAGCGCGATGATTCGTGCACAACGTCCGGAGTGGTAATCATGGTTGCCGAGTACCGCGACGACCGGGACCGGAAGCTGGCCGAATACGGCAGCCGCGAACTGTCCCTCCGCAACGGTTCCGGTCTTGGTCAGGTCGCCAGCCACCAACAGCATGTCGGCCTGACCGCCGAGCTGTTCCCAGTGTTCGCGGTACAGATCGCCATTGTCTGCACCGAGGTGCGGATCCCCGACCGCCGCAACCCGTACCCTTGCTCCGCTTCGCCACGTCATATCGAACTCACCTCTCCCCGCCGATGGGTTCGCAGACAGACAGCTCTTGTACCAGTGCGAGGAAAGCACGGGCATATGGTGAATCGGCGGTACGTGCGGCCACCGCTGACCAATCGATCTGTTCGCGCAGGGCCCTGGCAATTACCAGCAAAGGTGCAAGGTCGCAAAAGTGCGCGCTGAGCACCAGCAACTTGTCGACTAGTACTTCGGTAGCGGGCAGCACCGGCGCGCGGGCCGGGCCGATACGCAGCGGCTCGGCGGTCTGGAGCAACTCGTCGGTGACACTGCGGAAGTTGGGCCGGAAAATCATGTCCACGAGCACGCCGCCGTCGTAAGCTTTCGTCAACCAGTTCTCCGGAGGCTGCACCGTGTCGAAGCCGTGATCCAAAAGCCCTTTGCTGGCCCGTTCGACATCGGATTCCTTGAGGAACACATCGATATCGTGGTCCGAAGCCGGCCCGCCGCGGGCATACACCGCGCAGCCACCGCCGATGGCGAACGCGATACCGCGGTCCGCCAGAGCGCTCACCACCTTCGTCAGCGTACGTAGTAGAGCTGACATGCCGCAGAACCTGTCGGCAGCCACCACCCCATTGCCCGACGGCACCTTCACCGGAGTGTTCACCCCTTCAGTTTCACGATCCACTGCGGCCTTATTGCTGAGGTACCCCGGTACGTGTACGGCACACATCGGGCACCTCAGGTCGGCATGACTCGTATGGTCATCCGGTTGGTCGGCAACGGATCGAAGACCGACGCCGTTGTGCTCTGCCACGCGTGCCAGGCCACGCCGGCGGCTCGGCCGGAGGAGTAACAGCTCGCCTGGGAACTGCTAGTTCGTTTTGACACTCGTCATGGGACCGCCCCGGCCGTTTGGCTGGCCTGATTCCGGGTACTCACATCGCCTTCGGTGGTTCACCGCATCGGCGGACCACGCAGGCAGCGCATGGCTGGAGGTCGACGATGAAGCTCGCCATGGTGTCCGGACACGCCAGCCCGCTAACTGTGTCCGGAAGCGTCGAGGGCGGGGGCCAGCATGTTCACGTGGCTGAGCTCGCCTCGGCGCTCGGCCGCTGCGGCCATGAGGTCATCGTCTATGTCCGGCGTGCCGATCGCGAGGTTTCTTCTGTCGTCGACAGTGGGCAAGGTTATCGGGTCGTGCACGTACCTGCGGGGCCGGCCCGGCCGCTTGCAAGCGAAGAACTATTGCCATTCCTGGGAGAGTTCGCCGCGTTCCTGGCCGAGCGCTGGGTGAAGCAACCGCCAGATTTAGCACATGCACAATTCTGGACGTCGGGGCTGGCGACCCAGCTCGCCGCGCGCCGCACGGGCACACCGACCGTGCAGAGCTTCCGCGCCTTGGACAGCGTTCCATGCGATCCCCAGGGCAACGCGAAAACGACCTTGGGCGAGCGCGGCCGGATCGAACGGATCATCGCCAGAAATGCGAATCGGGTGATAGCGCGCTCGACGGAGGAATTTTTTCGGTTGGCGGAGCAAGGTTGTCCACGCTCCCGGATCTCCGTGATCCCGTCCGGCGTGAACGTGGAAAGATTTACGCCCGAAGGCCGATGCGAATCAGGTACCGGGCGGCGCCGCATCGTGGCGGCGGGCCGATTGGTGCCCCGCAAAGGGTTCACAACGGCGATCTCAGCCCTTGCTCACCTGCCCGATTCCGAACTGATCATCGCGGGCGGACCGGATCGCGGCGCGCTTCCTAGGGATCAAGAGGCCCAGCGATTGCGTGCATACGCCGAAGAGCACGAAGTCGCTGACCGTGTGCACCTGCTCGGTTCCGTACCACGCGAGCGGATCCCGGCCCTGCTCCGTTCTGCCGATGCGGTGGTCTGCGCATCGCAGTACGAGTCCTGCGGCATGGTGGCGCTCGAGGCGATGGCCTGCGGGGTTCCGGTCGTGGCCTCAGCAGCCGGAGGCTTGGCCGATACCGTCGTCGACCGGGTGACCGGTCTGCTGGTGCGTCCGTCCGATACGGCCGCCCTGGTGCATGCGTTGCGCGAGTTGTTCAGCAAACCCGAACTCGCCAAGGGGTACGGCATCGCCGGCCGAGATCGTGCTCTTGCGCGTTACGGGTGGGAACGCATCGCGGCTGACACCGCACGCGCGTATGCGGTTGCTCTCGGCGAGGTCCAGACGGATTCCGGCGGTACCCCGAGCGCGAGCCCAGGCTGATCACCGAGTTTCGCCCGTCCACGTGGGGGTAGCCAGGGATAGCAAGCAAATTACGTACAAGGAGGTCCGATGAGTACGACGGCGGAGACCGGACATGTCACGGGCACGGCCGACAAGGACTACAACATCATCTGGTTCGTCGAGAACTGCCTCAGCAATGCACTACGGCTGGAATCCTACGTCCAGGATGCCGAACGCGCCGAGGACGCCGAACTCGCCGGGTTCTTCCGCCGTGCCCAACAGGAAAGCCAGAAGGGAGCCGAGCAGGGGAAGCAACTGCTCGCTCATCGGATCACTTCGTGACTCCGGTGGATGTGTGGCCCGGCCGATCGGCCGGGCCACACATCCACCGAACGCTCGTCGCCCGCGGTGCGCCCGAGCCCCATTGCCTCATTCCTGTTCATCGTCCAGATCGACAGCGCGACTCTGCTCGCTGTAGTAGGGCCAGACCACGGTCTTCCTCTGGTCAGTCCACTGGTGATCCCTCCAGACGGGTTCGATCCACCGAACGTATGTGTCTCCCCGCGATCATCGACACAGGAATCCTGGACGGAACACCCACCTGGGTTTCTCCGGTAGGTACTTCGGGTACTCCACCATGACATCCGGATAGGAGGCCAGAATGAACGACTACGGTTCCGCGGCGCTCTTTCTTGCACTCGGTGTGCTGCTGATCGGCCTGGACGGATACCTGATCACCGGTAACGGCAGGGTCTTTCTGCGGGACACCTATCAGTCGGCCGAAGCGGCAGCTGCGGCGAACCGGCTTACTGTGGCCCTGTTCCACCTCGTCGCCCTGGGATTGCTCGCGCTGCTGGCCATCGCCCCGCCTTCGGGCGGCGGCTTCCTTGCCGTTCTGGGCCGGCTCGGTGTGCTCTTGCTCGTGCTGGCCGCGATCCACGGGGCGACGATGGGCGTCTTCAGTCTGCTGCGTTCACGCCAGCACGAGGCGCGCCTGCTCGAACGGCCTCGGCACCGGTCCGGTACCGAGGCGCATATCGACGCCAGCCACGGCATCGCTAACGATGTACCGGCCCGCGAACCGTACATCGCGCCCACACTCGACGAACGACGCTGAATCCGCTCACCGCACCAGGAGTAGACATGTCCGGACACCAGACCCCGGCCAGCGAACACACGGAACAGCTCGAACTGGACCAGCGCCGCTCGGCCGCGCAGCCGCTCGATTGGCCACGAGACGACCCGCGCAGGGACGACCCCGAACACGACGACACACACGATACCGGTGATTCCGAGATGAGGGCGTTTCCATCAGAGGCGTCGGTTCCGCCGGGAGAACCCGAGGAAGGCGCCCTGCACCTGGAGACCGACCGCACGGAAAGCGAAGAGTCAGGGGGCTGACCGGCCTTCCGTGAGTCGCCCCGGCTGTCGCGTTCTCAGTCGGCGATCCCGTCGTTCTGGTCGATGAAGGTCTGGCGTTCGGGTGTCACCCAGAGCATGACCCGCTCGCTCTTGATGGCCTCCGGCGGATAGGGCTTTCCGGTGTAGTCCTCGGCGAGCTCGTCGACGTGCGCACGCGCTCGATCGCCGCTCGTAGTCTCGCTGACCACTCCCCGAACCTCCGCATACCGGTACGGATCCCGCTCATCGCGGATCACCAGGGCGATTCGCCCGTCGCTGCGGGCGTTGAGGTACTTTGCCCGGTGCGTCTCAGTGTTCACCACGATCCGGTCATCCTCGACCCCCACCCACACCAGTTGGTTCTGGATGCGCCCACTGGGTAGCACCGTGGCCACAGCGGCGAAGTTAGCGCCACCGGCGAGCCGCTCGGTCTCGGGCATCAGTTCGCTGCCATTGGCTGTCTTGACCGCCATCCTCATGCTCTCCTTCACCGAAATGGAATCCTTCACGCACGTCCAGGCCGAGCGCGGCGAGCAACCGCGCGCAATCCGCTTTGTCCCGGGAACAGGCAGCCACGGCGCGGACCGCGCGGCGGCGCTCCACGGCGCCGACCTGCGGTACCCGGATAGCGTCGAGCCCCACGAAGTCGTCATCAGCACCCATCAGCTGTCCTTTCCCTCACCGCAGCCGACTACCCGCTCAGCGCGCGGACATGCACACGATCAGGCCATAACGGTGACGCCGAGCACGAGAACACCGATGAGCAGCCACGTGATGTAGTCACCTACGTGACCCGAATGCACGGCGTGCAGCCAGGATGTCAGGCGTCGGCCCCCGCCTTGAGACGGCCGCCGCCACAGCGCGCCCAGAGCGATCAGTGATGCGAAGGCAGCCGATCCGATCCCCACCAATGCTCCCGTCAGGCTCCAGACAGGCGCTGCGGTTCCGCTGGAGGAGATCGGTCGTGACCCGATGGCTCCGAGATATCCGCTGTGTTCGAGCAGCGCGGCGCCCGACTGCCCCGCGAGGCCCGCGCTGCCGGGCACCACTCCGGCTCCCAGACCGATCAGCACCAGGATGGCAACTGCGGCGCGCATTGTCATGGACGCTTTCGGCAGTACCGTCCTGCCCTCGGGACGTTCGCCCTCGCCACTGGTGCGTTCGCTGTCCTCTCGCCCCTCGGGCGGACGCCCGAGTCCGAAAAAGATCCGCAGACCGGCACGAAGTACCGCTCCCGCGGTCAGAGCCGAGACGGCCGCCACCATGACCAGCTGCCAGACGGGTCCCTGTTCCAGCGCCGACTTGCCAAGGCCGATGGCGAAGGGCGGCAATCCGGCCAGCGCCAACGAACCGAGGACGAACACAGCGCCCAAGAAGCTGGAACCCTTGCCGAATAGACCGAATTCGTCGATATCCCCGTGTTCGGACAGCAGCACGCCTGCGATCAGGAACAGGGCTCCTTTCACTCCGGCGTGTCCGACCAGATAGAACCACAGGGCCGGTCCATGTCCCGCTGCCAGGAGCAGCAGAACTCCGATATGCGCGATGGTGGAATAGGCGAGCAGTCGCTTCACATGTCGCTGCAATAGGCACATCAGGGTCCCGAGAACAGCCGTCAAGGTCCCGAACACCAACAGCATCCGGGAAAAGACGGCGTGCTCGAGCGCGCCCGCGAACACCGTGGAGTAGGTGCGGACCACGCCATACACCCCGAGTGGCGCCATGATCCCGGAGAGCAGAACGCAGACCGGTGCCGGTGCCACGGCATGCGCGTCGGCCAACCAGAAGTGAAACGGCACCACAGCGGCCTTCACCAGCCAACCCGTGCACACCAGCACGAACGACAGCCGGATCAGCACGTCCGCGCGCTGTCCGTCCAGCGCCATGCCCAGCTGCGCCAACCCCAGGCGCCCCGTGCGGGCATAGAGCAAGGCGACTCCGGTCAAGGTCAAATAAGCGCCCGCCGAATTGACGATCGCGAAATTGAAGCCTCCTTGTACCGAGCGCGGCTCCTCCACCTTGATCGCCGTCAAGGCGAAGGCCGCGACCCCCATCAATTCGAAGAAGACGAACAGGTCGAACAAATCACCGGAGAGGGCGTAGCCGACCATCGCGCCGAGGAAGATCAACACGAGCACGTGGTAGCGCACATCCCCGGATTCGAAGTAGCGCCAACCGAACAGCGAAGCGGCGCCGGTCAGCACGGCGGCGAGCAGGCCGATCGAAACCCCGGTGCTGTCACCGACGAGTACGATTCCCACACCGCGTCCGTCGTTGACCCGCCACCCGGCCACGAAATGCACCACGCGCCCGCCACGCACCGTCGAAAGCGTGACACCGAGCAGAGTCATCTCGACGATCACGGCCAGAATCGCGGGTAGCTGCACCGAACCGGGCACACGTCCTCCCGCCATCAGCAGCAGGCAGGCGGCGAGCAGCGGCCAGGCGATCGTGATGGGCAGCAGCACCTCGGGCACCATGCTCACCCTCGCAGTGCCCGCAACCGTTCCGGGTCGACAGTCCCATGACGGCGGTGGATTTGCACGACAAGGGCCAGTAGCAGCGCCGTGACGGTCGCCGAGACCACAATGTCGGTCAGGGCCATCGCCTGCACGACCGGATCGGTGAGCGGCGGCCCACGAAGCCGCGCGGTGTTCGGGGCAACCGGTGGACGGGCACCCCACTGGTATCCGATCGAGAGCAGCAGCACATAGGTCGAGGACTGGGCGACCAGCAGACAGACGACGGTGTGCACCAGATCGTGGCTGCGAACCATCCCGAGTACTCCACCGAGCAAGAGCACGGCGGCCACCCCGTAGGCAAGTGCGCTCATTGCCGACCACCCGTCCGCGCGGTCCTCAGGTCGGCCTCGAGGAACTGAGCGAGCAGCACGACAACGCTGCCCGCGACGGCCCCGCCGGCGATCACGTTCAGCAGCGTCACCGTTCCGCCCGAACCGAGCTCGCCGAAGCGCCCGTACGGCAGCAGATTGGCCAGGAACGCACCGCTGGTAGCAAGCGCGGCCAGGCCCGTGACCAAGAAAGCCGCGGCACTGCCCGCCTCGACGAAGGAATACCAGCGCAGGGGTCGTAGTTTGCGCAGGGCGCGATGTGAACCGGCGATGTAGACCAGATGCAGGCCGGTGGCGAACACGACACCCCCCTGGAAACCGCCGCCGGGTGAGGAGACACCGTGCACGACGAGATCGGCCCCGGCCAGCAGCCCTATGGGCAGCATCAGGTATCCGGCAAGGCCGGTGGACTCCAGCAGGTGCCGGTCCTGTGGTGGCTGTGTGTGCCGCTCCGTACCGCCTGGTTGCAGCAGCGCCGTGGCACCGACGACCGAGCACAACAGGATCAGCTCCTCTCCGAGGGTGTCCAGTCCTCGTTGGTCGAAATTCACCGAGGAGACGACGTTGGCGGTGCGGTGGCTCGTGGCGGCCGCGACGGCGAGCTCGCGGTAGGGGTGGAAATCGCTGCCGAACTCGGGCATCGAGGTGAGTGCAGCGCCGAACAGCACGAGCAGACCGATGGCCGCGGACGCGAACAGCACGAGCCGGGCGCGCATGCTCACGGCTTACCCCGGCGTACGGTACGCACGGTCAGCAGCACCAGCAGCGGGACGACGGCGCTGCCGACCGCCACCTGGGACAGCGCTACATCCGGTGCCGCGAGAAGCAGGAACAGCAGGGTCAAGGCGAGCCCGTAGACCGAAAGCGTCACCGCCAGCAGCCGGGTGTCGCGTGTGGCGGTGACCGCGAGCCCGGTACCGGCAACGAGGACAAAGGCACAGACGAGCAGCGCGGTCGTCACGGCTCGTCCTCGATCCGCGCGAGGAAACGTCCCGTGGACGTGGACAGCACCGGCCCGGTCAACGCCAGCGTGACCGTGGTCAGCGCCACCATGGCGCTGGTGAGCGAGAAACCGTCGGTAACGACCAGCCCGGCACCGATGAGCGGGCAGCCGATCAGCGTGATCGCGGAAAGGTAGTGCAGCCGGACGAGATTTGCGGCGGCGAATACGGCACCGAGCGTGCCCGCAACCACCAGCACCACCCCCGCTCCGGTGACCGATTGCGCCAGGACGTTCATGTCCGGCCGCCCAACAGACGGGTGAAGACCAGGACACCCGCGAAAGACAGCACGACCAGAGCGAAGGCGAGCATCATCGAACTGGACTGTCCCCACGCCTGGCACCACACCAGGATCATCAGGGTCAACGCGACACCCGCGAACTCGAGTCCGAGTAATCGGCGGCCGCGGCCACCGGTGCAGCCGAGCCATACCGCGGGAGCGAAGGCACCGAGTGTCAGAGCGAGCAGCAGCATCAGCCAGACGGTCATGGCCGTCCTCTCCGGTCCAGCGTGTGAGTTCGCAGAGCGGCCTCACTCGCTCCGATCAGTACCGAACCCGGGCTCGCCGATGCCGCCAGCTCGGCAAGTGCCCGGGTCCCCCTGGCATGCCTGTCCCCGGCTCCGCCTCGGAGGTTGGTGACCTCGGTGATCGTCGTTTCCCAGCGCCACGGCGCTACCGTGGCCAGTGCGGCGGTCTCGGTGACCAGCTTGCCCAGGAATCCAGGCACCCGGCGCGGCGAGAGTCGCACCCGCCATGTGCGGCGGTAGGCAAGGCGGGCGAACCTCGCGGCCACCGCACAGGGGACGGCGAGGAGGAAGGCCGCGGCGAATTCGGCCACACCGAGCTCAGAAAGCGTCGCCAGCCAGATCACGGCGAGCGCCATCGTCCATACGGCGGCTTCGCGGGCGGTACTCATGTCGGCGTATCTACCCGGCACACCGCGTCCGAAACCCCTTCCGAAATCTCAACCGAACCGTGTGCGCAACGCCGGCAACAGGTGTTCTCGCGCGAACTCGAGGAATCCCGTTTGCCGGTCGCCGCCGATTTGCACCAGTGCGAGATCGGAGAAGCCCGCATCTCGGAATGCCGCCACCTTCTCCAGAATCGGTTCGATCTCCGGGCCGCACGGGATCGCGTCGGCAACGTCCTGCTCGGTGACGAACTGCGTGGCCGCCGCGAACGCCGCGGTTCCGGGTAGTTCCGCGTTCACCTTCCATCCACCGGCGAACCACCGGAACTCGCGGTGTGCCCGCTCGGTCGCCTCCTGGACCTGCGGACCCCACGAAACGGGCAGCTGGCCGATCTTGCGCGCCGGCGAGTGGGGAGCACAGCGGTCCCACTCCGCGGTCAGTTCCGCATCAGGATCGACCGCCACAAGGGCTTGTGCGCGTGGTGCGTAACGCCGCACCGATTGCCGGCCCGAGACCGCGACGGCCAACGGGACCCGCTGCCGCGGCAAGTCCCACAGTTTGGCTGAATCGAGCCGGTAATGCTGTCCCGCGTAGTCGACATGGCCGCCGTCGAACAGGGCACTGATGATGTCGATCGCCTCGCAGAGCCGTTCGTGGCGAACGTTCGCCGGCGGCCAGCCCGTGCCGATCAGGTGCTCGTTCAGGTTCTCCCCCGCTCCGATGCCGAGCGTGAACCGGTCTCCGCTCAGCAGTTGCGTTGTCGCGGCTTTCTGTGCGACCACGGCAGGATGGTAGCGAAAGGACGGGCAGGTCACATACGTCATCAGCTCGACGTGCTCGGTGCACTGGGTCGCGGCCGCGAGGACGCTCCACACATAGGGCGCGTGCCCCTGTTCCTCCAGCCAGGGAGAGAAATGGTCGCTCGCCGCCTCGAAGTCGAACCCCGCACGTTCGGCCTCACCGGCGAGCCGGACGAGTTCCGCGGGGCCGGTCTGCTCGGTCAGCAAGGTGTATCCGAATCGCATTGCACGCTGATACCCCGGCCAGGGGCTCTCGAAACCGGCTCACCTCGGCTCGTCCTGTTCTCGCCGACCGGGGTGCCGGACCGTCTTCCCGGAGAAGGACAGGTAGCGCTCC
>NZ_JALM01000132.1 GCF_000737195.2 Sciscionella sediminilitoris
TTCAAGGGGAAGCTCACTCGAGGTTCAGCTATTCGTAGATAGTGATCGTTCGGGCGAGCCAGGTGAGGATCAGTTGTTTTTCCGGTTCAGAGAGCCCTTGCAAGGCTTGTTGTTCAACGATACGCACGGCCGCAGTCGCGCGGTCGAGTAGTTTGCGGCCACGTTTGCTCAGCCGTAGGAGCACGATCTTGCCGTGGTTGGGTGCCGGGCCGCGCTCGAGGAGATCTCGTTCGAGCAGTTGGTGAACTATCGTGTTCATGCTTTGTGGTTTCACCGCTGCGAATCGCGCCAGCTCGGCCGAGGAGAGTTCGGGGATCGAGTCGAACACGCTCAGCGCTCCGTATTGCGGCACCGACAGCCCGAACGGGGCCAGTTTCCCGGTCAGCGCACCGTGCAGCGATTGCTGGGCCAACCGCATCAAATACCCGAGGTTGCCGTGTTCGCTGCGGGACCGTTGTATCGCGTCGTCCTGTACCACTCTTGCAGAGTATCAGCTGGCCTGATATGAAGTACGTGTCAGGTGGGCTGATAATTGGAGGGCATTATGGCTGAGTCGCAACGCAGCATCATCACGGAGGTTGGGAGCTGGCCTCTTGATGGGTTGCCGGGCAAAGAGATCCGTTTGCTGACTGTCGAATATCCGGCTGGAGTGCACACGCCGCCGCACCGGCATCCCGGTTGGCAGTTGATCTATGTGTTGGAGGGAAAGGTCACTTCTCGGATGGAGGGTGAGCCGGTGCAGCAGTACGAAGTCGGACAGCACTGGTTCGAACCTCGCGAGCATCTGCACTTGGACGCTGGCAATGACACTGAAGAGCGCGCCAAGGTTCTCGTCGCTTATGTCACCGAGCCGGGACAGCCCATCCTTGTTCCGGAGGTATAGGCCGGCTCTCGTTGGTCCGCTGGTCTATCCCGGGCGCAGGCAGCCGGTCATCTGATGCTGTCCGGTTCCGGGTTTGTCGTTGTCGCTGCATCAGCAGCCCGGGTGACTCGCTTATTGCGGTGGAGAACGGGTGAGTGCAGGGCTCCGCCGATCCGGGGCTTAATGCGGTGCACTCGAGTGCAACTGGCTTATCGAACCGTTCAGCGCTCGCTTCGGCAGAGATGGTCTCCGCCATGCCGTGCACGGAGTTTCACGGCGTGCTGTTGCGGGTAAGCGGTGGCAAGTGTCCACAGCTGGGCGGGTGCCGCAGAAGGAGTCGAAGCCTGTGCTCGGTATCGCACTGATGGTACTGGCTGCCACGCTCAACGCGATAGCGTCGGTGCTACAGCGGCAAGCCGCGCGAGCGGAGCCGGAACGGAAGGCGTTTTCCCTGGCCATGTTCTCGGACCTGCTTCGCAGGCGGGTCTGGCTATTGGGGATCAGTGCGATGCTCGCTGGTTTCATCACACACGCCGTCTCGATATCGGTCTCCGAGATCGCGCTCGTCCAACCGTTGCTTGTGACTGAATTGCCCTTGACGCTCATGCTGGCCTCGCGGGTCTTCGGCCTACGAATGCGTGTATCGGATTGGGTGGCGATCGGGCTCGCTTCGGTTGGTCTGGCTGTGTTCTTAGCGTGTCTGAGCCCGCGCGGCGGCAGTCCGAGCTTGGTTTCGACGTCGTCCTGGCTGTTCGGGGCCGGCGGGTGTGCGGCGGGCATCGGACTGCTGGTGCTGATCGGCTACCGCGGTAGACGCGAGCACCGGGCGGCGCTGCTTGGCGTGGCTACGGGCGCAGCGTTCGGGCTGAATTCCTCGCTCATCGCGGGCGTGGGCGCGGCCGTCGCCGAGGGAACGAACCTGTTCGCCACAGGGCAGGCTTATGGCGTCATCGTTCTCGGACCAGTTTCCTTTTTCCTGTTGCAGAATGCTTTACAAGCGGGAAACCTTGTAGCATCGCAGCCAGGGTTCACGCTGACCAATCCTGCGGTATCCGTAGCGTTCGGGCTGGCTGTATTCGGTGAGCAAGGGCGTACCGGATGGTGGTTACTCGGTTCGGTGGGGGGAGCGGTCATGATCGGGGCGGCCACGGTGTTGCTGTCGCGTTCGCCGCTTCTCGATCCCGATGGGCGCCACCACGTCGGTCAGGACTCAGGGCACATAGCAAGTTCTCGCACGTGTCCCTGACATAGTGCCCGGTAAGCCTACCGTTGCGTTTTTTCGATGCAGGTGTGTCTCGTGCATGAGGATGTTCTTTGTTGTGGAGCGAAATGTAGCGTTTAGCGAGGGTGTCATCCGGGTAATACCGTGAGTCGGAAAGGGACGTAGGTCGAGTTGCTCGGCGTGTCGGTGGCCGTTGAAAGGGCTTCCTCGAGCTGTGCGGCTCTCCGCGACGGATGAAGGGTGCGTGTGATGGCGAGCGGAAAGAAAGCCAAGAAATGGGCCCTGCGTAGTTCTCGCTGCGCACAGCGGGCCGAACAGGCTGCAATCCGGGCCGAGGCCTCCATGGATCGTGTCGCCGAATTGAGTCAACAGCCCGGCAAGGACACAGATGTACATGACAGCCCGGAAACCACCGCGGATGCTCGCCAGCAGCCTATCTACACGAGCCCACGTGAGACCAATCTGTCTGCTGGCGGGCTACCTTGACCGGACGGAACCGTAGTTTGGTGGCGATGGTCCCGGCATTCTCCCCGCGGGCTATTCCTGCTCGGCGCGTGCTTCGGCGCCGGTTTCGTGCGCGTAACCGGAATCCATTCCGACCTCGCTGCCGACCGCCGGGTCGGAGTCTGCGGTCGGGGCTTCTGGGCCCGAGGAACGCTTCGAGGGTACGGCAGGGTCACCCGGGACATCTGCCTCTGCCGGGCGCGTGGTCCCTCGCCGATTCAAGAGGAAGTCAATCAGATGACGCATCGGTGCTCCTTGTCCGAGGACTTACGTGAGGTGGTGTGCCCGCCGAACCTGCTGGTGAAACCTCGCACAGGGAAGGAGACAACGGCCGGAGAGGATCTGAGTCCTCGCACTTCGCGAGGTGGTACTCGGACCACGGTACTTCTCTTCGACTGGCCCGAGCGTGTCATGAAGGGACACGAGGTCGTCGCGGCGTTGCGGCATATGGTCGGTCTCACCGACGGCGAGCACGCCCTGGACGCCACCGAGCCATCTTGACAGTGCTCGGTGAGCACCTGGCTGTGACGAACCGCCGGATCTTGCCGCGCAACGACGGTCGTTCGTCGAAGCTCTGCCGCCGTGTCTGCAATGCGGACGGACGTGGCTGAACGCAAGCAGCCGCCCACGAGCCCGCTCGTGCGGTCTCGCCACTCTCAAGGCAGGGGGCGACCCTGAGGAGAGTTCGACGACCGCCTTGCTGCCAACGACCTATCTGGCCGACGGGCTGCGGATCAGCTTTTCCGGCGGCCTCATCTCCCATCTGATACACGGTTTCGGCTTGCTGTTCTTGGCCCCGACTGCACTGGCGATTGGCGGCAATGTGTCTGGGCCGTCTCCCGGTTGCACTCGGATGTCGAACTCTGACGCAAGCGGCATCCATTCCTCGCGGTATGAAGCTTTCGTCCGACGCGAGGACCGGTCACCGAACACGGTTTCGCATCAGCGCAGCGCGGGAATGGCTGGAGGGATCAGGCAAGTGACGAGAGGATGGTGACCGAGTTGGGCATTCTGGGTTGGATCGTGCTGGGACTGGTGGTCGGCGCGTTGGCGAAGTTGATATTGCCCGGTCGCGACCCCGGTGGTGTCATCGTGACGCTCCTGATCGGTGTGGCCGGTGCTCTGCTGGGCGGTTTCCTCGGCCGTCGTTTCTTGCACACCGATCTCGGCAGTTTCTTCGATCTGCGTACCTGGGGGCTGGGCTTGCTCGGTGCCGTCGTTCTGCTGCTGATCTACCGGCTCGTCGCGCACCTGCTCGACGGCCGTTCCCGTTCGGCACGCTGACCCCTGCTCGATGCCGAGAGTGCCCGCGCAGCCGAAGTTCGGACTACGACGGGGCAGTGAACTGGCCCGCGCCGGATCTCACCGGTCACGCTGGTATCAGCCCCGAGGCTGCCGCACTACTCAGCTCCAGCTCGGCCGCGTCGCCCGATATGCGGACTCGTCACTTTCGAGTCCGATCCGGTGGATCGTCCCAGTCGATGTGGTAGTAGTCCGGGCGGTCGACCACGATCTGGGGGCGACGTGTGGTGAAGTAGTCCCACAC
>NZ_JALM01000133.1 GCF_000737195.2 Sciscionella sediminilitoris
CATTCACTGGCCGCGGTCAGGTGAGTTCGAGCTGTCCCGCGTGCAGGGCAGCGTCGGCGGTGTGCTTGGCGGCGCGCTGCAACGCGGGGCGCGGTTCCTCGAAAACCCAGTGCATGAGCGGATAGAGCAGATGTGTTAGGTCGGGGCGGGAATTGACCACGGAGGTGTAGATCTCGCGTAGTGTGCCGGCGAAGTCCTCGGCGGTCTGCGCGCGCAGCTGCTCGGCGAGATCGGGACCGTGGGGGTCGCGCTGTCCGATCAGGGACAACGCGGCCACGACCGACAGGGCCACGTCGCGGCGGCCGGAGTGGTTGGACTGGTTCCACGCCGTGTCGACGGCTTCAGCGATGGCAACGGCGTGCTCTCCGGGTTCGCGGTGGTTGCGCCGTTGCGTGGTGGATTGGCTCATGCGTCCGCCCTCCTGGTGTGCGGCGTTGGTGCCCGGAGCGTTCCTGCATCGGGAACAGGTGTGACCGACGAGGAATGCGCCTGAGCGAAGAAATCAGAATTTAGAATGGGAAATCGGAGAATATTGCTGCGTTAGAGGAATTTCCTCATTCGTCGTCCAGCTGGTCGGATACGACTGCTATGTCGCCTGCTTGCATTCCGTCGGCAACGTCGACGCAGGGGCACACCAGTCGAAGCGCCAGTCTTCCGCGTCGTAGGGATTCGACCAGTTGCAGGACTGCGCGATCGACTCCAGCTCGGCCGAGATGACGCCGAGTTCATCGGGCTGTGCGTGATGGACTGGAGAAGGCCACATCCGGGCGGTCCAGCCGCGTCGTGGCGGCGCCCATGATCCAGGCCGCAAGCTGGGCCAGATCCAGCCCTTGAGTCCGGGCATAGTCGGTGCCGTAGACGCGAGCGACACAGGGTGCTCGGTTACGGTGCCGTTTTCAGCGAGGGTCAGGAGGAGCCACTGGGGGTAGTCCGTGGCGATCCAATGGAACCACTGGCCATCGTCGAAGGCGTAGATGTCGCAGCAGCTTTCGTGCGGTACCCAGTCGGCGCGGTGGACCGTGGCCTCGGGGATAGCGTCCTTCCCGGACGCCCGGGTGAACGTGTCGAATCCAGCCACGTCCCAGGCCAGTGCGAACCGCGCGAAGCGGTCGCGCACCTCGTTCGGTGCGGTGGAGGCGAGCAGTTGCCGTCCGATGGGAAATCGCGCCACGTCGTCGGGGGCCAGGAAGCCGCCGAATGTGCCGAGTGGTTGGGCGTGTGCCCCGCGGCCGAGGGCGAACAGGGTGTGTGCGCGGGTGGCGTCGGTGTCCATGGATATCGGCCTTTCTGCGCGTGCATGCGCGCGTAGTCGTGGTCGGTGTCGCGGTCTCCCCGGGGTCAGTCGGTGCGGGAAGCTGCGTGGGGATGGGGTTGGGCGTTGTCGGCTTCAGAACCGTCGATGGCGGTGTCGGGGAAGGTCGCCATGCCGACGAGTTCGTCAGCCCGGTACATGCGGCATTCGGTCTCGTCGCGGTTGTGGGCGTCCTGCTCGGGATCGTCGGAGCGAGGGGTGTACACGTCAGCGAAGACCCGATCGTCCGAGATGGTGACCGAGACGATGTCCTGTCCGTCGTCGGTGCTCATGCCTTCTTCGAGATCAGCAGCGGGCAGGCAGTAGAAGACCGGAACATCGGGCTTCGAGTGATCCTCGGTTTCGTCGTCCTCAGAGCGGTTGCCCTCCGGGGCGCAGGCGCCGGCAGGGTTGTGCGCCTCGTGCGCGTCGGGCGCGGGCGCGGCCACCTGCCAGGCGCGGGGAGCAACCAGGCCGGCGCGCATGCGCGCGTCCAGGTCGATCACCGCGTGGGTCAGGTCGGTCGCCAATCGGCGCACATGCCAATCCGTGGCTTCCCTGGGAAGCTGACGCACCGCTCCGGCGGTGACGATCATGCTTCGGTACGGGCGCTCGCAACTGGTTTTCATCGTCGACCTCCCAACGGAGAGAACAAGGACAAGGCAGCAAAGGAGGGATACGACCAGCGGACTCGGATGGCTGGTCGCGGAGTTCGGTCGCAGCGGCGACGGGAGGCCGAAAAATAAATGGGCCGACGGACCCACCCGGAGGGTGTTCGCACGGTCCGCCGGCCTGCCGTAACCCTGTGAAAGGGCTGCCGTCCCCGAAGGGAGGCACGGCCAGGGTAGCTCACTGAGCCACCGGAGAGCCCGTACCGCTCGCCCTGTGTAGTTGTCGTTTCGGTGCTGGTCAGACGGTGTGCGAGGGGCGCGGTCGATACCGGGTGACCACCTCCCAGAGCCGTCGGTAGTTGGTGTCGCCGAGTTGGGCGTTCACGTCCGGTGACTCGTGCGGGAGGGCGACCGGGGCGACGCCGGTCATGCTCGGGTAACCGGCTCGGATGCCGGCGGCGACCGCGGCGACCACGTCGGTGTCGGCGGAATCCCCGGTGACGTGCACGTGGACGTGCGGGGTGGCGCGGCACGCGGTGGCACCACACTCCACGTTGCCGGTGCCGTGACCGAGTGGGCGCGAAAGGGGACGATGATCAGGTCGACGCCGCCGAGCGTGGCCACGGTGTCGGCCTGGTGCGGGTCCAGATGCAGTAGCGTCACCGCGTGCCGGCAGGCGAGATCGGTCATGGCTTCCCGCACCGCGTCCTCGGGGGCGGCTGTGAATCGGTGACGAACAGCGTGCGCAGGCTGCCCGACCCGGTGGCGGGCGGATCGTGCCGCGCGCTGGATGGCTCGGTGCAGGTCGAGCCGGGTGGGGCGCGCGTTGATCAGGCCGAGGTGTTCTCCGGCTGCCGTCCCAGCTAGCGCGAGGCTGGCCGTGCTCGCCGTGCCGACCTCGCCCGAGGGGTCGGGATCAAGCACCGCCACCACCAACGCCGGGCGCTCCACGAGCATCGATTTTTGCTTTCGCAACACACCGGGGTCGTCCGGGACCGTGACCAGGTGGGTTGCGCCGAGCGCGAGAGCGTGTCGGTACAGGTCGGGCTCGTCCTGATCCTCGGGATCGGCGAGCAGCATCACCGCCTCGCGGGGAGGGAGTTCGTGCGGGCGGGCGCGCAGGACCGGCGCGGCCTGCGCGTCGATCAGCACCAAAGCGGCACGGTTCCAGTCTTCCCTAGCGAGCTGGTGCGGCGGGCGTGCCACCAGACGCACCCCGCGTGCGTACTGCAGGACGCCGCCCAGCATCGGCACAGCGGGCCGGCGCGCCATCCCCACGCCGACCGTTGTCAAGGCGCGCGCCAGCGTGGCGCGGTCGGTCCGGAACAGTACGGGCGCCGTCGACGCGGCGGTGGTGGTGTCGGTCGCGGTGGTCATCGCGCGTGCCTCCAAAAGAAAGGTGTTGCGGTATAAGAAAGTTCGGAAAGAAGGGGCGCCCGGATACGTCGCGGGCGCCCCCTGCGGGGTCAGCCGACCCAGTAGGTTCCGGTGTGGGCCGTGGTCAGCTCGACGTGCGGCATCGGTTCCCCCGGGTACGGGGTGTGCATGATCAGCCGGCCGCCGTTGTTCGGTGCGTCATCGGGAATGCGGCGCAGGGTGAACGCGAACGCGCCGCGCGGGTCGCCGACGCTGATCGTGACCGTGATCGAATCCTCGCCGGGATCGGTGTGGATCGTGGCGCCGTTGGCCCACGACAGCGGTACCCGCTGTGGACGGTGCGGCCCCTCGCGGAAGTCCGGCGCGGACTCCACATCGTCAACCCCGGGGTCCTCGTACGGGTCGTAGGCATCGCAGACCAACGAGCCGGATTCGTCGGCGTAGCCGTCCGGTTCCTCGGACAAAGACTCGCCGCACGCCTGGCACCGGTATTCGGTGTCCTCGGCGTTCTCGACCGTGATCACCGAGGAGTCGTCGTCGTAGTCGGTGGAGATCATCTCGCCGTTGGCGGACAGCACAAACACAGCGCACCTCGCAGAAGGGAGATCAAGACGGAAGGGAAGGACGGGAGGTGCGGCCGGCCGCCGCGCACGGGAACAGCGGCGCGGCCAGCCGCACGGAAGGGTCAGAATCGGCAGGTAAACCGCACGGACTTGCCGCAAGTCGGGCAGGCCACGTAGGCGCGGTCACGGTCGCCTAACGGCACGCGCACCAGCTCAGGCACGCGGTAGGCGTGCGGACTGCCCGACCAGGAGTACAGGTGCACCGTGTCGGCGGTCTCCCAGCGATGCCCGTTCACGTATTCACCCGTGGCGTTGGAGTAGTCGGCCAACTCTTCCAACTCGTCCACAGTGGAGCGATAGACGGTTGGGGCGACATACAGGCCGAGGTGATCGCTCACGGTGATCATCAAATCGCCGAGTTCGGCCGAGGACAGCACCACGAACCCGAGATCATCGATCAGGTGATCGGAGAAGTTGATCAGGTTGTGATGCCACAGTTCCCCGTCACCATGCAGACCGGCCGGAGGTTCGCTCGTGCGATCGATGATCCACTTCGCGATCACCTCATCGTGCGGCCACTTGTGGCCGTTCGCGTCCATCCACTCGCGCAAGTCGTCGGTCAGATCGTCCGCGTACTCGCCGCGATCGTTGATCCATTCCTGCGTGTCCACGGTCAGATACCCGTCACCGTGCGACCACGCTTCAACAGACACACTGGTCATGAGAATGCCTTTCACTGATTACGGCTGCGGGAATATCGGGGTGCGAATCCCTACCCGCAATGTTTGTTTCTGTTCGGAACTTTCCGGGATCTCTTCCCTGTTGTTTCGATGGTTCTAGCCTAACGCCGGCGCCGCGCGCGTCACAACATCGCGCGATGGGTTTTTCTGGCGATTTTCCTTGGCGGGCCAAGCTGTCTTTGCCCGAGCCTGACCAGTGTTGATGCGTGCATCAAAGAGAAGTAGCGAACGCTGAACTGAAGCCGTGTTTGACTCTTTTCTATGGAATTCGGAAAGCGTCTTTGGTGGGCGCGAATAGAAATGGAGGAAACGCGATTAATGGTAAGTCGGTGCCACACGCCATGCGTCGTCCACCACCCACGCTCCCTCCGGTTCATGCCTCTCTCCCCTCAGTCGTCAACCGGTTCCCGCGGGGTACCGAGGCTTGGTGCGCTCAGGAAGGGCCAGCAGCCCGTTGACCTGCGACAACGCGCGGCCGGGGGCTTCTTATTTAATGGGAAGATGAGCAGGCAGATGAGTGGGAAGATGAGCAGGTTGATCACATGAGGTCACAGTGCGTAGATCATCTAATTCTCTGATTGGGTGGAGTTGACCACTCAATAGGTTTGGACGGCGCGCTTGAGCGGCGTGCCTACCTGCGTCGGAGTGATCATGGACGGTCCGGGGGTGCTACGCGCATCCGCTGGACATGGACGACACCAACCGGGCCCAGACGGGCCACCCCGGTGTCGCGATCTTTCCCGTCGCCACCGCCGAAGCCGAACGGCTCGACGTGGACGCCGCAGGTTCCTGGATGCGGTCGCTGTCGGGTATGAGGTGTGCTGCCGGATCGGCGCGGCATTGACCCCGAGCAGCTACGAGCGGGGCTTTCACATCACGGCCGTGTCCGGCATTTTCGGTGCCGTCGCGGCAGTGGCCAGGCTGCGCGGGTTCGACGCCGAGGCCACGGCGTCGGCGTTCGGTCTTGCGCTGAGCAAGGCCGCGGGCAGCATGCGGTACCTCGCCAACGGCGCGTGGCACAAGCGGCTGCACCCCGGATTTCTCGCGCACGACGCGCTGACCTGCGCCACGCTGGCGGAGGCGGGTGTGCGCGGAGCCGACGGCGCGATCGAGGGGCGATACGGCCTGCTGGCGGGATACACCGAGAAGGCACAGCCGAAGGCCCTCACCCACGAACTCGGAACGAGCTGGCTGCTGCTCGACACCGCCGTCAAGCCCTACCCGTCCTGCAGGCTCACCCACGGTGCCATCGACGCCGCGCTCGCGCTGCGCGATGCCGTCGCGCAGGAGGAGCGCGCTGAGGCGGCACTCCAGGTCGGAATCCCGCCGACCGCCATGACGATCGTTGGCGAACACAGTTGTGCGAGTGCATTGATCAGTTCCCGGTCGGCGCGGCCATCGCTCATCTCCATCAATTCGGAGACGTAGGCTTCCCTGGTGTAGGACGGTGCGTCGATCCGGTCGGCTTTCGTGCCCGGCTCGAAGTCCTCGGTGATCGAGGTCAAGTCCTCGGGCCGCCCTTCTCCAGCAACGTCATGGTGGCCCCGGCCTCCCGGGCGGAGATGGCGGCGGCTAACCCGGTCAGGCCGGCTCCGGCGACGACAATGTGCGGCATTGGTCCTCCTTGGCCGGTGAGCAGTCAGTTCTTGGCAAAATCATTGAGGGTCGCGGCAAATCGTTCGGCCTCTTCGAGGAACGGGCTATGGCCGCTGTGCTCGAAAATTTCTACGCGCCCTTCGGGAAGTACGGAGAACAGTGACGCGGTGTCCGGACTTACCAAACTGTCGTGCCGGCCAAGTACAACGAGCACAGGTCGCCGTACACGCGGGAGTGTGTCTCGCAGATCTTGGCAGACTCCGTCCCAAAATACCGAGGCGGCACCGGCCGGTGGGGCACACCGCAGCGTCTCCTCGATCAAAGCGCCGAGTGTGTCATGCGGCAGGTGATTGTGAAAAAAGGTGGGGACAATGGTCCGCACCGTATCCTCGAAACTGGCCTCGATCGCAGTACGTAGCTGGTCGGCGGCCGCAAGTTCGAACCCGCCGAGCCGCCACTCGCCGTGGTTCAGCTGGCACACGCCGGGACCGATAAGCACGATCTTCGCCACGCGTTCGGAGCCAAACAGGTCCGCGTGATAGAGCGCGGTGGTGCCACCAAATGACCATCCGACCAACACAACGTCGTGGAGGTCGAGTGATGCGAGGAACTCGTTCAAATCATGTGCCCACCGGGCAATGCGCTGTCCCTGCGCGGTCTTTTCCGATGCCCCCTGCCCTCGGAAATCCAAGCCCAGCAATCGGAGCTCACTAGACAACAGATCGAACTGCCGGTCGAAGTAACGCGTCGACCCACCCCAGCCTGGAAGGAACAACACCGGACGACCGTTTTCCGGTCCGGAATCTCGATAGTGGAGGCTTATTCCGTCACTTGTAGTAAAGTTCGGCACTGATTTCTCCTTAACTTCACCATTGAAAGGAAAAGGTCCCTTTGGCCGTTTCCGGAACGGCTCCGGTGTGGCGGAGGAATCCTTTGCTGGGGGCACCGATCTCGTCGGCGAGCCAGTTGGCGGTGTCGATGAGGCGAGGCAGGTCGATTCCGGTGGGTATGCCGCACAGTTCGAGCAGTTGGATGGCGTCCTCGGTGCAGACCCCGCCGCCCTGGGTGCCGCGCATGGCGGGGTGCCCGCCGCTGCCGGCGAGGGAGGTGTCGATGTTGCGGATGCCGAGTTCCAGCAGGGGGAGCAGGGCGGCCAGGCCCATGCCGCGCGCGTCGTGGATCTGCACGGTGAGGTTCTCGTGGGGCACGTGGGCGGTTGCGGCGGTGACGAGTTCGCGGATCTGGGGCGGCGCGGCGTAGCCGGCGGAGTCGGCGAGGATCCAGTGGTCCACTCCGATGTCGAGCAGTCGGCGGGCCAGCGGTTCGAGGTCCTCACCACCACGGGCGGGACCGTTGGGCCCGCCCCAGGCGAAGATGATGTAGGTGCCGAGCACGGTGTCGTGGTCCGCGGCGAAGGCGGCCATGCGTTCGAGTTCGGCGAGCGACTCCGTGGTCGACCGGCCGATGTTAGCGCGGGCGAAGTCCTCGTCGGCCGAGAGCAGGAAGGACGCAGTGTTGGCGCCTACGTCGACCGCGCGGGCGAGGCCACGGGTGTTTCCGACGCAGCACCCCAGACTGAGTCCGGGAACGCGCGGGATCGTCGCGAACACCTCCTCGGCGTCGGCGAGGCCCGGCACCAGGTCGGGCCGCACGAACGAGGACAACTCGAACGCCCGGACGCCGGCGTCCAGGAGCCGTTGCACGAGCTCGATCTTCACCTCAGTGGGGACCACGTGATCTTGGAAGGTGAGGCGGGGCGCGATCTCGCGGATGCGCACATTTTCAGGCTTGGGCATGGCTGGTTTCCTCAGGCGTGTCGGGTCGGTGTGAGCCCGGCGGCGTGCGCGTCCCAGGCGTCCGCAGCGCCATGGCCGCGCAGGTCGTTCTTACGGACCTTGCCGGTCGGCGTGACGGGCAGTTCGTCGACGACCCGGTAGTAGCGCGGCACCATGAAGTGCGGCATGGACCGGTCGCAGTGCGCGAAGAGCTCTGTGAAGTCCAGGTGCCGGCCGGATTCGAGCTGGACCACGGCGAGCACCTCGTCCTCGCCCAGCTCCGACGGGGTGCCGACCGCGGCAGCCGCGACCACGCCTGGGTAGGCGAGCAACACCGACTCCACTTCGTGGGAGGAGATGTTTTCGCCGCGGCGACGCAGGGCGTCCTTCTTGCGGTCGATGAAGTAGAAGTAGCCGTCGTCGTCGGTGTAGCCGAGGTCGCCGGTGTGCCACCACAAGTCGTGCATGGTCACGAGTGTCGCGGCCGGATCGCGGTGGTAGCCGGAGAACATGACGTGCGGCAGGCGTGGCCGGTAGACGATCTCCCCGGCCTGGCCTGCAGCGGCGCGGTTGCCGGACTCGTCATGGATTTCCACAATGGATGATTCGGTTGGCAGGCCGATCGAGCCGACTTTCCGCGCGTGCAGCGGGTTGTAGAGGACGTTCTTGATTTCGGTGAGCCCGTAGCCCTCGACGATGTGCACGCCGAAGCGGTCCTCGAAGGGATGCAGCACCTGCGGTGGGGCGGGCGCGGCGAATGCCTTCGTGACGTGGTGGTCGCGGTCGTGCTCCGATGCGGGCTGGGCCAGCAGCATCGGCAGGATGGAGCCGAGCGCGTTGAACTGGGTGACCCGGTGTGCCCGGATGTCGTCCCAGAACTTGCTGGCGCTGAACCGGCGGCCGAGTACCACCGTCGCACCGGCGTAGAACCCGTGCAGCGAGATGTTGACCTGTGCGGCGCCGTGGAACAGCGGCAGGCAGGTGTAGAGCCGCTCATCGTATGTGGTGCCCATCTGGGCCGCGCATTCGCGTGCGGCGGCCACCTGCATCTGGTTCGGGTACACGACGCCCTTGCTGCGACCGGTGGTGCCGGAGGTGAGCATGATCGCGACCGGGTCGTCCCCGGCGACGTCGGGAAGGTCGGTCGCCGGGTCGCCGGCCGCGAGCAGCTCGCTCCAGGTCCGCACTTCGACCCCGCGCGGGATGCGACCGGGTGCTGCGTCGTCGAGCAGGACCACGGTTGTCAGCGTCTCCGGTGGTTCCGGCAGGTCAGCGACGAGTTCGAGCAGCGGTGCCTCGGTCACCAGGATGCGCACGTCGGTGCTGCGCAGCGCGTGATCGAGAAAGGAGCCCTTGTAGGCGGTGTTGACCGGTACCTCAACGAGGCCGGCGCGGGCGGCTCCGAGCCAGGTGAGCAGGTACTCGGGCCGGTTGGGCAGCAAGATCCCGACCGAGCTGCCCGGGCTGCCGCCCACTGCGATCAGTCCGCGTGCGACAGCGGTCGCTGCTGTGTCGAGCTCGCCATAGGTCAGTTCGGTGTCGTCGAACACGAGGGCGGGCTTGTCCGGGTGCGCCATGGCCCGGGCGGCGAGGAGTCCGCTGACCGTGCTGTCGGCGAGGTCGTTGAATCTCAGATCCCCGGTGCCCCGGGTGGTGGTTCGGCTCATGACTGGTCCGCCTCTCCGCGATGCGCAGTGGTGGTTGCCTCCGACCCCGTTTTTCGTCGCGTGGTCTCTTGTGGTCGGCTTGCGTCACGGTGCTGTGCGATGCGGTTGAGGAGGGCTGGGGTTGGTACCGGGCTACTCATGCCAGCTCCTTTTTCGCTCGGGCCAGGAAGCCCTCCAGGGCGGGGTCCCAGGCCGCTTCGGCTCCGGTGGTCACGAGGAACGTGTCGATGCCGAGGTCTCGGTACTTGCCGAGGGTGTCCAGGATGCGTTCCTCGGTGCCCACTAGCGCTTGGGAGTTGGCGAACCCGCCGAGGAGCTTGGTCAGGCCGGTCCAGAAGCAGTCGTCGTGCAGCTCCTCGTTGGTGAGAGCCAGCGCGCGTTCCCGGCCGACGGAGGCATCGGTGGATGACGAGCGCAGGAACTTGGTGGTGCCGGCGGCTTCGGCGATCTGCTGTTCTACGGCCCGGGCGTGGGCCCAGGCGTCGTCGTCGGTGTCTCCGACGAACAGCCGCAGGCTCAGGGAGAATCGCATCGGGCGGCCGTAGCGCTCGGCAGCGTCGGTGACCCGGTCGATGCGTTCCTTGGTCCCGGCGAATGGTTCGCCCCAGAGCATGTAGAGGTCGGCGTGGCGGGCCCCGAAGTCCACGGCGTCGGCGCTCTCGCCACCCATGAAGATCGGCACTTCGCCTTGGACCGGCTTGGTCTGAATCTTCACGGCTTCGGCCGTGTAGTACTCGCCGTGATGGTCGAACGGCGTGGTCTCGGTCCAGGTGCGGCGGACCACGTCGAGGTACTCGACCGCCCGCCGATAGCGCTCGCTCTTGGGCAGGTCATCGGACTCGCGGCGCAGGTCTTTCTCGGACCCGCCGACGACCACGTTGATGGCGAGCCGACCGCGGGCGAGCACGTCGAGGGTGGCGAAGTAGCGCGCGGCGGCCACCGGCGGCATTACGCCGGGACGGTGCGCGACGATGGGCGAAAACTTCTCCGATGCCGCGAGCGCGAATGGTGCGGTGGCGTGGTTGTGCGGCCAAGTGGAGGAATACCCGACGAGGACCCTGTCGATCACCTCGGATCGGTCCAGTTCTCGGACCCTGGCGATCATCTGGTCCGGGCCGGTCTCGCTGGGTTGGAGGGGTTGAAGCCCCGTGAAGAAGTCGACCATGGTGTGCCCCTCAGCTCTCTGTGTGGGATTCATTGCGGGTACGGGGTTGTTGGGCAAGCCAGTTCTCGTGCCGGGCGAAGTGGTCCGGGCGGCGAGTGCGCAGTTCGGCACGGGCAGTGGCCAGTTCCGGCCCGCTGGCTAGTGCCATCCAGGCGGAGACCTGCCACCCGTGGCCGGCATGGCCATCGATCCGAGCTGCGACTGTCAGTAGCCGTTCGACGGGCGACCGGGCGGAGATAGGAGACCGCCAGAGATTTGGTGACCAACCGCGACTCCCGGCGCAGTGCGGCTGCGGTCAGCACGTCATCGAACACCGCGGCAATCCAGCCGCCGTGCGCCACACCGGGCCCGCCCTGCCAGGACCGTGCGCAGCTCACCTCAGCTCGAACAACGTCGTCATGCACATCGGCGATCCCGACGCCGAGTCGGCAGACATCGTCGCCAGCGCATCCACCGCACAGCAGCCGACCCGACGGGGAGGGCTCGATCGCGAAGGTGTCGGGAGCGAATGATTCAGCCATGTGCTCCTCCGCGCGAGGTGTGCCCGGCCTCCCGGCGCAGAGCTGTGACCACCGTTTCGGGCACCTCGATCGTGCCCCGCCGGAGCGCCTCCTCGCGGCAGGCAACCGAGCGGTCGAACGGCACGCGGACAGCACCACCGCCTTCGACAGGGCGGGTTTCCCGGATCGACTCGGCGAATGCAGCGACCCTTCGGCGGTAGTCCGCTGAGTCGGTCAGCACACGCGGATCGACGAGCACGATGAAGAGCCCGCAGTCCGACACGCCTGGCGGTTCGGCGGCCGCGCCGGTCATCATGCCGAGCAGCTGGACGATCATGGCCAATCCGGAGCCCTTATGCCCGCCCCACACGCTGAACGCGCCTTCCAGGGCGGCGGCCGGGTCGAGCGTCGGAAAGCCGGTGCCGTCGTAAGCCTGGCCCGGTTCCAGGTCCGCGCCGAGCCGGGCCTTGAGCATGACCTCGCCGTACATGACCGCGGAGGTTCCGATGTCCCAGATGAACGGCGCCGGGGTAGACGGGAATCCGAACGCGATCGGGTTCGTGCCGAATCGGCCTTCAGTACCCCCGTGGGGTGCGACCACCGCAGGCCCGCTTCCGGCGATCATTCCCGCGAGCCCGGCTTGTGTGGCCTTTTCCAGATAGTAGGAGAACATGCCGGTGTACCAGGTGTTTCGGGCGCCGACGACCGAGATGCCATGTTCGCGTGCCTTTCCTATAGCCAGTTCCAGCGCACGCATGCCGACGACGTAGCCGACCTGGTCGCCGCCGTCGAGATTTGCCGACACCGCGGTCTCGGCAACGACGCGGATGGGCCCCGGTGACTCCTGTGCGGCTCGGATGCGCTCGACGATGGCCAGGCCACGGGCGAGACCACCGAACGGCAGCCCGCGCAGTTCGCAGTCGAGGAGGTGATCGGCGATGATCTCGGCTTCCTTCGCAGCGTGCCCAGCTCTGGTCATCGTCGTGGTGGCGAGCGCGCGGGCATCGGAGAGCGTCAAGGTGGTCATCATGGGGCCTCCGTCGACAAGGGAGTGATCTGGGGCGACGATGTCGGCTCCAGAGCGGAGCGGCGAGCGAGGGCCAGGGCGGCGACCGCGCTGACCGCGGCGGCGGCCATCAGCAGGTAGGCGGGTGCGCGGTTGTCGCCGGTGACCTCGACCAGCGCCTGGCTGACGAAGACCGCCGAACCGCCCAGCACCGCCGCAGCGACGTTGTAGGAAATGCCGATGACGCTGCCTCGCGTCCGCACCGGCACGAGCTGGACGAAGGTGATCGCTGCGATGCCCGAGTAGAACGCCGGACCCGCCGACAGCAGCACCACGCAACAGATCACCAGCCACAATGACGGGGCGGTCGAGAGCACGGCGAACAACGGATACGTGAGTACGAGCACGGCAATCGAGGTCGCCAGGAGCACCTTCGGGCGGCCCTTCCAGTCGGAGACGCGGCCACCGGCGCCCACCAGGAACACACCAACCACCAAGGCGAAACCGATCACGACCGTGGCAGTGAAGGGCGACAGGTGCAGTTGAATGAGGTAACTCTGTACGTAGGTGTAGACCATGTAGACGCCGACGATGTGCAGGACGGACACCCCCACGAGGAGACACACCCGCGGCCACTGGTTGACCTTGGTCTCCATCTCGGACAAACGGCTTCGTGCCGCGACAAACTCCGGGGTTTCACCGAGGCGGCTGCGCAGGTAGAGGCCGATCGCCCCGATGGGCAGCGCGAGCAGGAACGGCAGCCGCCAACCCCAGGCGAGCATCTCTTGCGGGGTCAGTGCGGCGCTCAGCGACAGCACCATCACGGCACCGATGAGAAACCCGGCAAGACTGCCGGCCTGCACACGGCTCGACAATGCCCCACGCCGGTGCGGCGGGGCAAACTCGGCGACGTAGATGATGGCTGTCGTGTATTCGACGCCGCCCGACAGGCCCTGAACGAACCGCAACAACACCAGCATGATCGGCGCGGCGATGCCAATGCTGTTTGTCGAGGGCAGCAGGCCGATCAATGTGGTTGCTCCGGCCATCAGCAACAGCGACGCAACCAGGGCGGGCCGGCGGCCCAGCCGGTCGGCCAGCGGCCCGAAGACCAGCGCGCCCGCCGGGCGAGCGAGAAACGCCGAACCGAACACCGCGAACGCCGAGAGCAGGGCCGCGCCGGGGCTGGCGGACGGGAAGAAGACCTTGGCTAGCACGGTAGCAAGGAACCCGTATACGGCGTAGTCGTAGGTTTCCACCGTATTGCCGATCGCGGCCGCGAGAGTCGTGCGTCTCAGCGTCCGGGCCGGAACTTCCGCTGTGGTGGTCATGCCACACCTCTCCGTTGAGGTTGCCGGGATGTTGTTGCGATCAGGCGGACACGAGGTGCCCGTACTGGCTTCGGAAGAACAGCAGCGGTGACGCTGCGGTATCGGCGTCCAGATCGTCGACGCGGCCGACGACGATCTGGTGGTCACCGGCGTCGTGCACGACCTCGATCGTGCAGCCGATCCAGGCCACCACGCCCTCGATGACCGGATCTCCGTGCGGCCCCGTCTGCCAGGCCACATCGGCGAACTTGTCACCCCCCGACGCCGACAGCGCACGGCAGACCCGCTCCTGGTCGGCGGCGAGCACGTTCACGCAGAAGGTGCCGCGCTCGGCGATGACCGGAAACGTCGACGACGACTTGCCGGGCAGGAAGGCCACGAGCGGCGGGGCGAGCGAGACCGACGTGAACGACGAGACGGCCATGCCTACCGGCCTGCCCTTCGAGTCCAGCGAGGTGATCGCGGCGACACCGCTAGGAAAGTGCCCGAGAACGGACCGGAACCGTGCGGAGTCGAGACCCGGCCGCGTGGGGCAAGAGAACCGAGTTGTAAGCATGCTTAGATAATATAAGCGTGCGATCGGATATTGCAAGCATGCTGACGTGACGGCAGTCTGCGGCCGCCCATATGCTGGTCACATGACAGAGCCACTGCCCTACATCGATCCGTTCGACGACGGCCGCTCGCCGACTCGTGCGACTACCGACATGGATGAGGCGTCGTCGCTGATCGATGCGGCATTCCGACTCGAGCGAGCTGTCACGAGGATCGGCAACACCCGGTTGCGGCCGTGGAAGCTGACGCTGTCGAGCTACACCGCGCTGCGAATCGTGGCCAATCGACCCCACCTCACCCTCGCCCAGCTCGCACGACGTTGCTACGTGCGGTCGCAGACTATGACCCGGATCGTCACCGAGCTCGAGAACCGAGGCTTCGTGGCGCGCAGTGCTCACCCGGAGAGCGAACGGGCGCTCTCGCTCCAGGTCACCGAGGCGGGCCTGGCCGCGCTGGAGGAGATGAGCAGCGAGGTGGGCAAGATCAGCGACACGCTCAACGCAGTCCTCAGCCCGAATGACATCGCGACGGCCGACCAACACCTGCGCCAGGCCGCTCTCGTCGTCGAGAACGAACTTCGAGAAGTGGCCCGGGTAGGAAATAAGCATGCGAACATAAAGTAACCATGCTTATAGTGTCCTCATGGAGGAAGACCGAGTAGCCCAGGCACTGGCCGCCCTTCGCGACGGCTGGCCGGCGCTGGTGACCGATGCCCGCGACCGCGAGGACGAAGGCGACGTCGTGCTCGCCGCACATGCCGTCACGCCGGACTGGGTGGCCTGGACCGTCCGGCACACGTCCGGCCTGCTGTGTGCTCCGATGACGCCGCGCCGTGCCGCCGACCTGCGGCTCCCGCTCATGGTGGAGCACAACGAAGACACGCGGGGAACCGCCTACACGGTCACGGTGGACGCAAGAACCGGCGTGACCACCGGCATCAGCGCTGCCGACCGTGCACGCACACTGCGCGCACTCGCGGATTCTTCGGCCACCGCCGCAGATTTCGTTCGCCCTGGGCACATCCTGCCGTTGCGCGCGCGAGCCGGCGGAGTGCTGGAGCGCCCGGGGCATACCGAAGCCGCCGTCGATCTGTGCCGGCTCGCCGGCTTGGCGCCCGTCGCTGCCATCGCGGAGCTGGTGGACGACGACGGGTCGATGCTGCGAGGACCCGGAGTCGAAGCGCTCGGACGCCGCTTCGACCTGCCGACGCTGACGATCGCCGAGTTGATCTCCTACCGCCAGCGGCACCCGCTCCCGGTCGCCGAACAACCGCGCGTGGTTCGGACAGCGGAGACGGAATTGCCAACGGAGTACGGCCAGTTCCGGGCACTGGGCTATCTCGATCTGCAGACCGGCGCCGAACATGTCGCACTCGTCCGCGGCGAGCTCCAGGACCCGGCCACGACGCGGGTGCACTCCGAATGCCTCACCGGGGAATCCCTCCACTCCCAGCGCTGCGACTGCGGCCCTCAACTCCACGACGCGCTGCGCCGGATTGGCCAGGAGGGTGGTGTGCTGGTGTACCTGCGCGGACACGAAGGCCGCGCGATCGGATTGCAGAAGAAGCTGACCGCCTACGAGTTGCAAGACACCGGTCTGGACACTGTGGATGCGAACCTCCACCTCGGCGAACCGGCCGATGCGCGTGAGTACGGCGCCGCCGCAGCGATACTCCACGACCTCGGTGTGGCGAACGTTCAGCTGCTGACAAACAACCCAGTCAAGGTCGAGGCTATAGAGGCTAGCGGCGTCGCCGTTGTGGACCGTCTACCCCTCACAGTCGGCGCCGCTCCAACGAACCTTCACTACCTGGCCACCAAACAACACCGAATGGGCCACCTGCTCGACCAACGCGAGATTTCCTGAATCGCAAGGTCAGCGGCGATTAGGGTCGTGGCTGTCCGTTCGGCTCCCAGCGGCCAGGGTGTCGCCCGGGACCGACAGGACCCGCCAGACGTCAAGTCCGCCGCACCGGGCGGCATACTGCTCAGCCGTTACCCGGTCACCGAACCGCACCTCTTGCGACCGTGTGGTGTGCACGATTTTGACCGCCACGAAGCCTCCCCGTCCGCTGGCAATTCACTCGAACCGCGATGTTCGCACTTCTGTTCGATCGACGCTCGGCGGCGCCCACTTCGCGAAGGGATCACGGGGGGCGGAGTCGCGTGCGGGTTGCCAGCCCAACGTGAGGGGACGCGTGGCAGTCTGCAGGAACTCCACCAGCGCCTCAACAAGCGAGTCGGTAGGGACCTCGCAGTGTGGGGGGAAACTCGTCGGTTTCGTAGATGACTGGTTGCTCGAGGCCGTCTCCGTGGCTGTAGAGGTGGACCGGCTCGGCACCGTGGCCGTCGTTGCCCTGCTACGACAGCGCTCCGCGGTCACCGTGGACGCCGATGATCACGGAGTGGTCCGGCACGGTCAGAAACGCCTCGGGATCGTCCTCTGGAGGAAAGGGAATCCCATTGGGCCGATCGCCACAGTGCACTGGCGGCTCGACGAGCGCGGCCGGTATGTGGCTGACGAGACCCGCAAGCCACTCCAACAAGCGCAGTTCCCGGAATCCCCGGACCATCCAGGCGTACTCGGCGAACTCTGCGAAACCTTGCTAACGATGGCCGACGGAGCCACGGGCGCACTACTGATGACGCTCGGAATGATGCCTTGCAAGAACGTCCAGACCAGCGCGGTGCAGCCGGCGGCCAAACAGTCACAGCGACACCAACGCCGCCACGGCCAGCCGCTGACGCGGTATCACGTTCTCGACGTCCAACCGATGACGCGCTCGCTCGACAAGGAGGGCCACGCCAAGCGAGACGGCATCGGAGCAGCCTTCCACCGTTGCCGCGGCCACTTCAAGACGTTCCACCCTGACGCTCCCTTGTTCGGCAAGCTCACCGGCCAGTACTGGTGGAACGCTCACGAGCGAGGCGACCGCCGGAACGGGACCACGAAGGCGTCCTATCGCGTGCATCCGCCCACCGAGGACAACGTGGGCGTAGTCTACGAAGGCAAGCTTGCCGACCTGCTACCGGCGAACGGTGCTGCAGAAGGGACTGCCAGCCCACCACGGCACGCGCAAGCGGCCCACGACGCCGTTCAAGACCAGCTCGCCGCTGCGCTCGAAGAAGCCGGACTTGTGCCGCTGCGGCCAGCAGCACACGAGCCCCAGTACGACCTTGCCTGGCAGCACTGCAACGAGTTGTGGATCGCCGAGGTCAAGAGCACCAACGCTAGCAACGAGGTGCGTCAAGTTCGCGCAGCGATCGGCCAAGTGCTGCACTACCGCAGCGAACTCGCCACCGCCGGACGAACGGTTCGTACGGTGATTGCAACCGAGCACCCCGTAAACGACCAAGCGCTCATCGAAGCCTGCCGCATGACCGACATCGCCCTCACCTGCCCGGCCGAATTCGACCAACTCATCTGCGCCCAAGTTAGCCGAGCACGAAACACGGTAGGCGACCACGGCCTCGGCAGAGCTCCGATGGACGCGGAGCACCAGGGATAACCCTGCGAGACGTCAAGGGCGATTCACCCTCGACGCGATTGCGACAACTGGGGCCGACCCCTGCGTACAGGGCCGGCCCCGTTGACGGCTTAGAGCTCCTAACGCATTCGGTTTGGGAGTCGTCGCCAGGTGATGAGGCTGCAGGCGAGCGCGAGGAACCCGTGGTGGATGTCGGTGCGGCGTTCCCAGCGTTCGGCCAGGCGGCGGAACTGGTGCAGTAGTGCGAGGGTTTGCTCCACGACCCAGCGCACGGGTTGGTTGTTGTCACGGGTGCCTCGGCGGCTGATCAGCGGTCGAATCCGGCGCTGTCGCAACAGGTCTCGGTACTTGTCGTGGTCGTAGCCTCGGTCGGCCACCACGGCCTCGGGTGTGCGGCGTGGCCGGCCCCGGCGCCCGCGGATGAGCGGG
The DNA here is from genome assembly GCF_000737195.2 of Sciscionella sediminilitoris. Classification (GTDB taxonomy): domain Bacteria; phylum Actinomycetota; class Actinomycetes; order Mycobacteriales; family Pseudonocardiaceae; genus Sciscionella; species Sciscionella sediminilitoris. The sequence continues at coordinate 18,094 of NZ_JALM01000133.1, forward strand.
ACGGCATCGACCAGCGGGATGAGTTGGGTGATGTCGTTGCGGTTGCCGCCGGTGAGCGTGACCGCGAGTGGGACACCGCCGCCCTCGCAGATCAGGTGGTGCTTGGAACCGGTCTTGCCTCGGTCGACCGGACTCGGTCCGGTCGCCTCGCCCCCCTTTTTGCGCGGATGTGGGAGGCGTCCACACACGCGCGTGACCAGTCGATCTCCCCGGCGGCGTTCAACTCGGCGAGTAGCTCCTGATGCAACCGGTCGAAGATCCCGAGCTCCTGCCAGTCCCGAAGCCGTCGCCAGCACGTCATCCCGGAACCAAACCCCAGCTCCTGAGGCAGGTCCTCCCACCCGATCCCGGTGAACAACACGAACAGGATCCCCTGCAACACCTGCCGATCCGGCAACGGCTTCGGCCCCGTCCGACTCGCCGGACGCACCGGCAACAACGGCCCTATCCGGGCCCACAACTCGTCCGACACGACCCACGGCGCAGCCACACCAAGATCATCTCAAACCAAGATCATCAACCTGTTAGGGGCCTAATCCCCATGCCTGGCTTCCTTTCGCCGTGTGCTCCTCGATACCCTCATGAGGTGAGGGGCGACTCCCTTGTCTGCCACCCACGCGGTCGGCGTCGTGGACACCGTTCAGGAACGCCGCGTACGGCAGGCTGTATCGTCGGCCCACCCCGAACATGGTGCCGTGCCCTCCAGCCGGGTCGAGCCCGTCGACGGCGGCGCGCACGGCGGGGGCTGCTCTCGGCTCGCGCGGCCGCGAACGCCGCGATCCCGATGTGATCGAGAAATAGGCCACGCAGGCGGGGCCTGAGTGCATCCGCTGCGCGGCCCACGTCGGTCCCGACGGCGAGCCGTGCGAGCGCCGTCGTGGCGGATGAGGTGGGCGGGCTGGCAGGGCAGGTGGTCATGGGACGGCCTCTCCTTCGAGTTCGAGTCCGATTAGGACGGTGTCGGAGTCCAGTTGGCTGTCAGATCTCCCGCTTGAGGATCTTGCCGGTCGCGGTCATCGGCAGGGTGTCGCGGAATTCGACGATGCGGGGGTACTTGTAGGCCGCGAGCCGCTCCTTGGCCCAGGCCACGATGTCCTCCTCCGTAACGTCGTCGTGGTCCTTGTGCTTGACGACGACGGCTTTGATCTCTTCTCCGTGGGAGGGGTGTGGGATGCCGATGACCGCGACAAGTGCGACCGCGGGGTGCGTGATCAGAGCCTCTTCGAGCTCGCGGGGGTAGACGTTGTAGCCGCCGCGGATGATGAGGTCTTTTGCCCGGTCGACGATGTAGTAGAAGCCGTCATTGTCTTTCGTGGCGAGGTCACCGGAGCGGAACCAGCCGTCGCGGATGGCTTCGGCGGTGGCTTCGGGGCGTTTGTAGTAGCCCTTCATGACGTTGTGGCCCTTGATCGCAATCTCGCCGACGGCTTCCGGATCCTGGGGCAGGTTCGTCCAGTCGTCGTTGATCAGTTTCATCTCGATTCCGGGCAGCGGCCTGCCGATCGAGCCGACTCGAGGTTGCTCGCCGGCGGTGGAGAACGACGCTAGTGGCGAGGTTTCGGAGAGTCCGTAGCCTTCGAGGATCGTCACGCCGAATCGTTCGCGGAATTCCTTGTGGATTTCGCCGGGCAACGCCGCGCCGCCCGATGCGGCCACGCGCAGAGTGTCCGCGACGGTGTCGATGTTCGGGGTGTCGTCGAGGGCGCGGAGCAGTCCCCAGTACATGGTGGGCACACCGGCGAAAAACGTCACCTTGTGCTCGAGCATCAGGTCGAGTGCGGTCGTGGCGTCGAAGCGCGGCTGCATGACAATCGTACCGCCGAACGCGATTGCGGTGTTCTGGATGGCGGTTTGCCCGAAGGAGTGGAACAACGGGAGCACACACAGAAACGTGTCTGGGTCCTCGGTGCTGACACCGAAGATGTGCTTGGTGGCGAGCGCGTTGTCACGGAGGTTGCGGTGGCGCAGCTCGGCGCCTTTGGGATGGCCGGTGGTGCCTGAGGTGTAGAGGATGACGGCCGTGTCGTCGTCATCGGTGTCGACTGTGTCGAAGGAGTGCGGCTGGTCAGCGGCCCAGGGCAGCGCGGTGCCGGGTGAGGCTCCGAGGGAAAGGAATAGCTCACAGCCCGGGGTTTCCTCGAACGCGGTGCGCGCGGCCGTGCCGAGCGGAAGGTCGGGGCTGCCGTCGAAGGCGACGTAGGCCTTGGCGTCGGAGTCAGCGAGATGGTAGGCGATTTCGCGGGCCTTGAGCAGGATGTTCAGCGGTACCACGGTGGCGCCGACCTTGAGGATTCCATAGTAGACGATCGAGAAACATGGCAGGTTCGGGCAGGACAGCGCAACCTTGTCGCCGGGGCGAATGCCGCGCGCGGCCAGCAGATTGGCCACCTGGTTCGCCGATTCGTCCAGCTCGGTGTAGGTGAGTCGGAGATCTGCGGAGACGATGGCGGTGCGAGCGGGGTATTTCGTACTCGTGTTTTCGAGAAGGTCAGCGAGGTTGGCCACAGGAGATCACCAATCTGTGCGGGTGGTCGGGTTGGTCAGGCGGACGTGCGAAGGGACTGTGCCAGCAGCTTGAGTTGTGCGACGCCGCCGTCGGGTTCGTCGATGAGCGGGTGCGCCGCGACTTGGGTGGCTCCGGCGTCGAGGTGGGCGCGCATCCGGCGCATAACGGTGTCCTCGTCGGCGATTACGACCAGGGAATCGATCAGTTTCTGGCTGCCGCCGCCTTCAAAGTCGTTGTCGGTGAAGCCCAGTGCGCGGAAGTGGTTGACGTAGTTGGGCAGCGTGAGCCGTGAGGCCACGAACGCGTGCGCCTTCTGGTACGTCCGTGCGTCCGGTGTACCGATGATGAAAGCCTGGTGGGGTACCAGTAGCGGCCCTCCGCCGAGGCGTTTTCGTGCGTCGGCGGTGTGTTCAGGAGGGGCGCAGAAGCTGTGAATGCCATCGGCGCGTTCGCGGGCCAGCTCCTGCATTTTGGGGCGCAGCGCGGCCAGGACGACCGGGACACGCCGCTCGTGCTGCGGCTGGAACGGTCCGGCCGAGTCGAGCGAATCCAGGTAGTCCCGCATGAAGGTCAATGGCCTTGAGTACGCCTGCCCGCGGTCGGCTACCCGGGTCGCGTGGCTGGTGCCGAGCCCGAGTACGAACCGCCCCGGGTAGGCGTCGTTCAAGGTGTGCGCGGCGGCGGCGGTGGCGGTTGCGTCTCGAGCCCAGATGTTCGCGATGCCGCTGGCTACGGCGAGCTTCTCGGTCGCGGCGAGTAGAACTCCCGCCTGGGTGAACACTTCATTGCTCGTAGGTGTTTCGGGGATCCACAAAGTCCCGTATCCCATCGCCTCGACCTGTCGAGCGATGGCGCGGCACGCGGCCGAGGGCTGTCCCCGCAAGGTGAGCCAAGCAGCCAGCGGAGACTGCGAGACGGAGGGCACTTCGCGCATACAAGTTCCTCAGCTTCGAATAGTTCCAGAATGGGAAACTAGTAGTTTCAATTTCTGAATCAGAGTAAAGTGAAGCCGAGGTTTCGTCTACTACTTGATCGCCGCGGTGCGCTCGGCCAGCGTGGCGAGGAACCGGGGGGCGAAGTCGAGCATCTTCTGCTTGGTCCACCGGCTCCCGGGACCGGACACCGAAACGGACATCTCGGTGCCGGGTAGGGGTGCGGCGAGGCCGTGCAGGCCGGGATGGTTCGCCTCGAACGACAGGACGAAGCCGTCCTGGCGTATCTGCCTGATCTCCTGGCGTACGCGTTCCACGTCGTCGACGGGTTTGTTCGCGAGCAACTGGTCGACCAGGTCATCGGCGAGGCTCACCAGGATTGCGAGGCCGGAGCTGCCGCGCGTGACCGGTGTCAGTTCTCCGATGGTCAGCACCCGTCGCAGGGGATGCAGGGTGCTTTCCGCCCCGAGAATCAACATGGCCTGGTCGCCGATGCGGCGGTGCAGGGTGCACGTTTCTCCAGCTTCTGACGCGATTTGCTGCAGCATCGGCAGGTAGGCGGTGTGTGTGTCGAAGTTGGGCAGTGCCGACGCGGCAAGGGCGAACAGTTTGCTGCCGCCGAGGTAGCCGCCGCCTTTGGCATGGTCGATATAGGACTCGTCCTGCAGGACTCGCAGCAGCCGGTAGACCATGCTCTTGCTGTACCCGGTCCGGCGGATCAGCTCGTCGAGCATGACCGGATCGCTTGAAGCGCCGACGATTTCCAGTACCCGCAGGGCGCGGCGAGCGGTGTCGGCTCCTTCGGCGCGAGGCGTTTCCGGCATGTCATTCCCTTTCGTCAGCCCGTGGAGACGTCGCTGTTGACACGGTGCCCCACGCTACGTACGCTCAGTTTCTCATAGTGAATCCGATAGTTCTAGATTGTGACACTAATGCATGAAGGACCAGGCGCTCGGCTCAGGGCGCTGCTTGCTTCCGGCGAGGTGCTGGTTGCCCCCGGCGTCTACGACGGCATCTCGGCGAATCTCGTGCGCCGCATGGGGTTCACCGGCGCATACCTGACCGGGGCGGGGGTGGCGGCGTCGGGGTTCGGCCTGCCGGATATCGGTCTGGCCACCGCCTCGGAGATGGCGGAGCGGGCGGCCATGGCGGCCGGCGTGCTCGAGGACGTGCCCCTGATCGCCGACGCGGACACCGGCTACGGCGCGCCGTTGAACGTCACCCGGACGGTGCGGGCATACGAGCGGGCCGGGGTGGCCGCGATCCAGCTGGAAGACCAAGCATTTCCCAAGCGCTGTGGCCATCTCCCGGACAAGGAACTGGTGGGGGAGAAGGAGTTTCTGGACAAGCTGGGTGCGGCACTCGACGCTCGCGACGATGCCCTCGTCGTCGCCCGGACCGACGCGCGTGCCGTGCTCGGCCTCGACGCGGCGATCGACCGGGCTAACTCCTACGCGGACGCCGGCGCCGACATCGTCTTCGTCGAGGCGCCGAGAACCACCGAGGAGATCGAGCGGATCGCCAAGGAGATCAAGGCGCCCAAGCTGATCAACCTCGTCCAGACGGGGCTGACCCCCGACGAGGGTCCGCAGCGACTCCAGGAGTTGGGTTTCGCCATCGCGATTCACCCGAGCGAACCGCTGTTCGCCGTGGCCAGCACGGTGATCGACTCGCTCGTGTCGCTCGGCGGCGTGCTGCCGGACCGCGAGTCGTCCGGGGTCGCCTCGTTCTTCGATCTGGTCGGGCTGCGCGAATGGTCCGCGCTTGGCGAGAAGTGGGGGAGGTCGTGACATGGGCATGACGATGATCGACAAAATCCTGGCCCGCGCCGGAGGCATCGAGCGGGTCGCCGTCGGAGAGACGGTGGTCGTCGACGTCGACCTGACGGTGCTGATCGATCTGCAGTTCGCGACCGGCTGGATCGAGCCGGTCAAGATCGCCGATCCGGACAAGCTGGCGATCGTGATGGACCATGCGGTGCCGGCACCGACGCTCCAGGACGCGGCAGGTGGTACCGCCGCGCGGCGATTCGCCGACCGGTTCGGGGTCACGCGGTTCTACGACATCGGCCGCCACGGGATCTGTCACCAGGTCATCGCGGAGAACGGGCTGGCACTGCCCGGTCAGGTGCTGGCCTGCACCGACTCCCACACCTGCGCCGCCGGGGCGTACAACACGGCTGCACGCGGACTCGGTATCGCCGAGGTCCTGTCGGTGATGTGCACCGGCAAGACCTGGTTCACGATCGCGCCGACCATCCGGTACGAGTTCTCCGGCGAGAAGCCCAGGCACGTCAGCGGGAAGGACATCTTCCTGCATATTGCCGGGACCTACGGGGATGCCACCAACCACAATCTGGAGTACGGCGGCCCCGGCCTGGCCTCGGTGCCGATGAACGACCGCCGCACGATCGCGACCCAGGGCGCGGAAATCTCCGCGGATTTCAGCATCTTCGGCGCCGACGAGACCTGCCGGGAATTCCTGGCCACGGTGACCAGCGAGCCGTTCGACCCCGTCGAGCCCGACCCCGGCGCCGAGTACGCGGCGGTCCGCGAGATCGACCTCGGCTCGCTGGTGCCGTACGTGGCCCGCCCCGGAACGGTCAGCAGCAACGCCTTCCCGATCACCGAGGTCGAGCGCCGCACGGTTGATCAGTGCTTCATCGGTTCGTGCGCGAACGGACAGCTCGACGACCTCCGGATCGCGGCCGAGGTCCTGCGTGGCAAACAGGTCGCGGACGGGGTGCGCCTGATCGTCACGCCCGCTTCCCAGGGCGTCTACCGCGACGCGATGCGCCTGGGATATCTGGGCGACATCGTCGACGCGGGCGGCGTGGTCACCAACTCGACGTGCGGCGCCTGCTTCGGCTACCACATGGGAGTCGTCGGCCCAGGCGAGGTGTGCCTCACGTCCTCCACCCGGAACTTCACCGGACGCATGGGCAGCCCGCAGGCGGAGATCTACATGGCCTCCCCGGCAACAGTGGCCGCCTCCGCGGTCGCCGGAGTCATCACCGACCCGAGGGCGGTGGCCGCGTGACCACGGAAATCGAGGGCCGCGTCTGGGTGGTTGACGACTCGGTCAACACCGACGCCATGTACCCCGGGTTCGCGATGAAGCTGAGCCACGAGGAAGCCGCGAGACACGTCTTCTACGAGCTGCGTCCCGGGTGGACCGAGCAGGTGCGCGAAGGCGACATCGTGGTCGCCGGGAACAACTTCGGCGTGGGGTCTTCCCGGCCGGTCGCCCGGTTGCTGCGCATTCTCGGCGTCCGCGCGTTGCTCGCGAACGAGTTCAACTCGCTGTTCTACCGCAACTGCATCAACTACGGCCTGCCAGCGCTCACCGTTCCCGGGGTGCGAGCGGCGTTCAACGACGGCGAACGAGCGCGGCTCGACATTGGGACCGGGCAGGTCGAAAACCTCGACACCGGTGCCCATTTCTCGGTTCCCGGACTCCCTGCGATGCTCACCGGCATTCTCGACGCCGGGGGCCTGATTCCGCGCTTGAGCCGCGACGGGTATCTGCCGTCTGGAGCATACGAATGAAACCTGACCGCTCCCGGGTCGTGACCACGGGGCTGAACGAGGACGGCCGCTCGACAGTCATTTCCGACGAGCCCGGTGTCCTACTGCTGGACGGACCGTTCGTCAAGGTGTTCAACCTGTGGGAGACCAACGACTTTCCGATCGCGATCACGGACGAGTTCGGACCGCAGCTCCACGACGGGTTCGAACCGGACTCGGGCATGCGGGTCTACCGCACTCTCATCGCTCCTGACGAGAGCTGGAACGCGGACCCGGACACCCGGGCGGAAGCGCTGAACACCGGAGCGGACTTCCACCAGACGGCCACTGTGGACATTCAGACCGTACTGTCCGGCGAGGTTCATGCCGTGCTGGAGGAACGCGAAGTCGTGCTGCGGGCGGGCGACAGCATCGTCACCAGAGGCGTTCCGCACACGTGGCGGAACCGCTCCAGCCAGGTCGCGGTCCTGCTTGCGGTGATGATCTCGGCTGCCACATCTTGACAATTTTGACTCCCTCCAAGGAAGAAGGGTGCACATGACCGACATCTACGGGTACCGGCTGAAGATCGGAGTGGTGACGCCGTCGGTGAACACCGTCGTTCAGCCCGAGTACGACGCCATACGGCCCCAGGGCGTGACCAACCACATCGCACGAATTCACGTCACGAACATCGACACCGTCGCCGACGCGGGAATCCACCAGTCGATCGCGGACATCGACGCCGGCGTCGACGGAGCCGTCGAGCGAGTGCTGACCTGCGAACCGGACCTGATCGTGCTCGGCGTATCGCTGGAGGCCATCTACGCCGATCCCGAAGCGGGGCAAGCGATCGAGGGACGGCTGCGCGCCAAGTTCGGCCAACCGGACCTTCGGCTCGTGCACGCCGGAGAATCGATCCCCGCCGCGCTGGCGGCCCACGGCGTGACCAGCGGGTCGATCGCCTTGCTCACCCCCTATGGCGACACCGCGGAACCACAGCTCACTTCGTTCATGAAGAGCTGCGGCTACGAGATCCAGGAGATCGAGCATCTGCGCGCACCCAGCCTGGTGAAGATCGCACACAACACCCCCGAGGCGATGCGTGCCAAGGCCGAAAAGCTCGCGGCGACGAAGCCGCGCGCGATCGTCCAGTTCGGCGCCAACCTCCCGTTCGCTCCCACGGCAGTGCGCCTCGAAGCTGAGTTCGGTATCCCGGTCATCCCGGTCAACACCGCAAGCTACTGGCATGCACTGCGCACCTCCGGAATCGACGACAAAATCGACGGATTTGGCGCTCTGCTCTCCGAACACTGACCTACCACCACGAGCGAACGGGCAGAAACATGCCAGACAATCCTTACGAGAATCTGCTGTCGCCGATCCGGATCGGCCCGCGCACCGCGCGTAACCGCGTGTGGCAGACGGCGCATGCAACGGAATTCTCCACCGACGGGACATTCGCGGACGAGAGCGTCGAGTACTACGCCGAACGCGCCCGTGGCGGGGTCGCCGCGATCACCATGGAGGCGATGGCGGTCCACCCCACCTCGCGGCCGCGGCGGGGCGTCATCCTCGCTTACGACGAGCGCGTCGTCGACACCTACCGCAAGGTCGCGGCCGCGGTGCAACCGCACGGGACACTGCTGATTGCGCAGCTGTGGCACCGGGGCAGGCAGACCGACGGCATGGTCAGCCGTCTGCCGACCTGGGCGCCGAGCGCGGTGCCGGATGTGACCTATCGCGAGATCCCGCACGCGGTCACGCTCGCCGAGATCGACGAACTGGTGGAGCATTACGTGCTCGCCGCCCGCTATGCCATGGAAGGCGGGGTCGACGGGGTCGAGGTGCATGGTGTCTCGCACGGCTACCTGATCAATCAGTTCCTTTCTCCCGCGACGAACCATCGCACGGACGACTACGGCGGGTCGCTGGAAAACCGGCTGCGGCTGCTTCGGCGGATCGCCGACGGCGTGCGCGCGGTGGTGCCGGCCGACCGGGTCATGGGCATCCGCATCAACAGCAACGACGGAGCCATGGAAAGCGGGCTCGGCAACGCCGAATGGGTCGAGATCGCCCGCGAACTCGCGTCCTGGGGAGTCTTCGACTACCTGTCGACGACGCAGGGCACGTATCAGGACCCTATGTCGATCTTCGGTACGCCGGCCGCGAAACCACTGGCCTACGAGGTCGAGGACACGGCCCGGCTCAAGCAGGTCACCGGTTCGTTGCCGGTGATCGCGGTCGGCCGCATCACCACGCCCGAACTGGCAGAAGAGATCGTCGCCTCAGGCAAAGCCGACATGGTCGGCATGGCCCGCCAGCTGATCGCGGACCCCATGTGGGTGCGCAAGGCGGAAGAAAACCGTGCCGACGACATTCGTCCTTGCGTCGGCGCGAACTGGTGCCTGACGGCGGCAATGCGCAGCACTCCGCTGATGTGCATCCACAATCCCGGGGTCGGCCGCGAGAAGCAGCTCAGGGAAATGCCTGCCTCCGCGGGCAGCAAACGGGTCGCCGTTGTGGGCGGTGGACCGGCCGGCTTGCGCTCCGCGCTCACCGCGGCCGAGCGCGGCCACCAGGTCACGCTGTTCGAAAAGTCCCATGTGCTCGGCGGCCAGGTCAACCTGATCACCCAGGCCCCGACCTATCGCGAATGGTCCGGTGTGATCAGCTGGCTCGAAAGCCAGCTTGCCAAGACCGACGCCAAGATCGTGCTCGAACACGAAGTGCAGGCATCGGAACTCGTCGACGCCTTCGACGAGATCATCGTGGCGACCGGGTCGACACCGCTCCGGCACGGCTGGACCGCGGCGCAACCCGCCCGCTGGGCACCCAGCGCGGACATCCTGCCCGGATCCGATCAATGGAACGTGTTCGCCCCCGAGGACATTCTGAGCGGCAAGGCCGACATTCCGAACCGGGTCTTGGTTCTCGACGACACGGGCGACCGGCAGGCTTTCGTCGTGGCCGAATACCTCGTGCAGCGGCGGCACCCGGTCCACGTCGTCACCGGCTTCCAGCAGATCGCGCACCAGACCGTCGGCGGCATGGACCACGGATTCGTCTACGGCGCGCTGCGGAAACAAGGTGTCATCTTCACCACTAACACGATGCTCACCGAAATCAACGGAGACGAGGTCGTCCTCACTGACGTCCACACCCAGGAACAAACTCGCCTCGACTCCGTCGATGCCGTGGTTCTTTCCCTCGGCAACGTCGCGAACGACCGGCTCTCGCGGGAGCTAGAAGCCCTCGGCGTCGCTTGGCGGTCGGTGGGGGACTGCCAGTCGCCTCGGCGCATTTTCAACGCTATTTGGGAAGGCGAACTCGCCGCGCTCGCACTCTGACCACGTTGAGGAGGATTTGATGCCCACCGAGGCACAACTGCAGGAACTGCTCGACAAACAAGCCATCTACGAGGTCCTGTGCCGCTACTGCCGCGGCGTGGACCGGTTAGACAAAGAGCTCGTCCTCTCCTGCTTTCACCCGGACACCCCCGACACCCACCTCGGACTCGGCGGGACGTTGTACACCGGAACGATCGAGGAGTACCTGGACGCGGAATTCCCCAAGTTCCGCGAAACCACCGCCGGCATGATGCACTACATCATGAACTTCCTCTGCGAGGTCGACGGGGACCGCGCAGTCGCAGAGACCTACCAGCTGTCCACGACCTGGGGTAAGGATCCCACCGATCCGCGCGTGAACATGCAGAACTCCAACCGCTACATCGACTACCTCGAGCGGCGGAACGGCGAATGGCGCATCGCCGAACGCACGCTCATGCGCAACTACACCTACCTCGAAAACCGGCCAGGGGAGTTCCCCGACGCGATCAACGGCTGGCCCAAGTACGCCCGGGACCCCTCCGACCCCGCATATTTCTCGGTCCGCGACTACCGCGCGCAACACGAGCAGTCGCAGGAGGATCTCGATGGAGCTTAGCGAGGATCGGTTTCACACGCCGTGTCCCCCACCCGATCCACGACCGCGCCGGCCCCGGAGGTTCACCGTTCCGGCCGGTGGGGTGGACACACATGCTCACGTCATCGGCACCGAAAACTACGTTGACGACCGGCGGTACACGCCAACACCGGCCAGCGCCGATGAATACCTCGCCATGCTCCGCGCAACCGGTATGACGCATGGCGTACTGATCCAGACGAGCGTCCACGGCACCGACAACAGCGTCATGCTCGACGTGCTGACAGAACACCCCGACATGCTGCGAGGTATCGCGGTCGTCCCGGCGAACGTGACCGATCGAACGCTGGCGACACTCAAGGCTTCGGGCTGCGTCGGGATACGGCTGAACATCATCGGCGGTGGCGGGATCGGTGACGGACTCGCCCAACTCGACCGATACGAGGCGATTTGCCGGGAACTGGATTGGCACATCCAGTTTCTCGTGACACCTGCCCAGCTGCTCGCAACGGCACCACGGTTGCGCGAGCTGACCGTTCCCTACGTGCTGGACCACCTGGGAGACGTCGACGTCACCGATGGGACGGCGTCTCCCCGCTGGGCGGCCATGCTGGACCTCATGCGCAGCGGAGCCTGGACCAAGTTGTCGGGGGCGTTCAGGCTCGCGACGACGTACCCCTTCGCCGAGCTGCGGCCGTTCGTCCGCGAGCTGCTCGACGTCGCCCCAGAGCGGTGCGTATGGGGTTCCGACTGGCCCCACGTGGCGTTCTGGGGAACCATGCCGAACGTCGGTGACCTCCTCGACCTGCTGGCGGACTGGGCTCCTGATTCAGCACAGCGGGACGCCGTTCTCGCTGGGAACCCGCAACGCCTCTACGGCTTTCCACCGCCGCCCGCGGTCCCATAGCGCACTGCGACCTCGCGTCATCACCTCGAAACAACTCCGCGAAACGGGTACAGATTCATGTCAACGTCGACTCAATCCGTACGGCCGCGTGGCCGCCGCAACAACATCCGCTGGACGCTGTTACCCATCCTGTTCCTGGGATTCACGGTCGCCTGGATGGACCGCACGAACCTCAGCGTCGCGGCACCGTTCATGAGTGACGATCTCGAACTTGGCCCCTAGCTCATGGGGTTGGCCTTCGGAATCTTCTCCTTCGTGCAGATCATCACCCTGCCGGCAGCGGGCTGGATCGTCGACCGGTTCGGGGTACGCCTCACCTTTTTCTTCGCCGCAGTGTCCTGGGCCGCGATAACGGTGGCCACGGCACTCGTACGCGGCTTCGTCTCACTGGTGACACTGCGGTTCATCCTCGGTGCCGGCGAAGCTCCGATGGCGCCGTGCGCCAACAAGGCCGTCGCCGAATGGTTCCCGAAGCGAGAACGCGCGTTCGCGATAGGCAGCTACCAGGTCGGGTCGGATTTCGGCGTCGTCATCACCATGCCGATCGTGAGTGGCCTTATCGCATTCATGGGTTGGCGAATCTCGTTCGTCGTGACCGGACTGATCGGTCTCGTGTGGGCGTTCGTCTGGCTGCGATTCTACCGATCACCGAGGAACCACCCGAAGCTCAGCGAGCAGGAACTCGCGTACATCGAGTCGGGCGGCTCGAGGAGCAGCGAGAACGAACACGAGGTGCATGGTGGGAGGATCCGGTGGATCGACCTGTTCCGGTATCGCACCATCTGGGGACTCATCGGCGTCATGTACTGCCGGGCCTCGGTGATCTACTTCTTCATCACCTGGTTTCCAAGTTACCTTGTTGACGAGCTCGGTTTCAGCCTGCTCGAGGTGGGGATCTACGGAGTCATCCCCGGATTGATGGCCGCGGGGGCCAGTATGGCCGGAGGGGCCCTGTCCGACTGGATGATCCGCCGCGGCACTGACCCGTCCTGGGCGCGAAAGCTCCCGATGGCGATCGGCCTCTTGCTGGGCGCCGCGATCGTTCCGGTCGGCTTCAGCGACAACGCCGTCGTCGCAGTGCTTCTGCTCGGAGTGTCGTCAGCGGGGGTGTCACTCGCGGCAGGCCCGCTATACGCGATGATGATCGAGGTCACGCCGGGCGCCGGCAACGTCGCCTCGACGACGAGCCTGCTGGTCTCCGCCAGCGCCGTCGGGGTCGCTGTCGGCCCCGTACTGGTCGGGTTCATCCTCGGCGCAACAGGGTCCTATGTGATCCCCCTATTGCTCGCCGGCGGATTCACGATTCTCGGCATCGTCTTCCTGTTCACCCTGGTGGGAAAGAACGAGGCCCTGCCCGTCAAGGGAAAGACCGTCGCGGCGCGATGAGTTTGCACCGCCGTCCGCTCAAAGGAGAGCCCATGACCATCAACCCCGGAGGCACGAGCACCGGCCGCCTCGCCGCTTCCCCGTCAGCCAGACTCGAACGCCTGCCCCGGATCACTGGGCCGCACCGCGTCTGGCTCGTCATCCTCAGCGTCATGTACATGTGCGACCTCGCCGACATCTATGGCCTGTCCTACGCGGCTCCCGCGATGCGCAAGACGTGGGAGCTGTCGACCACGCAGGTTGGAGCCCTCACCTCCTGCACCTTTCTCGGCATGGCGATCGGCGCCGTCGTCGGTGGACGGCTGTCCGACCGCTTCGGGCGCCGCCGCACGATGATCATCGCGGCACTGATCTTCTCGCTCAGCTCCATCCTTTCCGGACTGGCACCCGGCTTCTGGGTGTTCGCGGTCCTGCGTTTCCTGACTGGCGCCGGTCTGCAGGCCGCACTCGGCGTCGTTCTCGTCTACGTAGCGGAAATGTTCCCCAAAGCATCCCGCGGCCGGTTCCTGTCGGTTGTGGTCGGTATGGGCTCGCTGGGCATCCCGTTGATCGCGGTAGCGTCGCGCGCCATCGTCCCCGCCGGCCCCGAAACCTGGCGCTGGATATTCGTTCTTGGCGGCATCGGGCTCATCCCGGCGCTGCTCGGTCTGTTCCTGCTGCCAGAATCCGTGCGCTGGGATGAGTCCAACGGCAACGCCGCTCGCGCCGGCCGGTTCGTCACGAGGCTCGAGCAACAGATCATCGCCCGCACCGGTGCGCCGCTCCCAGATCCCGGGCCCGCCGCAGTCGCGGCGAAACAGGCGGCGACGCAACTATTCACCGCGCGATACCGTCGTCGGACGTTGGTGTCCTGCGCGGCAATGGCACTGCTCATCCTCGGCTTCTACGGCTTCAACAACTGGGTGCCCACGCTACTGGTCGACCGTGGGTTCACCATGGCTGACGCACTGACCGTGGGCACGATACTCTCGCTCGCTCCCGTGGCCGGTGCCCTCGCGGCCGTACCGATCACCGACCGGTGGGAACGGCGGTGGATCTGCATGGTGTTGTGCCTGCTGGCCGCCGCAGCGATGATCGTGTTCGCGTTCACCCACAACTATGCCGCGCTCGTGATCTCAGGCTTCGTCGCGGCGTTCGTCCTCCTGACCAACACCGTGGTGCTCTACGCCTACCTGCCGGAGATCTTCCCGACCCCGCTGCGCGGTGCTGGCTCAGGCCTCGCCAACGGTGCCGGGCGGGTAGCGGGCATCGCCAGCGGATTCGTCATCGCGGCGATCGCGGGCTCGTTCGGATTCGGCGGCGCTTTCACCGCGACGGCGCTGTTCACGGCCCTGACCGGACTGGTGCTCGGATTCTTCGGGGAGAACACCCACAACCGCAACCTGGACGAGATCGGTGCCCCGGAAAGCTCGGAGGTGGCCAAGGAACCCGCGTGAAGGCCGGAGCGGCAGGGGCTTGGCTCCGGAGGTGTTCTCCGGAGCCAAGCCCGCACTATTTGTTCCCGATCGACCTGCCCCCGCAGACGGTGAGAACCTGGCCGCTGACATACGATCCGTCGTTCACCATGAAGCTCACCGCTCCGGCGATGTCGTCGGGCCGTCCGCCGTGCCGTACCGGGATCGCTGCCATCGTCGCGTCCAGCACGTGTTGTGGTAGCTCGCGAGCCATGGGGGTTTCGATGAATCCCGGGGCGATGGCATTGACGGTGATCCCGAGTGGGCCCAGTTCCAGGGCGAGCGCACGCGTGATGCCGACCAGCCCGCCCTTGGACATCGAGTACGCCCCGGAGCCGAAGATTCCGAGGAAAGCGCGTGACGCGATGTTGATGATGGTTCCCCGCCCCGCCGCAACCATCGCCGGAACGGCCTGCCGGGCCAGCGAAATCGGGCCGATCAGGTTGACGTTCAGGGTGAAGCGCAAGGGCTCGTCTTCGATCTTCGGGATGCGAGCGTCGCGGTTGACCCCGGCACAGTTCACCAGCACGTCGAGTCGCCCGAACTCGGATATGAGCCTTTCCACCACCTGTGTACGACCGCGGCCGTCCGCGACGTCGAGCGGCCACACGTGCACATTCGGCGGGAAACCCTCCGGGGAAAGAGCGTCGATCACCGGAGGCAGATCTGTCAGGACGACCGTTCCCCCGTCCTCGGCCAACCGGTCGACGATTGCCGCACCGATGCCGCTTCCCGCACCGGTCACGACGCAGACTCGTTCGGACGATGTCATGGCTTGACCCTTCCCAAGTTGGGGCCCCGATCGACGTAGATCTCTTGACCAGTGATGAGGGTGCCACTGTCCAGTAGCGAGTCCAGCAGCTTCGTCATCGCGCCGAGATCCTCGTCCGGGAGTTCTCCGTGCAGAACGACGTTCATGGAGATTCCGTCTTTGCGTAGCTCGATGGCCGCGGTGCGGGCGAATGACAGTGCCGCACCGCACAACGAGCCGGCCAAAGCGTTTTCGGGAGTCCCAAGCGTGACGTCGGCAGGCAAAAGCACGACGATTCCGGACCCTTGACCCGAGACCACTAAAGTCTCGCGCGCTTGCTGAACCGCGTGCACGAGGTCGACCAAACGCTCTTCGAGCTCGCGGAGAGAGCCGTCATCAGTATCGGTGAAGGTGCAAGCGGGTGGGGGCACGACACGAATACAGACCTGGGAGGCATTCTGCGCGGGTGCGTCGGCCGCGGCGGACCGCTGTGAGGCGAGGGAATCCGCGGTGCCCCCGAGGGTCACCACCATACGATTGCGGGCAGATCCCGTTGCGATGCCGCTCATGCTTGCATCACCAGGGTCGAAACGGACGCACCATCGGTACCAGAGACCGTGCCTCCCTTGCAGTAGGCAAGAGCGGTGCGTGCTCCATCAACCTGTCGGCCGTGTGCCTGGCCACGCAGTTGCCAGGTCAGCTCGCAGGCTTGCCTGGCTCCGGTTGCGCCGATGGGATGTCCACACGAGAGAAGCCCGCCGCTCGGATTCACCGGAAGCCTCCCACCAAGCGAGGTGAGGCCGTCTTGCGTCCACTTTGCACCTTCGCCGCGAGGGATAAGCCCGAGGCCTTCCATCCGGACGATCTCGGCTATGGAGAAGCAGTCGTGCATCTCGACGAAGTCGATGTCCGTGGGGTCGATCCCCGACAATTCCCATGCGGCGACGCCTCCTCGCCGCGAGATGCCCTCATCGTTGATCGAGCGGACGCCGTCATTATGGGTGCCACTGACAAGGCCGACACCGAGGATGCGGGGTGCCGACTCGGAGAGGCCCAACCGAGCCAGACCAGCGGCGCTGCAGATGACCACGGCGGCACCGCCGTCGGAGATCGGGCTGCAGTCATACAGGCCGAGGGGATCCGCGATGAGGCGAGCCGAGAGCACCTCATTGAGGGAGATCGGTCGCTGATACTGCGCATATGGGTTGTGCATCGAGTGGGTGTGGTTTTTCACCGCGACGGCGGCGATCTGTTCGCGGGTCGCTCCGTAATCGGACATATATCGTCGCGCACTCATGCCGTGGTTGGCAGCCATGACCATGCCCAGTGCCGTGTCCAGGTCACTCTTGTCGACGAGGATGCCACCGGACACCCGATCGGTCATTTTCTCGACGCCGGCGGCGACGACGACGTCGTAGAGTCCAGCGCGTACGGCGATCCAGGCGTCCCGGATCGCGGCCGCTCCGCTCGAGCAGGCGTTCTCGATATTGACGACCGGGATGCCCGTTGCGCCTACCTGCGCCAGGACCCTCTGGCCGGCGACCATGCCGCCATAAACCGTCCCGAGAAAAAGTGCTTCGACTTGGGTGATGGCGGCACTGGCGTCCTTGAGAGCGGCACGGATGGCGCGTACACCGAAATCCTCGAAGGGCGTGTCCGGAAACTTTCCGAAGCGCGTCATTCCGGCCCCGGCCACGTACACGGGCTCAGGCATTGCGGTCCTCCTCGACCAGTTCGAACGCGAAAGCCAGGAGTTCCTTGCCCGAGGAATTCAGGAGATAAGGGATGGCGTGCACCCTGGCGCCGATCTGCGGAGCCACTCGGTCGCCTCCGACGATTCGCGAGAGTAGGACAACGGGGCCGTCCAGTTTGACGAAGCCCAGCATGTATGGAACTGCGAGCCCGGGTGGTGCCTGGCGGACGGTGGTGAAGGTCTCGAGCGTGCCGTCGAGGGGAAGGTCGCAGTTCTCCACGTCGGCCGAGTGACAGGTGGGGCAGAAGTCGCGCCGTGGGAATGTTACGTGTCCGGCGGGCTCGCATCTCGTGCCGATGAGCCTGAAGGGTTCGATGGCGAGGATGTCGTCACGCAGGAGCTCATGCTCAAGCACGCTTGTCATAGCGCCTCCTTAGGTTGGGTATATGACTGCCAGCGTTCAAGTGCCTGCCGGATGTCCGCCTCGTATCTAGGGCTGGCCGCGATCGACAGTGAGCTACGAGAGAGCCGTGGTGCTGCAGCGGGGAAGGTGTCCCCGTTCAGGTCGATCAGGGATTGCCGCGCGACGATATGGGGGTCGTGCCGGACCTCATTGACGGCGTTCAGCGGGGTGACGCACGCTTCGGCGTCGGCGAAGATCTCAGCCCATTCCTGTCGTGTGTGCTGGCGGAACGTCTTGGCGATCACCCGCTTCCGCTCCCGCCAGGTGGATCGATCCCATTGGGCGTCAAGCAGATCCGGCTCGCCCAGTGTGTTGACGAAGTTTCGATAGAATTGCGGCTCGACGCAGGCCACAGCCATGAACTGGTCGTCGCTCGTCCGGTAGGAGTTGTAGAACGGGGCACCAGAGTCCATGTCGTTTGTGCCGGGGATGTCGGTCCACTTGCCGTCCGCCACCCGCTGCCAGAGCCCGGACATGAGCAGCAAGCCCGCGTCGACCATTGCCGTATCCACTACCTGGCCACGGCCGGACGACGAGCGTTCCAGCAGCGCGGTCATGAGGCCGTAGGCGAGCAGGAGCCCACCGCCGTAGTCGCCGATGACGTTGAGCGGCGGGACTGGGTCCTCGCCCTCGCGGGCGATCGAACGGGCAACGCCGGTGATCGCCAGATAGTTGAGGTCGTGTCCGGGCTGGTTGGCTCGGGGCCCGTCCTGGCCCCAGCCGGTCATGCGCCCGTAGACCAAACGCGGGTTCTCGGCGAGAAGCAGTTCCGGGCCAAATCCCAGGCGCTCCATCACACCAGGGCGGAAGCCTTCGACGAGGACGTCCGCGGCACGGGCGAGGTCGGCAGCGGTGCCGGCGTCACGTTCGTCCTTGAGGTCGAGTGAGACGATTGTTCGACCTCGAAGCGAATAGCCGGATGATGTGTTCGCTCCAGGACGTTCGACGCGGATCACATCGGCGCCGGCGTCGGCCAGCAGACTGCAAGCAAATGGTGCGGCGCCTAGACCTGCGAACTCGAGTACTCGTGTACCGCGAAGCGGTTGCGATGACATGAAATGCTCCTGCATCGGGTCGGTTCGACTTTTCTCCCGTGGCGTGGTCGGGGCCAGCGAGCAACTGAGCTACCGCCACACCGGAAGCGGGAGACCCGGGTTAGGTGCGTCTACCGCGACCACTGTTCCGCCCTTGGCGATCGTGACGACGAGTGTGCGCAACTCGTCGCCGGCGAAACACAGGCTGGTCACGAGTACGCCCTGACCGAAGCCATACTCGGCCCTGATCGTGCCTGCTTCGTCGAACGCGACGATGTTGTCGCCGTGGCTCCCGGCGACCCAGAGCCACCCTTCGCTGTCCAACGCGATTCCGTCGGGAGCCGCCCCAGGGACTGCGACTTCCCAACCGTCCCAGGACAGCGCGGGACCGTGCACGCGGTAGCGGCGAACGACTCCACGCGCAGTCTCGGCCACGTAGAGGACGTCTGCGGCACTGCCGAAGGCAAGGCCGTTGGGAAAGAGAAGACCGTCCAGTGCCGTCTCGACGGAACCGTCGTGGGGGTCGAAAACACGAACGCTGCCAGGCTCTGCGTCGCCGGAAATCGCGTGTCCTGCGGGATCGGTGAACCAAAGTTTGCCGTCTTGAGCCACAACGCAGTCGCTCGGTGCGTTGAGACCTGAATGCACGATGACGTCGAGCTTACCGGTGGCGTCGAACCGTTGAATTGACGGGACCACCGGCAATGCGGACCGAGACGGCATCGCGGTGCCGCCGTTCTGGGTGATCCACAGAGAGCCGTCTCGATCGAGGGCAACGCAGTTCGGGCCTCCACCGGTTTCGACAACCCTGGTGGGATCGGAGCCGTCGAGCGCCACCTGGTAGACCTCGCCTCGGTTCACACTGACGAGCGCTACGTCGCCCGACGGCAACAACACCGGCCCTTCGACGAAGCCCAGTTTCGACGCAACGACATGAGCATCCTTGGGTAGCACCAACTCACGCTCGCTCTGCTGACCAGCGACCACGAGCTTCTCCTCACTATTGTTTACTGCGACTGCGCTCTTGATGGGTGGACACCGATTGCTTTGCAAGGAACTGCTCGCCGATGAGGCGTTTGTTCACCTTGCCTGTGGCGGTCAGAGGGACCTCGGTAGAACCCAGAAACACGAAGACACTGGGAACCTTGTAGGACGACAAGCGCTCGCGGAGCCAATTGCGGAGCTCGGCCTCGAAGTCGGCGCCCATGCACACGCCTGGCTTGACGACAACCCCGCACGCGAGTTGCTCGGTGCCATCGGCTGCCGGCCAGCCGAACACGTAGGCCTGGTCGACATCGGGGTGCGTACACACGAATGTCTCGACCTCCGCGGGCGAGATTGTGATGCTTCTGATCTTCACCACTTCCTTGATGCGGCCGCCGTAGTGGAGCCTCCCGTCGCCGTCGAACCAGCCGAGGTCCCCGGATCGAAACCAACCATCCGAGGTGAAGGCCTCATCGTTGCTCTGCGAGTTGTCGAGGTAGCCGGGCGTGATGCATCCGCGAAGCTGGATTTCGCCGAGCCGGGACCCGTCGGTTTCTTCGATCGTCTCGCCCGTGCCCAGGTCGGTGATCCGGATCGGGTGGGAGGGCAGTGGTCGGCCGACCGTGTTCATCACGGTCTCCAGAGCGTCCCCGGGCTCGGTCATTGTGCACAAGCCGTAGTTTTCGGTCAGGCCGTAGACGCTGCAGCCGTCGCGGATGCCGAGGTCTTCGACAGCCATCCGCTTCTCTTCCGGGCTCAGTCCGATAGCTCCGGTCCGGAGTGCGGACAGGTCGTAGGCCGCCGTCGCTTTGGCGTCGACGAGGGCTCGAATGACCTGTCCCAGCCCGTAGAAGACGGTGCATCGCCGCTCGGATGCGAAGCGCGCACCGTCCAGTGCCTCGAACCGCTCCTGGAAGCAGATGGTCGCACCATGGGTCAGCGCGACCATCACGGCGTTGGCGCATCCGTAGCCGAAGAACAGCGGCGAAGTGAACCAGATGCGTTCGCCTTGGCCGAGCCCTTGCCGTTCGCCCATCGCGAAGCCGTTGGCGATCAGGTTGCCATGATCCAGCACGACCACCTTGGGTGCGGCGCTACTCCCGCTGGTGAACACGTAAAGCGCGTGGTCGGCCGGATCGACGATTTCCCGGGCGGGCTTTGGCGGATCTCCGGTCCGCTCGAATGGAGTGTCGCCACTGTCCCAGAAGAACGTCCCCCGGAACGCATCCCCCGGTTCGGCAATTCCGGCGCTTTCCGTCAAGGCCACGAAGTCTCGGCCAAGGACAGTGCGCTGGGTGATGATAAGCGACAAATTGGCGCGAGACGTCGCATCGGCGAGCTCTGCCTCCTTATACCAGGTATTCAGGGGAACGGCGACCAGTCCGGCATAGGCCGCACCGAGTGTGGCCACCATCCATCGCCACCCGTTCGGCAGCAGCACGCCGACTGCCGAGCCTTTGGCCAGCCCCGTGGCTTGAAGGCCGCTTGCGAACTCGCGACAGAGCCGCACGAATTCAGCGGCGGTCAGGTCGCGGTCGTCCGCGGAGAGCAGCAGTGCTTCTGGCCAAGAATCCGCGAAAGCGTCCAGGACGGCCGGAATGGTCGGGACACTCGCGTTGTCGATAGGTTTCATCGGCGGACGCCTCCTGCTAGGAGATAACCGGGGTTGGCCTGACGACTCAGAAGGTGAGGACAATCCGTCCACGGACACCCCCCGCGTCGAGTCGCTTCTGCGCGGCAGCCGCGTCCTCGGCCCGCACGGTATCGGCCACCCTGAGGGTGAGCGACCCGCGCTCGGCCAACCGGCAAAGTCTGTCGAGCTTCTCGCCCCGCGTCGCGTACTGCCGCACATAGATTTCGTGCACTCGGATGTCCCGCTGCGCGCGAACCGCAATCGGCCGGACCAATGCGATCTGCCCGCCGTCGCGGACAACGGAACTGACGTGGTCGCCAAGCAGAGCGCCGTCGGCAAGCGCGTCGACCTGGCCATTGTTGAGGCGGACCGCCTCGGTTGCGAAGCCCTCGCCCCTGCCAACGATAAGGTCAGCGCCCATGGCTTCGATGAGGGCATGATCACTGCGAGAGGCGTCGGCCACCACGCGCAGTCCGTCGAGTCGTGCCAGTTGCACGAGATAGCCACCGTACGCGCCGGCCGATCCGGTGACCGCGATGGTGCTGCCGGGAGCAAGGTCGAGAACGTCCAGGGTCATCCGGGCGGTCATGGCGTTCATCGGCAGAGTCGCGGCCTCGACCAACGAATACCCCGCCGGTGCCCGCGCTACGGACGCCGCCGGAACGATCAGGTACTCGGCATACGCTCCGCCGGTTCGGGAGGTCGGTACGACGATCGCCACAACCGGGTCACCAAGGTCGAGACTGCCGAGATCTACGTCGTCGCCGACGGCATCCAGGGTTCCCGCCGCGTCCATCCCAGGGACGAACGGCGGGCCGCCCTGCACCTGGTCGGCGTGGTAGCCCGAACGAAACAGGACATCCGTGGGATTCACCGCAGCCGCCCGCACCCGAATACGGACCTCGCCAATCCCGGGTTCGGGAATAGGTACCTCGTGAGGCCCCAGCACTTCGGGGCCACCGAACTCCGTGAGACCGATGACTTTCACGTACCGCTCCTCCGTGTCACTTTCGGTGATGCATCGAGCTTTCCCATTTGCATTCGTCCAGCTGCGACAAGACGTGTCATCGCTCGGTGTCCGATGGGCTCAGTGCGAGTTTCATCAACTCTGCGGTCCGCTGGACATAGACCACGTCAAGCAGTACCGCGGATACCACTTCTTCGGCGGTTGCGCCGTAGCGCATCGCGTTCGCGGCATGCAACTGGGCGCCGGACGAGAACAGGTGGTTGGTGGCGAGATCGGCTACGACCCACACCAACTCCCGCCACTTCGGATGCAGGCCTTTAGCCTGCCAGATCGCTGATCCCATTTCACGATATGCTTCAAAGAAGTCAGGTGTAGCTTTTGCCATTCCCCCGTGAAGTCCGGGGAACGTCGATTCAAAGGTCTCCCAATAGGGCCCCGACATGTCTTGGGGCGCCGGATAGCTCCCGCCGACCGCGATAGGAAGTCCCTCCGCCACGCTGTGGATCGAGAGCATGCACAGGAGCCTGAAGACGTCCAAGATCTCTGCGGTCGAGGCGCCGGCCTCGCGTGCTCGATGGATCCGCCGGCGTACACCGTCGCGGTCGAGCACGGTCAGAGAGGCATCGTGCGCGAGCAAGAGCAGCTCTGTGATGTGTGGCGGCAGCGCATCAGGTGAGCCGGCCGCGACAAGGTACTTGGACAGCGCGTCGGCAAACCCTGGATCGGCGTCGTAGAGAAGTGCCCACGCCTCGTCGACGTCGCCATTGAGTGCCTTGATTCTTCCGCTCACTACGTCGAAATTCATGTCGCCCTGCATTCTGAAATCTGGTTACGGTCTAGTACGGCAGTGGGAGGTCGTTGACGTCCAACTTGATGTCGAGGAGCACCGGAGTTGTGCGCTCGTCGACCAGCCGCTCAGCATCAGCGAAGTCGGCACTGGTCCGGATCGTCGTGCCGGCACCGCCGAGGGCAACGGCGACCGGAGCGAGGTCAGGCCAGGGGACCTCAGTGCTGGCTCCTTTCAGGCCCCGGCGCATGAGTTGGACGTGCTCCATGCCGTATGCG
The DNA here is from genome assembly GCF_000737195.2 of Sciscionella sediminilitoris. Lineage (GTDB taxonomy): Bacteria > Actinomycetota > Actinomycetes > Mycobacteriales > Pseudonocardiaceae > Sciscionella > Sciscionella sediminilitoris. The sequence goes on from NZ_JALM01000133.1 coordinate 41,302, forward strand.
GCATCGTTGAGAACGGCAACCACGAGGTCGGCCCCGGCTCGCACTGCGGTGCTGAACTCCGTGAGCCCGCCGAGCATGAAGCCGCCGTCGCCGGTGAGCAGGAGTACGGGGCGATCGGGCTGACCGAAGTACGCGCCTATCGCCGCGCCGAGACCCAGGCCGATGGAGCCGAAGTTGATCGGCTCGATCCATCCGCGTGCGCCGTCCGTCTCGATGTCGTGGAACACGCTGAACATGAAGCGTCCGCCGTCGATCACCACCGTGCGTTGCTCCTTGAGCAGTCCGTTCAGCCACTGAAGCGTTTCGCCGAGCGTGACCGCGCCGTGGCTGCTTTCCACGGGTGCCGCGGGCATGACGGATGCACGGAACTTGGCGCGCGCCTCATCGCTGAAGAACCCGGTGGGCTGGACCTCACCTTCGTCGAGCAACTCGATGACGGCGTCGACGGTCGACGCGACATCGCCGAGGATGGACACGTCGACGTTCGGCACGGTCCCGACCCGACTGGCATCAATGTCGACTTGAACGACGCGTTTGCCTGCGAGCAGGCTGCCCTTTTCGGTTGTCCGGTGATTGAGACCAGCGCCGAGGGCAATGACACAGTCGCTCGCACCCACCACCTCAAGGGTCCAGGGCTGGGCGAGACCGCCGAAGAGACCAATGGCATTGCCGCTCGCGTTGAACGCGTCCTTCGCCTTGAGTGTCGTCGCGATAGGTGCCTCGAGTCTGGCAGCAAGCCGTTGCACCGCAAGACTTCCCGACGCGGAGGTCGTTCCGCGGCCGGCAAGGATGAGCGGTCGTCGAGCGGAGGCGATGACTCCGACCGCTTCCTCGACTGCGTCGGCCGAGGCTCGTGCGACGCGGTCCACCACCGGACGTTTGGAGACGGCGTACTCGACATCCTGCCACCAGTACTCGACTGGCACGTTCAACACGTAGGGTCGGCTCTCTGCTTCAACTCGTGTCAAGACTGACGTCAACTGCGCGAGGCTTGAGTCTGGAGCTCGGACGGTCTCAAAACCCGCACCCGTGGGTGCAACGAACTCGCGTTGGTCGATGTTCTGCACCGACGTGATGTCGTCGCGCGCGGTGTCTCCCACGATTACCAGCAGAGGGATCCGACCGATCGCGGCGTCAACCAACGCGGTGAGGGTATTGGTGAGGCCGGGGCCGTGCGTGGTGGTGGCGACGCCGACACGACCAGACGAGAGTGTGAATCCGTGTGCCATCATCACGGCACCGGCTTCGTGCCCGGCCGCGATGTATGCGCCACCTGCCTTCGAGAAACTGTCGACCAAGAAGAGGTTGCCATCGCCGACCAGGCCGAACATATGATCGACCCTGGCGTCAAGAAGCGCACGGCACACGGCTTCGTGCAGGTACACGTTTTCTCCGGCCTTTCATTCGACTCAGTGGACGCAGTTATGGCTTCCGCGGCTCGGCGCCTCACGGCAAACGGAGGTACTCAGCTCCCGCTGGGCTCAGCAGCGACCGCATTCTCCGTCGATATTTCCGCGCGCTCGGCAATGAAGTGATCCTTGCTGTGCCGCCATAACACGAACGCCGCGAGGGCGGCGATCACGAGGAACAGGGAAGCCGTGAGGTACATGTTGACCGGCGCGACGAACGACAACGCATATCCCGCGGCAAGCGGGGCCAAGATTGCGCCGACACGGCTGATGCCATACATGAATCCGAGAGCTCGTGCCCGGACGAGGATCGGATAAAGCGGCGGGGCGGCCGCCGTGTAGGACGACAGAGCGCCGAAGGCGCCCATTCCCAGCAACACGGCCGCCGCGATCGCGACACCGCCCTGCAGGGTGAGCGCAAAGACGATCTGTGCGGCCACCGCGACGATCAACGTGACCCAGGTGAATTTCGTGGCCAGAACTTTGATGCCGATGATTCCGAAGATGACGGCCCCGCACACGCTTCCGACGCTGATCATGGTTCCGACCAGGGTTCCGGTTTCCTTGCTGCCACTGCTCGTCGCAATGAGCTGAGGCGTCCAGCTCGAGACGAAGAAATAGGCGACCGTGACGCAACTGTAGCCCAGCCAAATGAGCAGGGAACGCGTTCGGTAACGGGGCCCTACCAGCGATGTCTTGCCCTCGCCGGTCGCCTGGACAGCCTCGGCGGGCGGTTCTGCGTTCGGGTCGACATCCTTCAGACGCATGCGAGTCGCGATTCTGCTGATTTGGTCACGCGCAACCGGAGAACGTTGGGCGACAAGGAAAGCAAGACTCTCCGGCAACCAGAAGATACTCGCGACGAGACCGAGCATGCTCAGCGCCGCACCACTCCAGAACAGGACCTGCCAGGCCCCACCGAACGCGTTGATCACGAACAGGCCGATGAAGCCCCCCACAACACTGCCGAGAGGAAAACCGAGGGTGACGAGACCGACGCAGAGATTACGTCGCGCGAGGGACGCGTACTCCTGCGCCAGAATAATCACCAGAATCGATACCATTCCCACGGCAAGTCCAGTGACGAACCTGGTGATCAGCATGAGTTCGGCGCCCGGCACCATAGCGGTGGCACTCATCGACACGACTCCGAGTCCGAGGCCCCACGTCACGACTTTTCGCCGGCCGATCCTGTCCGCGAAAGGTGCGAGGAAGATGGCGCCGACGGCCAAACCAATGAGGCCGATACTAACGAGCCACCCCTTCTCGCTCGGCGAGGCGAAACCCGCCGGCAGATGCGGCAGCGCGAACCCCATGATGAAAAGGTCGAAACCGTCGAGCATATTACAGAAAAGGCACAACGTAACTGCCAGGTACTGCGGCGGGCTCATACTGCTCCGCTTCACGGCGGTGACGACGTCCATCGAACTCACTCCTCGTTGAGAGATTTTTGGACAAGGCAGCCGAACTGATCACGGCCGAGCGACCTCGCGTCTCGCCGCGGCCCGACGGCACCTCCGGATGCGACCGCCCCGACGAACCCTTGCGGGGATCTTTGATGATGTATATATTGTACGGGTAGTCCGCAGCTGTCAACACCTGGCTTGCCAGCACCTTGATTCCGGGATGGTTCATGGCCTCTGATTAGTCCCGGCAGTCAGGCGGACAGATCAACGACTCGACGACGAGGAGATTGCGATGACGTCCACGCTGCCGACCTTTGACGACAAGGCATATCAGCTGCCGAAGCCGCCGACCGCAGCGACTGTCGAGGAGGAGCGTTTGCGGCGAAAGAGCGAGCTAGCCGCCACGTTCCGGCTCTTCGGGCGCTTCGGTTTCGGCGAGGGCGTCGGTGGCCATGTCACAGCGCGCGACCCCGAACACACAGACTGCTTCTGGGTCAATCCGTTCGGCATGCCGTTCGAACACATCCGCGTGTCGGACCTGTTGTTGGTCGACGAGGCGGGTCATCTTGTCGAAGGCGAGGGCATCGTCAACCTGGCCGGCTTCTACATCCACTCACGGGTTCACGCGGCGCGTCCCGAAGTTGTGGCGGCAGCGCACGCTCACTCCCTCCACGGAAAAACGTTCTCCAGCTTCGGACAGCTGCTCGAGCCGATCACCCAGGACGTGCTGGCGTTCTACGAAGACCACGCGGTCTACGACGACTTCGGTGGACTCGTGTTCGACCTCGAAGAAGGTAACCGGATCGCCAAGGCCCTTGGCTCCATGAAAGCGGTAATCCTCAAGAACCACGGACTGTTGACGGTGGGCAGGACTGTCGCCGAGGCGGCGTGGTGGTTCATCACCATGGAGCGATCCTGTCAGGCACAGCTGCTCGCGATGGCCGCGGGTACGCCCTCGCACATCTCTCACGAGGAAGCGCGCGGTGTCGGCGATTTCACCGGCTCGCCCGAATTCGGGTGGTTCAACTTCCAGCCCCTGCACCAGAAGATCTTGAGGCTGGAGCCAGACCTCCTGGATTAGGTTGGCGGTCAGTCAGGCGGCGTGACCGATATGTATACTTTACGCATTGCGTATCGAAGGGTGGATCTGTGTCTGCGGAGGCGACCAAGCGCGAGCGGCCTGGTAACGGAGCCCGGCTGACGCGGGAGAACCTCAGCGTCCACGTGGCCGACTACATCCGTGGCTGCATCTTCAACGGGCAGCTCAAGGCGGATGAGCGGATCCAGCAGGATGCCATTGCCGAGGTGCTGGGGGTCAGTCGTGTTCCTGTTCGAGAGGCGCTGATCGCGCTCGAAGCCGAAGGGCTGGTTGCCTCCGCACCACACCGCGGAACCCATGTCGTCCCGATCCGGCAAGAGGATATCGAGGATCACTACCGGATGTACGGGATGATCCAGGCATTGGCGGCAGTTCGAGCGATCGACAACATCACCGAACCCATACTCGACGAACTCCAGGCCTTGCATGATCAGATGTGCTCGAGTTCCGACCCGGAACGGCTGCATGAGCTCAACACCGAGTTCCATAGGCTTATCAACCACACGGGCGGAAGCAAGCGCGTACGGTCCGTCCTTCGGTACCTGTCGAAGAACCTGCCGTCCGAGCTGTACCGACTTCCGCCGGGGGCAAGCCCTCAGGCGAGCGTCGAGCATCAACGGATCCTCGACGGACTCCGTGAGGGTGACGCCACCATGGTGGAAATGGCCAATCGTGATCATGTCCGACGCGAGAGCGACTACGTCGTAGCCGCGCTACGAGCGGCTGGAGTCCTCGCAGACTAGCGCGGGCGAGGCACGCGGCGGACCGGGTTGAGCCAGCGTCGTCCACGGCGATCGCGGCCAATCCGTTGGGACGGCGAGATCTGGTCGATGAGGTAGCGGCGACGGTGCTCGCCCGCTGGCGATTCATCACGAGCGCCGAGTTTGTTGCGGACGGGAGTCTGGCGTCCTGGCGAAGCGAGGTCGGGCCTCCTTCGCCGTAATGATCGCTCGAGCATGCGCCCGGCCGGCAGCAACCTTGGTCATCCAGTCCTGTTGAGGAGGGACTTTGAACCTTAGGAGTGGTGTCAGGCACCGGCGTCCTATCTCACCAATCCCGCGCCGTGATCGGGCGGCGCGACGAGATACCGATCCCACTGGGCACCACGCTGTCAGGAGTAGCGGCGTCGTTCGTCTCCGGCACCGGCACCGGCACCGGCACCGGCGGGGATGGGTACATGGCGCAGATGCAGGGCGCTATCAGGGCTTCGAGACGCATCCTCTGCTTTGCGCCAGTGACAGGGCCGTCCTAACCATCGACGAGTTCGGTCTCGATCAGCCACCGCGGCTGAGAGGAATGGCATGCCCTGCGACGGGCTCCCATCGCCAGGCATGTGCCGTAGCCACCGATACCTCGGGCTTGTGGTCGTGGTATCGCGGGCTCGCTCTGTTCGCTGCTGGCGATTGTGCACGGCTGACGGCCAGTCCGTCGGTCGGCAAGGTGGCTCAGCGCGGCATCGGTAGCTACCTGGCTATCGGCCTGCCCCTGCTGTTCAACGGTGCGCTGACGTCACCAAGCCCACGACTCGGACAGGACACGGCAGAGATGCTCCACGAGCGACTCGGACTTACCAGCGGCAGGGGCAATAACCTGCAGCGTCGCGGAGCCATCGGGGCCGCGGTATGAAGCCACTTGAGGCAGCGACGACGTTCTTGTTCGTGCCGGGCGACCGTCCGGACCGGTTCGACAAGGTGACTGCGAGCGGAGCGGACGTCGCGATCCTGGATCTCGAAGACGCCGTCGGTCCGCAAGACAAGGATGTCGCTCGTGAGCACATCCGGGTGTGGCTTGCCGCTGGTGGGCAAGCGATGGTCAGGATCAACGCGGCCGGGACCCCGTGGTTCGATGCCGACCTCGACCTCGCCTATTCCCAGCAGGCACCGGTCATGCTGCCCAAGGCCGAAAAGCTCGACGTGGTTGCCAGCCTCAGCGGGCTGTCGGTCCTCCCGCTCGTCGAGACTGCGGCCGGGGTCGCGAACGTCGCACGTCTGTGTGCCGCGCCCGGGGTCGTCCGGCTTGCCTTCGGCAGCGTCGATCTAGCCGCCCAGCTCGGCGTCGCGCACGACGACCCGGTCGCCCTGGACCACGCACGGGCACGGTTGGTCCTCGCCTCGGCGGCAGCCGGGATCGCGGCCCCGATCGACGGGGTCACGACAAACCTGCGCGAGGACTCGGCCACCAGTCACGACGCGAGGCACGCCCGACGTTTGGGTTTTCGCGGCAAGCTCTGCGTGCATCCACGTCAGCTAGAGGCTGTGCGAGCCGCGTTCGCCCCCACCGCTGACGAACTGGCCTGGGCCCGCCGCGTCACCGCGGCAGCGGGGACCTCTGCGGCCGCGATTGACGGCGAAATGGTCGACAAACCCATCGTGGACCGCGCCCGCAGGCTGCTTGAGAGTCAGGATTGAGAGGAAGACCGAATGGACCACCTGGACGACATCGAGCAGGCCATCGTGACCACGGTGCGCGACTTCGTCGACCGCGAAGTGCGGCCCACCGTGCGTGAACTCGAACATGCCAACACCTACCCGGAGAAGCTCATCGAACAGATGAAGCAACTCGGGATCTTCGGTCTCGCCATTCCAGAGCCGCACGGTGGTCTGCAAGTCTCGACGCCGTGCTACGCGATGGTCACCGAAGAACTCGCGCGCGGGTGGATGAGCCTCGCCGGTGCCATGGGCGGCCACACCGTCGTCGCGAAGCTGCTGCTCACATTCGGCACCGAGGAACAAAAACAGCGCTATCTGCCGCGCATGGCCACCGGCGAACTACGCGCGACGATGGCGCTCACCGAGCCCGGCGGCGGGTCAGACCTGCGGGCGATGCGCACCACCGCCCGCGCTGACGGCGACTACTACGTCGTCAACGGAACCAAGACCTGGATCACCAACGCCCGTCGCGCCGGCCTCGTCGCCCTGCTTTGCAAGACCGACTCAAAAGCCCAGCCGGCACACCGGGGCATCAGCATCCTGCTAATGGAGAAGGTCCCCGGTTTCACCGTCTCCAAGGACCTGCCCAAGCTCGGCTACAAGGGCGTGGAGAGCTGCGAACTCAGCTTCGACGATTGCCGCGTCCCGTCGACCGCACTGCTCGGCGGGGCGGAAGGCCAAGGGTTCCCGCAGATGATGCGTGGTCTAGAGATTGGCCGTATCCAGGTCGCCGCGCGCGCCACTGGAGTTGCCCGGGCCGCCTTCGACGACGCCTTTCAGTACGCGCAGCAACGCGAATCCTTCGGTAAGCCGATCTGGAAACACCAATCCGTCGGCAACTACCTCGCAACCATGGCGACCAAACTGACAGCCGCCCGCCAGTTGCTGCTACACGCGGCACACCGCTACGACGGGGGACAGCGCGCCGACCTCGAGGCCGGGATGGCGAAGCTATTCTGTTCGGAAACCGCGATGGAGATCGCACTCGACGCGGTCCGGGTCCATGGCGGCTACGGCTACTCCACCGAATTCGACGTCGAACGCTACTTCCGCGACGCACCGCTGATGATCGTCGGCGAGGGCACCAACGAGATCCAGCAGGACGTCATCGTGCGCCAGCTCGTCTCCCGCGGTGGACTCGGCTACCCGGTACGACGATTCGCAAACCCAGCTTGACAGCAAGGAGCGCATGACCGGTGGTGGACCTGAACGAGATCGTTAGCGGCTGGAAGCCAGAACCTGTCGAAGCCTCCGAGGTGATCGGGGCATGGCCGACGGCGGCGTTCTCCGCCGTGCTCGACTTCCCGGCGCCCGTCGCGTGTGCGGGTGACTCGCTACCGCTGCTGTGGCATTGGTTCCATTTCCTCGAGACACCCAAGCAGGCCGACCTGGGCGAGGACGGCCACCCCGCCACAGGACGGTTCATACCAGCGATACCGGACCGGCGTCGGATGATCGCCGGAGGCCGGGTCCGGGTGCACTCGCCGATCCTGATTGGGGAGCGGATCGACCGACGAAGCGAACTGGCCGGGGTGACGGTAAAGAACGGGCGCAGCGGGCAGATGGCGTTCGTGACTGTCCGCCATGAGTTCCGGCGCGGAGCCGATGTCCTACTGACCGAGGAACAGGACGTGGTCTACCGCTCCCAGCCCACCGGACAGCTACGCAAGCTGGCGCCGGGCACTCACGGCGAGGAGCCACAGCATGACCGGCGGATCAGCACACCGACCGGGCCGGAACTGCTCTTTCGGTTCAGCGCCTTGACCTGCAACACCCACCGGGTCCACTACGACAAGCCATATGTGACCGAGGTCTAGGGATATCCGGACCTCCTCGTGCACGGCCCACTGCTCGCGCTCTTGTCGCTGGAGATCCCACGCCGGTACAGCCAGCGTCCGGTGGCCTCGTTCCAGTATCGGTTGTCACATCCGGTGTTCTGCGGTGCGACGGTCCTGACCCATGGCCGCCGGAATGGGGCCGACACATTCGCTCTGTCCGCCATGGCCGACGGTGGACCCGCAGCGCTCACCGGGGCCGCCGTCTTCTCGTGACGAGCTTGCGTCCACATAGAAGGAGCGTTGGCCTCAAGCTTCTTCAACGTCCACGACCTCGAAGACGCCAGCGTCGCAGCTGGGGTGCGTGATGACCTGCGCAGCACTGATAAGGTGATCACACCGCCACAAGATCGCTGGCTCTGTCGCACTTTTC
>NZ_JALM01000134.1 GCF_000737195.2 Sciscionella sediminilitoris
TCGTGCAGTTCCCGCGCGAGTCGATCGCGTTCCTGGTACACGGCAAGACGTTCCCGGGCCATCGCGCCCTCGGCGAGCACCAGCACCGTGCCCGCCTGCGCGGCGAACGCGGTGAGCACATCGACCATGGCGGGCTCGAACGGGTTCGCCCCGGCACGCCGGTAGACGGTGAGCGCGCCGAGCCTGCGTACCGCATTGCCGAACGGGGCGGCCGCGAACGGGCCGTAGCGGCGCAGTTCCGCGGGAACGAAGGGGGCGGTGCGCGGATCGGTGGTGAAGTTCTCGACCACGATCGGCACCCCGCCGCGGGCCGCGCGCGCCGCGGAGGAACGGGGGGAGAGCACGATCCCGATCGGGTCGGTCGCGCCGGGAGCCAGCTCGCCCGCTGCGGCCTCCACGGTCAGCGTCCCATCCTCGGCGCTGGTCATCAGCAGTCCGAGGTCGGCGCGCACCAGGTCGATCGCGTGTTCCACGATCACCGGAAGCATCTCGCCGGGATCCTCGGCCGACAGCGCGGCGTTCGCGATCTCGGTCGAGGCGGCCAGCGTACGAGCGGCCAGGCGAGGCTCCATACCGAAAGTATCCCGTCTGGTTGGTTTGCATGGTGGGTCCGGTAGCGGAACCTCAGCCGCGGTGCAGGCTGCGTGAGTGGTCAGCGGCCTCGCCGCTGAAAACACTGTGCACGGTGCCGTTTCGTACTTCCAGCACCAGATCGGCGGAGTGCACCTCGTCCGGATGGTGCGTCACGTGGATGACGGTGCGCCCGAGCAGCGCGATGTCCAGCTCGGCGAGCAGTTTCCGCGCGGTCGGCCGGTCCAGGTGCGCGGTCGGCTCGTCCAGCAGCACCGCATCGGCGCGTGGTGCGGCGAGCAGGGCGCGCGCGAGGCTGATCCGGCTCGCTTCGCCGCCGGAGACGGTGTCCGGGCCGATCCGCTCCTCGAGTTTCCCGGCGAACCCGGGAAGCTGGGCGGTTCCCAGTGCGGCGCGCAGCTCCCCGGGCCCGGCGTGCGGGTCGCCGAGGCGCAGGTTCTCCGCGAGGGTGGTCGAGACCAGCTGTGGATCCTGCGGGGCGACGGCGACCGTTTCCGGAAGGATCGCGGTTCCGTTGCGCGGGGCGATGAATCCGAGCAGTGCGGCGAGCAGCGTGGACTTGCCCGCCCCGGACGGCCCGAGGATCGCGACGGTGCTGCCCTGCGGGATGCGCAGATTCACCCCGCGCAGGACCGGTTCCGCGCCCGGCCAGCCGAGGTCGGCGTCGACCAGTTCGATGTCCTCGCCGTACCGGATGCCGCTGCGATCGGGTTCCGGGGTCTCCAGGGTTTCCGCGATCCGGGCCGCGCTGGCGCGCAGTGGCCGGGCGCGGGTGAGCGCACCGGCGAGCGGTTCGATGATTTCGTTGCACGCCAAGGGAAGCAGCGCGAGCACCGCGACGAGTACCGGATCGGTCCCCGCACCGAGCAGGACGCTGACCGTGGCCGCGGCGCCGAGCGCGATGGTCGCGACCGCGGAGGCGATGCCCGCACCGAATGCCTGCTGCCGTGCCCGCCGAAGCAACCGTTCATCGGTTTCGTGGATGTCCTTGCGCCACAACCGATCCGATCCGGTAGCCAGCAGCGGGGCGGCGTGCCCGAACAGTTCGCCGACCCGGACCGCGAGGGTGCGCTTGTCCGCGGCCAGTGCTTCGGTGGCGCGCCGTTCGAACACCGAACCGAGCACCGGCCCGAGCACGCAGGCCGCGAGCAGGGCGATGGCAAGGGCGAGACCGGCCGCGGGCAGGATCGCCGCCTGGGTGGCCACCGCCGCGGCGCCCACGACCGCGGCGACGATCGGCGGCTGCAGTACCCGGGGGATCCCGTCCCGCACGGTTTCGATATCGGTGACCATGCGCTGGGCGTGCTCGCGGCCGCGCACCGCCGCGGGACCGATCCTGGCCAGTGCGGACCACAATCGGGTGCGCAGCAGGGTCGCGGTGCGGAAGGCGGCATGGTGCGTGGCGAGCCGCTCGGTGTAACGCAGGACCCCTTTGCCGAGGCCGAAAGTGCGCACCCCGACGATGGCCACGGTCAGCGTCAGGATCGGCGGCTGCCCCGCGGCGCGGGCGATCAGCCAGGCCGAGGTCGCGGTGAGCGCGACCCCGCACGCGGCGGCGAGCACCCCGAGCGCGATCCCCGGAATCGAGCGGATTCCGAGCAGCCGCAAGGCATTCGGCGCGTTGACCGGGGTTCGCTCGAGCATGGCCGGCTGGCGCACGGTCCCGGCGGGGGCGGGCTCGGGCGGTGCCACGGTGCGGTGCGCGGCGAGCAGCACGGCGGCGCGGGAATGTTCGATCGCGGACAGGGCAGCGTTCGCGGTGACCGCGTCCAGGTGCGCCACGGGTTCATCGGCGAGCAGCACGGTGGCCCCGGCTTCCACCCGCAGCAGCGCGGCCGCGATCGCCACCCGGGCGCGCTGACCGGCCGAGAGGGTGTCCACATCGGCATCGAGCAGTTGGTGGGCGTGCACGAGTTCGCAGACCGCGAGCACCCGTTCGGCGTTCGGCTGCCCCTCCTGATCGGCTGTGGCACGGCGGAGTTCATCGGCCACGGTGGGCCCGAGGAATTCCGGACGCTGCGGGATCCAGGCGATATTTCGGCGCCACGCGCCGGGTTCGCGGAGTTCGGTGCCGTCCACGGTCACCGTGCCGCCGGCAGCGTGCGCGAACCCGAGCAGCACGGCCATGGTGCTGGATTTACCGCTCCCACTCGGGGTTTCCAGCTTCGTGACGGTGCCGGGAACCAGGGTGAGGTCGATGCCATCGGGAGCGTAGCCGGCGCGCCGCTGGACGCGCAGACCACGCACCCGAAGTTGATGCCGCAGCGGTCCGGGGAGCACCCCGTCCGGAGCCGCCGCGACACCAACGTCTTGTAGCTCGGCGATCTTGTCGACCGCCGAGAGTCCGTCCGCGCTCGCATGGAACGCGAGCCCGACCTTGCGCAGGGCCAGGTAGCACTCGGGGGCGAGGATCAGCACGAACAGGCCGGTGCCGAGATCAACTTCCCCGCCGACCAACCGTAGCCCTATTCCCACCGCGACGAGTGCGACCGAGATGGAGCTCACGACTTCCAGGGCGAGCGAGGAACAGAACGCGACCCGCAGTGTGCGCATCGTGGACCGGTGCTGGCGTTCGGAAACCCGTTGCACGGCGCGGGTTTGCGCCTTCGCCCTGCCGAAGGCGGTGAGTACCCCGAGCGCGCGGATGAGCTCGCCGAGGTGCGCGGCGAGCCGTTCGCTGTCCTCGCCTGCCGTGCGTACCCGCTTCTCGGTGTACCAGCCGATGAGGATCGCGAACACCGGAAGCAGCGGGATCGTGAGGGCGATGATGAGCGCGGATGCCGGATCGAATGCCAGGATCGCGATCCCGATCCCCGGGGCGAGCACCACGGAAGCGACCAGGGCGGGCAGAAACGTGGTGAAGTATTCGTCAATGGCCTCGAGCGCGGTCGTGCACCGGTAGCTCAGCTCCGCGCTGCCGTGCCCGGCGATGAATTCCGGGCCACCGCGCAGCACCGCGGACACCGCACCGGCGCGCAGTTCCCGCTTCGCCCGCGCGGCCGCCCGGGTGGCGATCACCTGACCCGCCCAGCCGAGCAGGCCCCTGCCGAGCACGCTCAGCGCGACTATCCACAGTGGACCGTAATCCGGCCTGCCCGCGACGAGCGAGCCGAGCGTGCTGGACAGTCCCCAGGCGAACCCGATCACCGCGAGCGCCTGCGCGGCGAGCACCAGGCCGTAGCCGAGTAACGCGGTCCTGGTCGCGGGGGAGAGCGCGGGCAGCGCGCCGAGCGGGCCCTTTCTCATGCCGCGGCCTTCGGTGCGTGCGCGGCGGGAATGTGCCGCACGCCGATCCTTTTGCGGAACACCCAGTAGGACCAGGCCTGGTAGATCAGCACCGCCGGGGTGGCGAACGCGGCGATCCAGGTCATCACCTCGAGGGTGTACGGACTCGAGGCCGCCTTGGCCACGCTCAGCGGGGGCACACCTTCCACAGTGGACACGAGCACGTTCGGGAAGAGAGAACCGAACAGCGTCACCCCCGCGGCCGCGATGACCACGCCGAGCGCGGCGAAGGCCTGACCGTCCCGTCCGGCACCGGCGCGCCACCACGCGGTCAGCGCGCCGAGCACCGCGAGTACGAACCCGATCCCGGCCACGATCGTGCCGAGCTGCAGTGCGAGCAGGGCCAGCAGCGGGAGCAGCAGCACGATTCCATAGCGCCGCAACAGTCGCCGGGCCCGATCGCGCAGTTCCCCCTCGGTCTTCAGCGCGGTGTAGGCGAGCCCGTGCGCGAGCGAGAAACCGAGCACCCCGAGCGCGCCGAGCAGACTGTGCAGTGAGAACACATCCAGCGCGGAACCGACCCGGTTGCCCTGTGCGTCGAGCGGGATCCCGCCGACATTGGTGCCGAGCATCGCGCCGATACCGAGCGGCGGAATGACCGAGCCGACCGTGATCACCGCGTCCCACGCCGCCCGCCAGCGCGGATTCTCCACCTTGCCCCGGTAGTCGAAGGCAACCCCGCGCCCGATCAGGGCGAGCAGCACCAGGATCAGCGGCACGTAGAACGCCGCGAACAGATCCGCGTACCAGGCGGGGAAGGCGGCGAACATCGCGCCTGCCGAGACGATCAGCCAGACCTCGTTCCCGTCCCAGACCGGGCCGATCGTGTTGACCAGCACCCGCCGCTCGGTGTCCCCGCGGGCGAGCCCGCGCACCAGCATGCCGACGCCGAAGTCGAACCCCTCGAGGAACAGGTACCCGGTCCAGGTCAGGGCGATGAGGCAGAACCAGAAGATGTGTAGTCCCATGGATGCTCCTCAGTACGCGAAGGCGAGTTCGTCGGAATCGGAGTCCTCGTCCTCCTTGGGCGGCAGCACTCCGGGGATTCCGGCGCGCACATACCGCGTGATCAGGAAGACCTCGACGACGCCGAGCACCAGGTACACCGAGGCGAGCGCGATCAGCGAGAACAACATCTCGCCCGCGGTCACCCCAGGAGAGACCGCCTGCGCGGTGTACATGAACATCCCGTCCACCCCGGTCGGATTCGGTGCCACCACGAAGGGCTGGCGGCCCATCTCGGTGAAGATCCAGCCGAAGGAGTTCGCCAGGAACGGCGTCGCGATCGCGAGCAGGGCGACCGGGGGGAGCCACTTCCCGATGAATCCGCGCGGATAGCGGCCCTTTCTGGTCAGCCAGAGCGCGGCGAGCGAGACGAGTACCCCGAGCCCGCCGAGGCCGATCATCAGCCGGAAACCCCAGTAGGTGACCGGAAGATTGGGCACGTAATCGATCGGTTTGCCCGCGTACTGACCGAGTGCCGGGTCGTTCGGGTAATGGGTGCCGTATTTCGCCTCGTACTGCCCGACCAGATCACCGACCCCCTTGACCTCGGTGCTGAAATCGTTGTGCGCCAGGAAGGACAGCAGCGCGGGCACGGTGAAGCTCTTGACGCTCTCACAGTCCGAGCGGGCGACGTCGCCGATCGCGATGATCGAGAACGAGGCGGGCGCTTCGGTCGTGCACAGCGCTTCGGCGGCGGCCATCTTCATCGGTTGCTGCTGGAACATCAGCTTGCCCTGCGAGTCGCCGGTGAGCAGCAGCGCGGCGAAGGCGACGAGCGAGAGGATCCCGCCGAGTTTGATCGAGGCCCGCCAGGTCGGCCGGTCCTGTTCGCGCGCGGGATCATCGGCCCGTTCGCTGCGCTTTTTCCTGGCCAGCTGCCAGATGGCGATGCCGACCAGGAACGATCCGGCCACCGCGAAGGCGCCCGCGATCGCGTGCAGGAAGGCCCACACCGCGGTGTTGTTGCCCAGCACCGCCCAGATCGAGGTCAGCTGCGGCTTTCCGTTGACGAATTTCGCGCCGACCGGGTGCTGCATCCAGGAGTTCGCCGCGATGATGAAGTACGCGGATCCGATAGTGGCAAGGGAGAACGCCCAGGCGCAGGCGAGGTGGATTTTCGGGGCGAGCTTGTCCCAGCCGAATATCCAGAGACCCAGGAATGTCGATTCGATGAAGAATGCGACGATTCCTTCCATTGCGAGCGGGGCGCCGAAAATATCGCCGACGAATTTCGAATAGGAACTCCAGTTGAGTCCGAACTGGAATTCCTGCACGATTCCGGTGACCACGCCCATCGCGAAGTTGATCATGAGCAGCTTGCCCCAGAACTTGGTCATGGCAAGGCACTTCTCCTTGCCGGTTCGGAGCCAGGCCGTCTGCATGCCTGCGACGAGGATCGAGAGTCCGATTGTCAGCGGGACCATGAGGAAGTGGTAGACCGTCGTGGTCCCGAATTGCCAGCGAGCGATCTCCAATTTGTCCACACCAAAAGGATGCGCCGGTGTGGATCTCGGCAAAAGGTTCCAGGGTCCCGAATATTCCGGGACCAAGGTCCCGGTGACCCGGCTATCTGTGATGCACGACCCAGTGATTCAACGGCCAGGGATTCGGCTCACTGGGATAGAGAACACGAGAATAGCTTATGTTCCGCCGATCGTGTCAAATAGTCGTTACAAAAGCCCGAGTTTGGCGAGGTCGTGGGTCGGGTTGGTGAGCGTGTGCGTGCTGTACGAGGCGAAGACCCCGCGCACCGCCTGTGCCGCCGTGGGGGACAGGCTGGCGAGCTCCTCGGCCAGCGCCGTGCCCTCCTGTTCCTCGAGCGCGGAGCGGACATCGTGGCCGGAGAGCGAGCGCGCGGTGGCCACCAGCAGGTTGAGCACGCCGTGGTAGGTGAACCCGGTCTCCTCCTCGACCGTGCGCACCGCGTTGTGCAGGCCCGCGGTGGCCCGGAAGGGGCTCGGGCTGTGGCTCACGATCGCCAGGAAGTCCGCCACCTCCGCGGTGGAGGGGAAGTTCTGCTCGCGCTGACCGCCGCAGCGCAGCTTGGGCTGGCAGTTGTGCGCGGCGACCAGTTCGACCCCGGTTAGCCACGGCCCGCCGCGGCGGACCTCGACGACCTTCTCCACTTCCTCGGGCACGAACTCGGCGACCCGTTCGAGCCACATCTCGTCGACATCGGAGGGAGCGGGCATTTCCACCATGACGAGATTGAGCAGCTCGGTGCGCGACTCGATGATGGAGATCGCCTTGGGCAGCCCGCCGAGCCCAGTGTCGATGACCAGGGAGAGGTCGAGCGGCTGCTTGGGCTTCGCCCGGTTCAGCTCGGTGATCAGCTCGGGCAGCTTGGACGCCGGGCACAGGAAAGCCCCGTACAGGCGGGCGTGCGCGGAGTCGCGGACCTCGAGATAACCCCGGATCGCATCGGCCACCGTCGCCTTGGTGGGCGGAAACAGTGTCGCGTCGTCGACAAGCGTGGCCAACAGCGGCGGGACGTGGTTCGGCTGTTGCTGGGCGTTCGGCTCTGGTGCGGCACTGGACACGGATGCCAACAGTAATGGCCACCGATCCGGGACCGACGAGATGGGCTGTTCACCCATTGAAACCGCGCTTGGTATTCACAGTCACGGCGAACTGAGTTAGGGTTACCTAAGTTAGGAGGTGAGCGGGATGATCTCGCTGCCGGACCCGGCTGAGCGCGCCAGGACCATCGCCGCGCGTTCCCCAGAAGCCGTACTCGTGCCGTGCGCACACGCCGCGCACGCCGAGACGGACCCGAGCCGCTCGGCCGTGCGCATCGCGACACACCTGCACCATGTGCACGCCGACGCGACGATGACCGTGCTGCTCCCGGAAGCCCATCCGCTCGTGGCCGCGGTCTGGCAGTCGCCACGGGGCGCGGTGACCGTGATGGCCGAGCTCACCGATCCAGCCCCGGTGCGGCTGCGTGAGCCGGTGCGCGGGCTGCTCTGGATCACCGGGATGCTCACCGCCCTGGAAGGGGAACAGGGACGCGAGCGTGCGCTGCTCGTCGCCGAGGAGGTCGCCGACCCTCGGCTGCTCGATGTGGGGCACGGGATGAGCGTGCTGCGGGTCGACCCGGCCTCGCTGGTGCTCGCGGACGCCGACGGCACGAGCTCGCTGCAGCCGCTCGAGTTCCACGAGGCCGTTCCGGACCCGTTCCACGACTACGAGACCGAGTGGCTGCGCCACCTGGAGGTCTCGCACCGGGACGTGGTCGGCCAGCTCGCCAGGCACGTGCCCGCCGAGCTGCGTGGCGGCCAGGTGCGCCCGCTCGGCCTGGACCGCTTCGGTCTGCGCCTGCGGGTCGAGGCAGCCGACGCCGACCACGACATCCGGTTGCCGTTCTCCCGTTCGGTCTCCACCCCGGAGGAACTGGCCGTGGAACTGCGCAAGCTGGTCGGCTGCCCGTTCCTCGCGCAGGCGACGAGTACGTGAGCATCGAGGCCCGCCAGGGCTGAGGAGCGGAGCGTGCGAGGAGACCAGCTCATTACCGCGCAGACGGGGTAGCGGCTCAGCGGCTCCAGGCGGGGTTCCTGCCGAACAGGCCGAGCGCCCGCTCGAACGGCGGCGCGTCCTGCGGCACCGGGACCTCCTCGCCGAACGCGCCGCCCTTGCGGCCCTGAGGGGCCAGCTGCTCGGCGACCGAGAGCAGCAGGGTGCCCAGATCCTCCGGAACCGCGCAATCGGCGCCGCTCACCCGGGTCAGATCCCAGCTGTGCACGGTGAGATCGGTGAACAGCATGGTGCCGAGCATGCTGGCCGGGAGCTCTGCCGCACCGAATTTGCCCATGCCCTCCCATGCCTGTGGCGCCGACCAGGCCGCGACGAGCGTGTCCACGGTTCCGGCCAGCTGCCCGCGCCAGTCCTCGCCGACCAGATCGGTCTCCCGCTCTCCGGGCCGGTCCGTCGGCGGATCGGTCTTGGTGGCGCCCGCCTCGAGCACCGGGGCCCAGTAGAGGACGTGGTTGAACAGGGCGCGCACGTCGTACTCGCTGCACGGAGTCTGGGCGCCGAGCTGGTCGTCGTCGATGCCGCGCACTGCCTGTTTGAACAGGTCACCCGCGGTGGGAATGGCTGAGCTGAGTTCCATGCCCTGCACGATAGCCCGGTGTACCGACGATTCCGTGTGGGAGAATCGGTGGTGACGTAGGAGGTGCTAGCCGTGACTGCTGAGCCACAGCCCCCCGAGGCTTTCTGGCCGGAGCACCCGCTGACTGCTGCGGAGTATGCGGCGCTCGGGGAGGAGGAGCACGGTCGCCGGGAGCTGCAAGAGGGGGCCATCGTGATGTCGCCGTCGGCATCATCGATGCATAATTTCGTTGGTTTCGAGCTCGGCTCGCAGCTGAGGCCGCAACTGTCGCGAGACCGGGCCATCGTCCTGGATGTGGATGTCGATCTGGAGCTCGCTGCGAAGGATCGGCCAGGGACGGTGCGGCGCCCGGACCTGGTGGTGGTCGAGAGGTCCGCGGTAGCCAGTGGCGAGATGCTGCGCGCCGAGCAGGTGCTCATCGCCGTAGAGATCGTTTCACCGAGTTCGGTGCGGCTCGACCATCAGATGAAGCGATCGGAATATGCCGACGCGGGCATTCCGCACTACTGGATCGTCGAGCTGGACGAGCGGGTGACACTCACCGAGCACCGGCTCCGCGGCGAACTCGGTTACCGGAACGGGCAGTCCGTCACGGGCACCTTCCGTACCGAGGAGCCTTTCCCGGTCACGCTGGAGCTCGACACGTTACGTGACTGAGTCGCGCACCGCCATGGTGCGGGCGTTGCGGGAGGCGAGCTCCGCATCGGGCGGGTAGTCCACCCCGGTCAGGCAGAGCCCGTGCGCGGGGGCCACGGTGATGGCCTGGGAGCGGCCCCGCTCGGCGAGCAGTTCGGCGGGCCAGCCGGGATCGCGGCGCCCGTCGCCGACCGCGAGCAGTGCGCCGATCAGCCCGCGCACCATGGACCAGCAGAAGGCATCCGCGCAGAGCTGGGCCACGAGGATGTGCTCGTCCAGCCGGGTCCAGGTGAACCGCTGCAGTTCGCGAACGGTGGTCGCGCCCTCGCGCGGGCGGCAGTAGGCGGCGAAGTCGTGCAGCCCGGTCAGGTTCGCGCTCGCCGCGCGCATGGCTTCGAGATCGAGCGGGCGGCGGTGGTGCACGGTGTCCCGTACCCGTGCGGGCGGAACCCCCCAGGCGGCGGTGCTGATCCGGTACTCGTAGTGCCTGCGCAGCGCGGAGAACCGGGCGTTGAAGGCCTCGGGAACCGCGCGCAGCGCGGTGACCCGTACATCGGGCGGCAGCAGCCGGGCGAGCCTGCGCAGCAGCTTCTCCGGGTCGTTCGCCAGCGGCCAGTCCGCGGGCAGGTCCACGTGCGCGACCTGGCCGGTGGCGTGCACCCGTGCGTCGGTGCGGCCCGCCACGGTCAGCCGGGCCGGTGCGCGCAGCAGGGTGGCGATGGCCGTCTCCAGCTCGCCGCACACGGTGCGCTGTCCGGGCTGGCGGGCCCAGCCGTGGAAGTCGGTGCCGTCGTAGGCGATATCCAGCCGCAGCCGGATGCTCGCGCGGTCGTCGGAACGCAGGGCCGATGGCGTTCCTCGGGCGGCGCTCCGCTCCTCCCTCGTGCCTCGGTCGATGCTCACGCGGTCGTCGGAACGCAGAAACCCGCCTGCCGAGTGGCGGGCGGGTTCCTGCGAGTGGATCGGGTCGCTCAGGACTCGTCCTTCTTGTCGTTCTCCTCCGCCTCGGCGGGGGCTTCGGCCTCGGTGGTCTCCTCGGCCTTGGCCTCCTCGGCGGGAGCCTCTTCGGCAGCGGCGTTCTGAGCGGCGTCCTCAGTGGCCGGGGCCTCTTCGGTCGCCGCCGCGGCAGGCGCCTCGTCCTTGGCGAACTTGGTGCCACGGGCCTTCTCGGCCTCGCGGGTCACGGTCTGCTCCTGGACGAGCTCGATGACCGCCATGGGGGCGTTGTCGCCCTTGCGCGGCATCGTCTTGATGATGCGGGTGTACCCGCCGTCCCGGCCCTCGAAGTGCGGGCCGATCTCGGCGAACAGCTTGTGCAGCACGTCCTTGTTGCGGATGACCTTGAGCACCTCGCGGCGGTTGTGCAGGTCGCCGCGCTTGGCCTTGGTGATCAGCCGCTCGGCGTACGGACGCAGCCGCTTGGCCTTCGCCTGGGTGGTGGTGATCCTGCCGTGCTCGAACAGCGACTGAGCCAGGTTGGCGAGGATCAGCCGCTGGTGTGCGGGGGAACCGCCGAGACGGGGACCCTTGGTTGGGGTGGGCATTGCCTTACTCCTCGTTGAAGATGCTCGCTAGAGCTGTTCGGTCTCGGCGTAGTCCTCGCCGTCGTCGTCCGAGCCGTCGAGCCCGCCGACGCTGGACAGCCCGCCGGCGCCGAAGGTCGCGTTCGGGTTGCTGAACGGGTCGCCGGGGCTCGCCTGGCCGAACTCGCCGCTGAGCCCGGAGTCGAGGCCGGAGTCGAAGTTGCCCTCGCCCCAGGCCTCGTCGGAGCCGTAGTCGGCGGCCGCGGCGGAGGGGTCGAAGCCGGGAGGCGAGTCCTTGAGCGCCAGCCCGAGGCTGACCAGCTTCAGCTTCACTTCGTCGATGGACTTCGCGCCGAAGTTGCGAATGTCGAGCAGGTCGGCCTCACTGCGCGAGACCAGTTCGCCGACGGTGTGGATGCCTTCGCGCTTGAGGCAGTTGTAGGACCGCACGGTCAGGTCGAGGTCCTCGATCGGCATACCGAACGCCGCGATGGTGTCGGCCTCCGCCGGGGACGGCCCGATCTCGATGCCCTCCGCGTCGATGTTGAGCTCGCGGGCGAGCCCGAACAGTTCGACCAGCGTCTTGCCCGCCGAGGCGACCGCGTCGCGCGGGGTGATCGAGGGCTTGGTCTCGATGTCGAGGATCAGCTTGTCGAAGTCGGTGCGCTGCTCGACACGGGTGGCCTCGACCTTGTAGGTCACCTTGAGCACCGGGGAGTAGATCGAGTCGACCGGAATGCGACCGATCTCCGCGCCCGCCTGCTTGTTCTGCGCGGCCGGGACGTACCCGCGGCCACGCTCGACGACGAGTTCGATCTCCAGCTTGCCCTTGCCGTTGAGCGAGGCGATGTGCAGATCGGGGTTGTGCACCGTGACACCGGCGGGCGGCACGATGTCCCCCGCGGTCACGTCACCGGGGCCCTGCTTGCGCAGGTACATGGTGACCGGCTCGTCCTCCTCGCTGGAGACGACGAGCTCCTTGAGGTTCAGGATGATGTCGGTGACGTCTTCCTTGACCCCGGGAACGGTGGTGAACTCGTGCAGCACTCCGTCGATGCGGATGCTCGTCACGGCGGCACCGGGAATCGAGGAGAGCAGGGTGCGGCGAAGCGAATTGCCGAGGGTGTAGCCGAAGCCCGGCTCGAGCGGCTCGAGAGTGAACCGCGACCTCGTTTCGCTAATCGCCTCGTCGGACAGTGTCGGACGCTGCGAAATCAGCATTGTTTTCTTCCTTTACCTGCATCGGCGACCGCTATTTGACGCCGAATCGGAAAGCGCGCCGGTGCCTGGCGGACCAGGCACCGGCGAGGTGTCCGCGTTCCTTCCCGCGGGCACCTGACTACTTCGAGTAGAACTCGACGATCAGCTGTTCCTGGACCGGGGTGTCGATCTGCGCGCGCTCCGGAAGCTGGTGCACCAGCACCCGCAGCGTGGACGGAACGACCTGCAGCCAGGCCGGGACCGGACGGTCGCCGAAGGCTTCCTTGGCCGCGACGAACGGCAGCATCTGCAGCGACTTCGGCCGCACGTCGATGATGTCGAACTTCTCGACCTGGTAGCTCGGGATGGTCACCTTCTTGCCGTTGACAAGGAAGTGGCCGTGCGCCACGAGCTGACGGGCCTGGCGACGGGTGCGGGCGAGCCCCGCCCGGTACACGACGTTGTCCAGCCGCGACTCGAGGATCTGCAGCAGCACCTCACCGGTCTTGCCCTTGGTGCGGGCCGCCATCTCGTAGTAACGGCGGAACTGGCGCTCGAGGACGCCGTAGGTGTAACGCGCCTTCTGCTTCTCCTGCAGCTGCGGGCGGTACTCGCTGTCCTTGAGCCGGCCGCGGCC
>NZ_JALM01000135.1 GCF_000737195.2 Sciscionella sediminilitoris
TTTCAGGGGAAGTCCAAGACTGGTGACGGCTTCTAGCGCGGTGACGTGAGTCAGGACGTCGGTGTCAGCGGCGTCGAGTGGGCCGTAACCGTCCAAGAATGCGGTCCTGAGGTCGGGCCGGTGTGGCCAGATGCGGGTAGCGAGCCGGGCGAGGTCGCGGGCAGCGAGGTCTTCGCGGCTATTTTCGAAATCGATGATTCGCAGGCCATGATTGGTGTGCCAGATCAGGTTGCGCGGCTGGAAGTCGAGATGGCAGGGGGCGATCCGGGCATCGCTGATCTTGGAAAGCTGGTGAAGGTGAACCCGAACTAGGTCGGTGTCACGGCGAGATAAGTAGCTGGTGAGGTTGCCTAGCCAGTATTCGCCGCGACTGGCGAGGTACTGCGCGATGTCCGTGGCCTCAGCACGGACAGGCAGGTGATGGAGCTTACGCAGGACAATGCCTGCGGAACGGTGTGCTTGGCGTTCCTCGGATGCCTCGAGGGAGCAACTGTCCAGTGGTTGTCCGGGAACGCCGGTGATGACGATTCCGGGGACGTTTGGCGCGACGGCAATGAGACGTGGTGCGGCGTCCTCAAGGTGCGTGGTCCAGGTTCGATATGCGTGGACTTCGCGCTTGTGCAATGTCGGCGTGCGATGGACTTTCGCAATGATCTCGGCATCGGACGTGTGGAATCGGGCGAGTGTACCGGTGGCATGTTCCAACGTCGGGGTGGTGATTGTGACCTCGGTCTGCAATTCGGCTTCGGCAACAAGTCGCAGCTCGGTGATGGGGTTGCAGTCCGGGGTCATCGGCCCTCCTCGCCCTGCGGTTCGAGGTGTCGGGTGTCGTTGTGGCCCGCGAGCATCCACACGCCATGGTCGAAGCGGTTGCGGTGGTACTGCCATCGAGTTAGACAGGCATGGCTGGTCACCTGCCCTGGGTGTTCTTGTCCGTCCAGAGCCAGGCGATAGAAGAGGGTGAAACTGGCTTCGATGGTCTCGCCGTGTGCGGCGATTAGGACACGCTCGCCGATGTGAGCTTCGAGGATCCTCTGCAATGTCGCGCGACAACGGTCGAGGTAGGTATTCCAGCTCTCCGCGCCGGGAGCGATCGCTTTGTTCGGATAACGCTGGGGGCGTCCGCCGAATCGGGTCTTGATGGTGCTCCAGGGACGTCCGTCGGCTTCGCCGTGGTCGAGCCCCCGCAGTGCGGGCATCACATGAGGTTCGAGGCCGAGCTCTTCGGAAAGGAGGGATGCGGTCTCGAGGGTGCGGCGACGAGGGCTGGTGTAGAGCGCGTTGATCGGGGTCGTGGCGTGTTCTCGGCGCAAACGGTGGGCCAAACGACTGACCTGACCGCGTCCGTGTTCGGTTAGTCCGGTACAGGTTCCTTCGCCGCCGACGCGGCCACTGACGTTGCAGTGTGCTTCGCCATGTCTGACCAGTAACAGCTCCGTCGTGACTGACATTGTCGTGCTCAGCTCCTTATCGGCGTTGGAGCGTGCGCCGCGGTGGCGACTTCATCTGCAGTCCAGGGCCGCACCTCTGTCCAGTCGAAGCAGTAGTGTTCACCAAGCCACGGGCTGGTCAGCAGGTGATGAAACTCCGCCCAGATCTGAAGGTGCTCCAAGGGGCAAACTTCCGGTTCTACTCCGAGACCCTTTGTGTAGGCGTGCAGTGCCATGAGGATGTGCTCTTGAGAGAGCGCACCGAAGGTCATTGACGTGGTAACGACCAACTTGGCGAGGTCATACCCGACAGGCGCAAGCGTGAGCGTGTCAAAATCAATCAGCACCGGCCCGTAACTGCGAGAGAGAATGACGTTGCGTGGGTTAGCGTCCTTGTAGAGCGCCGTGGGTAGGACGCTCGCCCGTTCAAGCCAGGCATCGACCAGCTGGACGGAGAGCGGACTGCGCACCGTCGACAATGCCACGAGCAAGCGTCCACGACGCGGTTCGGCGAATCCCGCAAGCGTCCGACCGGTGCCGAGCGGAAATGGCTGGTTGGCATCCACGCAGCGAAGTCCACGATCGCGGGCAGCGCGGTGCAACCTGCCCAGTGTCCGCGCAACGAGGGGCATATCGTCGGTGCTGGCCGTGGGCCCGGGGATATGCTCGAACTCGACTGTGGACCCCGTGCATTGCACGATCGCCGGAAAGAAGACCCCGGAACCTAAATCGGTCAACCACCGGTGATGGGCCACGGCAGTGTCGGCAGATGTGGGACTGCAGAACTGTTTGCGGAACGTTCGGATGCTCATGACGGGGTAGCAACGATATACGTGATGGTCGAGTCGGTGGATACCCCGCGCCCGTGTAGCACGGTGTCTAGGTGTTTGGCCAATGTCGGCGTGTTGTATCCGGACAGCTGGTACTTCGGATTGGTGACCAGGTATCGAGCGGCGTGCATCGCATCAGTGAAATGGAATCGATGCTGGTGATGCATCACGGTTTCGACCTGCAGATGCTGGCTGGTCCAGGTCTCGGCATTGCCGCTGTGGAACGCGTCGTATAGCGACGGACGGTGGTCGACATCGGGATGGGTCTGCTGCAAGATCAGG
>NZ_JALM01000136.1 GCF_000737195.2 Sciscionella sediminilitoris
ATCGTGGATGGAACGTTGGTGCCCACCTACGACCGGAGTAGGAGTGCCTCGTCGAAGAACTACCGGTATTCAACCAACCTTCAGGTCGTCATCGACGCCAACACCCGTCTGTCCGTCGCGATCGGCACACCACTGCCGGGTAACCGCAACGACTGCCGGGCCTGGAGGGATTCCGGTGTCGATCAGCAGTGCCGGGGCGCTTCGGTGATGGCCGACGGCGGTTACCAAGGCAACCGCGAGGTAATCATGCCGTATCGCAAACCCACTGACGGCAGCGAACTTCCCGCGTGGAAGGCCGACCTCAACACCGTTCACAAACGAGTCCGTGCCCGCGTCGAACACGCCCTGGCGCACATGAAGTCCTGGAACGTCTTGCGCAACTGCCGACGCAAACGCGACGGCGTCTACTACGCCGCCAGGGGCGTGGCCCTGATGCGCAACCTCGCCATGACCCACTGAACACCGCCCCCGACCGAACACCGCGAATTTCTCCTACCCGCCCCCATAACTTGATCATTACGGGACAAC
>NZ_JALM01000137.1 GCF_000737195.2 Sciscionella sediminilitoris
GCTGATCGCCGACATCCTCGGCCTGCTGGCGCGCACCGGCGTGGCGGACGAGGATGTCGGCGATCAGCGCGGTGTTGATGATCAGATAACTCGCGTTGAAGTCACCCGCGGCGATCTCCTCGGCGGCCATTCCGGCGATCACCGCCCCGGCCTCCTGTCCGCCGTACCGCTCCGGGATGCGCAGGCCGGTCAGCCCCATGGCCGCCATCTCACCGGGCAGCTCCGGGCGCATCCGCGCCGCACGATCACTGGACTGGTAGTGCGGGGCCAGGTTGTCCCGGGCGAACCTGCGCAGCTCGCGCTGATAGGCGAGCTCCTCGGCACCGAATCCGAAGTCCACGCTGCACCACTCCTCGGCCCGGCATCCTCGCCGGTCTGACTACCGTGACAAAATTTGACCCTGGAGTCAATAGATGACCGGGTATCCTCACGGCATGGCACGGCAGGAACTCACCGAGCGCGCCCCCGGTACCGAGCGGATCCAGCGCAAACGCGGCAAGCGGGTCAAGGAGATCGTGGAGACCGCCGCGGAACTGTTCGGCGAACACGGATACGACGCGGTCAGCCTGGACGACGTCGCCGAACGGCTGGACGTCACCAAGGGTTCGCTTTACTACTACTTCCCGAGCAAGGAAGAACTGGCCACCGCCGCGATCGAGACCCTCGGCGACGAGTGGACCGCCCGGCTCGAGCGGCTGGCCGAACAGCACGAGGGCGGGCACGCCGGACTGCTGCGCACCCTGCTGCACGAACACATCACCATCGCGGTACGGGACTATCCCGCAGCGCTAAGACTTTTCCTCGTGCCACGGGCCTGGCCGACCGCGCAGGCCGACCGGATCAAGGAGCTGCGCGGCCGGCACGACGCGGTGTTCCGCAGGGTGATCGAGGCCGGTGTCGATGCCGGCGAGTTCACTGTCACCGGAGTGGACACCACCCTGCAGTGCATGCACGCGGCCATGGCGCAGTCCCCGCTGTGGTGTGCCCGGTTGCGCGGCAAGGCGCGGGGCAACGCGATCTCCGAGCTGACCGAGACCCTGATGATGCTCGTCGGGCAACCCCCGCGGACCGGCTAGCCTGCCGCGAAAGCGTGCTCGACGAACCGCTCCGCCGTGCTGAACCCGAGCCGCCGGTAGACCGGGGCACCGTCGGCCGAGGCCTGCAGCACCGCGACCGACTCGCCGAGGTCCGCGGCGGTGCGCACGGCCGCGGCCGTGATCGCCGCGCCGAACCCGCGCCTCCGGTAGGCCGCACGGGTGCACACGTTGTAGATCCCGGCCACGCCCGCGTGCACGAACAGCTCCGCCGAGCAGACCGGTTCCGCATCGAGGTAGCCGACGAGGTAGCGCACCGGACTGTCCGGGGCGAGCACGAACGGTTCGGCCTTCGCGAAGAACTCGCGCACCGCGGCAGCGGGCGGATCCCAGTTCTGCTCGAGCACGGTGACGAAGCCGCCGAGCCCCGCGTGGTCGTGCACGAGCCGGATGTCGAGTTCGCCCGGCCGCGGCGGCGCCACGAGCTCGTCCACGCGCAGCCACATCGCCGGTTCCGGGACGTCCGCGGGCAACCCGGCCGCGCTCAGCCGCGCGGACAGGTCGTGCGGGCGCGCGGTCGGGGCGACCCACCAGGCGAACCGGCGCCCGGTGCCACGCAGCCGGTCGAGCACCCGCGCGATGCGCCGATCGGCCTCCTCCGGCCCGAACCGGGCGAGGGTGACCGAATTGAAGGTGTCATCGTCCAGGCCGCTGTCCGCGATCAGCACATCCCCGTCCTCGTGCACCCGCGCGCCCGCGATGTACCGGTGCGCATGGCAGGCGTGTTCGGCGTGATTGCGCGCCATCGCGTCCAGTAGCGCCGCCTCGTCCGTGTCTTCCCGCATACCTGTATTCCACCATTCGGGGCAACGAAATGCGCGCCGTTTTCCGGCGGTGATACGCCTGGTGGAATCGACCGGAAATCGTTGACTTTTCCGTATCGGGAGCATTACATCCGGTACATGAATGAACACGTCTCCCGTCGTGGACTGCTGCGTGCCGGGGCCGGGATAGCCGCGGTCGCCGGGTTCTCCGCCCTGTCCGCGACCGCATCGGCCGCCGCGCGCGAGACGGTGGACTATCCGAACGCGCACTGGTCGCTCGCGCACAATTTCACCGCCGCCGACCGGCCCAAGGACTATCCGATCAACCTGGTGATCATCCACGTCACCCAGGAGACCTTCGCGGACACGCTGAAGAAGTTCGCCGATCCGAACCACAACGCGGCCGCGCACTACGTCACCCGTTCCAAGGACGGCTACATCGCGCAGTGCGTACGCGAGCACGACATCGCCTGGCATGCGGGGAACTGGGACTACAACACCCGCTCGATCGGCATCGAGCACGAGGGCTGGGTGGACCAGCCGCAGTGGTTCACCGATGCGATGTACCGCGAATCGGCGAAGCTCACCGCCTGGGTGTGCCGCCGCTACGGCATCCCGGTCGACAACGAGCACATCATCGGGCACAGCGCGGTTCCGGGCACCGACCACACCGATCCGGGACCGCACTGGGACTGGGAGAAGTACCTCGGCCTGGTGCGCGGCGCGGGCTGAGTCGACGGAACGCCCTACCGCCGCACGGCGGGTGCCCGTAATGTCGTGCACCGTGCTGAACCCGATTCACCTGCGCACCCTGCAGGAGTGCGTACGCACCGGCTCCTTCGCCGTCGCAGCACGCTCGCTGGGCTACACCCCATCGGCGATCTCCCAGCAGATCGGCGTGCTCGAGCGCACGGTCGGCGCCCCGCTGTTCGAACGCGCCGCGCACAGTGTTCGGCCGACCTCGATCGCGCTCGCCCTCGCCAACCGCTGCGGTGACGCACTGGACGCACTGCAGGAGGTGGAGACCGAGATCAGGGCCATGGTCTCCGGGGACGCCGGAACCCTGCGACTGGCCTGTTTCGCCACGGCGAACACCACGGTGGTGCCGACAGCGCTGGCCGCCATCGCCGCGCAACGCCCCCGTGCGGAGGTCCACCTCGAGGAAGGCGAACCGGACGAGGTCCTCGAACTGGTCACCGAGGGCAGCGTGGACTGCGCGGTAGTGTTCGGCTACGACCTCGCCCCGCGCAACTGGCCGGTTACCTTGCGGCACAAGGAATTGCTCGCCGAACCCCTCGCGGTTGCGCTGCCCGGGGCCGAACCGGAGGTGCACGAGCTCGCCGACCTCAAGGACCGGCCGTGGATCTGCACCAAGAAAGGCACCGGGGCGGCACGCTCCCTCGACCGGCTCGCCGCAGATGCCGGGTTCACCCCGCAGGTCCGGTTCCGCAGCAACGATTACGGAGTGATCCACCAGCTGGTCGCCCGCGGCCTCGGGGTGGCGCTCATGCCGCGGCTCGCGGTGCGCGAGGAGGGGGTGCGGATCAGCCGGATCACCGGAGTCTCCAGCTACCGCCGGGTTTCCGTGCTCTACCGGCCGAACAACACGAACCCGCTGCTCACCGTCGCCCTCGACTGCCTCACCCGAGCCTGCGTGCCCTGGCGCGATCAGGAACGGTCGGCCTGAGCACCACACATGCTCTAGCTGCGCGGGCTGGCGGGCACGCCGCCGATCCACCATGCTCACAGCGGTGAGCGATGAGTACTTCCGCGCGGCGGTCGCCGCCCTGCCGACCGGGACCGATACACCGCCCGCACTCGATCTGGACCGCCTCTTCGGCTGGCAGGCCACCAGCAGGGCACTCGACCTGACCGCGCGAAGGCTCGGGAAACAGGGCCTCGGCTACTACTCCATCGGCTCCGCGGGGCACGAGTCGAACGCACTGGTGGCCGCCGCACTGCGGCCGAGCGACCCGGCCCTGCTGCATTACCGTTCCGGAGGTTTCTACCTCGCCCGCGCCGCCCAGGTTCCCGGCTCCGATCCGGTGCGCGATGTGCTGCGCGGAATCGTCGCCTCGGCCCGCGAGCCGATCTCCGGTGGCAGGCACAAGGTCTTCGGCAACGCGGCGCTGTCGATCATCCCGCAGACCTCCACCATCGCCTCGCACCTGCCGCGCGCGGTCGGCCTCGCCTTCGCCACGGCCCGCACGGGCGGTTCGGAGATCGTGGTGTGCAGTTTCGGCGACGCCTCGGCGAACCACTCCACCGCGCAGGGTGCCCTCAACGCGAGCGCGCACACCGCCTACTCGGGGCTGCGCCTTCCACTGCTGTTCGTCTGCGAGGACAACGGGATCGGGATCAGCGTGCGAACCCCGCGCGGGTGGATCGAGCACTCATTGGCGAACCGGCTGCCCTATTTCGCCGCGGACGGCACCGACCCCGAAGGACTCGCCGAGGTAGCCACGGAGGCCGCCGAGTTTGTGCGCTCCCAAGGAAAACCGGCGCTGCTGCACCTGAGCACGGTGCGGTTGTTCGGGCACGCTGGCTCCGATGTGGAGGCCGGATACCGCTCCGGCTCGGACATCCGCGCCGATCTGGAACGCGATCCGCTGCTGGCCACCGCGCGACTGCTCGCCGGAACCGGGACCAAGCCCGCGGAACTGCTCGAGCGCTATGACCGGATCACGGCCGAGGTGGACGCGGTCGCCGAGGAGGTGGCCGCCGAACCGAAACTCACCGATCGCGCGGCCATCACCGCACCACTGGCCACCGCGGTACCGCCGATGCCCGAGCGCCCCGGGGCCGAACCGGCGACCCTGGCCCAGGGCATCAACAGCGCGCTCGCCGAACTGCTCGCCGATCCGAAAACCCTGGTGTTCGGCGAGGATGTGGCGCGTAAGGGCGGCGTGTACGGAGTCACCAAGGGACTGCGCAAACGCTTCGGCGAACGGGTCTTCGACACCCTGCTCGATGAACAGTCGATCCTCGGAGTCGCGCTCGGCGCCGGGCTCGCCGGATTCCTGCCCGTTCCCGAGATCCAGTACCTCGCCTATCTGCACAACGCGATCGACCAGCTGCGCGGCGAGGCGGCCACCCTGCCGTTCTTCTCCGCAGGCCAGTACGGCAATCCGATGGTCGTGCGCATCGCGGGATACGCCTACCAGAAAGGATTCGGCGGGCATTTCCACAACGACAACTCGATCGCCGCGCTGCGCGATATCCCCGGCATCTTCGTGGCCACCCCGGCGACCGCGACCGACGCCCGCGAACTGTTGCCCGCCTGCGCGCACGCGGCACGGGAACACGGCACCGCGAGCGTGTTCCTGGAACCGATCGCCCTCTACCACACCCGTGATCTGCACGAGTCCGGCGACGAGGGCTGGCTGCGCCCGCTGGAACCGGCCGCACCGCACTGTGGCCGGGTGTACGGCAGCGGAACCGAGCTGACCATCATCACCAGCGGCAACGGGGTGCTCATGTCCCTGCGGGTCGCGAAAAAGCTGGCGGCCCGCGGGATTCGGGCCCGGGTGCTCGATCTGCGCTGGCTCGCCCCGCTCCCGGTGTCCGACATCCTCGAACAGGCGCGGGCCAGCGGGGCCGTCCTGCTCGCCGATGAGACCCGGCACAGCGGCGGGATCTCCGAATCGGTGCTCGCCGCCTTGGTGGACAACGGATTCCGCGGCCCGATCAAGCGGGTCACCAGCGCGGACTCGTTCATCCCGCTCGGCGCCGCCGCCGGAGAAGTGCTGCTCTCCGAGGCCGAGATCGAGGCCGGGGCATTGGCGGTGCTCGGGCGGTAACCGGTTGCCACGTTTCCCAGCCGAGGTGACGAGGAGGTCACATGGCAGCGCACGGCCCGATCGAGGACGGCGACGCGAAACTCCGGAAAACCCTCTCCGCCCAGCAACTGCTGTTCATCTCCATCGGTTCGATCATCGGCTCGGGCTGGTTGTTCGCCGTGCTCGCCGCGGGTTCGGTGGCGGGTCCCTCGGTGATCATCTCCTGGGTGCTCGCCGCCGTCCTGGTGACCTTCATGGCGCTCAACTACGCCGAAACCGGTGCCATGCTGCCGCGCAGCGGGGGCATCGCCCGCTACCCGTACCTCACCCACGGCGGCTATCTCGGTTTCGTGCTCAGCTGGTCGATGCTGCTCGGCGGGATCACCACGGTGTCCACCGAGGCGCTCGCGGTCGTGCAGTACGCCGCCGGATACGTGGCCTCCTGGACCGGGATCCAGCTGACCACGGTCGGCGAATCCAGCGCCTCGCTCACCACGGCCGGCCGGTTCTGCGCGGTGCTGCTGATGGTGTTCTTCTTCGCGGTGAACGTGTTCGGGATCCGGTTCTTCGGGCGGTTCAACCACTGGATCGGCTGGTGGAAACTCATCCTGCCGATCCTGACCTTCATCCTGCTGTTCTTCGCCTTCCACGGGTCGAACTTCTCCGCGTTCGGCGGATTCACCCCGCGCGGTTCCGGGGCGATCTTCAACGCGATCGCGGTCTCCGGGATCGTGTTCGCGTTCCAGGGTTTCCGCGAGGGCGTGAACTTCGGCGGGGAGAGCAGAAAACCACAGCGCGACATCCTGGTGGCCACGGTCGGCTCGGTGGCCATCTGCGCGGTGATCTTCGTGCTGCTGCAGGTGGCGTTCATCGGCGCGCTCGACTGGCCGGACATGGGCCTGCATCCCGGTGACTGGGCCGGGCTCAAGGGCGGGCACTGGGCGGACCAGCCGTTGTACTCGGCGCTCAACGCGTCCGGGATCGCGCTGCTCGGCGCGTTCGGCGCGTTCCTGCTCGTGGACGCGGCGATCTCCCCCGCGGGAACCGGCTGGGTCTACATGGGCGATACGGCGCGCACCCTCTACGGAATGGCGGTGCACGGCAGCGTTCCGCGGGTGTTCGCCCGGATCAGCGACCGCTTCCGGGTCCCCGCGCTCGGCCTGATCGCCTGCCTGGTCGGCGGCTGCGTGTTCTTCCTCCCCTTCCCCGGCTGGTACATGCTGATCGGGTTCACCAGTTCCACCGCAGTGGTCACCTACCTCGCCGCCGCTCCGCAGCTGCAGGTGATGCGCAGGACCGCACCGGACGCCGAGCGCCCCTTCCTGCTGCGCGGCGCCACGGTGTTCTCCCCGCTCGGTTTCCTCGCCGCGAGCATGATCCTGTACTGGTCGGGCTATGCGGTGCTGCAGGGCGTGGTGGCGACCGTGCTGCTCGCGTTGCCGATCTACGCCTGGTACCAGGGTCCGCGCAGTGGCCGGATCGGACGGACCAGCGGGCGGGTGATCGGCGGGGTGTTCCTGCTCGTCTGGATCGCCACCCAGGTGATCGGTCCGCTGGGCACGCAAAGCCTGCCGTTCTGGGGTTTCTGGCTGCTCTGCGCCGCCGGACTCGTGCTCTACACCCTCGCGATGCGGCGGGCCTGCACCGAAACGGGGCGCCGGGAGCTGCGTTCCGGGGCCTGGGTCGTGGCCCTGCTCATGGTGCTGTACCTGCTCTCCCGGTTCGGCGCCTACGGCGAGCTGGCCCATCCCCCGATCCCGTTCCCCTACGACAGCCTGGTCGCCGCCGCGCTCGGGCTCGCCGCCTACTACTGGGCGGTGCACAGCGGGTACGCCACCCAGGAACTCGAGGACATGCTCGAGAAACCGGCCACGAGGAGGGTCCGCGCACATGACTGAAGTCCTCATCATCGGGGCAGGGATCACCGGGGCGAGCGCCGCGTTCCACCTCGCCGAACGCGGCGCCCGGGTCCTGGTGCTCGATCCGAGCGGCGGCACGGCCGGACAGACACCGCGGTCCGGCGCGATCGTGCGCGGTCATCACGCGGTGGCGCTCGAGGCGGAACTGGCCGTGGAAAGCCTCGGCGAGTACTACGAACGGTGGGACGAACGCGTCGGTGGCGGGTGCGGATTCACCAGGACCGGGTTCGCCTACCTCGCCGACGAGGCCGATGCCCCCGCGGTCC
Organism: Sciscionella sediminilitoris; assembly: GCF_000737195.2. Taxonomy (GTDB): domain Bacteria; phylum Actinomycetota; class Actinomycetes; order Mycobacteriales; family Pseudonocardiaceae; genus Sciscionella; species Sciscionella sediminilitoris. The sequence continues at coordinate 7,823 of NZ_JALM01000137.1, forward strand.
GCGCGAACACCACCATGCTGGCCGAACAACTGGGCTGGCCGACCGAACTGCTCAGCGCGGAACAGCTCGCCGAGCTCGAACCGGCCGTGGACACCGCGCGGATCCGGCTCGCCGCCTACGAGGAACGCAGCGGTTACGCCGAGCCGATGGCGGCCACCACGAGCCTGCTGCGCGCCGCCGGACGCCATGGCGCGCAGCTACGGCACGAGCGGGTGCTCGGACTGCTCGCCGGGGATTCCCGGATCCGTGGTGTGCGCACCGAATCCGGCGAGTACCACGCGGACACCGTGCTGCTCGCCACCGGAGCCTGGTCCCCCGCACTGGCCGCGACAACCGGGCTCGAGCTGCCGATCGCGAGCGCGCGCATCCAGGTCATGCTCTACGAACGGCCCTATTCGCTCGCCGGGCACCTGACCATGACCGATGTGGCGGGCGATATCTACCTGCGGCCCACCGCCGACCGGTGCACACTCGTCGGGCGGCACGCCCCCGAACGCGAATGGCTCGCCGGTCCGGAGGAGAACCGCGCCGAACACGACCACTCCTTCATGCTCGACTGCGCCCAGCGGCTCGGTGCCCGCATCCCCGCCATGGCCGGTGCCCCGTTCCGGCTCGCCCGCACCTGCGCGCTGGACATCACCCCGGACGGTCGCCCCCTGCTCGGCCCGGCCGGTCCCGAAGGGCTCTTCCTCGCCGCGGGATGGAGCGGTTCGGGGTTCGGCAAGGGTCCGGCCACCGGGGCCGAACTGGCCCGCTGGATCCTGGACGGGCGGCCACGGCGGCCCGGTCTGTGGCGCTATACCCTCGACCGGTTCGCGAAGGGCGAGCCGATCGCCGGGGAGCACGAGTACGGCGCCACCGGTCCGCACTGAGCTATCGTGTGATGTGATCGAGGCCACATGTGTGGTGGTCGATCGGCGGGCGGCCGGTTTCGACGTCCCCTGTGAACCGTCCGAACGACAGATTGGGCAGACGTCATGAAGTACATGATCATGCTGTACGCCTCTCAGGCCGATCACGATGCGCTCTCCGGAAGGCCGGGAAGCAAGCGGCCCTGGTCGCAGGAGGAGATCGCCGCGCTGCACGAACACATGGGCAGGATCCACACCGAGCTCGCCGAGTCCGGGGAGCTGGTCGACGCCCAGCCGCTCGCCCAGCCGGTGCACACCCGCAGACTGCACTCGCGCGACGGGGTCCCGGTGGTGACCGACGGCCCATACGCGGAAACCCAGGAAGTGCTCGCCGGGTACACGATCGTCGACTGTTCCGGCATGGACCGGGCGACCGAGATCGGGTTCGCGTTCGCGGCCGCGCCCGGCCCGGACGGCGTCGCGGACGACGCGTTCCTGGACATCCGTCCGCTCGGCGACGGCCAAGCCGAACTGTGAGACCGGATCGTGCCGAGGAGCTGCTGCGGGAACTCGCACCGCAGGTCCTCGGCGCGCTGGTCCGCCGCTACGGGCACTTCACGGAAGCCGAGGACGCGGTCCAGGAGGCCATGCTGAGCGCCTGCACCACCTGGCCGCGCGAGGGCCTTCCCGAGCGGCCGCACGCCTGGTTGATCACGGTGGCCGCGCGCAGGCTCACCGACCTGCTGCGCGCCGAAGAGGCCCGCAGGCGCCGGGAGGACAACGCGGCGCGCGCCTGGCGGCCACCGGCCGGGGACACCGAGGCCGACGACACCCTGGTGCTGTTCTACCTGTGCTGCCATCCCGCGCTGCGCCCGGCCGACCAGATCGCCCTCACCCTGCGCAGCGTCGGCGGACTGAGCACCGCGGAGATCGCCCGCGCGTTCCTGGTCCCGGAACCGACCATGGCGCAGCGCATCCTGCGCGCCAAACGGCGCATCCGGGAACACGGCGAACCGTTCCGCATGCCCGCCGCGACCGAACAGACCGACCGCACCGCCGCCGTGCTGCACGTGCTCTATCTGATCTTCACCGAGGGGTACACGAGCACCGCGGGCACCCGGCTGTACCGGATCGACCTGTCCACCGAGGCCATCCGGCTGGCCAGGATCCTGCGCCGGTTGCTTCCCCGGGAAAGCGAGGTCACCGGGCTGCTGGCGCTCATGCTGCTCACCGACGCGCGGCGCCCCGCCCGCAGCGGAGCACACGGCGAACTGATCCCGCTCGCCGAACAGGACCGTGCTCGCTGGGACACCGCCGCGATCACCGAGGGGCTGGCACTGGTCGCCGAGGCACTGCCGCACGGACCGGCCGGGCCCTATCAGCTGCAAGCGGCCATCGCCGCGCTGCACGACGAGGCACCGAGCAGCGCGGACACCGACTGGCCGCAGATCCTCGCGCTCTACGAAGTACTACTCACCCATGCGGACAACCCGGTCGTCGCGCTCAATCACGCCGTCGCCCTCGCGATGGCCCGGGGACCGGAAGCCGGACTGGAGCGGCTGACGCAGCTCGCGGGCGATCCGCGGATCGGCGAACGGCACCGGTACCACGCCGTCCGGGCGCACCTGCTCGAGCTCACCGGCGACCGCGAGGGCGCGGCACAGGCCTATCTGCGTGCCGCCCGGCTGGCCACGAACCTGCGCGAACAGCAGTACCTGAACCGCAAGGCCGCCGCGCTCTGAGTACGTCCTAGGCTCGCCATCATGATCGGCTCGGTGGACACGGCGCGCGGGCTGCTGCTCGGCCTGCTCGCCGGGGACTGTTTCGGTGCGCCGTTCGAGGGCGCTGCCACGGTCGGCGAGGCGGCGGTGCGCACACTCGAACAGACCGGCGAACCGTTGCGCTACACCGATGACAGCGCGCTGGCCTTCGCGTTCGCCGCGCACCTCGCCGAGCACGGCGAGGTGCGGGTCGATCGGCTGGCCCGGGAGTTCGCGGACACCTGGCGGGCGCAACCGTGGCGCGGCTACGGTGCGGGCGCGGCCCGGCTGTTCGCCCGGATCGCCGAAGGGACACCGTGGGAACAGGCCGCCAGGGACCAGTTCGGCGGCTCCGGCTCCTACGGCAACGGGGCCGCGATGCGGGTCGCCCCGGCCGCCCTGGCCGCCCGGGATCTGGGGCATGCGGCGGAATTGGCGCGGCAGAGCGCGCTTCCCTCGCACGCGCACGAGGACGGCACGCTCGGCGCGGTCTGCCAAGCCGGTGCCGCTTTCCTTGCCGCACAACAGGATCCCGGTATCCAGCTGGACACCACGGAGTTTCTCGGTGCCCTGTCGGAAACCCTGGCCTCCGCACGCTGGCGGGACTCGCTGGAGCGCGCCGGAACACTGCTGCGCGAGGAGGCCGGTCCGGAACGCGCCGCTCGCGAGCTCGGCAACGGGGTGGCCGCACCGGATTCGGTTCCCGCGGCGGTGTACGCCTTCCTCCGCGAACCCGATGACCTCGCCGCCTGCCTCCGGTTCGCCATTCGGATGGCCGGGGACACCGATACCATCGCGGCCATGGCGGGCGCGCTCACCGGGGCGCGGTGCGGGCCCGCGACACTGCCCGTGCCCTGGCACGCACGCCTCGAAGGCGCCGAACGGGCGGTGGAGCTGGCCGACCGATTGGCGGTTACCTCCTCCGGCGGCGCCCGCTAATCTCGGGGCATGCTCGAAAGTCTGGTAACCGGGATCCGCGCGGCCGTGTGCGAGGCGGCCACCCTCGAAGAGACCGCGCAGTCGGTCGCGGCCTGGCTCAAGGCCAACCGGCCGGGGCCCGAACTGCTCACCGCGGAGCAGCGGCGCGGCAACCCGGAGCACTACGAGCAGCACGTACTGCACGTGGAGCCGGACGGCAGCTTCTCGGTCGTCGCGCTCGTCTGGTTGCCGGGGCAGGAGACCCCGGTCCACGATCACCTCGCCTGGTGCGTGGTCGGCGTCCTCGAGGGCACCGAGCACGAGACCGTGTACCGGCTCGACGACCACGCCGAACTCGTCCGGGATCTCGAATCCCAGAATCCGGTCGGCAGCGTTTCCTGCTGCATTCCACCGGGCGATATCCACAAGGTGACGAATATCGGCGCCGAGACGGCGATCTCACTGCACGTCTACGGCGCCGATATCGGTCACTGCGGTTCAAGTATCAAACGGACCTACGCACTCGATCACGTGTGATTCATTTCGTCCGGGTGGGGCCCGGTGCGCCGTCCGTTCTCCAGCCCGTCGATGGTCGCCACGTCGTCCTCGCCGAGTTCGAAGTCGAACACGTCGAAGTTCGAACGGATCCGCTCCGGGGTGACGGATTTCGGGATCACGATATTACCCAGCTGAATGTGCCACCGCAGAATGATCTGCGCCGTGCTCTTGCCGTATTTCTCGGCGAGCGCACCGAGCGTGCTGTCCTGCAGCAGCTCGCCGGAAGCCAGCGGGCTCCACGCCTCGGTGGCGATCCCGTGCTTGGCGTGGAACTCCCGCAGTTCACGCTGCGGTAGGTTCGGGTGCAATTCGATCTGGTTCACCGAAGGGACGACCTCGGTTTCGGCGAACAGCCGCTCGAGGTGCGGGACCTGGAAATTCGAGACACCGATCGACCGGATACGGCCGTCCGCCTTGAGCTTTTCGAACGCCTTCCACGTGTCGACATACTTGTCGACCTTGGGAAGCGGCCAGTGGATCAGATAGAGATCCACGTATTCGAGGCCGAGCCTGCGCACGCTCTCCTCGAACGCGCGCAGGGTTTCCTCGTATCCCTGATCGGGGTTCGCCAATTTCGTGGTGACGAACAATTCCTCGCGCGGGATCCCCGATTCCGCGATCGCCTTACCGACGCCTTCCTCATTCTGGTAAAGGGTGGCGGTGTCGATGCTGCGGTACCCGGTGCGCAGTGCTTCGGCGACCGAAGGCACCGCCTGTTCATCCGGGACCTGCCATACGCCGAACCCGAGCTGCGGAATCCGGACACCGTCGTTTAGTTCGAGTTGAGGTACCTGGCTCATGAGTCGCCGTCTGCCCTTCCTGGTCGATGACGGAGTGGGCATGCGGGAACGGTCCCGCATGCCCACTCGATCGTTCCGTCAGGGTAACCGCGCCCCCGTCACCCGTTGTCGGTACCCGCGAACGCCTCGATGGGCGGGCACGAACACACGAGGTTACGGTCACCCTTGGCACCGTCGATGCGTCGCACCGGCGGCCAGATCTTCGCCGCGGCGTGCCCCGCCGGGTACACCGCTGTTTCCCGATCGTACGGGTGCACCCAGTCCCCGGTCAGGCATTCCGCCGTATGCGGCGCGTTCACCAGCGGGTTGTCCTCGGCGGGCCACTCACCGGCCGCGACCCGCCGCGCCTCGGCACCGATGCTGATCATCGCCGCGCAGAACCGGTCGAGTTCGGCGAGATCCTCGGATTCGGTCGGCTCGACCATGAGGGTGCCGGCCACCGGGAAGGACATGGTGGGCGCGTGCAGGCCGTAGTCGGCGAGCCGCTTGGCCACGTCGTCCACGGTCACCCCGGTCTCCTTGGTGAGCGGGCGCAGATCGAGGATGCATTCGTGCGCCACGAATCCGCCCTCCCCCGTGTAGAGCACCGGGAAGTGCGCGTCGAGCTTGCGCGCCACGTAGTTGGCCGCGGCGATCGCGGTCAGGGTGGCACGGCGCAGCCCGTCCGGGCCCATCATCCGCACGTACGCCCAGGAGATCGGCAGGATGCTCGCCGAACCCCACGGCGCGGCCGCGACCGGTCCGATACCGGTCTCCGGGCCCGCGCTCGGCTGGGCGGGGTGGTTGGGCAGGAACGGGGCCAGGTGCCCGCGCACTCCGATCGGCCCGACCCCGGGACCACCACCGCCGTGCGGGATGCAGAAGGTCTTGTGCAGGTTCAGGTGCGAGACATCCGAGCCGAACTTGCCGTACTGGGCCAGCCCGATGAGCGCGTTCAGGTTCGCCCCGTCCACGTACACCTGACCGCCCGCGTCGTGCACCAGCCCGCACACCTTGTGCACGGTGTCCTCGTAAACCCCGTGCGTCGACGGGTAGGTCAGCATGATGGCGGCCAGCGATTCGGTGTGCTCGTCGAGCACCGAGGTCAGGTGGTTCATGTCGATGTTGCCGCCGTCATCGCACTGCACGACGACCACCCGCATTCCGGCCATCACCGCGGATGCGGCGTTGGTGCCGTGCGCGGAGGCCGGGATCAGGCACACGTCACGGCCCGCCTCGCCGCGTGACCGGTGGTAGGCGCGGATCGCGAGCAGACCGGAGAACTCCCCCTGGCTGCCCGCGTTCGGCTGCAGCGAGACCGCGTCGTAGCCGGTGATCTCCGCGAGCCAGCGTTCCAGGTCACCGATCATCGCCAGGGTTCCCTTGGCGTCCTCGACCGGCGCGAAGGGGTGCAGGTTCGCGAACTCCGGCCAGGTGACCGGTTCCATCTCGGTGGTCGCGTTGAGCTTCATGGTGCACGAGCCGAGCGGGATCATCGACCGGTCCAGCGCCACATCCTTGTCGGAGAGCGCGCGCAGGTAGCGCAGCAGCCCCGTCTCGCTGTGGTGCCGGTGGAACACCGGATGGGTCAGGTACTCGCTGGTGCGCAGCAGCTCACCGGGCAGGGCGTCGGCGGTCGCGGCGTCCAGGGCATCGGCGTCCGCCTCCACTCCGAAGGCCCGCCAGACGGCGGCCAGGTGCGCCCGGCTCGTGGTCTCGTCGGTGGCGATGCCCACCGTGTCCGCGTCCACCAGCCGCAGGTTGATCCCCTGCTCCCGGGCGTCCGCCACGATCTGCTCCGCCCGGCCCGGCACCCGAGCCTGCACGGTGTCGAAGAACCGCTCGTGCACCAGGTCCACCCCGCCCGCGCGCAGCCCGGCGGCGAGCACCGCGGCCATCCGGTGAGTGCGGCGCGCGATGTTCCGCAGGCCGTCCGGACCGTGGTAGACCGCGTACATCGAGGCCATCACCGCGAGCAGCACCTGGGCGGTGCAGATGTTCGAGGTGGCTTTCTCCCGGCGGATGTGCTGTTCCCTGGTCTGCAGCGCGAGCCGGTAGGCCATCGCCCCGTCCGCGTCCGTGGAGACCCCGACGAGCCTGCCGGGCAGCTGGCGCTCCAGCTTCGAGCGCACCGCGAGGTATCCCGCGTGCGGGCCGCCGAAGCCCATCGGAACACCGAACCGCTGGGTGGAACCGACCACCGCGTCCGCGCCGATCTCCCCCGGCGCGCGCAGCACGGTCAGCGCGAGGATGTCCGCGGCGACCACAGCCATCGCGTTCCGCTCGTGCGCGGCCTCGATGAGCGCGGCGTGGTCGGTGATCGCCCCTGAGGCACCCGGGTAGGCCAGCAGCACGCCGAACAGCTCACCGTCCGGCAGTCCCGCGCTCAGGTCGGCGACCTCGATCTCGATACCGAGCGGCTCGGCCCTGGTACGCAGCACGGCGATGGTCTGCGGCAGCGAGTCGGCGTCCACCACGAACCGGGGCGAGCGGTTCCGTCCGGCCCGGCGCACCAGGGTCATCGCCTCGGCGGCCGCGGTCGCCTCGTCGAGCATCGAGGCGTTCGCCACCGGAACCCCGGCGAGATCGGAGACCATGGTCTGGAAGTTGAGCAGCGCCTCCAGCCTGCCCTGCGAGATCTCCGGCTGATAGGGCGTGTACGCGGTGTACCAGGCGGGGTCCTCCAGGACGTTGCGCCGGATCACCGCGGGGGTCACCGTGCCCGAGTAACCCAGGCCGATCATCTGGGTGCGGACCGTGTTCGCCGCGGCATGCGCCCGCAGTTCGGCGATGGCCTCGGGCTCGGTCGCCGCGGCGGGGAGCGCGAGCGCGAGGTCCTTCTCCACGATGGACGAGGGCACCGCGCGCGCGGCGAGCTCATCGAGCGAATCGACGCCGAGGACCTCGAGGATGCGCGCCTGCGCGTCGTCCGACGGTCCGATGTGGCGCCTGGCGAACGGGGTTCCGTGTTCGAGCTCGGCGAGCGAAACACGTTCGGTTGTCATTGCTGTGCCTCCAGAGGGTCGAACTCAGGCTCGGTGGGTTCGAGCAGGCGGGACTGCCCTCCCCCTCTGTCTGTGCCCGCTCACGAGCGCCTGAGAGCTTCACCCCGAAGGGCTTTCACCGTCGGCGGGGCCGGGATGGCGACCCGACCCGCTTTCCAGAGGCGTCATACACCAGCGCGGTCCTGCGGCCTGAGAGGTTCCGGGGAGGATTTGCTCCTTCGGCGCCGACCGGCGGACCGGCCGAACTCTCCCGCACGGGTGTCGTCGACTACGCGCTCAGTCTAACCCACCTCGCGCGCCCTGCGGCGACTCGCGAGCTCATCGTGTTCGTGCACCGAATGGTGCTCGGTCAGCTCGGCGCCGTCCGCGCGCTCGGCGGGGAATTCGTGCACGGTGGCGCTGATCTCCCGCATCGCACCGGAGACCGCGATCCCGAAGACGCCCTGACCGCCCTGCAGCAGGTCCACGACCTCCTCGGGCGAGGTGCACTCGTAGACCGTCGTCCCGTCGGAGAACAGGGTCAGTTTCGCCAGATCCGAGACACCCCGGTCCCGCAGGTGTTCGACGGCGGTACGGATGTTCTGCAGCGATACCCCGGTGTCCAGCAGCCGCTTGACCACCTTGAGTACGAGCACATCCTTGAAGGAATACAGCCGTGGTGAACCCGAGCCGACCGCGGTGCGGATGCTCGGCATCACGAGCTTGGTGCGCGCCCAGTAGTCCAGCTGGCGGTAGGTGATACCGGCGATCTGGCACGCCGCCGGACCACGGAACCCGACGAGCTCGTCCGGCACTGACTCGTCCGGGAAGAGTTCGCCCTGCTCACCCTCGGTTCCCGACGACTGGTCCCTGAACGGTTGGTCGCTGACCACTCGTGCCTCCGTCTTGAATCCCACCAGTGGAATCACACCCTGGCGATTTCCTGCACCCTCGACGGTAGGTCCGCGGCCGCGGCCGGTCAACGCGACACACCCTCGACCTCATGTTGATCTTGAGGGTTTTCCCACCGATTTCCGGAAGCCAGGCGTGCCGCCGGCAAGGCCGCGGGAGCCGTGGCGCACGTGCTTTTGGTGCGCGAGGCGATCGCCCGGGCGCGGGTGTCCCGCAAGGACCAGCAGTGCGGATGGCCCCGGCAACTAGGTGTCGGCGCCGCGGAAATCCTCCGGCGAGACCGAGTCGAGGAACTCGCGGAACTTCTCCACCTCGTCCTCCTGCTCGTCCGGGATGATGAGCCCGGCTTCCTCGAGGACGTTCTCCTCCGCGTGGATCGGCACCCCGGCACGCAGGGCCAGCGCCACGGAGTCGCTCGGCCGGGCGGAGATGCGTACATCCTCGTCGAACACGAGCTCCGCGTAGAAGGTGCCTTCCTGCAGGTCGATGATGCGCACCTGCTGTAGTTCCCTGCCGAGCCCGGCGATCACGTCCTTGAGCAGGTCGTGAGTGAGCGGTCGTGCCGGACGGACGCCCTGCTGTTCGAGTGCGATGGCGGTCGCCTCGACCGATCCGATCCAGATCGGGAGGTAACGCTCGCCGTCCGCCTCACGCAGGAGCAAAATAGGCTGGTTGGCGGGTAGTTCCACTCGTACGCCGACTACACGCATCTCGCTGCTCATCGGGTCTCGCCTCCCTGCGCCTGCGCGATTCGCGGGCCGACGGCCCAGGCACCGCGCGTGGTGTTGCTCGGAACTGCCGTCCAGGGCCCAAGGGTCCCGCACGGCCCTACTTCAACGCTACCCGCCATGCGGCGGATCCGCCTACACTTGCCGATATCGTCCCACGGTGGACCGGTCTTGACCCGTCACGACCCGCCGACCTCGCGAATGCCCGCCTTGACGAGCAGCGTGTGCAGGCTCACCGAGAGCGCGGCGAGTTCCCGCACCACCTCGTCGGCCCGGGCGCGCGAATCGGGATCACGCTGGCGGTACAGCGGGGTGACGATCTGCTCGAGCAGGCCGACCTCGCGATCCGCCGAGGCGCGGAAGGCACGCAGGTGCCTCGGTTCGATGCCGTACTCGGTCATCTTGCGCACGGTGCGCGCCACGATGACCGCTTCCTCGTCGAAGAACCCAGCCGCTCCGGCTCTGATCAGCCCGTACTGCTCGAGTTCGGCGAGCATCGGCTTGTCGATCCCGGCCTGTTCGAGCAGCTGTTCCTGGGTGAGCCGGTTGCCCGTATCGGCGGCGAAGTCCTCGGCACTCGGCGGGGCGCCCACCGAGACAAGCTGGCGCGGCGGGCGCGGGACACCGAGGTCCGGAACGGTCCCCTCGTCCGCGGCGTCCAGCTGTTCCTTGATGACCTTCAACGGAAGGTAGTGATCCCGCTGCGCGGCGAGCACATACCGCAATCGCGCCACATCGGCCGCGGTGAACTGCCGGTAGCCCGACTGCGTACGGCCCGGACTGACCAGCCCCTCCGATTCCAGGAACCGGATCTTGGAGATGGTCACGTCCGGGAATTCCGCGCGCAGCTGGGCGAGCACCGCTCCGATGCTCAGCCCGCCGGGACCGTTCGGCCCGGCCCGCCGCGGCGCGGTCACGCGTCAGCTGCCCGCGTTCGGCCCGGTCAGGAACACCAGCCGGAACTTACCGATCTGCACCTCGTCGCCGTTGGCGAGCACCGCCTGGTCGACCGGCTCGCGGTTGACGTAGGTGCCGTTGAGGCTGCCGACGTCGATGACCACGAAGTCGCCGCCCTCGCGACGGAACTCCGCGTGCCGCCGGGAGACCGTGACGTCGTCGAGGAAGATGTCCGAGTCCGGGTGCCGCCCGGAGCTCGTGGAGTCCTGGTCCAGCAGGAATCGCGAACCCGCGTTCGGGCCGCGCTTGACGACGAGCAGGGCCGAACCTGCGGGCAGCGCGTCGACCCCGGCGACAGAGGCTTCGCTCTCTTGGCCGGCACCGCCGTCGACCTGGTCAAGGAAATCCGCACGGAACACGGACGTGCGCTCCGGGCCCTGCTCCGGCGGGACACCGTGTCCTGGGTTCTCGCTCACCTGAGCTCTCCTCTGCCGCTCTTGGGAAACTGTCATGCTGTTGAGTGCCAAACGTACCGCTGCCGACCGGGTGAGTCGGTGGCGGGTCGGAAGAAAATGCCGTCGCGTTATCGGGTTGTTCCCTCGGTGAATTTCCCGTGACGCCACGCACGAAGCAGCTCAGCCGGGCCGTGCGTGCACGCTCCGTCCGCGCAGAGCCAGACGCACCTGAGCCAGGTACAGCACCCCGGCCCACACGTAGAGCGCGCTGCCCCACACCGCGAACGCGGTGGCGATCGGGTGCGCGATCCGCGCGGCCTCGCTCGTCCCTTGCGCGAGCAGGAGCAGCGGGAACGCGTAGAGCAGCACGAAGGTCGCCGCCTTGCCGATGTAATGCACGTCCGGGGGCGCGTACCCGCGCCTGCGCAGCAGCGGAAGGCACAGCCCGACGGCGACGTCCTTGAGCACCAGCAGCGCCGCCGCCCACCACGGGAAGATCCCGCGGATGACGAAGGCCACCAGCGTGGCCAGGATGTAGAGCCGGTCGGCGACCGGGTCCAGCATCGCCCCCAGCGTGGAGTACTGATCGAGCCAGCGGGCCAGCTTGCCGTCCAGCCAGTCGGTGATCGCGGATGCGGCGAGCACCACGAGGGCCCACACATCCGCGTGCGGGCCGAGCAGCAGGTACAGGAACAGCGGAACCGTGAGCACCCGCAACACGGAAAGCACGTTCGGGATGGTCAGCCAGCGGTCCGCACCCTCGGTGGCCCCTTCAGTCACCCGCTCAGCTTCGCACAGTCCCGCTGCCGGGCCTGCGCGCTGGCTCACCGGTTCGTCTCCGGGTGCCCGAGAATCACGTCGTACCGGCCGCTCGCCCCGCCGTCGAGGGTCAGGCTGCTCGTGACCGGTGGATAACCACTCGCGATCACCGTGTATTCCCCTTCGGCCAGGTCGGCGAACCGATACGAACCGTCCGAGCCGGTATCCGTGCACGCGAGCACCCGCCCGTCCGCGTCGAGCAGGGTGATCCGCGCGTCACCGACCGGGTGCCCATCCGGGCCGGTCCTCGCGATCCCCGACAGCCGCAGCCCGCCGTTGAGCGCCACGTCCTGCCGTGTCCGTCCGGAACCGGCCACCCGGACACTCATGGCGAACGGACGGAACGCCTCCGCGCTCACCACGAGGGTGTACTCCCCCGCGAGCAGCCGGTCGAACGCATAGGCTCCCCGCTCGTCGGTGCTCTCGGCGCCCACGACCTCGCCACGCGCGTCCGCCAGCGTGGCCGTCGCCCCGATGATCGGCTCCCCACTGGCTGCGCTGGTGACCGCGCCGAGGAGCTCGGCCGTCCCGGTCAGCAGCAGATCCATTTCCAGCGGATTCCCGCCGACGGTGATCGAGGAGGCCTCCGGCTGATGCGCGTCCGCCGAAACGATCAGCACGTACCGCCCCGCCGAGGGCGCGGCCAACCGGTAGCCGCCGTCCGGGCCCGTGCTCGCCCGCCCGACCTGGCGGCCGGCCGTATCGATGAGAGTCACCACGGCCCCAGGCACCGGCTCACCTCCGTCACGTTGCACGGTGCCGTGCACGGGCACCGAGCCCGGCGGCCGCGGGGCGAACGCACCGGCCGAGACGACTGCCTCCGCCGCTCCCCGCTTTCCGCGCTGTCGCTGCTGGCCGGAACCGTGGACGCCGTTGCCACCCGGCGTTCCGATGCCGCCGCTGCCGCCGTCAATCCTGGCGCGCGCGGCCTCGCCGCCCACACCCGCGCGCGCCGGCCCGCACAGCACCGAGGCGACCGCCGCGATCAGGCAGGCGATGATGGCGAACACGAAGGCGATGTGCAGCCCGGAGGAGAACGGCTCGGTGATCAGCTGCGGGAAGAAGGAGCGCCCGGTCAGATAACTCGCCTTGTCCGGGGGCAGCCCGTGCAGCACCGGGCCGAGCAGCTGCTGGATCGGGTTGTAGCCGAGGAAAGCGGCGAACAGCACCGCCACCGCGGGCAGATCGGCCACCTGGTGGGCACTGGCCTGGGGTACCCCGTTCGCGGCGAGCCCGGAGGCCATCGCGCTCGGCAGATGCGCCGCGAGACCGGTGATGATCAGGCTGAAGAAAATGCCGATGGACAGCACCATCGCGGCGTTCTGGAAGGTCGCCGTCATCCCCGCGCCGACTCCGCGTGCCGAGACCGGGAGCGAGTTCATCACCGCGGCCCGGTTCGGCGAGGTGAACAATCCCATACCGAGACCGTTGACCACCAGGATCGCGGCGAACGGCCAGTACGGGAAGTTCGCCGGAAGCAGAATCAGCAGCAGGAAGGACACCGCCACCACGAAGATCCCCACCGCGGCGAAGGCCCGCGCGCCGAACCGGTCGGAGAGCACCCCGGAGATCGGGGCTGCGACGAGGAACCCGACCGTCATCGGCAGCATGTAGATGCCCGCCCACAGCGGCGTGGATTCGAAGCTGTAGCCGTGCTGCGGCAGCCAGATCCCCTGCAGCCAGATGATGAGGATGAACTGCAGGCCGCCTCGGGACAGCGAGGCCATCAGATTGGCCAGGTTGCCGGTCAGGAACGCGCGGATGCGGAACAGGCGCAGGTTGAACAGCGGCTCCGCGACCCTGGTCTCGATCACCGCGAACACGGCAAGAACGGCCACCCCGCCGATGATGCAGCCGAGCACCATCGGGCTGGTCCAGCCCATCGGATGGCCGCCGTAGGGCTGGATGCCGTAGGTGATGCCCACCAGCACGGCGATCAGCCCGATCGCGAAGGTGAGATTGCCCCACCAGTCCATGCCCGCGTGTTTGCGTTCCCCGAGATCGTGCAGTTTCAGGTAGGCCCACACCGTGCCGAGCACGCCGATGGGCACCGAGACGATGAACACCAGGTGCCAGTTCACCGGGGCGAGCACCCCGCCGATCACCAGACCGAGGAAGGAACCCGCGATCGCGGCGACCCCGTTGATCCCCAGCGCCATACCGCGCTGATTGGCCGGAAACGCGTCGGTGATGATCGCGCTCGAGTTCGCCATCAGGAAGGCGCCGCCGATCCCCTGCACGATGCGCCAGCCGATCAGCCACATGGCCGCCGCGTCCCCGTGGAACCAGGTGACCGCGAGCAGTACCGAGGACACGGTGAAGATGGCGAAGCCCATGTTGTACATCCGGGCACGGCCGAACATGTCCCCCAGCCGGCCGAAGGCGACCACGAGCACCGCGGTGACCACGAGGAAGCCCATGATCATCCAGAGCAGGTAGCTGGTGTTCGCGGTCTCCAGCGGGTTGATCCCGATGCCCTTGAAGATGTCCGGCAGCGCGATCAGCACGATCGAGGAGTTGATCGTGGCGATCAGCATGCCCAGCGTCGTGTTGGACAGCGCGACCCACTTGTATCTCGGGCCCAGCTCCTCGTGCGTGCGCTGCCGCCCGTTCCCTCGGAGCCCTGTCTGCCCGCTTACCGCCACGCGCCACCATCCCGGAATCGAATGCCCCAGCACGGTTAGCTTAGCTAAGCTAACCGTGCTGGGGC
>NZ_JALM01000138.1 GCF_000737195.2 Sciscionella sediminilitoris
TCCTGCTCAGCGCGATCCTGGTCGCGGTCGGACTAGCCGCGCGCCGCGGTGCGGGGGACACTCCGGAGTTCGAGCGCACCGAACGGCCACCACGGATTCCCCTGGTGACCGTGTTCACCGAGCACCTGCGTGCGCTGTCACTGACCTTCGGGCTGAGCATGGGATACAACGCGATCGCCTATCTCGGCTTCTCCTTCTTCCTCACCTATGCGCTCGCCGTCGGGCACACGCAGGCGCAAAGCCTTGCCGCACAAGCGATATTCCTGACCGGTACCACCGTGTTCTCGTTCGTATCCGGTGGGCTGGCCGACCGCTTCGGCCGCCGTCCGGTGGTGTGTACCGGTGCCCTGCTGACAGGGATCTACCTGTTCGCGTTCTTCTGGATGGTCCACGAGGGCAACGATTTCCTGTTCTATCTGGCGTTCGCGCTGGCATCCCCGCTGACCGCTTCGATGAAGGGCACCACCCCGGCGATGATCGCCGAACAGTTCCCCGCCCAGGTCCGCTACAGCGGCGCCTCGCTGGGCTATCAGCTCGGTGCGGCGCTCGGCGGCGGTCTCGCCCCGACCCTGGCCACGCTCGTGTTCGTCTCTTCGGGCAAGGCATCCTGGAGTGTTCCGCTGCTCGGCGCGGGTGTCGCTCTGCTCGTGCTGATCTGTGCCGCGCTGTTGCCCGAAACCGCGCCGCGCCGGATCGGCGAGAGCGCACAATCCATTCCGGAGGTAGTGAAATGATCGAGGTAGCCAGCGTGCACGACTGGCTCGCCGGACACCGGGACGAGCTGGTCGCTGACCTCGGTGCGTATGTCGGCCACGAAAGCCCGAGCGGGGATCCCGCGCTGCTCGCCGTGACCCTGAACTGGCTGGAGCGCTGGATCGGTGAGCGGCTGGGTACCGCGAGCCGACGCGAGCTGGTTCCCGGTGGAGAACACGGATCGGTGCTCGTGCTGGATTTCCCGGGAGACGGCGCGGCACCGGTCGTGTTGCTCGGGCACTACGACACCGTCTGGCCCGAGGGAACCCTGGCGCAGTGGCCGTACACAGTGGACGGTGACACGGCGAGCGGGCCTGGCACCTTCGACATGAAGGCCGGTCTGGTGCAAGCGGTGTGGGCGCTGCGGTCGCTGGCGCGCAACGGATACACCATGCCGCCGATACGGATCGTGCTCAACGGCGATGAAGAGATCGGCAGCCCGGTTTCCCGGCCGGTGATCGAACGCGAGTGCGCGGATGCCGCCGCGGTGCTGGTGTTCGAGGGCAGCGCCGCGGGGTCGGTCAAGACCGCACGCAAAGGGGTCGGGATCTTCGAGCTCACCGTCGCTGGGCGCGAGGCGCACGCCGGACTGGATCCGGAGAAAGGCGCCAGCGCGGTCGATGAACTGGCGCGGGCCACGCTCACCCTGCACGCTCTAACTGACCTCGGGGCCGGAACCTCGGTGAACGTCGGGCTCGTGCACGGTGGCACCGCGAGCAATGTGGTCGCCGGAAACGCCGCGGCCACAGTGGATGTGCGGGTGCGCAGCCGGACTGAGCAGGACCGGATCGCCAGCGCGCTGGCCGGACTGCGCACGGCCGATCCGCGAGCTGAGATCACGGTCAGGGGAGAATGGAACCGGCCGGTCATGGAACGTAGCGCGGCGGCGGGACAACTCGCGGAACTGGCCAACCGGGCGGGCGCCGAGCTCGGCCTGGACATCGGCGAATGCGCGGTCGGCGGGGCCAGTGACGGCAATTTCGTCGCCGCACTGGGGATTCCGGTGCTGGACGGGATCGGTGCGGTCGGGGACGGCGCGCATGCCAGGCATGAACACGTTTCGATCGCTGCCATGACCGAGCGCGCCGCCGTGGCCGCCGCGGTGATCGTCGAATTCACCGGAAACCTTGGAGGAGCGCTGTGAAGATCGAGGGAATCGAACTCATCCGGCTCGAACTGCCGTTGCGGTATCCGTTCCGTACCTCGTTCGGTGCCGTGCACGAACGCGAAGTGCTCCTACTGCGCGTGCTCACCCCGGACGCCGAGGGCTGGTCCGAATGCGTCGCGTTCAGTACCCCCATGTACTCCTCGGAATACGTGGACGGTGTCGCCGAGATGATCCAGCGGTTCCTGATTCCGCGGCTGCGCGAGGCACGGGAACCCACCGCGGAGCAGATCGGCGAGTTGTTCGCACCGGTTCGCGGGCACCGGATGGCGAAAAGCACCGTAGAGACCGCAGTTCTCGACGCCCAGCTGCGCACCCACGGGCTCGCACTCGGCGATTACCTCGGCGCCACCCGCGAACGGGTACCGGCCGGTGTGTCGGTTGGGATCCACGATTCGATCCCGGAACTGCTCGAAGCCGTCACCGGATACCTCGACGAGGGGTATGCGCGGATCAAACTGAAGATCGCACCCGGCTGGGACATCGAACCGGTGCGCGCGGTCCGGGAACGCTTCGGAGACGAACTCGTGCTCCAGGTCGACGCCAACTCCGCGTACACCCTCGCCGATACACGCCACCTCGCCCGGCTCGACGCGTTCGACCTGCTGCTCATCGAGCAGCCACTCGGTGAAGAACAGCTGCGCCAGCACGCCGAACTGGCCGCGCACCTGCGCACCCCGGTGTGCCTGGACGAATCGATCGTCTCAGCCGAAGCCGCTGCGGACGCGATCGCGCTCGGTGCCTGCCGGATCGTGAACATCAAGCCGGGAAGGGTCGGCGGCTACCTCGAATCACGGCGCATCCACGACCTGTGTCAGGCCAACGGAATCGCCGTGTGGTGCGGCGGAATGCTGGAAACCGGGATCGGGCGCGCGGCCAACCTCGCCCTCGCCGGACTGCCCGGGTTCACCCTGCCAAGCGACACCTCCGCCTCCTCCCGCTACTACGCACAGGACATCACCGAACCCTTCGAACTCCAGCACGGCTGCCTGCAAGTGCCCACCGGACTCGGAATCGGCATCTCCCCGGACCAGAACACCCTTACCGCGCTCACCACTACGCGGCAGTGGATCGCCTTCTGATCACCGAGAGCGTCAGAAGCATCAGGGGATGTCATCCGAACGACAACCCCCGACGCCGGTAATGGTTTGAGGTTGGTGTTCCAATCGTTGGTCCACTGTCGTACGTCTTTCCAGTGCGGTGACACTGCGGCAGGCCGAACGGCGGCGTTTCCGGTTCACCGGTGCGGCGAACCAGCGTTCGGTGAGATTCAGTCAGGAACTGCAGGTCGTGTGCCGTTTTGATGGTGGCGTTGTCGTCCGGCACCAGGTGCAGATCCAGATCTTTCGGGCTCGGAGGAAACGTTTTCCGGTCTCAGTGCGGAGTGTGTTGATCGGGGGCGCCCGCTGGGTATCGGCTGTGTCCTGCCCGGTGGCTGGTGCCCGCTCCCGGCTCTGCGGCTTGTTTTTGTCGCGCGCTCACGGGTGGTGCGTGCCGTGCTGGGCCGGTTGTTCCGGGAGACGGCAGGCCGTGGTGACCCGGAGGAGGGTGCCTGGGGGTTGTCATCGTTACCGGCAAATCGTACGCTGCTGGAAAGCGTTTACCAGGCGGTGTGCGGAGGGAAGTTCGATGGAGCAGGCTGACGTGCTGATCATCGGCGCGGGGGCTTCGGGCGGTGTCGCCGCCGGCGCGCTGGCTCAGGCCGGTTTCGATGTGTTGTGTCTGGAACAGGGGCAGTGGCCGGACCGGGCCGATTACCCGGCCCAGCGTCGGACGTATGAGCTTGAGGCACGCAAGCAGTGGTCGGGTAGTCCCAACGTGCGTGGGCGGGCAGCGGACTATCCGGTCAACGATGTCGAATCCGATGTCGCACCGCTGATGTACGCGGGTGTCGGCGGGAGCATGGTGCTCTATGCCGGTGACTGGCCGAGGTTGCTGCCCTCGGATTTTCGTGTTCGCTCGCTGGATGGGGTCGCCGATGACTGGCCGCTGCGCTATGGGGATCTGCAGCCGTTTTATGAGCGCACCGATGCGGCGTTCGGCGTCTCGGGGGCAGGTGGCGATCCCGCTTACCCTGATGGTGCGGAGCCGCCGCTTCCGCCGCTGCCGATCGGTGCGATCGGCGCGCGGATGGCTCGTGCCCATGATCGACTGGGCTGGCATTGGTGGCCTGCGGCGCAGGCTGTGCTCTCCGCTCCGCACCAGGGCAGACGGCCGTGTGTGCAGTTCGGTGCTTGTATGCAGGGATGTCCAGAGGGTGCGAAGGCTTCCACCGATCTGACGCATTGGCCGTCCGCGGTCGCCGGCGGGGTGCGGTTGCTGACCGGGGCCCGGGTGTCGCGGATCCTGATGTCCGGCAACGGTTTGGCCACTGGTGCCGAGTTCGTGCGCCCGGACGGTTCGTGGCATGTCGCCCGTGCCGAGGTGGTGATTCTGGCCGCGAACGCGGTCGGTACTCCGCGTATCCTGCTCAATTCGAGCTCGCCGCGATATCCGGATGGGCTCGCCAATTCCAGTGGTCTGGTGGGGCGCAGGTTGATGGTGCATCCGTTCGCGAACGTGACCGGCTACTTCGACGAGGATCTGACGAGCTGGCGCGGACATGTCGGCGCGAAGATCGCCTGTTACGAGTTCTACGAGACCGACACCGATCGGGGCTTCGTGCGTGGCGCGAAGTGGAGCCTCGCGCCGACCGGCGGACCGCTCGATGCCGCACTGCCTTCCCGTGCGGGGAACGAGGTGTGGGGACCGGATCATCACGAACACATCCGCAAGCATCTGGGGCGGACGATCAGCTGGGGAATCTTCGGCGAGGATCTGCCCGATGAGGCAAACCGGGTCACGACCGATTCCGCGCTGACGGATTCCTCCGGTATCCCGGCGCCGAAGCTCAACTACACGGTCAACGAGAACTCCCGGCGTCTGCTCGACTTTCATGTCGCCCGTGCCACCGAGTCCTTGCAAGCCGCCGGAGCCTACGAGACCGCGGCGGAATCGTTGATGCGGTACTCCGGGTGGCATCTGCTCGGCACCACGCGGATGGGGACCGACCCGGCGACTTCGGTCGTCGACGAGTACGGCCGCTCCCACGACGTTCCCAACCTTTACGTCATGGATGGCAGCGTCTTCGTCACCTCCGGCGGGGTGAACCCGACGAGCACTATCACGGCGTTGGCGCTGCGGGCGGTAGAGCACCTTATCGAGCATCGCCGAGAGCAACGGGTTCCCGCCTGATCACCTGCGATATCAGGGAGTAGAGATGAACACCTGGTCGAGCCTGCCCGAGGTAGTCGACGTTCCAGGAGACTGCCGCGCCTGGCTGTGCGCCGTGGCCGATCACCTCATTCCGGCATCGGTCACCATGCCCGCGGCGGGTGCAGCCGGTGTCGGTGCCGGACAGCTGGATGTCGTTCTGCACAGCCGTCCGGACCTGGTGCGTGAACTGCTCCGCGCATGGTCGAGCACCACAGAGCTCGGGCCGGCGGAGGCCGTCGACCAACTGCGCCAGCTCGACGAACCCGCCTACCGCGCGGTGTTGCTGATCGTCGCCGGTGGCTATTACACCAACCCCGAAGTGCGCGATCTGCTCGGCTACACCGGCCAACAGCCGCGCACCGTGCAGATCGCCGAGGACATCGACGAGGACCTGCTCATGCGAGTGGTCGAACGGGGGCCGCGCTACCGGCAGGCGTGACGCCGGGGTGGACCGGAATTCTCAGCCCGCCGCGTCGCGCCTTGTGCTTTCCCGCAGCATCAGTTCGCCGCGCAGGCACAGGCGCTGTTTGATTCCCGGTTCGCCGTCCAGGGCGATTTCCACGACCTGCTCACCCATATCGGCCAACGGTAGCCGCACCGTCGTCAATCCGGGAACGACGTCGCGCAGCGAGCTGATGTCGTCGAAACCCGCTACGCCGATGTCCTCCGGTACGCGAAGTCCGGCTTCCCGCAGCGCGGCCAGTGCCCCCAGCGCCATCACGTCGTTGACCGCGAAAAGGCAGTCGACCGGCGGGCGAGCACCGGCGTTCTCGATTAGCGTCCGGGTTGCCGTGTACCCGCCTTCGCGGGTGAAGTCGCAGAAAATTCGCTGCCCACTGCCGGGTTCGGCATCGTGTTCGGCAAGCCCGACGCAGAATCCCTCCGCGCGGTCTCGAGCCGTGAGATGCTGAGGTGGTCCGGCGAGTACCGCGAAGCTCCGGTGCCCGGCCCGGCACAAGGCATCGGCGAGGTTCGCGGCACTCAACCGGTTCTCCACGACGACCGCGCTCACGCCCAGTTCGTCCTGGCCGATGCAGGCAACCCTGCCGCCGCCGCGCGTGAACGTCCGCAGCTCCGCACGCATCGGGTCCAGCAGCGACGGATCGTCCAGCCGGGAGCCCGCGAGCACGACAGCCTGCGCCCGCTGTTGCCGGAGCAGCTCGACGTGGTGCAGCTCGGCTGCCGGATCGCGCTGCGTACTGGCCACGGTCACCAGGAGTCCCCGTGTGCCCGCTGCCGCGATCACCCCGGCCGCGATGCTGGAGAAATAGGGATCGGCGATGTCGTGTACCACGAGTCCCAGCGTCGCGGTGTTGCCTCTGGCCATCGCCTGGGCTTGCGCGTTGGGTGAGTAGTCGAGTTCCGCGGCCGCGGCCAGCACCCGTGTCCGCAGGTCGTCGCCCACCTGGCGCGTGCCGCTGCCGTTGAGGGCGCGCGAAGCGGTAGCCAGGGAGACGCCCGCCCGTGTGGCGACATCGCCGAGTGTCGCGGTGCCGTCCGCTGCCTGGGTCTGCCTGGCCCGGTCGGGCTGAGAACGATAGCTCACGGCGCTAAGGCTAGCGCTTTCCCATCGAGCATGGGTGGGTCAACTGTGGGAGGGGTTGACGGTGACTCCGGTCCGGCCTAATTTGGAAAGCGCTTTCCCGTCTGTTGTCGAGCGCGCCGATCGTTGCGAGCTGGCCCTCGGCGAGGGGCTGTCCGAACGGTTCATGCGAGGGATTCAGGAGGTTTCATGGCTCAGCGAAGTATCGGCATCATCATGAACGGTGTCACCGGGCGAATGGGGTATCGCCAGCATCTGGTCCGTTCGGTTCTGGCTCTGCGGGACGCGGGTGGGGTCCGGTTGCGCAGCGGTGAGCGGGTGCAGCTGCGGCCGATGCTTGTCGGCCGTGATGCGGGAAAGCTCGCCGAGCTCGCGAATCGGCATGACATCGCGGACTGGACGACCGATCTCGATACCGCTCTTGGTGATGATCAGTGGGAGATCTATGCCGACTTTCTCGTGACGAATGCCAGGGCGGTCGCGCTGCGTCGGGCGATCGCGGCAGGTAAGGCGGTGTACACGGAGAAGCCGACAGCGGAGACGGCGTATGAGGCGCTGGAGCTGGCCGGGCTGGCGCGTCGTGCCGGGGTGCCGAACGGGGTGGTGCACGACAAGCTTTATCTACCCGGAATGCGCAAACTGGCCCGATTGGTTGATTCGGGTTTCTTCGGCAGGATTCTGTCGGTGCGCGGCGAGTTCGGCTACTGGGTATTCGAGGGCGATCTGCAGCCGGCGCAGCGGCCGAGCTGGAACTACCGTGCCGAGGACGGCGGCGGGATCGTGGTCGACATGTTCCCGCACTGGAACTATCTGCTCGAGAACCTGTTCGGCGAGATCAGGTCGGTGTATGCGCGCGCGGTGACACATATCCCGACCCGGTTCGACGAGACCGGGGCGCCGTACCCCGCGACGGCCGACGACGCTGCCTACGCCGTTTTCGAATTCGAGAGTGGCGCGATCGCACAGCTCAACTCCAGCTGGGCGGTGCGCGTCAATCGCGGGGAACTGGTCGAGTTTCAGGTGGACGGGACTCATGGCAGTGCCGTTGCCGGGCTCTTCGGCTGCCGTATCCAGTCTCGCGACATGACGCCGTATCCGACATGGAACCCCGATCTGGCCGAGACGCACGATTACACCGCGGACTGGAGCGAGGTGCCGGACAACACGGTGTTCGACAATGGATTCAAGACGCAGTGGGAGCAGTTCATCCGCCACGTAGTCGACGGTGAACCGCATCCCTATGATCTGCTTTCCGGCGCCAGTGGGGTACGGCTGGCCGAAGCGGGACTGGAAAGCTCCCGCACGGGTACCCGGGTGGACCTGCCCGAACTGATCGTTCCGGAGCTCGCCCAAGCCGATGGGGTGGCGCAGTGACGACCGTTGCGCTCGTCGATGGCGATGCCGGGCTGAGGTTTAGCGAACTGGCCGCGGCGCCGGTCTTGCACCGTCCCGATGAACCACTGCGCAGCAGGACCGCATATGCCGCGGCACATGTTCTGCCCCGCGCGACAGGGGAGAACGTGCCCGGCGCCCCAGCAGAGATCGACTGGGACGCCACACTGGCTTTCCGTCACCACCTGTGGTCCTGGGGGCTCGGTGTGGCCGACGCCATGGACACCGCGCAGCGCAATATGGGACTGGACGCGGCAGCGACCAGGGAACTGATCGCACGCAGCGCGGCAGAAGCCGCCGCGGTCGGCGGTGCACTGGTAGTCGGCGTGAACACCGACCATCTCGCCGAAGAAATGGTGTCACTGGGCGAGATCGTCGACGCGTACGTGGCGCAGCTGCAGTTCGCCGAGGACCAGGGCGCGGGGGTTGTCCTGATGGCCAGCCGCCATCTGGCTCGCGCCGCTGCCTCGGCACAGGACTATGAGTGGGTCTATCGCGAGGTGCTCGCCAGGGCGGGTGCCCCAGTGGTGCTGCATTGGCTGGGCGCGGCGTTCGACGCGCAGCTGCACGGATATTTCGGGCCTACACCCGCCGAGACCGTCATACGGATCATGGCGGAGAACACCGACAAGGTACGCGGAATCAAGATGAGCTTGCTCGACGCCGAGCGCGAGACCGAACTGCGGGCAAGGCTGCCTCGCGGTATCCGCATGTTCACCGGAGACGACTACCACTACGTCGAGTTGATCGAAGGGGACGGACGCCAGCACTCCGATGCGCTGCTGGGCGCCTTCGCTGCCATCGCGCCGTTGGCTTCCGCGGCACTGCAGGCATTGGATGCCGGTGACAGCAACGGTTACCGACGACTACTCCGGCCAACCGAGGCACTGGCGAGGCAGATTTTCGCGACGCCGACGGAGTTCTACAAGACCGGGGTGGCCTTTCTGTCCTGGCTCAACGGTCACCACCCCGCGTTCACGATGATCGGCGGGCTGCACGCCGCACGGAGTCTTCCGCACTTGTCCGAGGTTCTGCGACTGGCCGACGCTGCCGGGGCGCTCACCGACCCGGAACTGGCCGCACAGCGCTGGAACGCCCTGCTGGCTCTGCACGGTGTACTCGAACGGCGTCCGGCATGAGCGCCCGGATATCGTTGAACCAGGCCACGATCCGGTACGCCGACCTCGCGACCGCGTTGCACGCCGCCCGGACAGTGGGGATTCCCGCGATCGGTTTGTGGCGGGAACCCGTTGCCGCCGTTGGGATCCGAACCGCGGCTGCATGGGTCGCCGAATCGGGGCTACGGGTCTCGAGCCTGTGCCGTGGCGGGTTCTTCACCGATTCCTCCACGACCGCGCTCGCCGACAATCGCAGGGCGATCGAGGAGACCGCTACCCTGGCTGCCGCTGGCGCGCCGGGGTCGGCACCGGTACTCGTCCTGGTTCCCGGTGGCCTGCCGAACGGTGACCGTGACCTGGCCGGTGCCCGATGCCGGGTTCGGGACATGATCGCCGAGCTCGTCGAGGACGCCGCGGCAGCCGGGGTGATCCTCGCGATCGAACCGATGCACCCGATGTATGCCGCGGACCGGGGTGTGGTTTCCACACTGGCACAGGCACTCGAGGTCGCCGAGCAGTTTCCGCCAGAAGTCGTCGGCGTGGTCGTGGACACCTTCCACATCTGGTGGGAACCCGGCCTCGAGGCGCAGATCGCCCGAGCCGGGCGGGACGGGCGGATCGCCAGCTACCAGGTCAGTGACTGGGTCACTCCGCTGCCATCCGATGTCCTGCTCGCCAGGGGCATGCCGGGCGAAGGACACATCGATCTGCCCGCGATCACCCGAGCCGTCGAGAACGCAGGCTACCGCGGTGATGTGGAGGTCGAGATCTTCAACCGCGAGTTCTGGGAAACCGAACCGGTATCGGTTGCCGAACGCACCGTGAAAGCCGTCAACGCCACCCTCGGACTCGGCACATGACCGATACGCCGTGTGTCGTGTCGCAGCGGGTATTGATTGCACCCGACTCGTTCAAAGGCTCCGCGACCGCCTGCGAAGTCGCGTGCGCCATCGCCGAAGGGTGGACCGAAGCGCGGCCACAGGATGAACTACACCAGCTCCCGCTGGCCGATGGCGGTGAGGGAACCCTCGACGCCGTCGCCACAGCTATCACTGGGACGCGGCGGGTTCCCGTCACGGTTCCCGGCCCGGACGGTCGCCCGGTCGGCACACACTGGTTGGCCTTGCCCGATGGCACCGGCCTCGTCGAGCTGGCCGGTGCCAGTGGGCTGACCCTGCTCGACCGGCCGTGTCCTGCCAGCGCACACACCCTCGGCTTCGGTCGCGTGATCGCCGCGGCCATGGACGCCGGGGTACGGCACCTTCTGCTGGCTCTCGGCGGATCGGCCTCGACCGATGGTGGCGCAGGAGCGCTCACCGCGCTCGGTGCACGCCTGCTCGATACCGCCGGAGAACCGGTTCCGCTCGGCAACCACGGTCTTGCCCGGTTGCATTCGGTCGACCTCAGCGACTTGCGGCAGCCGCCGGCAAGCGGAGTCACCGTGCTCAGCGATGTCACCCATCCGCTGCTCGGACCGACGGGAGCGGCCGCGATGTTCGGCGCCCAGAAAGGGTTTACCGCCAACGGAATCGTGACGGCGGACCGAAACCTGCGCAGGCTTGCCGAGCGGCTGCCCGCCGATCCCAGCACCACGGGCACCGGTGCGGCCGGTGGCACCGGCTTCGGACTGCTCGCCTGGGGAGCTGACCTCGTCGCTGGCAGCGAACTGCTCGGGAGACTTGTCGGACTGCCTTCCGCGGTGGCGGCCGCCGACGTGGTGATCACCGGTGAGGGACGGTTCGACGGAGCATCGCAGGCCGGGAAAGCCCCCGGCCATGTCGCGGCGCTGGCCGCCGCCACGGGTACCCAGGCGCTGCTGATCGCCGGACAGATCACCGCCGACGGCCCCTTTCTGGCCACTGAGGACCTCAGCGTGCTCGCCGGCGGCCCGGGGCGCGCGCTCGCCGACCCGATCAATCATCTGCGGCGAGCCGGAACCGAACTGGCCATCCAATACCAGAGGTCGGACAACCAGTCCGAGAACCGATCAAGGAGGTAAACAGCCCATGACGATCGCCACTGTCGATCCCACGACCGGAAAGCTTCGCAAGGAGTTCACCCCACACACCCCAGCAGAGGTCGAAGCACGAGTCGAGGCCGCCGACACGGCTTTCCGCGCCCTGGCCTCGACCACGTTCACCGAACGCGCCGAGTGGCTGCACCGCGCGGCCGACCTGCTCGAAGCCGAGGCAGACGAGGTCGCCGAACTGATCACGACCGAGATGGGCAAGACCGTGGCCAGCGCACGCACCGAGGCGCTGAAATCGGCGACCGGAATGCGGTTCTTCGCCGACAACGCCGAGCGCTACCTGTCCGCGGAACGGCCCGTCGAACCGGCCTCGGTCGGCGCGAGCGAGCTCACCGTCCGCTTCGATCCCATCGGTGTCGTGCTCGCGGTGATGCCCTGGAACTACCCGCTGTGGCAGACGATCCGCTTCGCGGCCCCCGCACTGCTCGCGGGGAACACCGGGCTACTCAAACACGCCTCCAACGTTCCCCAGTGCGCGCTCTATCTCGGTGAGTTGTTCGAACGCGGTGGGTTCCCCACTGGCGCCTTTCAAACCCTGCTCATCGAGGCCGCCGACGTCACCCGGCTGCTCGACGACCGGCGGATCCGGGCGGCGACACTGACCGGATCCGTCGCCGCCGGCGCCGCGGTCGCCGAAGCCGCAGGGCGGAACATCAAGAAGACAGTGCTCGAACTGGGTGGCACGGACGCGTTCATCGTGCTGCCCAGCGCGGATGTGACAAGGGCGGCGGAGGCCGCGGTCACCGCCCGAGTACAGAACTCCGGACAATCCTGCATCGCGGCCAAGCGCTACTACATCCACACCGACGTCTACGACGAGTTCACCGCACGCTTCGTCGAAGGGATGGCCGCAACGACAACCGGCGATCCACGAGACGAGGCGACGACCTTCGGCCCGCTGGCCACCGAACGCGGCCGCCGCGATGTCGAATCGCTCGTCGCCGACGCCATCAGCAACGGCGCGACAGTGCTCACCGGCGGAAAGACCCCGCCCGGACCCGGATACTGTTACCCGGCGACAGTGCTCGCCGATATCACCCCCGAAATGCGGCTCTACCGTGAGGAATGCTTCGGACCGGTGGCCTGTCTGCACCGGATCGATAGCGTCGACGACGCCATCCGGCTCGCCAACGACTCGGATTTCGGGCTCAGCTCCAGTGTGTGGACCACAGACCGCAACGAAATCGACCGGCTCACCCGCGAGATCGACGCGGGCGGCGTCTTCGTCAACGGACTCACCGCCTCATTCCCCGGCGTCCCATTCGGCGGAGTCAAGGATTCCGGCTACGGCCGGGAACTATCCGCCCTCGGCATCCGGGAGTTCGTGAACATCAAGACCGTCTGGACAGCCTGACCCTCGAGGGGCGGCGTCTGGCGGGCAACGGTAACCAGGTTCACCTACTGCACCGTGCCGAACCCGCGATGCGCGGCTCCGCCCGGGGGATCGCCGTGCTGCGTGGACAAGAGAGCATCGCAGGAACGCGACGCACAGTCATCCGGGCAGCCCACCTATTTGCCTCACGTGGTGCGGGCCGCGTTCACCAGTCAGGGGAAGACGGGGTCGAGCTCGGTGTGCCATTCCGGGTGCCATTGAACGCCGAGTACCGAGTGTCCGGTGAGTTCGATGGATTCGATGCTTCCGTCGGTTGTGTGGCTTGTGGCGGTGACACCGGGTCCGCATTCTCTCACGGCTTGGTGGTGCCATGAGTTGGTTTGGACGGTGGCGCCGTAGAGTTGGTGGGCAAGTGCTTGTGTCACTTGACCCCCTTTAGGGCTCGGCTGATGGGGGGGTGAGTGCTCCGAGGATGGCTGCGAGGACGATGGCTGCCACGCCTGTCGAGCCGAAGTAGGCGAATTCGTGGGCGGGCGAGTACCAGGCGGATATGACTCCGGAAAGTGCCGACCCGAGTGCGACGGACAGATAGGCCATAGCAACGATCCGGTTGGGGGAGATGCGTGGCCCCACCTTCGTCGAGAAGGACAGCAGCACGGGCACCTGCCACAGTTCGAAGACGCTGGCCACGAACACGATGAGGACCACCGCCAGGAACGGGGTCGTGTTGTCCGCCCCGCCCGACCACGGCAGGAACAACAGGAAGGCAAGGCCCATTCCGCCCAGCGCGACCGCGAACTTGGCCGGAGTGCCGGGGTTGGCGCGAACCGAGGCGGGTCCACAGGACCGAGAAGATCGGTGCGAGGAAGAGTACGAAGAAGGGATCCAGTGAGTTGACCCAGGAGATGGGCATTTCCCAGCCGAACAGGCTGCGGTTCATGCGTTGGTCGGAGTATATCGTCAGGACGGTGAACTCCTGCTGGAAGATCGAC
Organism: Sciscionella sediminilitoris; assembly: GCF_000737195.2. Taxonomy (GTDB): domain Bacteria; phylum Actinomycetota; class Actinomycetes; order Mycobacteriales; family Pseudonocardiaceae; genus Sciscionella; species Sciscionella sediminilitoris. The sequence goes on from NZ_JALM01000138.1 coordinate 13,581, forward strand.
CAGTAGAGGACGCTGCCGATCCAGAGGGGAATGAAAGCGCGTGCGCGGCTGCGTTCGTCGGTGGTCAGGTGGAAGCTCGTCAGGAGGTGGGCGAACATGCCGACTGCCATGACCGCGACGGCGATGGCCACTGCGGTTGACGGGTTGGCGGAGTTGACGATGCCCGAAGCGAAAAGCGCTGCGATCACCAGTGCGGCACTGAGAACCGCAACTGCGGAGCGGGTGTATTCGGTCCGGGCGAGGGGATGGGCGACAGGGCGGGCGGGGATGCGTCGGCGGCCGACGAGGTAGATGATGAGCCCGATCGCCATCCCGATGGCTGCGAGCCCGAAGCCGATGTGGAACCCGAGTTCTTTCTGGGCCAGCCCGGCGAGCAGGGGGCCGGTGAGAGAACCGGCGTTGATTCCCCGGTAGTAGATGGTGAAGCCGGCGTCGCACGTTTTGCCTGGTGGCGCACCCAACAAGGCAATATCCGAACCTAAACCTGCTGGTCAGCGGGTTGCCGGTCTCCGTGAAGGAGCTGCATGCCAAGGTTCGGCGCGACGGATACCATCAGCCCGCTCGCCAGAAGTCACAGAGGTAGCTCTGCGTGACGGTTGATCTGACCGGGTGGGCGGTCGTTTGTCGGTGACGTAATCCCGTGATTGGCACCGTAGGCGATGGGTTCGGTGCCGAGCGAGCGCAGGAAATCTTTGGTGGCCGGACTGCCAGTACCGATCACGCGTGCACCCCGAACCATGGCAAGCTGGACGGCGGCACTGCCGACGCTGCCGGATGCGCCGTTGATGAGCACCGTGTCACCGCTCTCGACACCTAACTGGTCGAGGGCGCGCGCTGCCGTCTCGGTCGCGGCCGGTAGTGCGGCGGCCTCAGCGAAGCCGAGCGACGGCGGGATGGGTGTGTAGCAGGACAGCACCGTCAGTTCCGTTTGAGCGCCACTGGCGGGGGAGAATCCGAACACGCGGTCGCCGACGGCGACACTGGTGACACTCGCACCGAGCTCGTCGACGATGCCCGCCGCCTCGTGGCCCATGGTCTGCGGAAGCTCCTGGTCCATCAGCCCCTGGCGCTTCTTCCAGTCGCTCGTGTTGAGCCCGGCGGCGTGCACGGCGATCCGGACCTGGCCGGGGCCGGGGTGCGGATCGGGCAGGTCCACGATCTTGAGGACCTCCGGGACCCGAACCGGCTGAACTCGACCGCCCTCAGGAGTCCCTCTTCTCGCGAACGGTCGCTGCCCGAGCGCGGTGCCGCCAGGCGCAGTGCTTGCCGAGGCTGTGCTTGTCAAGGAAGTGACGCTGTTCGGTAGCGGCCTCCTCGTCCTCCGGGCTGTCGCCTCCGAACCCGCCATGCGGCATCGCCTCGAACACGTGCAGTTCGGCCTCCACGCCGGCGCGCCGCAACTCGCGGTGCATCCGGACGGTGTTGGAGAGGAACAGATCGCGGGTCCCGGTTCGGAGGAACGTGGGCGGGAAGCCGGACAGCTCACCCAGGATTGGGGACAGATACGGATCCCGCAGGTCAGCCCCTGCCGCGTAGAGGGCGTTCGTCGCGCGCAAGCTGCTGAGCACGTTGTCCACGCCCGCCAGGGTCTGGAAAGTGTCGCCCGCCTCGGTGAGGTCGACCTGCGGGGTGTTGAGCACCAGGGCCGCGGGCATCGGCAGCCCGGCGTCTTTGGCGCGCAGCAGCAGGGCCGCGGCGATGTTTCCTCCCGCGGAGTCGCCTCCGACGAACACCCGCGACGGGGCGCGGTCCCGCACAACGCGGCGGTACACGGCGATCGCGTCGTCAAGCGCGGCAGGATAGGGATGCAGCGGCGGCAGCCGGTAGTCCACGCCCCACGTGAGCATGCCCATGGACGACGCGGTCCTGGCCGTCGTTGCGCGGCACGCGTCGCCGCCGCCGACCAGGAGACCTCCGGGGTGCATCCAGAGGAAGACCGGCTCGTCCGCCTTCTCCTTGACCCCGCGGGGCCTCGCGGCGTACACGGTGGCGCCGTCCACGTCGAGGTCCTCGACGGTGACCGGCAGCTCGGAGATCGGGAACCGCCGGGCCGTGGATCGATTCGCCCGCTCGGCCATCGCGAGCCACGCCTCGGTGTCCTCGGCGGCCGGATAGGACAGCTCGCCACCGTCGACGGCGAGCCATGCCCGCGCCTGCTTGCTGACCGTGGACGGAGCGGGGAACCTGCGCTCGCTCATGACGATGGCTCCTGTCGATGCCACCTCGTCGCCGGTGCCCGGCGGCCCGACCGTCTGTCGCTGCATGGGACCTTCTCCCCTCGATCAACGCGACTCACTGGGCAGCGTCGGCAATCATGTTCGTTGCACAGTGGCGGATCAAGCACTAGATTAACTGACTAAATTTAGTTACACAAGAAAGTGGGATGCATGCCCAGAACCAGCGAGCGCGGCGGCCCACAGACGCGCGCACGGATCCTGGAGGTCGCGAACCGGTTGTTCTTCGAGCGTGGGTACGAAGCCGTCACCGTCGCCGAGATCGCGCGCGAGGCCGGAGTCTCGAGCGTGACAGTCTTCAACCACTTCCCGCGCAAGGAAGACCTCTTCATGGACCGCGCGGCCGACGCGGTCGACCTGCTGCGCTCGATCATCCGCGACCGCGCACCGGGCGTCGACGCGCTGACATCCTTGCGGGATACGAGCTTCCGCCTCCTCGACACCCGACACCCGCTCTCCGGTGTCTCCGACCGTTCCGTGCCCTTCTTCCGGACGGTCGCGGAGTCGCCCGCGCTCGTCGCGCGCGCACGAACCATCGCGTCCGAACTACAGACGACGCTGACCGACGAACTCGATCGCGACTCGGCCTTCGAGGGCGACGCGACATTGCTCGCCGCGTTCTTCATCGCCGGCTACAGCGCGGTGCTGGTGGAGACCGCGCGCCGCCTCATCGCAGGCGAGCCGACGAGCACCATAGTGAAGGACCACCGGGTACGCCTCAAGCGACTGTTCACGGCCCTCCGCGACGGAGTTGGCCCCGAATCGTAACGGCGCGCACGCGCGCCCGGCGCTGCCGGTGCGGGTGTCGGCAGCGGGCGCGCCCGATCTTCCCGGTCGCCGGTCACGGCTGAATGGTGTCCAGGTCCTTCACAAGGAGCGGGGTACTTGGGCTCCCAACTGAGCGCCTGCCGGGTGTGGGTGCTGGACGAGGGCTGGCCGGTCGCGAAGATCGGGCCGACGGGCAGCAGGTCTGCGCTGACACCGACTCGACCGGCAGGCCCAGCCGTCATTGCCGGGCTTCTGACGAGCCGGGCATGCGTGGACTTGGTGACAACCAGCGTTCTTGGTGACAACCGTCCTGATCAGTCACGCAATGCTGCACTGCGGCAGATTTCGGCCTGCGACACCGGGACTGTCGACATAACCACGGCCGTCCTCACCCGGTGGCTAAGCGAACTCAACCGAGACGACACCTTCCGCGGCAAGACCGAAGCGCACACTCTTCCAAACGACGCGTTCGTGCGACAGCTGGGGCGAATCGCGATTCGACAAGGTTTCCGCAAGATCCTTGCGCTGCGGTCAGCCCAACCGGATGCGAACCTAAACGTACTGAAGCGGTGACCGTGAGCCCCTGAAACCAGCCGAAACGACGGGGCAGAGCCAGTGCAAGGAAACCGCCAGGAATCCGGTGCGCCCCCAACAAGCCAGTATACGAACCTAAACTTGCTGGTCAGCGGATTGTCGACCTCTGTGAAGGAGCCGCATGCCAAGGTTCGGCGCGACGGGTACCATCAGCCCGCTCGCCAGAAGTCACAGAGGTAGCTCTGCGTGACGGTTGATCTGGCCGGGTGGGTGTGCGGTGGAAGCAGGTGCTGGCAGTCGAGGTGGGCGTGGGTGGTCATCGTGGCAGGCATCTGTCCTGGGCGGGCGGTCGTTTGTCCGTGACGTAGAGGGTATGTCCCCGCGACCGTGTGCGCCCTGGATGCAGGCTCGTGGCCGATGGGCGAGCTTGCCGCGACATGCCGGGCTCTCGTCGAGGCTGTCGCCCGTCGAACTTCATGCTGGGCTGGACTCAGGGGTGCGGGTCGGATGCGTCGAGCAGAGCGCGCAGCGTTCGTTGCAGGGTCACGCGATCGGCAGGATCGAGCGGCTCCAGCAGATCTTCCTCGATGTCGGCGTTCAGTGATCGGAGCTTCTTGGCGAATCGTCGGCCGGTGGGCGCGAGTTTCAGCACCCGTCGGCGCCGATCGGCGGGGTCGACCTGGCGAATCAGCAGTCCCTGTTCGACCGAGGTCTCGATGATCGGTACCGCGTTGCGGGGGTCGATGCCCACCAATTCGGCCAGTCGTTGCTGGCCGAGTGGACCGATTTCGTCGAGGGTCAGCAGGAGCTTGTACTGACTTGAGGTCAGCTCGAGCTCGGCGAGCATGCCGGTCCACCGTTGCAGGACGAGCTTGCCGGC
>NZ_JALM01000139.1 GCF_000737195.2 Sciscionella sediminilitoris
GATCTTGCACTACCGAGCCACGCGACGCCGTTCGCCGTAACACCCGGCCAATCGATGCTCGTTCCGTGCAGTTACCGGACCCGCGAACCCGCAAAATCCGGCCTCACAGCTCCCGACCACAACCGCACGCAACCGCGCCCAACGGCACCGCCACCACACCACTCCCCGCCCCCGGCACCCTGGCCCCGAAACGCCCATGCGCGCACGTCACAGCCGATCCCAGAGAAACCCGTGCACCCCGCCAGAATCACCCGACTGGAGCACCCAATTCTGCTCCAGGATCGTGACCCCATTTGACCCCCTCATGATCAACTGCTCCACATTTGCTCCAGTTGAACATTGAACAGTTCACAAGGGACAGTCCGTCACCTGTGACAAAACACGAAAAAACCGCAGGCCATACGGCCTGCAGTGGATGACGAAACGGAGTGGAGCTGACGGGGTTCGAACCCGTGACCCCCACGCTGCCAGACAAGGTTAGACAGGTCCATGACCAGCGCAAACGGAGAACCCGCTGGAAAAACACTACCGTTGCGCGCACTCCAACACAGTCCACCCCCTCCAGCACCCCGATCACGCAGCTCGACAGCGACACGATCGCGCCCGGCCCCACGGAGGCCGCCGCCTTCGTGCGCAGCGCAAGCCGTGCTTTACGGCGGGAACACAGCAGACCGCCGAACCGGATCCGTCGCGCCAACGGTGCCGATGCCCTGCTCACCGAACTCCACGGCTACCTTCCCGCCGAACAGTTCCCCCGCATCACGCCACTTCCCGGGCTGCTCGGTGTCGTGAACGCCCATGGGAGGTCGCCCGCGGGCATAGCGGATCCCACACTCCGTCACTGCCATTGCTACCGGGCCAGTATCCCACCGGACCATCCCTTCGCCATGGCAGCCGCCTCTCTGCATCACGTGGCTGATCCCGGGCACGTCCTGGCCGGCGCGTTCGAGACACTGCGACCAGGAGGTCTGCTGGCTGTCACCGAGGTGGACTTCTTTCCCCGGTTCCTGCCCGAGGATATCGGCGTAGGACGCCCGGGCCTGGAAGCCCGCCTCCATGCCGCGCCGAACCCGGGCCCGCCGAGCTGGTCGCCGACTGGGAAGCCGCCACGAACCCCGCCACCGAAGCCGGAGTGCGCACCGTGCAGGTGCGCACCGGCATCGTGCAGACCCCGCGCGGCGGCACACTCGGCCTGCTGTACCCACTGTTCGCCGCGGGCCTCGACGGACCTCTCGGCAGCGGCGAACAGTGGCTTTCCTGGATCGGCATCGACGACCTGCTCGACATCTACCGGCACGCCGTGCTCGACGACACCCTGAGCGGGCCCGTCAACGCGGTCGCGCCAAACCCGGTACGCAACACCGACTACACCAGCACGCTGGCGCACACGCCGCACCGCCCGGCCCTGCTGCCCATCCCCGCACTCGGGCCGCGGCTACTGCTCGGCAAGCAAGGCGCAGACGAGCTCGCCCTCGCCAACCAGCGCGTCGAACCCGCCATACTGGCCCGCGCCGGTCACCAGTTCCGCCAGCCACACCTGGAAACCGCCCTCGGCCACCTACTCGGCCGGACCACAATGGAACCCCACGATAAATAACCACGAAGCCTGACGCGTCCGAGAACGAAACTCGCGAGGCAAGTTCCGCACCCAGGCCCCAGGCGACAACCGAACCACGAAACCACATGAGGAGATTGGGTGAGTATCGAAATCCGCAGCACCAGCACGCCCGAGGTGATCCTGCGACCGAACCCGCCGGGGATCGGGATCGTCGCGCCCCACGACTTCGCGCTCGACGCGGAACTCTGGCGCTGGACCCCGCCCGGGGTATCGCTCTACCTGACCCGGATGCCCGCTACCTCCCCCGAAGGCAGCCGCCTGGAACGGCTGCGGCGATACGTCAACCACGACGCGATCAAATCCGCCTGCCACTCGCTGGCCACCCCGAAACCCCGCGTCGTGGCCTACACCTGCACCTCGTGCACGTTCATCCACGGACTCGCCGGCGACCAAGCCGTGCGAACCGCCATGTCCGAAACCGGCTACCAGCACACCATCACCACCAGCTCCGCCATGCTCGCCGCCCTGCGAGCGTTCGATGCCACCCGTGTCGCGATCGCCACCCCCTACGACGCCGTGGTAACCGAACGACTCCAGGATTTCCTCACCGAAGCGGGCATCACCACCGTCGCCAGCGCCTACCTCGACATCCCCGGCGAAACCTGGCGCGTGCCCGCCGAGTCAACTCGCGGCCTCGTCCACGGTATCGACACCAGCGACGCCGAAGCCCTTTTCCTCAGCTGCACCAACCTCCCCACCTACGACGTCATCCCCGACCTGGAAAACGAACTCGGCGTCCCCGTCCTATCCGCCAACCTCGTCACCATGTGGGCCACCCTCAACGCACTCGGCCACCCACCGAACAACCCACGCGAACAACTCTGGAACCACACACCCTAAGAGTCCGCTTCACGGCTACCCCGCCCGCTGGGAACGTGTCAGTCGAGCCAACAATCCGCTCCTCGTCGAAGCCACCGCGATCACCCTGGCTCAATCGGGGTCTGTAACGGTGGGTCTGTCGCAGACCCACTGCTTACACGAGGCCGTGGTTGTAAGCATAGATCACCAGGTGTACGCGAGTGCGCAGGCCGATTTTCGCCAGAACCCGGGCGACATGCGTTTTAACGGTGCCTTCACCGACCGAGAGAGTGCGCGCGACCTCGGCATTGCTCATCCCCTGCGCTATGTGAAGGAGTACGTCGCGTTCACGTGGGGTGAGCCGGTCCAGTTCGTGGGTTGGGGGTCGTGGTGAGTGTGGCGAAACGGCTGATCAGCCTCTTGGTGACCTGTGGATCGACAAGACCATGGCCTGCGTGCAAGGCTCGGAGTGTTTCAGTGCGGCAAAAGGCGGTCTGGTGTGCATGCGCCCCTCACCGTAGCTCTCGTCCGCGGAATCGTGCGCTCGGTCCAGGTTTCGCTGAGCCTTTCCCGGTGACCGCCGCAGGGCACTCGCCAGCACTTCCTGTCCTGGCATGCCCCGCCTCCTTCTCAGGCGTTCTCGGTCATGCGCTGGCGATCTGCCCGACGGTGACGTCGGCTCCACGGACCGGCGCATGGGGCCACGGCACCTTGACGTATCGGTCACTCGCCGTCGAGGGCAGGGCAAAGCTCACCGCCCCGACCGGATTGCGCTGCCCCTGCTGCGGTTCGAAGATCAGTGACTCTCCGGGATTGCCTTGGTCCACGACGACCGGCTCGGGATTCATACCGGGTTCCGCCGATGCGGAGATCCCAGGGGCGGTCTGTCCAGCAGGTGCGTAGAAGACCGCATCGTCCGGCGCACCGTAGAGTCGGCAACTCGTCGACGCGCTCGTCGCCTCATAGCGAACGACGAAGGCTCGCCGCTCCTTGCCGACGGGCAGATCAGAGCCGATGTGGACCTGCAGGTCCCCCGCTGTGCACGGCCTGTCCTGCGCACCGAATTCCGCTGCTGCACCGGGAACCGCCGATATACCGGTCATTCCGGCGAGCATCGCTACGGTGCTGACCAGGCCGCCGACCACTCGTCGCCGACTTCGCCTCTCGCTCATCGGCCGTACCTCCCGTTCCGGCTGATCGGTATTGACTCGATCTAGAATCCGTGTCCCGCCGGTATTCCCACCCAGCCAGTGCCCTACACACAGCACTCGCTTACGCGCGCAACCTAAGGACTCACCTGTTCGGCGGAACGGTGCACCGAACCAGCCACCGGTATCGTGACCGTGGTCGCTGTTGACGGGATGCATAGTCGCGCGGCGAAGGCGGAGAGGCGAGATGGAACACCGCATCGAACGGCTCGCCGGTATTCCGCTATTCGTACAGATCGGACTCTACGAGCCGCAGCCCGGCTCCTCGCAGGTGCCGGTGTTCTCGACACTGCCGCTGCTCAGGTCGTCGACACACAGCACATGGCAGCCGCGGCGCACCAATTTCTCGCATAGATGCGAGGCGAGAAAGCCCGCTCCGCCGGTCACCACGGCATACTCGATCGCGTTCTCCATATCAGGATTGGTACCCGCGCTCCCGGGTACCAGGCCTCACGGGCACATGATTTATGTTTCGCCGCGCTGCACACGGAAATCCCCACACCGTGACCGACCATCGACGGCGTGCGACCTCGGTGGCACAGCGAACGGGAAAGGAGTCCATACGATGACTGCAGGCGCCACGCCCCGGCATACGGCACTTCCCGGAGCCGGCCTCTCGCGCGTCGCGGGATCGGGCAGCGGTGCGGTGCTCATCCTGCTCGGGCTCTGGGGCGCTCTGGTCCCCTTCATCGGACCATACTTCGATTTCGCCTACTCACCCGACAGCGTCTGGACCTTCACGTGGAACCGGCTGATTCTCGAGATCCTTCCCGGGGCTGCCGTGTTCCTCGGCGGTGCGCTACTGGCCAGTCCCCGGCCCGCCCCGGCGAAGCTGACGGGCGCCTGGCTGGCCGTGCTCGGTGGGATCTGGTTCCTGATCGGGCCCTCATTCAGCCGATTCTGGACACCCAGGCCGGACACCGGGACGGTGCCCACCGCGAACGGTCAATTGATGCGCGGTGTCCAGGAAATCGCCTTCTTCTACGGTGTCGGCGCGGTCAGCCTGCTCCTTGCCGCGGTGGCGCTCGGACAGCTGGTGTTCGCTCTCACCGCGGAGACCGGCCACTCGGCCGCGGACGGCAGCGGACAACACTGATCCCGGCGTGCTTCGCCGAGCTGGACGGGCACCGTGCGTTGCATCGCGTTGCGGACAGGCAAGGACAGCGGACACCGGCCCCTGTGAGGAACGGCCGGTGCCTGCGTAATACCCAGCGCTTGGCGAAGGAACGTCACGACGAGCAGCTACACCGCACATCCGCCGGCCATCGCGAACCGAGTGCCGTCCGCGGGCAACGCGTTGGCCATTTCTGGCGAGCGTGGCCAGCAATCAATCGGTCGGCACGGCCATTCCTGGCCGAACACTGTGATCCCCCTGCGTCGGCACGACATCACCAGCCTTCCTCGCACTTCGCTCGGCTTACCCGGACCCGGACGGCGTCACACACACCAGGGGCTGCAGGCGATCCAGTGTTTCCGCGCCGGTCCCGCCGTTTGCCACAGCCAAGGAATGGAGGAGGATCATTACTCACCTGACGGGCACCGCTCTCCTGGTGCAGGCCGATCAACGAATACCGGCTCCGGTCTGCGCGGGCTGCGGACGGTGGCGAACTCGGGCCGATCGTGCTCTGCCGGGGCTGTTCGCCGCAGACGGCACCGCCGCCGCGAGTATCCCGGCGTTCGTTTATTCCACGTCTGACCGGGTAGTCCCGGTTCAGCGCAGCACGCGCCGATCCACTCGGAAGCCCTTGTGCGATGGGCAGCCACGCGATGGAGGCCGCAGGAGTCATGAGCGAACTGTCCGGCTATGAACGCAAGCAGCTCGACGGTATCGAGCAGCAACTGGCCGAGCAGCTGACACCGCTGCAGTGGTCACGATTCACCAGGTTCCGGTCCGCACGCCTGCTGCCAAGCGAGCGGTTGTCGTTCTGGTGCTGCGTCCTATTCGGTGTCGCGGGGCCCGTCGCGGGCGTACTCGTCACCACCATGGCCGGGCCCCGCGCCGGACTGGCCACAGCGATCGGCATCGCGCTGCTGTTCACGGTGCTGATGCTGGCCGGAGCCGACTGGGACTGAACCGCCGCAGCTGGAGGAGAGCCGATGGGCCATGTGCCCGACCACGACAAACCGACGGCGCTGCCGACCATGATCCGTGCCGGGCCCGAGTCTGCCTCCCTGATCCTGGTACTCGACCCTGCGGGCGAAGCCAGCCATGGCGAACTGCCCGCGACCTGGCGGCCGACGGTCCGGCACACCAGGGTGGTCTGGTATCGGCTTGCCCGCCGGGGAATACACCAGCTCCTCCAGGACACCGAACTGGAGCAGCTGCTCGGCGGGGCCGACCGGGTGCATCTGGCCGCCGCGGGCGCCGCCACCGAACCGGCCCTGGCCTTCGCCGCGACGCACACCGCGATCGTGCGCTCCCTGCTGCTGGTGGATCCGCGGATCTCGGCGCCACCAGCGGAACCGGATGAGGATTTCATCCGCCGGTGGGCGGCGTTGCTCAAGGCAAGCGGGATACGGGTGCGGGTGAGCCATCCGCACCACGTCCGGCCCGCCACCGAGGTGGCTCCCCTGGGACTGCCGGAGGTGGTCGCCCAGGCCCTGGAGGTCTCCGGCCGGGCCACCGAGGACGCACGCGTATGACGGCCGATCGGCCCCGGTCCCGTCCGGCACCGCGTGGGATGGCGCTGGCGATCCTGCGCGCCGTGCCCGCTCCGGACTTCACCTGCCTGCACACTTTTCTCGGGCCGGCCGTGTGCCCTCCGGCCCGGATATCGCGGTCGTCGCCCTGGAACTCGCCGAAGCGACCGGCTGGCTGCTGCGGGGAATGGCCCCCGAGGCCCGCCCGAGCAGATCGGTGCGGCCCTGCTTGGCCCTGCCGATATCGACCGATTATGCCCCACCAGGAGGATCCCGGTGCGTGTCATCCTCGCCGGTCTGTTCGGCTGCCGCGAGGATGTAGGGATCTGCTCGCGGTGGCACGTAATCGCGAGGAGATCGACCGGTTCCGGATGACCGCGCTACTCGCCGATGTCGCGGTGCGCGCCCAGCAGCGCTATCGCAGCCAGACCGCGAAGACACCGCCCTGGCTCTGCTGACCCGCCATGAGTGCATCGCCGCACGAACCCGGATCGCCTCCACCGGCCCGCGGGCTGCTCTGGATCCGGCTATGGACTGGGCTCGCCGCGAATCTCGGCTCGTTGGCGGTCACCGTACTCGCCGGTCCGGTGGTCGGAGCCCTGATCACCGTCCTCGCTGTCGGGCTGTTCCTCGCTCTGCTGGTGCCGTCGAGCCCAACGGATGACTGAACGACTTTCGCGAACCGGGGCACATCGCTACCGTCGAATGATGACCGACGCGACTGTGCACGTACCCGATGTGATCGGCATCGGCGCGGTCGAAGCGTGTGGCGCGATCCGGTCCGCCGGCCTCTCGCCGACCGGACCACAGCGGGAACCCGAACCGATCGAGGGCACCATCGTCGGTCAGGAACCCGGACCTGACGCCGTGGTCCGCATCGGCGCCTCGGTCGTGCTCTGGTCGGATTCGGGCCGTGCCGGGCCGACCCCGCTGGTCTCCGAACCGTCCACCACCGCCGCGCCCGCCTGAACGCTCCGCAGTGCACGCCGGCCGCGGAGCGTAGAAGAGAACATTCCCGAACCACCTCGGCCTCGCCGAGGCTGCCAGATACCGGGTCCCGGACGGCGACCGCGGACGGCTCGTTTCGGCTCGATCGGCGTGCGAATGCGCGGTCGTCAGCGGGAACGCTGCCGATTCGCCCTCGCTCACCAGGTGGCCGAGAACGAGGGCTCCCGGAGCACGATCTGTTCGCCGCCCGTCTTTCCCTCAGGCAGCTCGCGATCCCGCGTCGACCGCGTCTTCCTGGTGTTGTGCGGGGACACCGGGATTGGACATCACGCCGCCCCACTCGCCCGCGCCGTGCTGCTCATCGAGCCCGCTCCACCCCGGCTGGGATCCCCCACCGAAGTCCCGGCGCCAGCTCATAGCATTGGTCGGGGATGTGGGCGATCCGCACGATGCCGCACACGATCAGGGCTACTCGTGCTCACCGAGGACCGGGCGGCACGGGGCCGTTGACGGCCTGCTGGAGAGTCACAGCGACGGGCGTATTCCTGCGGGCCCGGTTCGGCTGGAGGCGGCATCGGCGGGTCAGGCGGCGGACTCGGCCGGGGCTCCGGGACAGGATCCGGCGGCTGTGGCGGTGTCGGGTACGGATCAGGCGGGCGCGGCATCGGATCGGGCTCCGGCGGATGTGGCATCGGATTCGGCTCCGGCGGCTGCGGGCGCACCGGGCCGGGCGGCACGGGATGCACCATCGGAATGCGGCTCCTTCGTTCACTCTGGGCGGTATCCGGACTCTCGATCGAGCGAATGCCCAGCACTCTCCCGAACGAAACATCAGACGCCGCCTGCTCGCCGGTCTCGGCCGGGTCCGGGTGTTCGTTTCGTCCCGCCACGGACGGGTGGTCCTTCCTAAGCCGAACGGAAAGCGGAAGAAGGATCTATGACCACGCGCCGAAAACCGGCCATGCCACCGGAACCGCGGGCAAGGACTACCACACATCTGGTTCGTGGACAGCCACCTGAGTAACGTGTTGCGCTTGGAGAACTACATCCAGGAGGCGGACCGGGTTCGACGACCGTGAGCTCGCCGAATTCTTCCGGCGTGCACGACAGGAGCCCAGAAGGGCGCGGAGCACGGCAAGAAACTGCTCGCCAGGCGGATTACCGGATGAGACCCGCGCACCCATTCAATCCTCGTTCAGTACGGCTCCTCGTCGAGATCGACCTCTCTGTGCTGCTCGGTGAAATCGCCGGCGTCGGCCTCGAGCGGCGCGCTCCCGGGCAGCACGACCGACTCAGGTTCCTCTTCCACAGCTCGGTCGTCCTCGTTCTCGGGCGGTGGGTCCACGGAACTGATCACCTGTCCTCCTCGCACAGTTGGATTCTGCTGCTCACCGAACGAGGTACCCCTGCGCGACGCCGGGAAAACCCACCAGTCGAGGTTAGCGTTTCCCGACAGAACTGGTGGACTGGCGTAGCATGTGTAAGACCGAGACCACAGCAAGTTCCCTGCTGCGGCTCCAATACGAACTGCGGACAGGCCTGGCAATAGTGGCAGTCGGCTGATGGGTGACTTGCGGTGCCGTGGAGCAGTGGCGAGCAACGCCAGCTGGGTGAGATCCCCGATAGCGGCCGTTAGTCTTCCCGACCGCGCGGTGATATCGCAGACATCTCATACTCAACGGTCGGATGCAGCTCCTCGTGGCGAGGTGCCGAGGGGCCAGCGGGCCACGGTGATCTGCTGACATGCTGGCCAGGGCTCAGGTGTCTTGGTCGCGTTGTTTGCGCAGCCGCATGATGAGGGTTCGGTTGGAAGGACAGCGCGTTCAGCCGGGGAATGCCACATCGGGGCACCGAACTGCAGGGAGAACACAGTTCGCGAAGCCGAACAGCGTCGACGTGGCGTACAACAACAGCATGATCGTGCCGTGCATAATGAACAGCAGCTGGCTGTTGTACTGTGCGCGCGAAGGAACTGCGGCCCCGGACGGGCCAGCTCGGTGCGCATCAGCAGGCCATGATGCCGCCGGTCACGAAGCAATCGAACGCCGTTGCCAGGTTTTGCTTGCCGATCTTCTTCGGATCGGTGGTGTACAGGAGCCGGGTCAGCGCCTTGGTTTTCGAACCCCGCTCCGGTGCCATCCGAAGCGGGCTCGATGCCAGCTGGGACATCGGTTCTCCACCCGAGCTCGGATCTCGGATTTGTTTCCGTACCCCGGATCTGCCTCTGCCAAACCGCGCTCGACGGGATCGGTGCACGGAACTAGCCTGTCGGCACGTGGCGAGTCCGACGAGACCGAGGAGGAATCGTGTTCCGGGACCGCGACCAGGCGGGAACCAAGCTCGGCGAGGCATTGCGGACGCGTGATTGGTGGCGTCCACTGGTGCTCGGCATCGCGCGCGGCGGTGTTCCCGTCGGCGCTGCCCTCGCCAGGACGATCGGTGCGGAACTCGATGTCGTCGTCGCGCGCAAGGTAGGTGCCCCTGGCCAACCGGAATTCGGCGTCGCCGCGGTGACCGCTCACGGTCCGGTCGTCGAATCGGAGGCGTTCCCCGAGGTCACCTGGCGCCCGGGAGAGTTCGACCGAGCGTGCGCACAGGAGCGGAACACCGCGCTCCGGCGCGAGCATCGTTATCATGGGGCGGACGAGACAACCGACCGCACCGGCCGTGATGTTCTGCTCGTCGACGACGGTCTTGCCACCGGCATCACGGCGACAGCGGCGCTGCGCGCCGAACGGAACCGCGGTCCCCGCAGGCTGGTCCTCGCGGTCCCAGTCGCTTCCGTAACGGCAGCACGCTGCCTGCGCCCGGAAACCGACGAAGTGTTCTGTCTCGCCCGTCCCACGGACTTCTCCGCCGTCGGACAGTACTACGAACGCTTCGATCAGGTCGCCGACGCCGAGGTTACCGCGTTGCTGCGAGATACCGGGAACTGAGCCGGGCGCGCCATGGGCTCCGCCGTCCGGTTCCCCTTCGTGAAGACCCGAGAAGTGCTCGCCCTCTGGTCGGCCCAGTTGCGCACTCCCCGCGCCATCGGGGCACTCGCACCCACACCCGCACAGTGCGCTCGCCGACTGGCCGCCACCGTGCCTGCCGAGGGTGCACCCGTGATCGTGGACCTCGGTGCGGGGACCGGACCGGTCACCGCGGCGCTGGCGGAGCGATTCGCTGGACGCGCCCGGATCCTCGCCGTCGAGGCCGACCCCCGGCTGGCCGCACGGCTGCGCGAGCGGCTGCCCGCGATCGAGATGGCTCGCCGGGACGCCGGAGAACTCCCGCAGCTGCTGCGCGATGGTGAACTCTCCGCGGTGCGGGCGGTGGTGAACACCCTGCCCTGGTCACTGTTCTCCGCTCGCCGCCAACGCGAACTACGCGCGATGATCACCTCGGTACTCGCTCCGGACGGCGTGTTCACCACCCTGCTGACCGTTTCTGGACTCTGTCGCGGCTCGGGGGCGAGACCAGGGCCGCGTTCGGCGCACACCGGCTACGGCTCGTCTGGCGCCGGATCACCCCGGGATTCGTACTCGTGGCCAGCTGTCCGCGGTGCTGACCGAGGAAGGCGGTGGCTTCCGAAGGACCGCTTCCGCTCAGCCGGCCGCAATCTCCCCGCCGAGTGCGGAAAGCACTTCCCCTGTGTAGTACGAGGACAGCTTGTTCGCCGCGAGGAAGACGTACGACGGCGCGATCTCGTCCGGATCCGCTGCCCTGCCGAGTGGTACCCGTTCACCGAACCCCTCGACTTTGTCCTTTGGGAAGGTCGAGGGGATCAGCGGTGTCCACACCGGGCCCGGAGCGACCGCGTTCACCCGGATTCCCCGTGGTGCCAGTGCTTGCGCGAGCGAATAGGTCAGCGCGATCACCGCGCCCTTGGTCGCGGAGTAGTCGATCAGTGTGGCGTTCCCGCGCAGTCCGTTCACCGAAGCGGTGTTGATGATCGAGCACCCACTGGAGAGCAGGGGCAGCGCCGCCCTGATGGTTCGGAAGTAGCTGTGAATGTTGATGTCGAAGGTGCGCTGCCACTGTCGTTCGTCGAGTTCTTCTGGTTGCTCGACGGGCATCTGCGTCGCGACGTTGTTCACCACGACGTCGATGCCGCCGAGTTCGGCGGCGGCGCGGGACACGACTCGTGCACAGTGCGCCGCCTCGGCCATGTCCCCGTCGAACTGCACACACGCCCTGCCTTGATCGCGTACCTCTGCGGCGGTCACCTCGGCATCCGCGTGCTCCACGAGATAGGTGAACGCGACATCCGCCCCCTCCTTGGCGAAGGCGACGGCAACCGAACGCCCGATCCCGGAGTCACCACCGGTGATCAGCGCCCTGCGGCCGGAGAGCAGGCCGGCACCGGAGTAGTTACGCATTAGGTCCCGGGGTTCTGGCTCCATCTCCCCCGTCTGCCCTGGCGGGTCCTGTTGCTGGGCGTGGATCCGCTTGCCCATCCCCTCGCTCCTTCCGCACGGTTCATTCCGGGTCACATCCGTACCCGCGGAATCCGTGCGCAAACCCCGGTTTCACTAACCGGGCGACGGGTATCCGAGCACCGAAGGCGAAGCCGATGCGAAGGGGATCCAGTGAGCACGCCAGGGAAATCCAGCGACCCGCGCACCACGGAGACCGAGCAGTTCCGTAAGGAGGTCAGCGGCGGGCTCGCCGCGGACGAGGAACAGGTCCCCGAAGGCGCGGCCGGACACGGATCCGGAAAGCTACCCGGTCCGGTCCCGGGGCGGCCCCGGCGGGACGGCGGCTTTCTCCGGCGGTTGTTCGACCGACGCCGGGAGCACCGGCACACGGACTCCCGCTCCGGCGGACGCGAGGCGGGCAGGGGCGAGGAATGACGCGACACCGGGCCGATAGCCTGGCCGCAGCCATCGGGGGCGGCCTGCTTTCCGGGTTGGCCGGGACCGCCGCGATGACGGTGTCCAGCACGATCGAGATGCGCCTCAGCGGTCGGGAACCCAGCCGCACACCGGGCACGGCGGCCGGGACACTGCTCCATGTGCGACCGCAGGACGCGAAGGGTGAGCAGCGCTTCGGCGGGCTCGCCCATTGGGCCTACGGGACGTTGTGGGGCCTCGCCCGGCCCGTCGTGCACGCATTCGGTTTGCGCGGTTGGCAGGGCGCGCTGTGCCACGGTACCGCGGTGCTCACCGCCGAACAGGCGCTGCTTCCCGCACTAGGGGCGGGTTCTCCGACACCGTGCTACGGCCTTCGTCCCCTCGGAATCGATACGCTGCACCACGCCGTGTACGCCGCGGTCGCCGTCCTCGCCCATGAGCGGCTCTTCGGCTCTCGTGCTCCGCGACGGCGTTAACGACGGATGACCGAGTGACTGGCGCACCGGTCCGCTTCCGCGCGGTTGGCCCGGGCGGGTCCTCGGTGGCAGTTCCGATGTCTCCTTTGCTGACCGACCGAAATCCATAGGGTGCGTACCCGTTGATGCCGCTCGTGTAACCGCAACCGGCAGTTCCGCCAGACCAGCCCATCTGCGGGGCACAAGCGCGCAGAGTGCATCGGAGCCGAGCCGGTCCCAGCGCCACACCACGGTTTGCGCGTCGCCGCTGCGGGTACAAGACACCAACGGTCAAACGAAACTGGGAGCACGTGCGATGGCAGCATCATCAAATCATCCCGGGAAAATGCCGCACCATTCTGAAGCGCTCGAGCTCGAGGTCGTACAGAGCCGCGAAGCCCTTGCCGACACCGTTGCCGCGCTGCGCGAGAGGGGTACGGCGACGAACCTGAAACACAGCACACGCCGCGAACTCCGACACCGACTGCACGGTATCGTCTCGGCCGCTCGTGAGCAACGGGCGTTTGTCACCGCCGTCGTGGTTGTAGTGCTGCTGGCCTTCTTCGTCAAACGCAAACGACATCGCTGAACCAGGAGACAGATTATGCCGGAATCGGGCGGTAGTGGCCAGTCCATCGGCGAGCTCGGCAAACAGTTGCGCGACGAGCTCACCGTGTTGGTGCGGGACGAGCTCGCGCTCGCCAAACGGGAGCTGGCCGGTAAGGCACGTCGCGGCATCATCGGAGGGATACTGTGTGGTGCTGGTGGTGCGCTCGGTTTCTACGGTGGCGGTGGGGTGATCGCCGGGATAACCGTGCTGTTCGAGAGCATCGGCGATTATTGGCAGGCACCCCTGTTCATCGGCGTCGTGCTGCTCGGCATGGGTGGCGCTTTGGGGCTCGTGGGTATACAGGTATTGCGCGGTATTGGTTCACCGTTGCCGGAGCGGACGGTGGACCGGGTGCAGCGCGATATCGAGACCGTAACTGGCAGGACGCGGCCTGGTCCTGGTCGAGGATAAGATTCAGCGGCCCGCTGTGTGCTCTCGGCGTCCGTTCAGGGCATCCCGTGCCCGGTCCAGCGCTGCGACACAGGCGCCGAGACTGCGCCACAGCAGCGGCTGCGGCGGGATGTTCGGGTGCGGGCGGGTTGGTGCGGTCGTCTTAGCAGCCTGCATTTTCGCACCGACGGCTTGCAAAGTGGACTCGTCGACGAACTTCCGGACCCGTGGCCAGACGGTGTCTTGCTCGTAGTCCACGTGGGCGCGTAGGTCGCGCAGCAGCTGATCGACCAGTTGTGCGTAGTCCGCCTGCCCGGGTTTGGTGGTACGCACCTCATCGAGCAGTCGTTTTGTCGAGTATTCGTGTTCGATGGCGGTTTCGGCGATTCTTTTCCCGTCTGGCAGTGCGGTGCGCACCAGTGGCCAGAAGTACTTTTCCTGGATCGCTTGGTGTGCCGAACTCATGATGATGATGGTGTTGAGCAAGTTCGTTCGGCGGTGCAGCCGCAACTGTTTTTCGGTCGAGGAGTGTTCGACCTCGTCGAGCAGCTTCATCAGTCGCTGATGGTCCTCGGCGAGCAGGTCGAGTGCGTTCACCGGGCTCCGTTCCTCGTAGTGTCATCGGTCCACGGGATGTATTCCCACCTTCGCGGGCGGGTATGCGCGAATTCACGAGTCTGACCGAGCATGCCCTTCACTCGGTTGTAGATGTGGAGGAAAGGGGCTGGCCACCGGATACCACCGCAGCGTCGGTGTTTCCAGGGCGAAACAGTGGCTATCGCTGCTGTGACAGGCGGGATGGTAGGCGTACCTAGAGGGCGCTCTCGGACATGCATAGGGCAAACCCGGCTCTGTTTCCTCGGTCACGCTCACGTCGATAGGATCGCTGGCGGTCTTGTTGTTCGCTCCGTGTTTCCGGTAATTGGCCCTATCGCTGCTTACTCGACGGACCAGGATCATCCGGCTGTCGGACCTGTTCGCTTTCGAAAGGATCTCGTTCGCCGCGTGCCCTGGCCAAGGCGGTTGTCTCTTCGGGCGGGTCAGCGCGCAGCAGCGATCCGGGGACGGCTCTGCCCGCCGCACCGAGTTCGTTGAGTCGTTTGGGTACGGGCGCGCCTTGATAGTCCAGTCGAATGGGTTCGCCGTGCTCGTCAAAACCGGCCAGTGGCTGGTGGACTTCGGTGAAGTTCCCGTCTCGATCGCGCCGAACGATCCCGGTCTCGATGCCATGCTCGAGCACGGCACGGTCACCGCGCTGGAGTCCGACGCAGAGGCGGTAAGCGCTGAAGTAGGCAATCGGTGGAAGAACGAGAAGCCCGATCCGCGCTGCCCAAGTCAGTGCGTTGAGCGAGATGTCGAGCTGGTAGGCGATGACGTCGTTGCCGCCGCCGATAGTGGTGACGGCGAAGTAGGTGACCCCCATGGCGCCGAGTGCGGTTCGGACCGGTGCATCGCGGGGGCGTTGCAGGAGATTGTGGCGTGCCTTGTCGCCGGTCGCGGTTCGTTCGATGAATGGGTAGGCGAACAGGATCGCCAAGGTCAACCCCATCGCCACGAGTGGGAAGAATGCCGCTGGGATGGTGTAGTTCCCGAGGTAGAGCTCCCAGTCGGGCCAAATGCGGAGCAGACCTTCTGTCCATCCCATATACCAGTCCGGCTGGGCGCCGGAAGACACCTGGCCTGGCTGGTACGGTCCGTAGTTCCAGATGGCGTTGATCTGGAATACGCCTCCCATCATGGCCAGTACCGCGGTGACGATGAGGAACCAGGCGCCCGCGGTGGCGGCGAACCGTGGAACGATCCGTTCGCCGGCCACATTGCGTTCGGTTTTACGGACGCCCGGGAACTGGGTGTGTTTCTGGTACCAGACAAGAGCCAGGTGTACGGCTATGAGCCCGAGAATGATTCCGGGGACTATGAGGATGTGAGCGGTGTAGAAGCGCGGGATGATCTGGTTGCCAGGGAATTCCGCGCCGAACACCAGCCAGTGCAGCCAGGTTCCGATCAACGGGACAGACAGGATTCCACCGGAAAGCGCGGCGCGGATGCCTGTCCCGGACAGCAAGTCGTCCGGTAGTGAGTATCCCATGAATCCTTCGATCCCACCCAGTACGAGCAGCGAAACGCCGATGATCCAGTTGGTCTCGCGCGGTTTGCGGAACGCCCCGGTAAAGAAGATACGCAGCATGTGTACCGCCATCGCGGCCACGAACAGCAGTGCCGCCCAGTGGTGTATCTGGCGAATGAGCAGTCCACCACGGACGTCCACGGATATGTCGAGCGTGGACGCAAACGCACGGGACATCTCGACCTGCCGTAGCGGGGTGTAGCTGCCTGAGTACGGGATCTCGGTCATAGACGGGTCATAGAAGAAGGTCAGGTAGATACCGGAGAACAGCAGGACGATGAAGGTATAGAGCGCTATCTCCCCGAAGAGGAACGAGAAGTGAGTCGGGAATACCTTGTTGATTTGCCTGCGCATGCCGGAGGCGACTCGAAAGCGCAGGTCGATTTCATCGGCCCGGCGGCGCGCGAACTGTTCCACGCCAGTCTCTGGCTTCGTCGGTCCCGGGTTTCGTGCCGTCACGCCTCAGGGATACCCAACATGGCATGGTCAAACCCGCGACGAGCGGTCTGGGCGATCAAAGAAAGCAAGGCAGCGGTCGCGGACTGATCCGAGGTCGGCCCGGGCCAAAGGGCCGAGAGCGCATTCGGCTTCGCCAGTGCCGGATTCGCGCGACCACGGCTGGGCAGGATTCACCCTGACGGTTAACGCCGGTAGTGTACGGCATTCTGGTGCCCGCTCGTTTCCCGGTCGTCGAAAGCTGCGGCTGTACTTACGCGACATCGGTTCGCGGATTCGGCCGGTACGTCAGTGTCAGGTTTCAATCATGCCCGTCTTGACGGCCGCCGTAGAGCAAGCTAGCCGTCAGCACACCTGCGCTGACTAAAGCTGCCACCGCGCCGGGGACCGTCCCGGCGAGGATGGCGATCGCGGCTGTACCGAGATGAGCGAGAGCGCCGAAAACAAGCCGGATGGCCAGTAGCGTCCGGTCGCCCGATTCGGGCCGCCCGGAAGAATTGTCCACCTGACTCGGTCGCATGGGTCATCCCAGGACATTGTCGCGCGAATTGTGACGCCGAGTTCCCCCGCTGATTGCTCGCCGGTCTGCCAGCGTGGCAACGAGCCCCAAGTATGCCAGGTGAGCGACCAACCGGGCACCATCGATGTCGCTACGGTTGGCCGCAATCCAGGCTAAGAGCCGGACCTGCTCGCGATTGTCCCGACAGCCGGTGAGGATCAGACGGACGGCCATGGTCTGTGTCGGTTCCAGCAGCTCGGCATCCTGACTGTCGACGATCGTCTGAGCGATCATCTCCATGGGCGCATCACCCGAGACCCGGCGAAGGACCCACACCGCGTAGATGGTCAATTCGGCCAATTCCACCACGAACCCTGGCGAGGCAACATCAGTCCACGATCGGGCGGTCTCACGGAGCGTGGCCAAATTAGAGCCTGGTTCTGCTTGGAGCAGCGCAGCACCCATCTCAGAGACGGGTTCGGCTGGATAATCCGTGCGGGCGCGGAATCGGACGCGTTTCACCGGATTGAGCTCCTCTGGTGTTGTTGCCGCGGTTTCTTGATCAGGTCGGTTATCCCGAGGGTAGACCGCACGATACGGCGACAAACTCCGGTTTGTTCCCGGCCGGTAATGGGAACACGGGAATAGACGAAGGGAGCATTCGATGAAGGCTGTCACGTGGCAGGGCAAGCGCGACGTCCGCGTCGACACGGTTCCCGACCCGAAGCTACTCAAGGCGAACGACGCGATCGTACGCGTGACCTCGAGTGGTATCTGCGGTTCGGATCTGCATCTGTACGAGGTGATGGGGCCATTCATGACCCCCGGTGATGTGCTCGGGCACGAACCGATGGGTGTCGTCGAGGAGGTGGGCAGCACGGTGCGCCACATCAAACCCGGCGACCGAGTTGTCATACCGTTCAACATTTCCTGCGGCGAGTGCACCATGTGCGCACGCGGATTGCAGTCCCAGTGTGAGACCACACAGGTCAAGCGCTATGGCAAGGGCGCGAGCTTGTTCGGCTACACGAAACTCTACGGCCAAGTACCCGGCGGGCAGGCCGAGTACGTGCGTGTGCCGCAAGCCCAATACGGTCCAATCCCGGTGCCGCACGACGGTCCAGACGATAGGTACGTGTACCTCTCGGATGTGTTGCCGACCGCCTGGCAAGCAGTCCAATACGCCGATGTTCCCCCGGACGGAAGCGTCGCTGTGTTCGGCCTCGGTCCAATCGGGCAGTTCAGCGCACGCGTGGCTCGTCATCTCGGTGCGAGCACTGTCATCGGTATCGACAGGGTTCCCGAACGGCTCGCGCGCGCCCGCCAGTACGGGGCCACACCACTCGACCTTCGCGAACACGGTAAACGTATCGGCGACGCGATCCGCGATCTGACCGACGGCTACGGGGCGGACTCGGTGATCGACGCGGTCGGTATGGAAGCACACGGCGCACCGGTAGCGGGACTCGCGCAACAGCTCACCGGATGGCTACCGACTGCGCTGTCCCAGCCGATGATGAAATACGCCTCGATCGACAGACTCAGCGCGCTCTACGCCGCGATCGACGCAGTGCGCCGCGGGGGCTGTATCTCGTGCAGCGGCGTGTACGGTGGTCAGCTCGACCCGATCCCGATGATGGACCTGTTCGACAAACAGGTCACCGTGCGCATGGGACAGGCCAACGTTCGTCGCTGGGTCGACGACATCATGCCGCTGTTACGACAGACCTCTGACCCGCTCGGCGTCGAAGACTTCAGTACGCACCGGCTACCGCTCGACGACGCGCCGAAAGCCTACGAAATGTTCCAGCACAAGACCGACCACGCTATGAAGATCCTGCTCCAACCAGGCACCCGAGCGGGGCATGAGCCGATAGCGGAGGCAATGTGACGGGCCGAGCCTTGGATCGAACCACCGCGCCGGGCCCGTCCACAGTGGTGAACAGGCTCTACGCGCTCGCCCAACCCACGGTGGCGACCACGATCACGTAGCCCGTCGAAGGTTTCGAGCCGTCTATCGCGCCCACCGTGTGTCACGGTTTGTGGCGGTCTTCGCTCTTCGGTACCCCGTTACCGGCTGCACGCGCCTAGTCCTCCTGCGGTCTGCTGCCCTCGAATCGCCGACTCACGCGAACGGTTCGCGCGCTGCCAGCGCATGGCGATCGGGGCCTCGGTGCTGTTCTGGACCGCGACTCCGCCGCCGGTATCTCCGCGCGCTGCCGCGGGATTCGGCCGGGGCAATGTCGCGCTGCGGTCTGCCGAAGCCGCCCGGTTCCTCACAGTTGCCGGGACAGAACACCAGACCGAGTGCGGTGGCGCCTCGGCTGGGAAAGGCGAGCCGCGCCGCACGCCATCGCCCGCTTGGACCACCGAATCTGTCCACCCGACTCGATCCGGTGCTCATTGAAGACGCCTGGGCCTGCTGGGTGTCGATTCCAGGTTCGCAGCGGTGCGCAAGTCGGCGACGAAACCCCGGTATCGCCTGGTGCGTTCGGCCCCCTCCCCGATCCGCACGATCGCCGAGGGATGCACCGTCGCCAACACAGTGTCGACCCCGGCGAGGCCATGATAGGCCGCATCGAAGGGCACCCCCGCATCGATTGTCACCCGGAAGTCCCTGCCGAGCAACGACTTCGCGGCGGTCGCTCCCAGCGCAAGCAGCACGCGTGGTCGAACTGCGGCCAGTTCCGCGCTCAGCCACGGCCGGCAGGCGGTGAGCTCAGCACGGTTGGGCCGTTCGTGGATGCGGCGCTTGCCGCGCTCCGACCGTGTGTACTTGAAATGTTTCACCATATTGGTGACATACGTGCCGCCGCGGTCGATGCCCGCTTCCCCGAGCGCCCGATCCAGCAGTTTCCCGGCAGGGCCCACGAACGGCTCCCCTGCCTTATCCTCGGCGTCGCCGGGTTGTTCGCCGACGAGCATCAGCCAGGCCGCCGAATCACCAGATCCGAACACCGTCTGGTTGGCCCGGCGGTACAGCGGGCATCCACGGCACTCACGTGCCGCCGAACGCAGCGCTTCGAGGCCACCCGTCTCCGGAAGGTGAGATTCAGCTCCCATGGCTTTGCCCTCAATCAATGAATCGGGCGTGGCCAACGGTAGCGATCGAATTCCTCATCTACGATGGCCTGCGCGCGTTCGGCGTCGGCGAGCGCGTAGGTCTGCTCGACGAAGGAGGTCAGCTCTCGCGTATCAGCGAGGAATCTCGCCTCGCCTTCCGGGGAGGCCATGCCCAGCACCACCATCATCTCGTCGGCCAGCGGCTGGATGCTGACGTCGCCCTCGCCGGAGGGCTCGCACAGTCCGGCAGCAAGCAGTTCTCTGTCGAACCGCCAGGCGACCCTGCCGCCCGCCGCGCGGAATTCGAGGTGTATCGCCCAGGGGTCCCTTTCATAATAGGCCAAATCGACCACGATCGGCAGCGAGGTTCCATCCGGAAACGACATCCCGAACAGCGCGGTACCGGTGATCATTCGATCTTCTTGCATGTCTTTCCCTGTCCGGTGGACCCGGCACGGCGGCGGGTTCACCTGGTCATCGAGGTTGGGCCCTGATCTCGAGGTGCTACCCCAGCAAGGTTCAAGCAAACGCGAGCAAGACCTTCTCTCAGGACGCGCCGGTCTCGGCATAGCGGGGACCATTCCGCCACTTAGTTGTTGCGGGACATGACGTTG
>NZ_JALM01000140.1 GCF_000737195.2 Sciscionella sediminilitoris
TAACGCCGCGGCCGAATCGTTCTTCGCTACCCTCGAGCATGAGGTTCTTTCTCGAAACCGCTTCGCGACCAGGCGCGAGGCCCGAATGGCCCTGACAAGGTGGTGCCACAACTTCTACAACAACCGGCGCCGTCACAGCAGCGCCGGATTGCTGGCACCGACCGAGTACGAGAAGATCACCGCTGACCAACCGGCAGCGGCCTAGAAAC
>NZ_JALM01000141.1 GCF_000737195.2 Sciscionella sediminilitoris
CCGCTATGGAGAGCTTCTTCTCGCTGCTACAAAAGAACGTCCTCAACCGCCGCCGCTGGACCACTCGTGACGAACTGCGGATCGCGATCGTCACCTGGATCGAACGCACCTACCACCGACGCCGACGGCAGAACGCACTCGGAAAATTGACTCCCACCGAATACGAGATCATCATGTCCCAAACCGCCAACCAGGCGGCCTAAAAACTGTCACCTGATCTTGCAGCAGA
>NZ_JALM01000142.1 GCF_000737195.2 Sciscionella sediminilitoris
GCCGGGATCCCGGCAGGCTGGATCTGGGCGATGATCGCGCCGCCGACCCGGATGCTGATCACCGCATCGCAGGGTCCGCTTCCGCTGCCGGACGAGGAATTGCACGCCTTCGATGCGGTGGCGCTGCACGCGGTACTCGGCCTCGCGATCGGCGCCCTGCTCGGTGCCGCGGTGTGGCTGCTGCGCGAACGGCGCGGCCCGGTGATCATGATCGCCGCCGTGCTCGGCGCGCTCGTGGCGGGCTGGCTCACCCTCACCATCGGCTCCGCGTTCGCGAACGGCTTCTATCCGCCGCCCGGCTCGGCCAAGGCCGGCCAGTTCGTGCTGCGTGCCCCGGAATCGGGTGGCATCCTGCCCATCGTGAGCTGGGGGCTGGGCAGTTCGCTCGCCTACGGGGTGCTCGCGGTGTGGAACGGGATGCACGATCTGGGGCGGCGGCTCTCCTGAACACCCGGTCCTGATCACTCCGGTGGTTTGAACACCGCGGACGGATCGGTCACCAGCATGTCCCTGCGGGTGAACCGGTACTGCGCGGCCGGACGGCCACCCGAGGGGCTGGTGGTCCCGGTGGGTTCGAGCAGGCCCCTGCGGGTCAGTACCCGCTGTAGATTGGTCGCCGAGATCGGATAGCCGAGCGCGGCGGAATAGAGCTCGCGCAGCCCGGCGATGGTGAATTCCGCGGGCGCGAGGGCGAACCCGATGTTCGTGTAGGAAAGCTTGGCGCGCAACCGGTCCCGTGCGTGCAGCACGATCTCACCGTGGTCGAAGGCGGTCCGTGGCAACCGGTCCACCGGCTGCCATGCGGTGTCCTCGGGGAGTTCGGGATCGGCGTCCGCGGGCACGAGCCCGAGGAACGCGGTCGCGAGCAGCCGGGTGCTCCCGGTCCGGTCCGGCGCGCTGAACACGGCGAGCTGTTCCAGATGCTGGCACTCGCGCACATCCACCTTCTCCGCCAGCTGCCTGCTGATCGAGTTCGCAACGTCCTCGTCCGCGCACAGCCGGCCACCGGGCAGCGCCCATTTCCCGGATTCCGGACGCCGTGCCCGTCGCCACAGCAGCGCGTGTAATCCCAGCGCACCCGCCTCGTCGCCGCGGACCTGGAAAACCGAGGCCAGCACTTCGTGCCCGATATCGGGGCTGTCGGTGGTAGCATACGAAGGCATG
The DNA here is from genome assembly GCF_000737195.2 of Sciscionella sediminilitoris. GTDB lineage: Bacteria > Actinomycetota > Actinomycetes > Mycobacteriales > Pseudonocardiaceae > Sciscionella > Sciscionella sediminilitoris. Next base: position 1,165 of record NZ_JALM01000142.1, read on the forward strand.
TTTTCGATTATAAGTCGAAAACTGAGCCTGGTCGATGGAGGACCCGATGACGACGGCGACGGTGGCGGACGCGAAGTGGGCGCGACAGGTGCGCGAGCTCGCGCGGGAACAGGACGCGGTCATCCTCGCGCACAACTATCAGCTCCCCGAAGTGCAGGACATCGCCGACCACACCGGGGATTCGCTCGCGCTGAGCCGGATCGCCGCACGGGCCGAGGCGAGCACGATCGTGTTCTGCGGGGTGCACTTCATGGCCGAGACCGCGAAGATCCTCGCCCCGGACAAGACCGTGCTCATCCCGGACGCGCGCGCCGGCTGCTCACTCGCGGACTCGATCACCGCGGAACAGCTGCGGGAGTGGAAACAGCAGCATCCCGGGGCGGTCGTGGTGTCCTATGTGAACACGACCGCGGAAGTCAAGGCGGAGACCGATATCTGCTGCACCTCCTCGAACGCCGTGGACGTGGTGCGCTCGATCCCGGCGGACCAGCCGGTGCTGTTCTGCCCGGACCAGTTCCTCGGCGCACACGTGAAACGGGTGACCGGGCGGGAGAACCTGCACATCTGGGCAGGGGAGTGCCATGTGCACGCGGGCATCAACGGCGATGAGCTCGCCGCTCGCGCGGACCGGGCGCCCGAGGCCGATCTGTTCATCCACCCCGAGTGCGGCTGCGCGACCTCCGCGCTGTACCTGGCCGGGGAGGGCGCGGTCGCCGAGGAACGGGTGCACATCCTCTCCACCGGCGGAATGCTCGACGCGGCAAGGGAAACCGGCGCGCGTTCGGTGCTCGTGGCCACCGAGGTGGGGATGCTGCACCAGCTGCGCAAGGCCGCGCCGGAGGTGGATTTCCGTGCGGTCAACGAAAAAGCCTCCTGCCGGTACATGAAGATGATCACGCCGGAGAAGGTGCTCGACTGCCTGCGCGCGGGAACCGACGAGGTGCGGGTTCCCGAGCGGATCGCCGGACAGGCGCGGACCGCGGTGGAGCGCATGATCGGGATCGGGAAATCTGGGGGCGGGGAATGAGCGAGCTCGGCAGCGTTTCAATGACACGGCGTCGCTGCGAAGCGCCGAGCTCCCCCAAGGAGCGAGTGCGATGAGTATCGGCTGGGAAGCGGCTGCCGACCTGGTCGTGGTCGGCAGCGGGGTCGCCGGGCTGACCGCGGCGCTGCACGCACACGAGCGCGGCCTCCGGGTCCTCGTGGTGAGCAAGGACGAAGTGGCCGAGGGGAGCACCCGGTTCGCCCAAGGCGGGATCGCGGTGGTGTTCCCGCAGGACGCCGCGGCCTCCGGGGACGACATCGAGGCGCACCTCGCGGACACCATGGCTGCCGGGGCCGGGTTGTGCGAGCGCGCGGCCGCTGCTGCCATCCTCGCGGACGGACCCGTTGCGGTACAAGGGATCCGGGATCGCGGCGCGGTGTTCGACCAGGACGATGACGGCAGCCTCGCCCGCACCAGGGAGGGCGGCCACGGGGCGTTCCGGGTGGTGCACGCCGGAGGCGATGCGACCGGTGCGGAGGTGCAGCGCGCGCTGGTCGCCGCGGCCAGTGGCACGGTTCCGGTGCTGACCGGGCATGTGGCCGTGGACGCGGTGCGCACCTCGACCGGGGCGGTCGGCGGGCTGCTGGTGCTCGACGAGAGCGGCTTGGCCGGGCTGCTGCGCGCGCCCGCGGTGCTGCTGGCCACCGGCGGGCTCGGCCAGCTCTACACGGCTACCACGAATCCCGCGGTGGCCACCGGGGACGGGATCGCGCTCGCGCTGCGTGCCTCGGCGCTGGTGGCGGATCTGGAATTCGTGCAGTTCCATCCGACCGTGCTCTACACCGGGGCGCACGTGACCGGTCAGCGCCCGCTGGTCACCGAGGCGGTGCGCGGGGAGGGCGCGGTGCTCGTGGACGAGTGCGGGCGCCGGATCATGACCGGGGTGCACGAACTCGCCGATCTGGCCCCGCGCGATGTGGTCTCCGCGGCGATCGCGCGTTCGATGGCCGAAACCGGTGCCGAGCACGTGTACCTGGACGCGAGCGCGGTGGCCCGGGGCGGATTCGCCGCGCGGTTCCCCACGGTGCACGCCGCCTGCGCGCAGGCGGGCATCGATCCGGCGCGGGACCCCATTCCGGTCGCTCCGGCCGCGCACTTCTCCTGTGGCGGGGTCGTCGCGAGCGTGGACGGGCGCACCACGGTCCCCGGGCTGTACGCGATCGGCGAGGTCGCGCGCACGGGTCTGCACGGGGCGAACCGGCTGGCCTCCAACAGCGTGCTGGAGGGACTGGTCACCGGGGGACGGGTGGCCGAGGCGGTGCGGGCCGATCTCGGCGAGGCACCGGAGACGGGCAGGCTCGAGGAGCCCTCCCTTCCCGCGGAGCCGATGGCACCGGCGCGGCGGCTGCGTCCGGTACTGAGCCGGCGGCTGGGCATCGGCAGGGACGCCGAGGGAATGCGCACCGCCATCGAGGAGCTCACCGCGATGGCCACCGTCCGTCCACTGTGGACACGCGAGGGCGTGGAGCGGGCCGCGATGACGTTGACCGCCAAGGCGCTCGCGTTCTCCGCGCTGCATCGCGAGGAATCCCGCGGTGCCCATGTGCGGGTGGATTTCCCGGAACGCGACGACGCGCGCTTCGGGCACAGTGCGTTCGTCTGTCTGGACGTTTCCGGGCGACCGCTGGTGATCGGCAAGGAAAGGGCACGGTTGGCCGCATGAACATCACCGAACTCGTCGCGAGCGCGCTCGCCGAGGATCTGCGCTACGGCCCGGATGCCACATCCGCGGCGACGATCGGGGAGGACCTCGTCGGGATCGGGCGGTTCACCGCGCGCACCGAAGGAGTACTCGCCGGGGTGGACTTCGCCGAGCGGGCACTGACCGAGGTGGCCGGCGAGATCGAGGTGCTGGACCGGATCGAGGACGGCAGCAGGCTGCGCCGGGGCAGCGAGGTGCTCGTGGTGCGCGCCCCGGTGCGGGCCATGCTCACCGCCGAACGCACCGCGCTGAACTTCCTCACCCACCTGTCCGGGATCGCCAGCCACACCGCGCGCTGGGTCGCCGAGGCCGAGGGCACCGGCTGCCGGATCCGGGACACCCGCAAGACGCTGCCCGGGCTGCGCGCCGCGCAGAAGTACGCGGTGCGCTGCGGCGGCGGGGTGAACCACCGCCTCGGACTCGGGGACGCCGTGCTCGTCAAGGACAACCACGTGGTCGCGGCCGGTTCGGTGACCGCGGCGATCAAGGCCACCCGGCTGCACGCCCCCGAGCTGCCCTGCGAGGTCGAGGTGGACGACCTCGCCCAGTTCGAGGAGGCACTGGCCGCGGGGGCGAGCGAGATCCTGCTGGACAACTTCAGCGCCGCCGACTGCGCGCTCGCCGTGCGCCGCAGGGACGAGCACGGATCCGGTGCGTTGCTCGAGGCCTCCGGCGGGCTGAGCATCGAGGTGGCCGCGGAGTACGCGCGATCCGGGGTGGACTACCTCGCGGTCGGGGCGCTCACCCATTCCTCCCCGGCCCTGGACATCGCCCTCGACCTGGACACGCACTAACCGCGGCAGGCAGTCGGGTTGACCGAGGGGGTCGGGTCGAGCAGATAGGTGCCGTCCTCGGACTGGTCCGCGTCCCAGGCGGTGCACAGCTTCGTGCCATCCGCCCCGGACGCGGTGACCTCGATGAACCCGGCACCCGGGCGGACCTGGATGTCGGAGTACCCGTTGTCCTCCAGCTTGTCCACGAAGGTGCTGCCGTAGTCCATGCTGATCGTGTTCGCGGCGAAGTGCGTCTGCAGTTCCTTGCCGTTGTGCGCGCGCAGGTTCTGCTGCACCATCGAGGCGAGCTGGGGCACCGAGGTCGCGCTGCGGATCGTGTCGTTGGTGGCGATGCCCACGACCAGGTACCCGATCCAGCCGAGCATGAGCACGATGACGATCACGGTCAGCCACTTCGTGCGGGGCCGGAGCCGCCTGCGCGCCGGTGCCTCCGGCTCCGGGGTGCGCGCCTGGGTCACGGTCTCGCCGCCTTCCTGAACGGGTCTCGGTCTCCGCGGGACGGTAACCGATACTGTGACAGCCGTGCCGCGCGCGATGTATCCGACCCTGCTCGTGCTGTGCCTGCTCACGCTGTCCGCGTGCACCGGCACCGCGCCGCAACCACAGCCCAGGCCGCCGATGCGGACCGCGACCATCGACGTGGCCAGTGAACCCGCGACGCTGAACCCGGTCGCCGGATACGCCCCGGACGGCGCCGCGCAGTTCTACGACGGGCTGCTCGAACACCGTGCGGACGGGCGCGCCGAACCGGCTCTGGCCACCGCGCTGCCCGAACCGGACGCGAGCGGGACACGGCTGACCGTGCCGATCCGGAAAGGGGTGCGGTTCTCCGACGGCAGCCCGCTGCGCCCGGCCGATGTGGTCGCCACCTATCGCGCGGTGCTCGACCCGGTCTACCGTTCCCCGCTTCGGGCCCGCTACGCCAATCTGCGCGCGGTGGAGGAGGCCGGGGACGGTTCGGTGCGATTCACCCTCGCGCACCGGGATCCGGGGTTCGAGCGGCTGCTCACCCTCGGCATCGTGCCCGCCGCGGCGCTGCGCGAGCGCGAACCGGCCGGGCGGCTGCCGATCAGTACCCGGCCGGTCGGCACCGGCCCGTTCGCCGCGGTGGACTGGCGGCGCGGGCAGTCCCTGACCATGCGGGCGCGGACGGACTACTGGGACGGCAAACCGAAGCTGGACAGGATCACCGTGCGGTTCCAGCCCGATGAGCGGGCCCGGCTCGCGGATCTGCGCGAGCACAAGGCCGATGCCGCGCGAGTGGCGAACAGCAACCGCCAGTCCCCGGTCGACGGGACGAGCGCGGTCGAATCGCTGAGCGCCGAATACCGCGCGGTCACCCTGCCCGAGGACAACCCGGTCACCGGGGACCAGAGCGTGCGGGATGCGATGAACCGCGCGCTGGACCGGTCCGCGCTCGTCCGCGATGCCCTCGGCGGTGTCGGCGAACCCGCGTCCACCCCGTTCACCTCGGCGCAGCCCGAGTACCAGGATCCGAGCGCGCGCTACCAGTACGCCAAGGGCAAGGCCGAACAGGAACTGCAGCAGGCGGGCTGGACCGCGAAACCCGGTGCGGTGCGAGCGAAACACGGCACCCAGGCACGGTTCACGCTGCGCTATCCGGACGGCGACCCGGAGGCGAAGGCCTTGGCGGAGGGCTTCGCCAAGGACATGCGCACGGTCGGTATCCAGGTCGACCCGGCGAGCGGTGAACCCGCCGATGGCGAGGCCGCACTGGTCGCTCGCGGGGACCCGTTCGCCCCGGGGATCCCGGACGCGACCGCGCAGGCGCAGACCGATCCCGCCCAGCGCGCGATCGCCTACCGGGCGGCCGATCGGGCCTATTTCGCCAAACCCGATCTGGTGGTGCTGGCCCGGATGGCGCACACCTATCTCGTCGCGGACCGGTTGCGCGGCTATCAGCCGGTGCTCGATCCGGTGCGCCCGCAATTCACTTGGGGGCTGTACTGGAATTTGCCAGAGTGGACGACATGATCGACCTGTCCGCGGTTCGTGCCGACACTCCTGCCCTGAACGAACGGATCTTCCTGGACAGCGCCGGATCCTCGCTGCCGCCCAGCCCGGTGCTCGAGGAGATGTTCGCGCACCTGCGGGCCGAGGCGAGCATCGGCGGGTACCGGGCGGCCGCGCAGCGCGAGGCCGAGCTCCGGTCCGGGTACCCGGTGTTCGCCGAACTGCTCGACTGCGCCCCCGGGGAGATCGCGTTCACCGAGAGCGCCTCGCGGTCCTGGCTCGCGCTGCTGGACGCGATCCCGCTCGGCCCGGGGGACCGGGTGCTGATCAGCCAGGTCGAATACGGCAGCTATGTCATCGCGCTGCTGCGCCTTGCCGAGCGCGCCGGATTCACCGTGGAGCAGATGCCCTCCGATGAGACCGGGCAGGTGGATGTCGATGCGACCCGCGCGATGCTCGACGAGCGGGTGAAACTGGTCTCGGTGACCCACGTGCCGACCAACTCCGGCCTGATCAGCCCGGTCGCGGCGATCACGGCGGCCGCGCACGAGGTAGGTGCCTTCGTGCTGCTCGACGCCTGCCAGTCGGTCGGCCAGTTCCCGGTGCGCATGAGGGAACTCGGCGTGGACATGATCACCGGGACCGGGCGTAAGTGGCTGCGCGGGCCGCGGGGCACCGGTTTCCTCGCGGTGCGCCAGGACGAACGGCTGTGGCCGCGGCTGATCATGGACAGCGCGGCCAGCCTGGACGGTCCGGACAGCTATCACATCCACTCCGGACCGGGTGCGCAGTACGAACTGTTCGAGTACGGCGTCGCGGCCCGGCTCGGGCTGATCCGGGCCGCCCGCTACGCGCTGGAGCTCGGCCTGGAAGCGATCGGGGAGGCGGTGCTGGCCAAGGGCACCTACCTGCGGGCGGCGCTCGGTGCGCTGCCCGGTGTCCGGGTGCTCGATCCCGGCCGGGAGCAGGGCGGGATCGTCACCTTCGCGGTCGACGGGACACCGGTGGACGCGGTGCGCGAAGCCCTGTGGCAGAAGGGGATCGTGGTCGGCGGCGGCGCGATGCCGGACGGTCTGCTCGACTGGCGCGCCCGCGGCCTCGACGGCTGCGTGCGGGCCTCGCCGCACTACTTCACCACCGAGGCGGAGCTGGACGCGCTGGTGCACGCGGTCGCCGCCCTGGCCTGAGCCGGGTGCGGCCCCGCCCGTACCCTTGAGGCATCACCGTCATCGAGGAGTATCCGATGTTGACCCGCACCGATCTGCGGCCCCAGGCGCCGCCACCGTCCGCGTTGCGCGGCATGTTGCCGCGCGCCGAGGTGGACGTGGACGCCGTGCTGCATCGGGTGCGGCCGATCGTGGACGCGGTGCGCGAGCGCGGGGTGGAGGCCGTACTCGAGTACTCCGAGCAGTTCGACAAGGTGCGCCCGGACACCGTGCGGGTGCCCCGTGCGGCGCGCGCTGAGGCGCTGGCCGGGCTGGACGCGGATGTGCGCGCGGCGCTCGAGGAGACGATCACCAGGGCCCGCGCGGTGCACGCCGATCAGCGCCGCACCGACACCACGACCACGCTCGCCGAGGGCGGCACGGTCACTGAACGCTGGGTCCCGGTGCGCCGGGTCGGGCTCTACGCGCCCGGTGGGCTGGCCGTGTACCCGTCCACCGTGGTGATGAACGTGGTCCCGGCACAGGCAGCGGGCGTGGAATCGCTCGTGGTCTGCTCGCCGCCGCAGCAGGACGGATATCCGCACCCGACCGTGCTCGCCGCCGCCGAACTGCTCGGCGTGGACGAGGTCTGGGCGGTCGGCGGGGCGCAGGCGATGGCCCTGCTCGCCTATGGGGGCACCGATACCGAGGGTTCGGCGCTCGAGGGCGTGGACATGATCACCGGCCCGGGCAACATCTACATGACCGCGGCCAAACGCCTGCTGCGCGGGCTGATCGGCATCGACGCGGAGAACGGCCCGACCGAGATCGCCATCCTCGCCGATGCGAGCGCCGATCCGGTGCACGTCGCCGCGGATCTGATCAGCCAGGCCGAGCACGACACCCTCGCGGCCAGCGTGCTGGTCACCGATTCGGACGAGCTGGCCGACGCCGTGGACGCCGAGCTCGAGCGCCGGGTGACGAACGCCAAACACACCGAGCGGATCACCGAAGCCCTGCGCGGCAAGCAGTCCGGAACGGTGCTCGTCTCCGGGATCGAGGACGGGGTCGCGGTCGTCGACGCCTACGCCGCCGAACACCTGGAGATCCAGACCGAGAACGCGAGTGCGGTCGCCAGGCGGGTGCGCAACGCGGGCGCGATCTTCGTGGGCCCCTACGCCCCGGTCTCGCTCGGCGACTACTGCGCGGGTTCGAACCACGTGCTCCCGACCGGTGGCTGCGCGCGGCACTCCAGTGGGCTGTCCGTGCAGACCTTCCTGCGCGGGATCCACGTGGTGGACTACTCCGAGGCGGCGCTGAAAGCCGTGGCGGACAAGGTGATCACGCTCGCGAACGCCGAGGACCTGCCGGCGCACGGACAGGCGATCAGTGCGCGGTTCGAGGAGCGGCGATGACCGGGCCGGGTAGCGAGATCAGCCTCGAGGACCTGCCGCTGCGTGCGGACCTGCGCGGGCGCAGCCCCTATGGCGCACCGCAGCTGGATGTGCCGGTTCGGCTCAACACCAACGAGAACCCGTTCGAACCGCCCGCCGAACTCGTCGCGGACATCCTCGCCGAGACCGAACGGGCCGCGCGCACCCTCAACCGGTATCCGGACCGGGACGCCACCGCGCTGCGCGCGGATCTCGCCGCCTACCTGAGCCGGGCGACCGGAGTGGCGCTCGGCGCGGAGAACCTGTGGGCTGCCAACGGATCCAACGAGATCCTGCAACAGCTGCTGCAGGCCTTCGGGGGGCCGGGCCGGCGCGCGCTCGGGTTCGAGCCGTCCTACTCGATGCACCCGATCATCTCGGCGGGCACCAGGACCGAATGGCTGCCCGCCCCGCGCCGCGCGGACTTCTCCCTCGACGCGGAGCAGGCAGCGCGCCTGATCACCGAGCACGCACCCGATGTGGTGTTCGTGACGAGCCCGAACAATCCGACAGGGCAGGCGGTCCCGATCGAGGACATCGCGCGGATCGCCGAGGCGGCACCGGGTCTGCTCGTGGTCGACGAGGCCTACGCGGAATTCTCCGATCAGCCGAGCGCCACCCGGTTGATCGCCGAGTACCCCCGAAAACTGGTCGTCTCGCGCACGATGAGCAAGGCGTTCGCCTTCGCCGGTGGGCGCCTCGGTTATCTCGCCGCCGCTCCGGCCGTGGTGGACGCCCTCGCGCTGGTGCGGTTGCCGTATCACCTCGCGACGCTCACCCAGGCGGCCGCGCGGGCGGCACTGCGGCACGCGGTCGCCACTCTCGCCGGAGTGGCGACCCTCGCCGCGGAACGCGACCGGGTCACGGATGCCTTGCGGGACATGGGTTTCGATGTCGTACCCAGTGATGCGAACTTCTTCCTGTTCGGGCCGTTCGAGGACGCGCACCGGGTCTGGCAGTCCTATGTGGACGCGGGGGTGCTGATCCGGGATGTCGGTATTCCCGGGCGGTTGCGGGTCACCCTCGGCACCCGCGAGGAGAACGACACCTTCCTGCAGGTCACGAAAAACGGGGTGGTTGAGCCATGAACCGCGTTGCGCGCATCGAGCGCACCACGAAGGAATCGAGCATCGTGGTCGAACTCGGCCTGGACGGCTCGGTTCCGCCGAAGGTCGAGGTGGACACCGGAGTCCCGTTCTACGACCACATGCTGCACTCTTTCGGCGTGCACGGCGCCTTCGACCTGAGCGTGCGCGCCACCGGCGACACGCACATCGACGCGCACCACACCGTCGAGGACACCGCGATCGTGCTCGGCCAGGCGCTGCGCGAAGCACTCGGGGACAAGGCGGGAATCCGCCGGTTCGGGGACTCCTTCATCCCCATGGACGAGACGCTCGCCCAGGCCGTGGTGGACGTCTCGGGGCGGCCCTACTGCGTGCACAGCGGCGAACCCGAGCTGCTGGAGGGCTTCGTCGTCGGCGGGCATTACCCGACCGTGCTCAACCGGCACGTGTTCGACTCGCTCGCCTTCCACGCCGGGATCGCGCTGCACGTCCGGGTGCTCTACGGCCGCGATCCGCACCACATCACCGAAGCGCAGTTCAAGGCGGTGGCGCGGGCACTGCGTGCCGCCGTGGAATCCGACGAGCGGGCCGGCGGGATTCCGTCGACCAAGGGAGTGCTTTAAGAAATGGGAGTGCTGTAAATGGGAGAGTGGCTGTGGATCCTGCTGCTCGCGCTCGGCGGATTCCTCATCGGCGGAGTAATCTCCGTATGGAAGACGGCCAAGTTCTTCGCGATCATCCTGCTGCTGCTCGCCCTGCTGGCCATCGCGGGCGGCGTGGTCTGGTACCTCTCCACCTGATGTTCACTTACCCTGAGTGATCGAGTTCCGCGAATCGTGCAACTCGAGGTGCGGACGAAAGAGGGCACGAAGTATCGTTCCCGATGTTCGATTCCAAACCAGCTACGAGGGGTAACCGTGACATATCCGCCGCAGGGACCACAAGGTCCGCAGGGGCCGCAAGGCCCACAGGGACCGCAGGGTCCCGGCTATGGAGGCCAGTACCCGCAAGGGGGCGGATTCGGTCAACAACCGGGTGGTCAACAGCCCGGACCGCAACAGCCGGGTCCGCAGCAGCCCGGGCCGCCGAGCGGTGGCTTCGGCCAGCAGCCGGGTGGACCGCAGCCGGGATATCCCCAGCAGGGCTACCCGCAACAGCCCGGCCAGCAGCCTCCGTACGGTCAGCAGCCGCCGTACGGCCAGCAACAGTTCGGGCAACAGCAGTTCGGCCAGCAGCCCGGCTTCGGCGGCCCGGTCCCGGGTGGCCCCGCGCCCAAGAAGAAGACCGGCCTGATCCTCGGCATCGCCGGGGGCGGGGTCGTGGTGATCGCGGTCGTGCTCGTCCTGGTGTTCACCCTCGGTGGCGGCGCGTCCGGGGTTATGAACGACTACGTCAGTGCACTGAGCAGCCAGGATGCCAACAAGCTTCGTGAGGTCTCCTGCAAACAGATCAGTGACAAGGACTTCGCCAAGGGCGTCGAGAGGATGAAGAAGAACACCCAGAACCTCAAGATCGAGATGAGCCTGGCTGGAGACGTCAAAGAAGAGGGCGACAAAGCAAGCGCCCCGATAAAGGCCAAGGTCTCCGGCACCTTGATGGGCCAGAAGTTAGATCAGGACCTCACTGGGACGATCGAAGCCCAGAACGGGGACAATGGCTGGTGTGTCATTGGAATAGAAGACACTAAGCCCAGCGGAGGCAGCTCGGGCGGTTCTTCTGGCTTCTAACCCTCGTACGGGGGAGGTTACGGCTCTGGCTCGGACTCGTCCGGTGGTGGATACTGAGTCACCGTGACCTACCCGCTTCCGTCGACACCGCCGGGGAAGACGAAAGGCAAACGCCTTGCCGTTCTCCTCGGCGGTTTCGTCGTCATCCTCGCCGTCGTGCTCATCCTCGTGTTCACCCTCGGTGGGGGATCCGGGGCCAACACCGTGATCGAGCAGTCGATCAAGGCCGTGAACGCCGGGAACTTCGACGAGGTGAACAAGCTGCGGTGCTCGGGCACCGACTCCCGGGACACCGTGCAGGAACTGCGGGACAAATTCCTCAACGTCGAATACCAGATGACCCAGTCCGGACCGATCGAGGAGGACGGCGATTTCGCCAAGGCCCCGGTGAAGACCACCGCGCAGGGCAGCATCCTCGGCAACAAGGTCAGTGACGACAAGAACGGCGAGATCCGCGCGAAGTACCAGGACGACAAGTGGTGCATCGTGGATTCGGGACTGAGCGGATCCGCTCCGGGCAGCTGAATCCGCGCTATTCCCCGCCTTCGGCGACCGGCATGAGACGCGGGGCGCCCGGGCCGTGTTCGGCCTGCTCGTCGTCCGGGTTCTGCAGGGTGCAGGTGCGCAGCGAGAGGCAGCCGCAGCCGATGCAACTGGTGAGCCGGTCGCGCAGCCGGGTGAGCGCGTCGATCCGGGTCTCCAGTTCGGCGTGCCAGGTGGAGGAGAGCCGCGCCCAGTCTTTCCGGGTGGGCGCCCGGTCGGCGGGCAGCGAATCCATCGCGGTCTTGATGTCCTCGAGGCTGACCCCGACCCGCTGTGCCGCTTTGATGAACGCCAGCCTGCGCAGCACACTGCGCTGATAGCGCCGCTGATTCCCGGTCGTCCGGGTGGCGAAAATGAGCTCCCGGTCCTCGTAGAACCGCAGTGCGGTGTGCGCTATTCCACTGCGCGCGGCGACCTGGCCGATCGTGAGCATCTCGGGAAGTTTTGTCACGCAACGAAGATTACTCCTTGACCTCCAGATAAGTCGAGGTTTCACGATGGGCTCATGACGACGACAGCGGAGCTCACCTACACCGACCTGCCCGCGCTGATGCGGCGCCTGGCGGGCGACGAGAAACACAACGCGGCCGCGGAGTCCACAGTGGACGTGATCTGGGTGCTGTACGACTCGGTGCTCGATATCGGCCCGCACAATCTGGACGATCCCGACCGGGACCGGTTCCTGCTCTCCAAGGGACACGGACCGATGGCCTTCTACGCGGTGCTCGCGGCGAAAGGCCTGCTGCCGCCGGAGGATCTGGACGGCTGGGGCACTTTCGAATCCCGGCTCGGTGGTCACCCGGACCGCACCCTGGTGCCCGGCGCGGAGATCAGCAGTGGCTCACTCGGCCACGGGCTGCCGATCGGGCTCGGCCTGGTGCTCGGCTGGCGCGCCACGGGACGCACCGGACCGCGGGCCGTGGTGCTGGTCGGGGACGCCGAACTCGACGAGGGCAGCAACAACGAGGCGATCGAGTACGCCGGACGGCTCGGCCTGGAACAGCTCACCGTGGTCGTGGTGGACAACTCCTCCTCGACATATGGCTGGCCGGGCGGAATCGAGCGCCGGTTCACCCTCGAAGGCTGGGCCGGGCGCACGGTCGACGGACGGGACCACGACGCCCTGCACTCGGCCTTCACCGAACCCCATCCCGGACGGCCGCTCGTCGTGGTCGCCTCGGTCGAGAAGAAAGGTGCCTGAACGATGACGACAGCGACGACTCTCGGTATGCGCGACACCTTCACCGCGACGGTGACCGAACTGCTCGACGAGGATCCGCGGCTCGCCGTGGTGCTCGCCGAGATCAGCGCGGACCGGCTCACCGAGGCGGCCGCGCGGCACCCGGAGCGGGTGATCAACGTCGGTATCCGGGAACAGTTACTGGTCAGCGTGGCCGGCGGGCTCGCGCTCTCCGGGATGCGCCCGATCGCGCACACCTTCTCGGCGTTCCTTGTCGAGCGCCCCTTCGAACAGGTGAAGCTGGACTTCGCGCATCAGGACGTCGGTGGTGTCCTGGTCAGTTCCGGGGGCTCCTATGACATCGCGTTCGGCGGGCGGACCCATATGAGCCCCGGGGATGTGGCGCTGATGGACAGCCTTCCCGGGTGGACGATCCAGGTGCCCGGGCATCCGGAGGAGGCCGCCGCCCTGTTGCGCGCCGATGCGGCCCGGGAGGACGCGGTGTATCTGCGCCTCTCCGAGCAGAGCAATGCGCGGCCCTATGCCACCGACGGCGCGATGACCGTGCTCAAACGCGGCGGCGAGGGCGTGGTGCTCGTGGTGGGCCCGCTCGCGGACAACGTGCTCACCGCGACCGAACAGCTCGACGTGACCGTGCTCTACACCCCGACCGTGCGCCCGCTGGATGTGCGCACCCTGCGTTCGGCGGTGTTTACCTCGAGCACCGATGTGCTGCTCGTGGAACCGTATCTGCGCGGGACATCCACGCACGCGGTCGCCGAGGCACTCGTGGACATCCCGCACCGGATCGCCGCGCTCGGTGTGGATCGCGAGCACGAACTGCGCGGCTACGGCGAACCCGCGGACCACGAACGCGCACACGGCCTCGACCCGGCCTCGATCGCCGCGCGGGCACGCCGGTTCTTCCACGCGGGCGCACCGGAGGGGCCGGTGCTCCGGGCAGGCTAGCCTGGACGCGTGGACACGATCGCCATCCTGGACTACGGCTCGGGCAATCTCCGCTCGGCGCAGCGCGCCCTGGAACGGGTCGGTGCGCGGGTCGAGCTCACCGCGGACCCCGCGGTCGCCATCGAGGCGGCGGGGCTCGTGGTGCCCGGGGTCGGCGCGTTCGCCGCGTGCATGGCGGGAATCGACGCGGTGGACGGGCAGCGGATCATCGCCGAGCGGCTGGACCGGGAGCGTCCGGTGCTCGGGATCTGCGTCGGCATGCAGGTGCTTTTCGAACGCGGCATCGAGCACGGGGTCCAGGCGCGGGGCTGCGGGCGCTGGCCGGGCACGGTGCGGGCACTCGAGGCGGATGTCATCCCGCACATGGGATGGAACACCGTGGAACCCGCCGCCGGCTCGGTGCTGTTCGCCGGGCTGGACGCGCGGACCCGGTTCTACTTCGTGCACTCCTTCGCCGCCTGCGAGTGGACCGGATCGCCCGATGCACTGCTGACCAGGAGCGTGCACGGAGAACCGTTCCTCGCAGCGGTCGAGGACGGTCCGCTGTCCGCGACCCAGTTCCACCCGGAGAAATCCGGGGACGCGGGGGCGACCCTGCTGGAGAACTGGCTCAAGTCGGTCAGGAGCTGAGTGCCCGACGCCGATCCAGGCGCAGCACGGCCACCCACGCGAACAGGGCCAGCACCGCGACCGCGATGGTGAACGCGATTCCGGCCGTGCGCAGATCGGTCAGCGCGGACACCACACCGACGAGCACCACGGGCACCGAGATGCCCAGATAGGCGACCACGAAGTAGCTGGAGACGGTCTCGGCGCGACGGTGCGCGGGACTGTGCGCGGTCACCGCCGCCATTCCGGACCGGAAACAGATGCCCTGGCCGATCCCGACCACGACGGTACCCAGGACGAGCAGTGTCAGCGAGGCGGTCAGCAGCGAGGCCGCGATCCCGGCCAGCGCGAGGATCAGCACCACGCAGCCGGTGGGCAGCGCGAGCCGTTCGCGCAGCTGTGCCGCGGCGAACTGGCCGAGCGTGGATCCGATGAACATGGAGAACACCACCGCACCCGCGAGCAACCGGTCCGGCTGATGCAGCACGGTGGACAGGAATCCCGGTTCGATCGCGGTGAGCAGGCCGAACACCGAGAACGCGGCGAACACGGCGATGGCGGCGGGCACGAACACCGCCCTGGCCTGTTCCGGAACACCGATGCGGCCCGGTCGCGGCCGGGCTCCCGGGCGCACCCGCACCGTTTCCGGGGCCAGCCACACCCCGATGACCGCGGGGACGAGCAGCACGAGGTGGGCGAGGAAAGGCAGCCGCAGCGGGGCGGGCGCGTACTCGGCGAGCACCCCGGCCAGCAGCGGGCCGAAACCGAGTCCGAGCATGTTCACCGCGGTGGCCAGCAGTGTCGCCCGTGCGTGTTTGTGGCTCGGGGCGAGCTCCACGAGCATGGCGGTCGCGGTTCCGGTGACCAGTCCGGCCGACAGGCCGGACACGATCCGGCCGATGAACAGCACGGTGAGCCCGGCGTCGGTGACGAAGACCAGCTCGGCGAGCGCCGAGGCGGCGAGCGCGGCGAACAGCACCCGGCGCCTGCCGAGCGCATCGGAGGCCCGGCCGAACAGCAGCAGCGCGGCGAGCACGCCGAGCGCGTACACCGCGTAGATCACCGTGGTGAGCAGGCTGCCGAAGGCGAACTGGTGCTGATAGAGCGGGTAGAGCGGGGTGGGCAAGGTGGTGCCCACCATGGTGACCCCGAAGGCGTAGGCCACGAAGCCGAACGCGAGCGGGGCCCGCATCCGGCGCGGCCCTGCTGTGCTGCCCTGATCGGTGTCGGTCGTCTGGTGCTGGCTCGTCACGCATTCAGCATGCGTGATCTTGGGCCGATCGGTCCAACGGATTGTGCCCATGAAAACAATCGCTAGAATCGATTGATGGAGTTTCGCCAGCTGGAGCAGTTCCTCGCCGTCGCCGAGGAGCGGCATTTCACCCGAGCCGCGCGCCGGGTGCACGTCGTGCAGTCCAGTCTCTCCAGCTCGATCCGGGCCCTCGAACGTGAACTCGGCGTCACCCTGTTCACCAGGGACAGCAGGAAGGTCGGACTGACCGAGGAGGGGCGTGCGCTGGTGCCCGCGGCGCGCAGGGCGCTCGCCGCCCGCGAGGAGGCGCGTGCGGCCGTCGCCGGGGTGCGCGGGCTGCTGAGAGGCACGCTGACGGTCGGGATGATCCAGTCGTTCGGTTTCTTCGATGTGCTCGCGGTGCTCGCCGAGTACCACCGGCGCTATCCGGCGGTCGGACTGCGGATCATGCACGACAGCGTGGGCGGGCTGGTGCGTTCGGTCGCGGACGGCCAGCTCGATCTCGCGTTCGTGGACCGCCCGTTCGGTGGCGAGCGGGTACGCGCGCGGGCCAGTGGCGCCGAGCCGATCGTGCTCGCCGTCCCGGCCGCGGATCCACTCGCCGCGCGGGACCGGGTGGCGCTGACCGAACTCGCCGAGCGGGAATTCGTCGAGTTCCGCGCCGACTCCGCGCTGCGCACCCGGGTGGACGCCGCCTGCGCCGCGGCCGGACTGGACCGCAGGATGTGCTGTGAGGTGGACCAGATCAGCGATCTGGTCGACCTGGTCGGGCACGGCGTGGGGATCGCGCTCCTGCCCGCCTACGCGGTGCGCAACGCCACGGACCGGGTCACCGCGGTGGCCACCGATCCGGAGATCCCGCGAGAGTCCGCGCTCATCACCACGGCGGGCCGGGAACCCTCGCCCGCTACCGCCGCCCTGCTCGAATTGATCGAGGAGACCGCGTTTAAGGTAAAACCGTGAGCTTCGTGTTGTTACCCGCGGTGGATGTGGCCGATGGCCAGGCGGTACGGCTCGTCCAGGGGGAGGCGGGCAGCGAGACCAAGTACGGCGCCCCGCTGGACGCCGCCATGCAGTGGCAGGCCGACGGCGCGGAATGGGTGCACCTGGTCGATCTCGACGCGGCCTTCGGCAGGGGGCAGAACGCCGCACTGCTGGCCGAAGTGGTCGGGAAACTCGATGTGCAGGTCGAGCTTTCCGGTGGCATCAGGGACGACGAATCGCTGCGCGCCGCACTGGCCACCGGCTGCGCCAGGGTGAACATCGGCACCGCGGCGCTGGAGGATCCGGCCTGGTGCGCGAAGGCGATCGCGGAATACGGCGAACGGGTCGCGGTCGGGCTCGACGTGCGCATCGTGGACGGTGAGTACCGGCTCGCCGCCCGCGGCTGGACCCGGGACGGCGGCGACCTGTGGGAGACCCTGCAGCGCCTCGACGCGGACGGCTGCGCGCGCTACGTGGTCACCGATGTGAGCAAGGACGGCACCCTGCAGGGGCCGAACGTCGGGCTGCTGCAGGAAGTGTGCGCGCGCACCGATGCCGCGGTGATCGCCTCCGGCGGCGTGGCCGAGGTCGACGATCTGCGGGCGCTTGCGCGGTTGCGCCGGGACGGCGTGGAGGGCTCGATCATCGGCAAGGCGCTGTACGCGGGCGCGTTCACCCTGCCCGAGGCGCTCGCCGCGGTCGCGTAACCTGGCCCCATGACTGTTGCCGTGCGCGTGATCCCGTGCCTCGACGTGGACGCGGGCAGGGTGGTCAAAGGGGTCAACTTCACCGACCTGCGCGATGCCGGGGATCCGGTCGAGCTCGCCCGCGCCTATGACCGCGCCGGGGCCGATGAGCTCACCTTCCTGGACGTGACCGCCTCCTCGGGCAATCGGGAGACCACCTACGACGTGGTGCGCCGCACCGCCGAGCAGGTTTTCATCCCGCTGACCGTCGGCGGCGGTGTGCGCGAACCGTCCGATGTGGACAGACTGCTGCGCGCGGGTGCGGACAAGGTCGGCATCAACACCGCCGCGATCGATCGCCCGGAACTGCTCGCCGAGTGCTCCCGACGGTTCGGCGCGCAGTGCATCGTGCTCTCGGTGGACGCGCGCCGGTCCGGGGACGGGTTCGAGGTCACCACGCACGGCGGGCGGCGCGGCACCGGGATCGACGCGATCGAGTGGGCGGCGCGCGGCGAAGAGCTCGGGGTCGGCGAGATCCTGCTCAACTCCATGGACGCGGACGGCACCAAACAGGGCTTCGACCTGGAACTGCTGCGCGCGGTCCGCGCCGCGGTGCGGGTACCGGTGATCGCCAGCGGGGGAGCGGGACGGCTCGAACACTTCCCGCCCGCGATCGAGGCGGGTGCGGACGCGGTACTGGCCGCCAGCGTGTTCCACTTCGGCGAACTGCGCATCCCGGAGGTCAAGGACACCATGCGCGCCGCGGGGGTGGTCGTCCGGTGAATCAGAATGTTCTTGTCGCACAAGCGAAAGCGGCCCCGGCGCGGCTGCGTGCCGGCGCGTGGACAATCGCGGGATGCGCGCTCGCGCTCGTGCTGATCAGCATCGGCCGCGCCGCGACCGGGGGCGGGATCGAGGCGCTCGTGCTTCCCCTGCTGCTCGCCCTGGCCCAGCTCGGCGCCGCGGGCGCGGTGCTGCTCTCCCGGCCGTACGCCCGCATCCTCGCCGGCGCGCTGCTGTTCCTGACCGGGCTGCTGCACCTGGTGATCGCGCTCGGCGAGGGACAGTGGTGGTTCCGCCTGCTCTCCGCGCTGCTGGTGCTCGCCTCGATCGCGGCCGGTGTGCTGCTCGCGGCCGGACAGGGCGAGGTGCGGCAGCGATGACCATCCCGGAGCGGCTCAAACGCACCACCGACGGGCTCGTGTGCGCCGTGACCCAGGACTATCGCACCGGTGCGGTGCTCATGGTGGCCTGGATGGACGATGCGGCGCTCGAGCAGACCCTGCGTACCCGGCGGGCCACCTATTTCTCCCGCAGCAGGGGGAAATTGTGGGTCAAGGGGGAGACCTCGGGACACACCCAGTTCGTGCGTGAGGTGCGCCTGGACTGCGACGGGGACGCGCTGCTGCTGCGCGTCGAGCAGACCGGCCCGGCCTGCCACAACGGGACCACCTCGTGCTTCGACACCGAAGTCCTGCTGGCGGATCCGGACTCCCAGTAGATACCGATGGCGGCTCGAGTGCGGGTTCGGGTGGCGGCGCCGCTTGACGACACTGCCTAACCGAGATCTCCGGTCAGGTAGCGCTGCAGATTCGGTGCGATGGCCGTGACCACCGTCTCCGGGTCCGCGGAGGCCAGGGGTTCGAGCGCGAGGGCGTAGCGGGCCAGGGCGAGCCCGGCCATCTGCGAGGCGCACAGGGTCGCGCGGAACGCCGCATCCTCGACCTGCAGCCGCTCGGCGAGTGGCAGGAACACCTTGTCGAGCATCTGCTCGCGAAACGCCTGGACCGCCTCGTTGTTGGAGGCGAAACTGCGCAGCACCGCGGTCATCTGCCCGCCTCCCGCGGAATCCCAGACGCGGAGCACGGTGCGCACGAACCGTTCGCCGAGCTCCTCGACCGGCCCGTCGAGCACGCTCGCGGCGATGTCCGCGGGGCGGAACGGCAGCTGCAGCACGGCCTCGGTGAACAACGCGTCCTTTCCGCCGAACCAGTGGTTGATCATCGACGGATCCATGCCCGCGCGTGCGGCGATCTGGCGGACCGTGGCGCCCGCGTAGCCCTGCTCGGTGAACACCGCGCGTGCGGCCTCGATCAGCACCGTCCTGGTGTCCTCGCTCGCCGGCCTGCGGCCTCTCCTTCGCCCTGGCATGGCAATGAGAGTAAACAGCCCGCGCGGGGAACTGTCGGACCGACCGGCAGAATGGTTCCCATGTCCACGACACGGGTGAGCCTGTCCCTCACGGAGTTCCGCGAGCTCGCCGCCGATCGCCGGGTGATTCCGGTCGCGCGGCGGTTGCTCGCCGACGCGGAGACGCCGCTTTCGGTGTACCGCAAACTCGCCGGGGACCGGCCAGGGACCTTTCTCTTCGAGTCCGCGGAGAACGGTGAGTCCTGGTCGCGCTGGTCGTTCGTCGGGGTGCGCAGCCCCGCGGCGCTCACCGTCGTCGACGGCAAGGCGGTGTGGCGCGGCGAACCGCCGGTGGACCTGCCGCACGGGGACGATCCGCTCGCCACCCTGCGCGAGACGGTCGAGGCCCTGCGCACCGAACCGTTGCCCGGGATGCCCCCGCTCACCGGTGGCATGGTCGGCTACATCGGCTACGATGCGGTCCGCTGGATGGAACGGCTTCCCGAGCTGGCCGAGGACGACCTCGAACTGCCCGAGATGACCATGCTGTTCGCCACCGATCTCGCCGCGGTGGATCACCACACCGGAACCGTCACGCTGATCGCGAACGCGGTGAACTGGGACAACAGCTCCGCGCGGGTGGACGAGGCCTACGCCGACGCGGTGCGCAGGCTCGACGAGATGACCGCGACCCTGCTCGCGCCCGCCCCGGCCACCGCGGCCCTG
Organism: Sciscionella sediminilitoris; assembly: GCF_000737195.2. Classification (GTDB taxonomy): domain Bacteria; phylum Actinomycetota; class Actinomycetes; order Mycobacteriales; family Pseudonocardiaceae; genus Sciscionella; species Sciscionella sediminilitoris. Next base: position 21,131 of record NZ_JALM01000142.1, read on the forward strand.
TTCGACCGCCCGAAGCCGGAGTTCACCCGCAAGCGCACGCAGGAGCAGCACCACGCGGCGATCGACGCGGCCAAGGAGGCGATCAAGGCGGGGGAGGCCTTCCAGATCGTGGTCTCCCAGCGGTTCGAGGTGCGCACCGAAGCGGACCCGGTCGACGTGTACCGCGTGCTGCGCACCACCAATCCGAGCCCGTACATGTACCTGCTGCGCCTGGAGGGCTTCGACATCGTCGGATCCAGTCCCGAGGCGCTGGTGACGGTCACCGACGGCAGGGCGACCATGCACCCCATCGCGGGCACCCGGTGGCGCGCGGCCGATCCGGAGGAGGACGCCGCGCTGGAGAAGGACCTGCTCGCCGACGAGAAGGAGCGCGCCGAGCACCTGATGCTCGTCGACCTGGGGCGCAACGACCTCGGCAAGGTGTGCGAACCGGGCAGTGTGCACGTGGTGGAGCTGTTCCGGGTGGAGCGCTACAGCCACGTGATGCACATCGTCTCCACGGTGACCGGTGAGCTGCGCAAGGACTGCGGAGCGCACGATGCCGTCGTGGCCTGTTTCCCGGCGGGCACGCTCTCCGGGGCGCCGAAACCGCGCGCCATGGAACTGATCGAGGAATACGAACCGACCCGGCGGGCGCTGTACGGCGGTGTGGTCGGCTATCTGGATTTCGCGGGCAACGCGGACACCGCGATCGCCATCCGCACCACGGTGATGCGCGAGGGCGTCGCCTACGTGCAGGCGGGTGGCGGGATCGTCGCGGACTCGGATCCGTACGCCGAGGACCAGGAGACGCTCAACAAGGCGGGCGCGGTCCTCGCCGCGATCGCCGCCGCCGAGACGATGGCCGCACCCGAGGTGACCGGCCGTGACTGATCGCCGCCCCGGTCGCTCCGCCCTGTGGGCACTGCTGCTGTGCCTGTTGCTGGCCGCCGCACTGCTGTGGGGTTCCTCGCGGCTCGGCTGGTCGGCGGGCAGCGCACCGGTGCGCGGTTCGGAGGCGGTTCCCGAGCTGGTGCCGCTGGCCCTGCTCGCGCTGGCCGCGCTCGCCGCCCAGTTCGCGGGCGGTGCGCCGGTGAAACGGATCATCGGGGTGCTCGTACTGATCAGCGGCTGCTATCTGGCCTATCGAGGGATCACCGGGGCCGCGCCCTTCGCGCCGGGACCGGGCAGCACCGCCCCGAGCGACCAGGATGTGCTGGCCAGGAGCCTGGTGGGGCTGGCGGCCCTCGCCGAGCTCGGAGCCGCCGCCGCGTTGCTTTCCGCGGCGCGGGTACTGCCCGCCATGGGCGCCAGATACACCAGGGGCGCGGGCAGACAACGGGCGAAAGCCCCGGATCAGCGGATGTGGGACGCGCTCTCCGAGGGGGAGGATCCGACGACGAAGTGACCCGAACCGGATGGGCCATGGGGGCGGGAGTTAGCATCAGTGCAGCGGGAAGGGGAACGAATCCGTGACGAAACCCACCTGTCCGACGCGGACACCGAGATCGGGGCCACTCGCGAAGCTGACGAAATCACGTCTCCGAGGGGAGGCATCGTGAGTGTGCTCGACTCCATCATCGAGGGCGTGCGCGCCGATCTCGCCGAGCGCGAGGCGGTGCTCCCGTTCGAGGAACTGAAGAAGCAGGCCGCGCAGGTGCCCGACGCCCAGGACGGGGTCGCCGCGCTGCGCCAGGCGGACGTCAGCGTGATCGCCGAGGTCAAGCGGCGCAGCCCGTCGAAGGGCGAGCTCGCGAACATCGCCGACCCCGCCTCGCTGGCCGCCGACTACGCGGACGCGGGCGCCCGGGTGATCAGCGTGCTCACCGAGCAGCGGCGGTTCGGCGGATCGCTCGCCGACTTCGACGCGGTCCGGGAGCGGGTGCGGATTCCCTTGCTGCGCAAGGACTTCATCGTCACTCCCTACCAGGTGCACGAGGCCCGGCTGCACGGCGCCGACCTGGTGCTGCTGATCGTGGCGGCACTCGACCAGAACGTGCTCTCCGCGCTGCTGGACCGGGTGGAATCGCTCGGCATGACCGCGCTCGTGGAGGTGCACAACGCCGAGGAGGCCGACCGGGCACTCGAGGCGGGCGCCACCGTCATCGGGATCAACGCCCGCAACCTGCACACCCTCGAGGTGGATCGGGATGTGTTCGGCAAGCTCGCCCCCGGTCTTCCGCCGGACGTGCTCAAGATCGCCGAGTCCGGGGTGCGCGGTCCGGGCGACCTGATGGCCTACGCGGGCTCCGGAGCGGACGCGGTGCTCGTCGGGGAGGGGCTGGTCGCCTCCGGTGACCCCAAGGCTGCGGTGAACAAGCTGGTCACGGCGGGCTCGCACCCCGCGTGCCCGCGGCCGAGCAGGTGAGCCCGGTGGTCACGCACGCACACGAGGCGACCCCGCACGATCCGGACGCGCGCGGGCACTTCGGCGAGTACGGCGGCCGATTCATGCCCGAGGCACTGATCGGGGCGCTGGACGAGCTCTCCGCCGAGTACGACAAGGCCCGCCTCGACCCGGCGTTCACCGGCGAGTTCGCCCGATTGCTCCGGGAGTACGCGGGCCGTCCCTCGCTGCTGACCGAGGCGAAGCGGTTCGGCGAGCTCTGCGGCACCCGGGTGTTCCTCAAACGCGAGGATCTCAACCACACCGGCTCGCACAAGATCAACAACGTGCTCGGCCAGGCACTGCTCACCAAGCGCATGGGCAAGAAGCGGGTGATCGCCGAGACCGGGGCGGGGCAGCACGGGGTGGCCACCGCCACCGCGTGCGCGCTGCTCGATCTGGACTGCGTCGTCTACATGGGCGAGGTGGACACCGAACGCCAGGCGCTCAACGTGGCCCGGATGCGGCTGCTCGGTGCCGAGGTCGTTCCGGTGACCACCGGTTCGCGCACCCTCAAGGACGCGATCAACGAGGCGCTGCGGGACTGGGTGACCAATGTCGAGGACTCGCACTATCTGCTCGGCACGGCCGCGGGTGCGCATCCCTTCCCGGTGCTGGTGCGCAATTTCCACCGGGTGATCGGGGAGGAGGCACGGTCCCAGGTGCTCGAGCAGACCGGGCGGCTGCCCAGCGCGGTGCTCGCCTGCGTCGGCGGCGGCTCCAACGCGATCGGGGTCTTCCACGGCTTCATCGACGATCCGGATGTGCGCCTGGTCGGTTGTGAACCGGGCGGGCACGGCATCGAGTCCGGGGAGCACGGTGCCTCGCTCACCGAGGGCAGTCCCGGGATGCTGCACGGTGCGCTGTCCTATCTGCTCCAGGACGAGGACGGGCAGACCACGGAGGCGTACTCCATCTCGGCGGGCCTGGACTATCCCGGTGTCGGGCCCGAGCACTCCCATCTCAAGGACACCGGCCGTGCCGAATACCGCGCGGTCACCGACGATCAGGCCATGCAGGCGCTGAAACTGTTGTGCCGCACCGAGGGCATCATTCCCGCGATCGAGTCCGCACACGCGCTCGCCGGCGCGATCGAGCTCGGCCCGGAAATCGGACCGGACGGGCTGCTGCTGGTGAACCTGTCCGGGCGCGGGGACAAGGACATGGAGACCGCGGCGCGGTACTTCGGATTGGTAGACGAATGAGTTTGCAGGCGCTGTTCGAGACCACGCGGTCGGAGGGCAGGGGCGCGCTCGTCGGTTATCTCCCCGCCGGGTACCCGACCGTGGCGGACGGGAAGCGCACCCTGACCGCGATGCTCGACTCCGGCTGCGATCTGGTCGAGGTCGGGGTGCCCTACTCGGATCCGGTGATGGACGGGCCGACCATCCAGGCCGCTGCGGATACCGCGCTGCGCAACGGTTTCCGGCTCGCCGACGTGTTCAGCACCGTCGAGACGGTCGCCGCGGCGGGCGGGCGCGCGGTCGTGATGACCTACTTCAATCCGGTGCACCGCTACGGTGTCGAGCGGTTCGCCCGCGACCTCGCGTCCGCGGGCGGGCTCGGGGTGATTACCCCGGACCTGGTTCCCGACGACGACGCGGGCTGGTGCGCCGCGGCCGGCGCCGCCGGACTGGACCGGATCTTCCTCGTCGCGCCGTCCTCGAGCGAGGAACGGATCGCGCTCACCGCGAACGCCTCCAGCGGATTCCTGTACGCCGCGGCGGTCATGGGGGTCACCGGTGCACGGGCGACCCTGTCGGACACCGCGGCCGAGACCGTGGCCCGCGCGCGCAGGCACACCCAGCTGCCGATCGGTCTCGGGCTCGGGGTGCGCTCCGCGCAGCAGGCCGCCGAAGTCGCCGGGTTCGCCGATGCGGTGATCGTCGGCTCCGCCTTCGTCACCGCGGCAGGGGAATCGGAAGCGGCGGTGCGCGCTCTGGCCGGGGAACTCGCGGCGGGAGTGCGCGGTCAGGGCGCGATGACCTCGACCGTAGGGAAGTAGTCCCGGTACCGGCGCGCGTCCCTGGTCAGCAGCCGCAGTCCGGCGACAGCCGCGTGCGCCCCGATGTAGAAGTCGGCCAGTGAACTGGTTTCCGTGCCGCCGTGCTCCTTGTAGCGCTGGAAGGCTTTTCCGGCGAGAAAGGAGCCTTCCCACGGGAACGGCTTGCGGGCGAAGACCTTCTCGCTGAGCGTCGCGTCACAGGTTTCGTAGTCGGCGAACCGTACGGATACTTCCGCATAGATAATCGGATTGATCACCAGCGGTCCTTCCCGCAAGGCGGTGCCGAGCGCAGTCGAGGACCAAGCGAACCAAGTTTCGTCCTCGGTGAGGATGTCGACCAGAATGTTCGTGTCGACCAGTGTTGCTCACCGCACCGGGGCGAGCACCGTGCGTCCATCCGCGGTGCGCAGGGCTTCCACCCGCGCTCCGTAGTGCTGCCACAGCACCTCGGGGGTGAGCACCTCGGCGGGTGGCCCCGAGGCAACCGCGCGGCCGGAATCCAGCAGTAGCACGGTATCCGCGTACAACATGGCGAGCGTGAGGTCGTGCAGCGTGGTCACCACGGTGCTGCCGTCATCGGTGCGCAGCCGGTCGACCAGATCGAGCAGGGACTGCGCGTGCCCGATGTCCAGTCCGGTGGTCGGTTCGTCGAGCAACAGCACCTCGGCCTGCTGGGCCAGCGCCCTGGCGAGCACCGCGCGCTGCCGCTCACCCCCGGAAAGGGTGTGCAGTGCGCGGTCGGCCAGTTCGCTGAGATCCAGGCGCAGCAACACATCCGCGACGATGCGCAGATCGGCGGCGCTCTCCCGGGCGAAGGGACCGAGGTACGGGGTCCGGCCGAGCAGCGCGTAGTCGGTGACGGTGAGCCCGGCGGGCAGCTGCGGGGTTTGCGGGGCGTAGGCGTGCGCGCGGGCCCGCTTGCGCCGTCCCAGACCGGCAAGCGTGGTCCCGTCCAGGCTGACCTCGCCCCGGTGCGGTATCAGTCCGGCCGTGGCCTTGAGCAGGGTGGATTTCCCCGCCCCGTTGGGTCCGACGATGGCCAGCCAGGATCCGGGCGGCACCGTGAGGTCCACCCCGGCCACCTTGTCGTCCCCGCCGTATCCCGCGGCGAGCCCGCGCAGCTCAAGCCCGTCCATTGCGGGCCCCCTTGCGCAGGATCACGAGGAAGAAGGGTGCGCCGACGCAGGCGGTGACGACCCCGAGCGGGAGTTCGGCTGGGGCGAGCACGGTGCGCGCCGCGACATCCGCGGCGACCAGGAAGGCCGCTCCGCCGAGCAGGGACAGCGGGATCAGGATGCGGTGGCTGGCGCCCACCAGCAGGCGTATCGCGTGCGGGACCACGATGCCGACGAACCCGATCAGCCCGCTCATCGAGACCGCGGCCGCCGTGGCGAGACAGGCCGCACCGAGCACGAGCATGCGCACCAGCCCGGGCCGGATCCCGAGTGCCGCGGCCTCCTCGTCGCCGAGGGTGAGCACGTCCAGCAGCCGCGCACAGCAGCACAGCACGATCCCGGCGAGCACGATGTAGGGGAGTACGGACAGGATCTGGGACCAGCCGGGGCTGCCGAGTCCGCCGAGCATCCAGCTGTACAGCTTGCTGATCGTGGTGGTGTCGAGCTGCTGCACGAAGGTCTGCACGGCGGTGAGGAACGCCGAGATCACCACACCGGCGAGCAACAGCGTCATGGTCCCGCGACCGGCCGCCCTGCCGAGGGTCCAGGTGAGTACCACCCCGCCGATCGCGCCCGCGAAGGCCACGATCGGCACCAGGCCACCCGAGGTGTCGGCCCCGGCGACGACCGCGACGGTCGCGGTGAGCCCGGCCCCGGCCGCCGCGCCGAGCAGATACGGATCGGCGAGCGGGTTCGCGAACACTCCCTGATAGGCGGCCCCCGCCCCGGCGAGTGCCGCACCGACCAGGCAGCCGAGCATGACCCGGGGCACCCGGATCTCCCAGAGGATCGCGGCCTCCTGCGCGGACAGCGGGGAGACGCCACCGGTGAGCTGTGCCCAGATCTCGCCGAGCACCCGGCCCGCGCCCAGATCGATGGCGCCGAGCAGTATCGCCCCGAGCACCACGGCGAGCAGCAGGAGCAGCGTCACCAGCAGGTGCCTGGCGCGCAGCTTCGTGGGGCGCAATCCCGGCTCCGCCGCCTGTTTCATCACGTGCCTTCTCTTCGGACCCGGTTCGATCGGCGGGCGGGTTACTTCCCGGCCTCGTCCGCCGCCTTGGCCACCTCGCGCACCAGGTCCACCAGCCTCGGGGTCCACCGCGCGGAGATGCTCGGGTCGAGTTCGATCACCTGGTGCCGCTGCACCGCCTTCAGCTCCGACCAGCCCGGGCGCGCACCGACGGCCGCGGCGGGTTCCTTGTCGGTGACGAAGATCAGGTCGGGGTTGCTCTGCAGTATTTTCTCCGCGGACAGCTGCGGGTAACCGGAACCGGCCTTGTCCGCGTCATCGGCGATGTTGCGCATCCCGAACATGCCGAACACGCTGCCGATGAAGGTCTTCGAAGTCGCCGTGTACAGCGTGCTGTCCGCCTCGTAGAAGTAGGAGAGCACCTTCGCGGGCTTCGGGGTGTCCTCCACGAGCTTGTCGATGTCGTGGCGCATCCGCTTGGTGGTGTCGTAGGCCTCGCGCTCGTGCCCGGTCGTCTTGCCGAGGGTGGTGAGCTGACCGTAGACACCGTCGAGGTCCTTCGGCGCCTTGACGAACAGCACCGGGATGCCGAGCTTGGCGAGTTTGCCGGAAAGCCCGTTCATATCGTCGGTAGCCACGACCAGATCCGGTTTGTACCCGGCGATCGCCTCGACATTGGGCTGGATCGAGGAAAGCTTGGTGCGCGGGACGCCCTCCGGGTAGTCGGAGAGCGAATCGGCGGCGACCACCTGTTTGCCCGCGCCGACGGCGAACAGGTCCTCGGTGGCGGACGGGCCGAGCGAGACGATGCGCTCCGGTTTGTTCTTGATCGTGAGCTTGGTACCGGAGGAATCGACCGTGACCGGGTAACCGCCGTCCTTCGGGGGAGTGGCGGCCTGTTCGGAGCGCTGCGCACAGCCCCCGGTGAGCAGCACGGCGATAGCGGTCACGACGAGCAACGATCGAGTTCGCACGACGCTTGAGGTTACTCGGTACCCTGCGGCTATGTCCGAGCACACCATCGTCACCACGACCACGGAGAGCGAGCAGGCGGCGTTGCGCATCGCGTCCGCGGCGATCGAGGCGAACCTCGGCGCCTGCGCGCAGGTCAACGGGCCGATCACCAGCGTCTACCGGTGGGAGGGCGCGGTGCAGACCGAGCCGGAATGGCGGGTGGACATCAAGACCGCCGCCGACCGGGTGGCCGCGCTCACCGAACACATCCGGGTCAATCACGACTACGACGTGCCCGAGATCATTGCCACACCGATCACCGGAGGCAGCACCGAATACCTGGACTGGCTGATCAGCGAGACCCGCTGAGCCCGGGGTGCACCGCCGCGGCGATCGCCCGCGCGGTGTGGCCACTCCCTTGCGGCACAAGGACTTTGGGGTCGTCCGCATACTGGTCGATGGCTCCGGCCCTGGACAGTCCGCGCAGTTGCGGATCGGTGATCCCGGCGAGCAGGGCGTCCGCGAACCGTTCCGCGTGCAGCACCCGGTACGGCCGCGCGTGGTACGGACGGATGGCGGTGTCGACCGGTTCGGTCAGCTCCAGCGCGTTCTGCGCCGTTGCCAGGCGCCCGTAGGCGCTCGCCAGCGCCCGTTCCCGTTCCCCGGCATCGCGAGCTCCCGTGGCGCTGTGCAGTACGGGCGCCAATTCCCGCGCGAGTTCCAGCCGGGCGAACGCGTTGCCGAGCCACTTGCTGTACGGCGGATACCGGCGTTCGAGTAGGAAGCACAGCCGCATCAGTTCACGCGCCAGCCGGGCGGCCACCACCGAGGCACCCAGCTCGTCCCCGGTCTCCGCGCACCGGCCGGGGAACGCCTCCTCCTCACTGATCTTCTGCCACTGGCAGGCGAGGATGTAGCGCCACACCTGGTCCGGGTACCAGGACAACCGGGTCCGGGCGGCGGTCAGTTCACCGGTTCCGTCGTGGAACACCGCGCCCCCGGTGACCTCGGCGAGCAACTGGGCCGGGGTGGCGAGCCAGTCGAAGGTCGTGAGCTCGGCGGGATCGAAGCCGAGCCGGGCGCCGAACCACGTGGCCAGCCCGGTCACCTCGAGAGCGCCGGGCAGTCGTGGGTGACCGCGGACCTCCCGGGGCAGTGCGCGTTCGGCGCGTGCCGCGAGCTCACCGGACTCGTCGGTGACGAACACCTGCAGTCGAGGTCCCCAGTCGTGATCGGTCGAGCGGTTCGTGTCGAAGCCCAGCACCTCCGAACCGGGACCGAGCAGCGCGGCCGCGTGCGGGTGCCCGCCGAACACGGGAGCGAGGAATTCGCGGTAGCAGTAGCGGGACAACTCGATGCCCGGCAGGAAATCCGAAGGCGGTTCCGAAGACGACATGGCGGAGAGCATCCCGGCCACGCGGGGGAGCACGCCACCGAATTCACTACCATTGCGGGAATGCGATTCGAGGGCTTCGGGGAACACGCGGTCGAGTACTACGACGGGCTGCTCGCGGACAATTCGAAGGCCTACTACGAGGACAACAAACAGATCTACCTTGAGCAGGTACGTGCGCCGATGGAGGCGTTACTCGCCGAGCTGGAGCCGGAGTTCAGCGAGTTCGGTTCGGGGAAGGTGTTCCGCCCGTACCGGGATCTGCGGTTCGCCAAGGACAAGACGCCGTACAAGACGCAGTGTGGTGCTGTGATCGAGCGTGGCCGGGGCGGCGGTGCGCTGTATGTGCAGCTGTCCTCGGAGGGCCTGCTGGCCGCGGTGGGCTGCTATCACACCGAGACGGACCAGCTCGCCCGGTTGCGCGCCGCGCTCGACGAGGACCGGCGGGGCGGGGAGCTGCAGGATCTGACCGACCGGTTGGTACGCAAGGGGTGGGAGCTGCGCGGCGACCAGATGAAGACCAAGCCGCGCGGGGTCTCGCCAGAGCATCCGCGTCTCGAACTGCTCCGGTATCGCACGCTCTACGTGGCACGCAGCTGGGAGCCGGATGACATGCTGCACGATCGCGGGCTGTTGCGCAGGGTCCGGGATGCTTGGCGGCAGGCACGCCCGCTGGGGACGTGGTTTCTCGATCACGTGGGCGGGGGATAGGCAGCGGCTGGACAAAGGCTCGACAGCTCGCATTCCTCGCCGGCCGGAACCGAACCACCCGAACCCACAGCCCGGCCCCGGGCCAACCAGTACACCAACCTGGCCCCGACGGCCGTCGCGTCAACGAGGGCGCCCGATCAACCGTCGTAGCGGCGCTCGCCGCGCTTCGTGCTGCGCTTACGGAGGTGCTTGGAGGCCACGAAGTGTGTGAACTCGATCCACCACTGCTTGTCCTCCGTGCCGAGCTGGTATCGGACCAGCCCGACCATTCCACCCGAGGACGTGGGCATCCAGCCGTACAGAAACCCCGGCATCGGCTTGCCCACCTGCAGACACTCCTTGGCGTACGGGCGGCGCCGGTACCCGTCCTCGGGAAGCAGCAGGCTCGTCGTCACCCAAACCTTCTGCGGCTCGTCCAAGATCTGATACCGCGCGGGCCGTGCCAGAATCAGAGCTCGTCATCTGCCGATGCGCTCGCTGCCGAAGGCAGCCTTGTCATCAACCGCACGGGTTGCGTGCGCGTGGCACGAACACACAGCTGAACAAATCATCACTACTCGGCGGTGCCCTTTTAATCCGTAGGTCGTTGACCTTCCGCACCCGCCAGTCGTTCGCCCGCAGTGACTGCTTGCGTGCAGTGTGGAACACCAGCTCGTTGCCGCCACGGTTCCCGATCACCTCGCGCAGTATCGGCACCAACGATGCCGGGATCGGCACCGTACGCGGTTTGCCGTTCTTGGGTGGGCCCTCGCGCTGCACGCTGTTGACTCGTAGAACGAGTTGACGACGCGGATTCGGGGGTTCTCCAGGTCAACGCTCTGCGGATCGGTTCCGGGGTGAGTCCATCTCACCGGTTCCGGCGGACCGAAGGAGGTGGGTGATCTCGTCGTCGTAGATGGTCGCGGCGACGGTCGAGGGTGCCCGGATGCGTCCGTCGAGTTCGAAGGCGACCAGTCCGTGCAGTCGTGCCCAGATCCGGAGTCCCAGGGCGATGCCCTCCGGGGGGAGATCGGGCAGGGCGGCCTGCACGCGTTCGGTCAGCGCGTCGTCGAAGTCGGACCACTGGTACGCGGTCGAGGCGGCGGTGAGCCGGGAATGCGGCAGGGTGGCCTCCGCGAACTCGAGCAGGGGCATGCACATGTCGAAGTCCCCCTCCGGAGGGGGTGGGCACGGTGCCGAGCGGTGACCGCCGGTCGGGTCGTCGAAGATCAGGTGCCAGCCGGTCGGGTTCTCCAGTGCCCACTCGCGCACGGCGTGTGCCCAGGCGCGCAGCTGGCCGTCGACGCCCTCTGCTGCGGCGATGTCCCGGCTGTCGCGGGCGGCCCGCGCGAGGGCCGCGTACTGATCATCCCGGAGGGCGGCGACCAGGTCGTCGCGGGAGGCAAAGTACCCGTACAGGGCGTTGGGGGCCATGCCGATCTGACGCGCGACCGCACGGAGTGTCAGCGCCGACGGGCCTCCTTCGACGAGGAGACGCAGCGCGATCTCCTTGATCTCCGCCGTCGTACTCCGGCGCAGCCTCTCCCGTCTGGTCTCTACGGCCGTGTCGTCCACGCGCACCTCTCCAGCACTCGACGCCCTCGGATGTGGGGGCGGACAACAGTCTACAGTTCCTGTACACTGTCCTTACAGTGAACACTGTACAGTTTTGGTATGGCGTTCACATTCGACGTCATAACGACCTCGCCAAAGCGAAAGGAACGCAGATGAACCAGGTAGCGCAGACCGGTGAGACCCTCGTGGTGGGAGGAACCGGCAAGACCGGCCGCCGGGTGATGGAACGACTCGAGCGGGCGGGTGTCACCGCCCGTAGCGCCTCGCGTCGCTCGGAGCCGCCCTTCTCCTGGGACGACTCGACCACGTGGCCGGATGTTCTCCGGGGAGTCGATCGGCTCTACGCGGTGTACCCGGGGATGGGGACCGAGGAGGAGCAGGAACCGGTCGGCGAGTTCATTCAGGCCGCGGCCGCCGCGGGCGTGCGGCGATTCGTGCTGCTCAACATCTGGCCATCCGATTCCGCCGTCGGCAGCGCGCTGCGCGAGTCCGGAATGGAGTGGACGACCGTCACCCCAAGCTGGTTCAACCAGAACTTCAGCGACGACTACGTCCAGAAGTTCCGCGAGGAGATCCGGACCGGTGTCATGGCGACCTCGTACGGCGATTCGGCGTTCGCCTTCATCGATGCCGACGACATCGCCGACGTGGTTGTCGCCGCCCTGCGCGAGGATGGCCATGCGGGGGAGGAGTACTACCTGAACGGGCCTCGCGCGCTGACGTTCGCACAGGCCACCGAGGAGATCGGGAAGGCGCTGGGGCGCCGGATCGAGTACACCGAGCTCACTGTGCCTCAGTACGCCGAGCGGATGGTGACTTTGGGGCTGGACAAGGAACTTGCCGCCGCCATGGCCGAGACCGCGGACATCGTCGAGGAACCGTCAGGCGATGTGGAACGGGCGCTCGGCCGGGCGCCGAAGGACTTCACGGAATACGCGCGCGAGGCGGCCGCCACCGGCGTCTGGGGCTGAGGAGCCCGGACAGCCGGGCATGCAGCCAGTCGAATGGCCAGCGGTGCAGTGCCTCGGCCTTCTCGGGGTGATCGTCTGTGCAGAGGTCGTCCGGGATGAAGGCCACCACCTGCCACCGGGCCATGTCTTCTCGTAACGTCCTCCTGTGCCTCGCCTCGCCGGTTCACATGGGGCCACACATCTTTCGAACTGGTGTTCGAATACTCTTCAGGAGAACGCCGGACGCTCAGGGCTGTCAAGACTGGTGTGCGTGGTCACCATCGCGGGGTTGCGCTGCGCGAATGCGAAGCGTGCATACCTAAGCTGCGCGGGACGAAGGGAGTCGACGGTGGCGAGCGAAATCCCATGGGAGCGGCGTAACTACACCTCACCTGGTCAGATCGAGGAGGGTGTGTGCCTGGGGTGCCGGGACTGGCGCCCGATCGAGCTGCTGGCGCAGTACTACGGGCGCTGTTCGCCCGAGTGCGTCGAGAAGGTCAACGCTCGGGTTCAGGCTAGCGGCCGACCTGGTTGGTAGGGAATTCGATAAGGATGAGTCCGTCGATCGGCAGGGCTGGTGCCCGTGTCCAGGCATGCACGTGCTCGCGCGGGTGCCGACGCCTTGCCGATCGCGAATGAGTGCGTCTGTAGCTCATGCGGGCGGGGAGCTGTAATCGTTTGATTGCCTCATTATCGGCGGTCGCTCCACCGTAAACAACGGAATGCATTATTCCGAGATAGACGTAATTCCATAAATACGGCAGTTCTTGAACGGTTCGTAGATCGAGCATCATTCCGCGCCCGCTAGTGTCTTTTAGGGTTATGTGGTAACCGCCCGCATACTTCGTTACCTTTATCTCGTTCAACTCGTACGTTTTGACCCAGACATTGCCGTTGTACATCAGCCAGTCTGGGCCACAGGTCGTTGTCTTTCCGCGAATGAACAACAGTGGATAAGCGAAGGCTATCGCGATAATCAGCCACAAGTACCAGACGCTCACCCATACAAATGGGTTGCACGTCTTCGGTCCAACCGCGCACGCATCCATACACCACACAGAGACCCGCGAGTACTCCGGCCGCTCCGAAACCTTCAGCTTTCGGTACTCCGTCAGTGCCGGAGACGACCGGCTTGGCCGGGTCGGCACCATTGACACCGATGTCCATTCCGATTCCGAATGCCGTAATCGCAATGCCTGCGATAGGGGCACGTTTCAAAACTGGCATCGCGCCTTTGAGAATGGGGCCCGCGTTCTTGCTGACCCCGGCATCGTCCCCATGCACGGCTGGTGGATCTACGACAACCTCGTCGAATTCGAAGTCATGCACACCACCATCACCAGCAACGACCCCGAAGACCTCGAGCTCTACAACCACGCACTCGGCCAACTCTGGACAGCAGCGGTCACCGGTGCCGAACTCGGCCACCTCCTCGACGACCTTGCCTGGGCTCACAGTCAACAACCGGAAAAGGGTAGTAGTTTCACGGTGCTGCTCGCCAACAATTCGAAGGCCTACTACGAGGACAACAAACAGATCTGCCTCGAGCAGGTGCGCGCGCCGATGGAGGCCCTGCTCGCCGAACTGGAGGGGGAGTTCGGCGAGTTCGGTACCGGCAAGGTCTTCCGCCCCTACCGGGATCCGCGGTTCGCCAAGGACAAGACGCCGTACAAGACGCACTGCGGTGCGGTGCTGGAACGTGGCCGCGGTGGTGGGCGCTGTACGTGTCCTCGGAAGGGCTGCTGGTGGGTGCGGGCTGTTTCCACACCGAACCGGACCAGCTCGCCCGGCTGCGCACCGCGCTCGACGAGGACCGGCGCGGCGAGGAGCTGCAGCACCTGATCGACGGGCTGACCCGCAAGGGCTGGGAGCTGCGCGGGGACAAGATGAAGACCAGGCCGCGCGGTGTCGCGCCCGATCATCCGCGCCTCGAGCTGCTGCGGCATCGCACCCTGTGCCTGGTCCGCGAATGGGAGCCGGACAACCTGCTGCACGAGCGCGGCCTGCTGCGCAGGGTGCGGGATTCCCGGCGGGGCGGCGCGCCCGCTGACCGAATGGTTCGTCGACCACGTGGGTGTGTGATGAGGGCACCATGGTGACACGCGCCCCCGCGAGGGGGATCGATCCAGGAAGAGCGACTAGGTGTAGGAGGCCAGGA
>NZ_JALM01000143.1 GCF_000737195.2 Sciscionella sediminilitoris
TTACGGGACAACCTTTAGCTCACCCGGAACCACGGCTCACCCGAGAAAACCCGGCTCGCCCATAACCACTGGCTCACCAGGAAAGGCGGCGACCGTCCCGGAAGAACCCGCCGGTCGGCCCGTCCTCGGGAATGTCCACGGCCCACAGCACGCTCGCCGCACCGGCCTCGATCGTCCGCCCGCCGCGGCCGCCCATCCGGGTCGCGACCCACCCGGGACAGACCGCATTCACCAGGATGCGGTCCCTGCTGCACTGCGCGGCGAACACCCGGGTGACCGCGTTCAGCGCGGCCTTGGACACCGCATAGGCCGGGGTTCCCGCGCCCATATCGGAGAGCGCGCCGATCCCGCTGGAGACGTTCACGATGCGCCGACCAGGACGGTTCCCGCGCATCAGCGGTAGCAGCGCGGTGGTGGTGCGCCAGGCCCCGATCGCGTTCACCTCCAGTGCCTCGGTGACGATGCGCATGTCCGCGCCCGCGGGATCCTGCCAGGTGTCGTAGTGCACGCCCGCGTTGTTGACCAGCACGTCGACCTGGCCGAATTCGGCGCGCAGCAACTCCCCCAGAGCGGTGGTACTGCGCTCCTCGGTGACGTCGAGCTCGGCGACGAGCACCCGGCCGTTCGCATCGAGCTCGCGTGCGGCCTGGCGCCCGGCCTCGGCCTCGCGGGCCCCGAGCACGGTGCGGTATCCACGGCTGAGCAGCTGCTCGACCACGGCGAGACCGATCCCACGATTGGCCCCGGTGACGACGGCGATCCGGTCCACGAGGACGATCGTACGAATTACCGGCCCGGTTGACGAGGCTCTGGAAGCAAGAGCTCAACTCAGCGCGGCGGCCACCCCGGGGATGCGTGCGCGGTAGTGCTCGAGCAGGATCCGCGCGGTGTCCACCGAGTCCACCAGCGGGTGCAGCGCGAAAGCGGAAAGCGCGGCGCGGCGCGAATGGGTCACCGCGGCGGTGATGGTGTGCCGCTCGCACTCCTTGACCTGCGCGACCAGGCCCAGCTGGTGCCCGGAAAGCGGGGCGGTGGCCAGTGGGCGGGCTCCGTTCGCGTCCACCGCGCAGCCGACCTCGATGACCGCGTCCTCGGGCAGTTCCGGGAGCGTGGACCCGTTGCGCACGTTGAGCAGCATGCTGGCGTGCTCATCGCGGGTTATCGCGGACATGAGCTCGAGCGCGACCCGTTCGTATCCGCCACCCTCCACATCCGCGGCGGCGCGCTCCCCCTCCCGGCTCTCGGCCATATAGGTGGCATCGCGTTCCCGCCTGGTGCGCTCCCAGGCGGCGAGCGCGGTCTCCGGTGCCTCGGCGACCGCCTCGTAGAACGCGGCCTGCTGGCGCAGCAGGAACTCGCCCCTGGTCGCGGCCCCGCCCTTGATGGCCGCGATCGCCTCGCGGGTCCGGTAGTAGTAGTACAGGTACTCGTTGGGCAGGCAGCCGAGATCGTGCACCCACTCCGGGCCGAACAGTTCACCCTCCTCGATGCCCGCGAGCAGCCCGGGCTCGGCGAGCAGTTCGGGGAGCACATCCCGGCCGTCGTGGCGCAGCCCGCGCAGCCAGCCGAGGTGGTTGAGCCCGGCGTAGTCCAGCCCGGTGCGCGCCGGATCGAGACCGAGGGCCACCGCGGCCCGGCGGCCGAGCCCGATCGGCGAATCGCAGATCCCGATCACCCGTTCGCCGAGCACGCCCTGCATGGCCTCGGTGATCATGCCCGCGGGATTGGTGAAGTTGATGACCCAGGCGCGCGGGCACAGCACCGCGCAGCGTTCGGCGATGTGCCGGGCAGCGGGCACGGTGCGCAG
This sequence comes from Sciscionella sediminilitoris, assembly GCF_000737195.2. Classification (GTDB taxonomy): domain Bacteria; phylum Actinomycetota; class Actinomycetes; order Mycobacteriales; family Pseudonocardiaceae; genus Sciscionella; species Sciscionella sediminilitoris. The sequence continues at coordinate 1,808 of NZ_JALM01000143.1, forward strand.
CCCGTAGGCGATCCCGCCCGGACCGGTCGTCTCCTGGCCGAGCAGCCCGAGATCGAGGGCGACCCGTTCGTCGGCGGTGCGCCCCTCCAGCCCGCCGACCCGGATCGCGGAGAACACGAAGTCCGCCCCGGCCAGTGCCTCGTCCAGTTCGGTGGTCGCGCGCACCTGAGGGGCACCTGCCACGTTCCCGGCGAGCCCGGCAAGCACCCGGGTGATCGCCTCGAGCCTGCCGCGGTCCAGATCGTGCAGCACCACCTCATGCACCGGTCCGTCCGCGCCCAGCAGGGCGCGATAGACGAGCGGAACCCGGAATCCACCGCCACCGAGGATCGTCAGTCGCATGCCAGCATTACCTCCACCCCTGCCGCGGAACAGGTGTCCAGTGTCGCGGAATCGGCGCCCGCATTGGTGATCAGCACGTCGAGTTCGTCCACCCCGCAGACCCGCAGCGCACCCGTTCCCGGGAACTTGCCCTTGTCGGCGAGCAGCACCACCTGCCCCGCCGCGGCGATCAGCGCGCGTTTGATCGGCGTCTCCACGAGCGTGCTGTCCAGCACCTGGCCGTCCCCGCGCACCCCGCTCGCCCCGATGAACGCCCGGTCCGCCCGCACCTGGCGCAGCGCGTCCTCGGTGAGCGCGCCGACCAGCGAATGGTAGGTGCGCCGGACGAGCCCACCGAGCACGAGCAGTTCCACGCACTCGTCCTCGCGCAGTTCGTCGAGCACGGCCAAGCTCGAGGTGAGCACGGTGACCCGGCGCCCGCGCAGCCGCCTGGCCAGATGCGCGACCGTGGTGCCGATGTCCAGCAGCAGCACATCCCCGTCGTTGACCAGTTCGAGCGCGCGCCCGGCCACCGCGTCCTTGTCCTCGGGGGCGATCGCGGCCACGTTCGCGAAGGGCATGTCCACATCGGCATCGGCTTCCGCGTGCGCACCACCGTGCACCCTGGTCAGGGTGCCCTGCTTGGACAGTTCGGCGAGATCGCGGCGGATCGTGGAAGCGCTGACCCCGAGGGAACCGGCGAGCGCGGCCGCCGAGAGGGGACCGGAGCAGCGCAGCCGCCGCACGATCTCGGCGCGCCGTCGGTGCTGGATCACGCACCGAGCATAGCAGTCGCACTGCGCGTTTTCGCTCGGAAATGCGCACTAATGATTGTCTTCGCGCATTGTGGTGGTTAGAGTGCTGGGGTCCCGCCCAGCGTCGAGAGGACCATCCCGTGGCCGCGACCGCGTACGATCCGCTGGCCGGTAAGCGCCTCCCCGACAGCCCCGAGTTCGACGTGTTCTTGTACGGCACCGTCTTCCTCGACATCGTGTTCACCGGGCTGCACGCGCTGCCGGACGCGGGCACCGAGGTGATGGCCGACGGAATGGGCTCCTGTCCCGGCGGCATCGCCAACCTCGCGATCGCCACCAGCAGGCTCGGCCTGCGCACCTCGCTCGCCGCCGGGTTCGGGGACGACGACTACGCGGACTTCTGCTGGCGCACCCTCGCCGAACAGGAATCGATCGACCTGTCCTGTTCGCGGCGGTTCGCCGAATGGCACTCCCCCGTGACCGTGTCACTCGCCGCCTCCGGTGATCGCACCATGGTCACCCACAGCCACGCCCCGCCGATGGCCGCGACCGAGATGATCGGGCACCCGCCGCGATCCCGCGCGGTGATCGTGGACCTGGACGAGACCGAGCCGCTGCGCCGCGGGGAACAGGCATCCTGGGCCGAGCTCGCCCGGACGGACGGGGCGCTGGTGTTCGCCGATGTCGGCTGGGACGCCAGCGGGAACTGGCCCGCGAGTCTGCTGGATCAGCTCGAACTCGCGCACGCCTTCATGCCGAACGCGGGCGAGGCGATGGCCTACACCAGGACCGAGACCCCGAGGGACGCGCTGTACGAGCTCGCCGACCGGGTGCCGCTCGCCGTGGTCACCAACGGCAGGCACGGCGCCATGGCCATCGATTCGAGCACCGGGGAGGAGGCCGAGGTTCCCGCGCTGCGGGTGGACGCGCTGGATGCCACGGGAGCGGGGGACGTGTTCGGTGCGGGCATCGTGCTCGGCACCCTCGCCGGATGGCCGCTGCCGCACCGGCTCGCGTTCGCCGGTGCCTGCTCGGCGCTCGCGGTGCAGCAGTTCGGCGGTTCCCTCGCCGCGCCCGGCTGGGGCGATATCGCCGACTGGTGGCACGCGGTGCGCGATGGCATGAACTCCTGCGCCTACCGGGAATCCTTGTTGCGCCGCTACGGTTTCCTGGACGAACTGATCCCGGTCTTCCCGGTCGGCGCGGTGCGCAGGGCGGCGGCGACCATCGCGCGGGCCGCGGACGTCGGGGACTTCTGATGCGCAGGCTCGCGGTGTTCGCCGCCGTCGCCCTGCTCGCGGCCGGTTGCGCCCCGCCGGGCGCGGAATTCGCGGAGAACCAGCCCAAGGGCAAACCGGTCTCGGCGATCAGCACCGATCCGGCGAAGGCGGGAAAGGTGACCCTGAACGTCTGGGACCAGGAAGTGCGCGGCGGGCAGAACGAGCAGTTCACCCAACTGCTCGAGGAATTCCAGAAACGCTATCCGAACGTCACCATCAATCGCACCTCGAAGAGCACCGATGATGTGCGCACCACGCTGAAACTCGCGCTCTCCGGGAACAATCCCCCGGATGTTGCCGAGGTCAACCAGGGTTATCCGGACATGGTCGCCTTCGTCAAGGCGGGCATGCTCACCCCGCTGGACAATTACGCGAAGGTGTACGGCTGGAAGAACCGTTATCCGAAAGCACTGCTCGGTCTGAACAGCTCGGACCGGAAACGGTTCGGCACCGGAAGCCTCTACGGACTTTCCCAGATGGGCGAGTACGTCGGGGTGTTCTACAACAAGAAAAAGCTCGCCGCCGCCGGGCTCGAACCGCCGAAGACCTGGCAGGAGTTCACCGGCGAACTCGACAAGCTGAAGGCGCGCGGCGAACTCCCGATCCAGTTCGGCAATCTGGACCGGGAAGCGGCGATCCACGTCTTCGGGGTGCTCGCCAGCCAGTTCGCCGGCCGGGAAGCGGTGCGCTCGCTGATTCTGGGCCGGGGACGGGGATCCTGGACCGATCCGAAGATCGTGCAGGCCGCAAGGGTGCTGCGGGACTGGGCGCGCCGCGGTTATCTCACTCCCAACGGAAACGGGCTCGGCTACGACGACTCGGCCAAGCAGTTCGCCGCGGGCAAGGGGGTCTTCATGATCACCGGGACCTGGGAGACCGAGGTGCTCGGCGCGCCGATGGGGAACAATCTCGGCCTCATCCCGCCGCCACCGCTGCAACCCGGCGCGGGCCCGGCCACCATCGGCGGGGAGAACTTCGCACTCGCCATCTCCAGCAAATCCCGCCATCCCGATGTCTCCGCCGCGCTGATCGATTTCCTCACCGATGAACACGCGGCGAAGGTACTCACCGAAACCGGGAATCTGCCCGCGGTTCCCGGAGACAACGCCGCGCGGCTGCCCGCGGACAGTCCCCGGCGCGCGATGCTCGACGGCTGGGACCGGATCAACGCCGGTGGCGGTCCCGCGCCCTATCCGGACTACACCACGCCGAGCTTCTACGACACGATCACCGCCGCACTGCAGGAACTCGTGGACGGGCGGCTGAGCCCGGAACAGTTCACCGAGCGGCTGCAGTCCGATGTGGACAAGTTCGGGCAGGGACGATGAGCAGCATCGCGGGCCGCTATCGCAAGCGGGCGCCCGGTGAACCGCGGGCGGTCGGCTACCTCTACATCCTGCCCGCGCTCGCGGTGTTCACACTGTTCGTGCTCATCCCGCTGGGGCGCGCGGTGTGGATCTCGCTCTACGACTGGGACGGCCTCTCGGTCGGCACCTGGGCGGGATTCCGCAACTACACCACGCTGTTCACCGATCCCGAGCTGCGCGCACCGTTCGCCAACGCGCTGATCCTGCTGCTGTTCTTCGCCGCGCTGCCGATCGTGCTCGGCCTACTGCTCGCCTCGGTCTCCTCCCGGGTCCGGTTGCGCGGGCTGACCTTCTTCCGCACCGTGCTGTTCCTGCCGCAGGTGTTCGCGCTGGTCGTGGTCGCGATCGTGTGGCGGTGGATCTACGCCCCGGACGGGCTGCTCAACGCGGCGCTGCGGGCCGTCGGTCTCGGTGACCTCGCCCGCGGCTGGCTCGGCGACTTCCACCTCGCGCTGCCCTCGGTCGGCCTGATCGGCACCTGGGTGGAGACCGGGCTGTGCATGGTGCTGTTCCTGGCCGGTTGCCAGCGGATCCCGCGCGAGCTCTACGAAGCGGCCCGGCTGGACGGGGCGGGCGCGGTGCGCGAGTTCTTCACGGTGACCCTGCCCTCGCTGCGCCCGGAGATCGCGGTCGCCGCGACCCTGACCATCGTCGCCGGGCTGCGCACCTTCGACCTGGTGTACGTGACCACCGCGGGCGGACCGGGCAACGCGACCTCGGTACCCGCCTACGAGGTCTACCACCGCGCCTTCGAGACCGGGCAGGTCGGCTCGGCGGCCGCGATCGGGGTCGCCCTGACCATCCTGGTCTTCGCCATCACCCTCGTGGTGACCCGGCTCATCGAAGGGCGGGAGAAATGAACTCCCGCGGTGAACGCCTCGCCAGCTATGTGATCCTCGCGCTGTTCAGCGTGATCGCGCTGGTTCCCGTACTCGGCGTGCTGTCCACCGCCTTCTCCAGTCAGCGCTCGCTGCGCACCGGGTTCGCCCTTCCGGACGGGCTGCACCTGAGCAATTTCGCGGATGCCTGGACCCGCGGGCATTTCGGCGCCTACTTCGGTTCCTCGGCGCTCGTCACGGTCACCGTGGTGATCGCGGCCGGGCTGTTCTCGATCCTGGCCGGTTACGCCTTCGGCACCATGCGGTTCCCCGGGACCACGCTGCTGTTCTCGGTGTTCCTGATCGGGCTCACCCTGCCCGAGGAAGCGCTCGTGGTGCCGCTCTACTTCGATCTGCGCTGGGCCGGGCTCACCGAGACCTACTGGTCGCTGATCCTGCCGCAGACCGCGCAGTCCGTCGCGTTCGGCACCTTCTGGATGCGTGCCTACTTCCGCAGCGCGCCACGGCCGCTGATCGAGGCGGCGCGCATCGACGGGGCGTCCAGCTGGACCACCCTGTGGCGGGTACTGGTTCCCGCGGGGCGCCCGGCGATCACCACCATGGTCGTGATCACCTTCATGTGGACCTGGAACGAGTTCCTGCTCCCGCTGGTGATGGTGAGCTCGGACGCGCTGCGCACCGTGCCGCTCGGGCTGGTGTTCTTCCAGGGCCAGCACAGCGCGGAGTTCTCGCTACTCGCCGCGGGCGCGGTGCTCGTCGCGCTCCCGGTCGTGATCGTCTACATCATCCTGCAGCGCCGGTTCATCGAGGGCATGCTGACCGGCTCGATCAAGGAGTGAGGATGCTCAGGAAATCGTTGCTGTGCACGGGAATCGCCGCCTTGGTGCTCGCGCTGTTGCCCGGGATCGGTGCGGCGGCCCCGAAATCCGCGAACCCGGGACACGTGGATGTGCTGTTCATCGGCGCGCACCCGGACGACGAGCACAACAATCTCGCCACCTTCGGGCAGTGGCGGGAGAATTCGGGCATCAGCACCGGGGTCGTCACCATCACCAGGGGCGAGGGCGGCGGGAACGCGGTCGGCCCGGAAGAGGGCCCCGCGCTCGGCGTGCTGCGCGAGGGCGAGGAACGCAAGGCGGTCGGCCGCGCGGGTGTCCAGGACGTGCACAACCTGGACAAGGTCGACTTCTTCTACACCGTCAGCGCCCCGCTCACCAGGAAGGTGTGGGACGAACAGGACACGCTCGACCGGATCGTGCGGCTGGTGCGGGAGACCACGCCCTCGGTGATCGTCACCATGAACCCCGCGCCCGTCCCCGGACAGCACGGCAACCACCAGGAGGCGGGCCGGCTGGCCACCCAGGCCTACTACGACGCCGCCGATCCGGCGAAGTTCACCGGACAGGGGCTCGCGCCGTGGAGCACCGGCCGGTTGTTCGAGGCGGATGCGGACGGTTCCGGTGGCACCGGTCCCGATTGCCCGAACACCGCGGACAATCCCGCCGAACAGGTGTACCGCGTCTGGGAGGGCGCCTACTCCCGCGAACACCGCAGCAGCTGGGCCAAGGTGCAGGCCCAGTCCGCGCGCGACTACCGCAGCCAGGGCTTCGGGGACACCGCCGATCCGCCGACGGACCCGGCCAAGATCGACTGCGACCGGTTCACCCAGATCGATTCCCGGGTGCCGTACACGATCGGCGACACCGCACCGGAAGCCATGCTCGAAGGTGCCGCACTGCCCGGAAAAGGCGGCCTGCCCAAGGGAACCGGGCTCGAACTGCGCACCTCCGAGCAGCACCCGGTCCCGGGCAGCAGCTTCACCGCCACGGTGACCGCGCACGCCCCGCACGGTGGCGTGCTGCCCGGTGCCCGGATCACGCCGGCGCTACCGGAAGGCTGGTCCGTGCGGGGTGACGGGCGGCTCGACGGGAACGGGAAGGCCCGGTTCACCGTGACCGTGCCGCGCGCGGCGAAGACCGGCACCGGATACCGGATCGGCGCCGAACTCCGCAGCGCGATCGGGCATGGGCAGACGGCGCGCGAAATCGAGCCCGCCCCCGCGCTCACCGCCGCTCCCGCCCGGTTGCCGCAGTACGCCGACTTCGACGACTGGTCCGCCCGCACCGGGGTTCCCCAGCTGCAGGGCGACTGGGAGAACACCCTCTCGCTGGGTTCCGGGAAATCCCGCACGATTCCGGTTCGCCTGCACAACAACGGCGAGCGAGCCGAATCCGGCACGGTGCGCCTCGACCTGCCGAAGGGGTTCACCGCCTCCCCCGCCACCCGGGAGTACCGCGGGCTCGCCCCCGGTGCGGACACCACGGCCGAATTCACCGTTGCCGCCACCGACAAGCAACTGCCCACCGCGAACGACGGCGACTACCGGTACACCGTGCACACCACGAGCGGTGCCGGGAGCCGGGACACCGCCGCGGCACTCGATCTGGTCCCGGCGACCAGTATCCCCGCACTCGACTCCGCACCGAAGCTCGACGGAATCGCGGGCCCCGGCGAGTATCCCGGCGCCACGCTGCCGATCTCCCGGCGCTGGGAGGGCGATCCGTGCACCTCGGCCAGGGACTGCTCGGGATACGCCAAGGTCTCCCGACACGGGGACACGCTGTACGTGCTCACCCACGTCACCGACGACAAGCAGGGCACCGCGCTCTCCGCGAAGGACTGCAAACGGCACTGGCGCACCGATTCGGTGGAGATCGACATCGATCCGCGCGGCACCGGGGAGAACACGGCGACCACTTTCAAGACCGGGATCCTGCCGTGGACTGCCGAGGGCGGGCCGTGTTTCGAACGCGATGCGGACAACCACCAGGGCGGCGCGGAAACCGCCCCCGGAATGCGGGTCGCCGCGAAGGTGGACAAGCCCTACACCGGCTACACCGTCGAAGCCGCGATCCCGCTGGCCGATCTGCCCTCGGCGGTGGATCCCGCCCGGATGGGGCTGAACATCCTGGCCTATGACTCGGACACCACGGACAAGACCGGCCAGACCCGCATAGGCTGGTCCCCGTTCTCCGGCGTGCAGGGCGATCCCTATCGCTGGGGGCACGCCGAACTGCCCGGTTATCAGCCACCACCGGACCGTCCGGTCCAGCCGAGCGAGCCGGTCATCGCCAAGACCGCGGCGCGCAGTATCGACTCCCCCGCCTCCATCGCCCAGTCGGCCCGCAACGGGATCCCGCTCGCCGGGGCACAGGCCGCACCCGCTGCGGACCGCGCGAGCCTGGCCGGACCGGCGCTGCTGCGCGGGGGAACACTGACCGCGCTGGTGCACGTCACCGGACCGGGAACCGCGCATCTGTACGTCTGGTCACCGGAGGGCAAGACGCTGGGTTCACGCACGATCCCGGTGCCCGGTCCGGGAGCGCGGCGGATCGAGCTCCCGGTGACCGGTACCCCACCGGCGGGCACCCGGGTACTGCTCGGTTTCGCGGCCGAGCAGGGCGGAACCGCCAGCAGCACGGCGCCCATTCTCGGGAACTGAGCACCACAAAGGGGATAACGATGTCCGATTCGTCCGTTCGGCCCATCGTTCCCGTGGTACAAATTGCTGCGTCGGTACCGACCTCGACGAACAGGAGTACGGTTCGCGATGCGTAGCAAGGTCCAGAAAATCACCCCGCAAAAAGCCGAGACGATGCTGGAGGCGAACACCTCGAACCGGCCCCTTTCCAAGCCGGTGGTGCGCGCCTTCGCCGAAGCCATGCGCCGCGGTGAATGGCAGGTCACCCACCAGGGCATCGCCTTCGACACCAACGGCGTGCTCGTGGACGGACAACACCGGCTCGCCGCGATCGTCGCCGCCGAACAACCGGTCGAGATGACCGTGTTCACCGAGGTACCCCCGGACACCTTCGACGTACTCGACACCGGAAAACGCCGCAACGCGGCCGATGTGCTCGCCATCGAGGGCGAGAAATCCTCGGTCATGCTCGCCGCGATGCTGCGCACGATCTACCTGGTGGCGAACCGCCCCGATGTGAACTGGTCCTCCGGTTCCGCCTCGGTCACCAACACCCAGATCCTGGAAACCCTCGAAGCACACCCGAAAGCGCGGGAGTACGTACAGCTCGGCGAGCGCATCTCCGCGGCCACCGGGATGATCAAGTCCGCGGCCGGAGCGGCGAGCTACCTGGTGGACGCCGCCAACAAACGCATCGACCTCGAGGAGTGGTACGAGGGCATCATCGAGGGCGCCGGGCTGCGCCGCAACGATCCCCGGCTGACCTTCCGCAACACGATGTTCCGGATGGCCCGCAAGGAGGCCGGACAGGTGCAGCACCGCAGGGAGAGCCGCGAGCACGTCACCCTCTATGTCAAGGCATTCAACGCCTGGGCACGGGGCGACAACATGGCGCAGCTGCGGTACGCGGCACGCGAGGAGTTCCCGCCCATCGCCAGGATCTAGTGCTGCGTCATGCAACCTTGGCTAGGTGAGTCGGGCGGCGGATTCTCGAGCTGGCCGCGAAGTGGCGTTCCCATTCGCGATGGAGCAGGTGGCGGCGGTGGCGGAGCAAGGTCTTCAGACACCGGTCTGCCTTCGGGCCCTGGTGGCCGAGGTGGAACCGCCACAGACACAGGTACCCCAGGCGCTTCGGTCGCGGGCAGTGCCGGTGAGGCGTGCGTGTGTCAGCGCCACCGAGAGGTCAAGCAGCGGACTCGTCCGTGCCTCGCTCGCCCGGATTCGCGGTGATGGTCGAACGCGGGCGAGCAAGATCCCATGTGGCGTCGGTGACCAGCTGCACCTGCGCTGTCGCCGACGCCACACAGGACGGGCAGACGCGCCCTAGTGCCGTATCAAGCAAC
>NZ_JALM01000144.1 GCF_000737195.2 Sciscionella sediminilitoris
CTAAGGGGTGTCTCGTAACCCGGTGTCGGGCTAGTCGAGGCCATAGTTGATCATGTTGGTGTGGTGCAGGTGATCACAGCGTCGCGGCCGGAGTGGATCGCCCCGTTTACGGGACTGGAGCCGGGGCAGTTCCGCAAGCTGGTGCGACTGGTCGCGAAGCGGGGCGGAGACGAGATCGCGGACGGCCGCCCGGGCCGGCAGTGGGCGTTGCCGCTGGCAGACCGGGTGCTGCTGGTCGCAACGTATTGGCGGACGAACCTGACGATGCGCCAGATCGGGCCGCTGTTCGGGGTGTCGCATTCCGCTGCGTACCGGGTGATCGACACGGTCGGGCCGCTGCTGGCGCTGGCCCCGGTCCGCAAACGCCGGGTCGACTCGGTCGCGATCGTGGACGGCACCTTGGTGCCCACCCGGGATCACCGGCTGGCGACACCGTCGAAGAACTACCGGTACTCCACCAACGTGCAGGTCGCGATCGACGCCGAGACCCGGCTGGTGATCGCCACCGGCGACCCGCAACCGGGCAGCCGCAACGACTGCACCGTCTACCGTGACTCCGGCATCGCTGAACAGCTCGCCGGGCTGCCGGTGATGGCCGATGGTGGTTACCAGGGCAATCCCGGGGTTGTCATGCCGTACCGCAAACCCCGCGACGGCAGCGACCTGCCTGAATGGAAGGAAAACCTCAACGCGACTCACCGCACGATCCGCGCCCGCGTCGAGCACGTCCTGTCCCGGATGAAGAACTTCAAGATCCTCCGCGACTATCGCCGCGCCGCCAGCACCCTCACCGACACGGTCTCCGGAATCGCGAACCTGCACAACATCCTCCTCACCGACTGACCGCAACACCCACCCCCACCAACCACAACACGAGTTACGAGACATCCCTTAG
>NZ_JALM01000145.1 GCF_000737195.2 Sciscionella sediminilitoris
GTTACGAGACATCCCTTAGGTGATGAGGTCCATCCCGTTCCAACCGGGGCCAACGCTGACCGGATCGGCGAAGGTGCGCTGACCTTGGCCTGGTTCACGGACGAAGGTCCCGGTGTGGATGTAGGCCATCAGCTTGCCTTCGCTGTCGGTGCCGAGAATGTCTGGATTCCCGTCACCGTTGACGTCAGCGATCGAGAGCAGCAGGCCGGGTTTCCAGCCGGATCCGATCTTGTATGTGACCGGTTGCTTCGGCTTGCCGTCTTCGTTGACACCGTTCGCGAAACGATCCACGACTTAGGTAGCCGTCGAGAGCGCGGCGGAGTATCTGCCATTCTCGGTGGTGCATCGAGCACTGGCTCTTCCTGTTGTGTGCACGGGTTCCCCTTTGGTGCGCTGTCGCTTGTGGTTTTCGGATACCCGTCGCTCGGCAGGCGAAACCGGTTTGCCAGCCGAGTGGGCAGAGCCGAAAGAGGCCGCCAAGAAAGGGACAGGGATGAACGAGCGGACCGGTGTCTCGCAACGGTACCCGCCAGGATGGGCGGGATGACTACCGTTCGCCTTGAGATGGCGAGGCAGGCGAAGATGCGCGCCGATTCCTTGAATTTCGGGCGAGGTCAGAGGTGAGCAAGGCAGTACTGTCGGCTGCGTACCGGACGAGCACTTAGCAGGGTTCGTCGATCAGCAGGCAGAGACTTCCCATACAGACCTCGAATTTCGTGGCGATAGGCAGGACCGTAGCCATGCAGCGGGATCGAGCCTGTCCGGATGCGCAGTTCGGCCATCGCGTCGGCGGGGAACCGACAGCATGTGGTTACGGGACGCTCACCACAGCGTCCTTTACCAACACTAAGTGTAGGAGGCCAGGACGTT
>NZ_JALM01000146.1:0-14068 GCF_000737195.2 Sciscionella sediminilitoris
AACCACTCACAAGCACCTGTCTGCCCAGGTCAGGATGCTATGGCCGCGTGCATGGCGAGGATGCGCTGCGCGGCTTCCACGTGCAGGTTCTCGATCATCCTGCCGTCGACGGTGACCACGCCCTTGCCTTCGGCCTTGGCCTGTTCGAAGGCTTCGATGATCCGGCGGGAGCGCTCGACCTCGGCCTCGCCGGGCGCGAACACCCGGTTGCACGGTTCGAGCTGTTTGGGATGGATGAGGGTCTTGCCATCGAAGCCGAACTCGCGGCCCTGAACGCATTCGGCCTCGAAGCCCTCGAGGTCGGCGACGTCGTTGAACACCCCGTCCAGGATGACCTTCCCCGCGGCGCGCGCGCCGAGCAGCGCGAGGGACAGCCCGGTCAGCAGGGGAGCCCGCCCGGGTACGTGTTCCGCGTGCAGTTCGTTGGCCAGGTCATTGGTCCCCATGACCAGGACGGTCAACCGGTCACTGGCCCCGGCGATCCGTTCGGCGTCCAGCATGGCCTTCGGGGTCTCGACCATGGCCCAGATCGCGGTGTGCCCCGGCGCGCCTGCCGATTCGAGTGCGCGCTCGATCGCGTGCACCTCCTCGGCGGAGCCGACCTTGGGCACCAGCACGGCATCCGGACCGGCGGCCGCGGCCGCGCGCAGGTCCTCGGCGTGCCATTCGGTGTCGGCGCCGTTGACCCGGATGGCGATCTCGCGGCGCCCGTATTCACCGGAGGCCGCGGCCGCACACACCTGGGCGCGTGCCTGTTCCTTGGCGTCCGGGCTCACCGCATCCTCGAGGTCGAGGATCAGCGCGTCCGCGTCGAGGCCCTTGGCCTTCTCCAGGGCGCGCTCGTTCGCCCCGGGCATGTAGAGCACCGAACGGCGCGGGCGGTACTCACTCATTGCCGTACTCCTTGGCCAGTTCGGGGTCGCGCGCGGCGAGCTGGTCCGCGAGTTCGGCGACCACGCGGCACTGCTTGACCGAGGCGTCGTCCTGCATCTTCCCGTCGATCATCACCGCGCCGGTGCCATCGCCCATCTCCGCGATGACCCGCTTGGCCCAGCGCACATCCTCGGGAGCGGGGGAGAACACCTTGCGCGCGATCTCGATCTGCACCGGGTGCAGGCTCCACGCGCCGACGCAGCCGAGCAGGAAGGCGTTGCGGAACTGGTCCTCGCAGGCGACGGTGTCCTGAATGTCGCCGAACGGTCCGTAGTAGGGCAGGATCCCGTGCATCACGCAGGCGTCGACCATGCGCGCCACGGTGTAGTGCCACAGATCCTGCTGGTAGGTGCTGCGCCCCTCGGAAAGGTCCTCGCCGACCGGATCGGTGCGCACGAGGTATCCGGGGTGCCCGCCGCCGACCCGGGTGGTCTTCATCCGGCGGGATGCGGCCAGGTCCGCCGGTCCGAGCGAGATGCCCTGCATACGCGGTGAGGCACCGGCGATCTCCTCGACGTTCGCCATGCCGGATGCGGTCTCCAGGATGGCGTGCACCAGGATCGGCCGGCTCAGCCCGGCGCGCGCCTCGAGCTGGGCGAGCAGCCGGTCCACGTAGTGAATGTCCTGCGCGCCCTCGACCTTGGGCACCATGATCACGTCGAGTTTGTCGCCGATCTCGGTGACCAGCGTGGTGAGGTCGTCCAGCACCCACGGCGAGTCGAGCGAATTCACCCGGGTCCACAATTGTGTGGTACCGAAATCGCTTTCCTTGCCCACCCGGACGAGGCCGGCGCGTGCCGCCTCTTTGTTGTCCGCGCGCACGGCGTCCTCGAGGTTGCCGAGCAGTACGTCGACCTTCTTCGCGATGTCCGGGGCCTTGGCCACCATTTTCTCATTCGACGGATCGAAGAAGTGAATCATTCGCGAAGGCGTGAAGGGGATTTCGCGCACGGGCGGCGGCGCGCCGACGGCGAGCGGGGCGAAAAAGTCCTTTGCTGAGCGCATCCGATTAGCCTCCGTTGTACCTGGTGTACCGAACGGTAACCTAACGCGCCTGCTCGGTTGGCCGAATCATGATTTCGTTCACGGCGGCGTGCCGCCCCCGGGTGACCATGTACTCGACCGCATCGGCGATGTCCTCGGCGCGCAGCCACTCGTGTTCCTCGGCGCCGGGCGGCCAGCTGTGCGCGGTCATCTCGGTAGCCACGAGCCCGGGCTCGACGATCCCGACGCGCACATAGTTCTCGGTGACCTGCTGGCGCAGTCCCTCGGCGAACGCGTTCACGGCGAACTTCGTCGCGGAGTACACGGGGTTGTGCGGGCGGGCCGCGCGCCCGGCGACCGAGCTGATCAGCACGAGATCGGCGACCCCGTGCGGTCCCTCCGCCGCGGCTTGCAGATAGGGCAGCGCGGGGTGCACGCAGTTCAGCGTCCCGGTGACGTTCACCGAGACCATGTCCTGCCAGGCACGCAGATCCTGCCCGGGGCTCACGAATCCGGCCGCGGTGACCAGTACGTCGATGCGCCCGTGTTCGGCCCCGATCCGCTCGATCGCGCTGGTGATCGACTCCGGATCGGTGACATCCGCGGTGACCGGGAACCCGGTGCCACCACGGTCGCCGATCTCCCCGGCGAGCTCGGTCAGTTTCTCCGTGCGCCGGGCGAGCAGGGCGATCCGTGCCCCGGACGCGGCGAACCGGAGCGCGGTCGCCGCCCCGATGCCGCTCGACGCACCACTGATCACGACGAGGGCCTCGCTGAGCCGGTCCTGTGCCACGGATCCGAGTGTCCCACCATCGAGAAGAGATCGAGGTCACGACGTGATCCGTTGGACGGCAGTATCCCCCAATCGGCCGAATAGCCGGGCAGAACCCGCTCGACCGCTCATCGACCGGTTATCGCTCACCTTGGTCCGTCAGCCGCAAGCGGGCACTGGAGGCAGTGGCAGCCGCCTCCAGTGCTGGTACTTCATTAGGGGCAACGGGTTCTATGGGCAGGAGGAACAGCAGTGACGAGCGGCACCGAGGGGCATGCGGTCATCCATCGTGAGGCCGAGCTGTCCTCCGCAAGGACGCTTGCTCCGGTCGAACTGCCCGCACCCGCGGAGTACCTGGCCGAAGGCGCGGCGCGCAGGCTCGGCTGGCACGGCAAGCCGGTCGGCCAGATGACCATCTTCGGGCGCAAGGTCATCGTCTTCGCCCAGCTGCGCACCGAGGCGCACGCCGAGCGGATCTGCATCGGCGCCCCGCCGGTCACCGATCGCACCGAGGTCGCCACCTGGGTCTGGCCCGAGATCGCGCCGAAGGCACCGCCGGTCGCCGTGGACATCGTCGGAGTGCTCGCCGTCGCCCGGCACTGGCGCACCGCGCTCGCCTGCGCCGGGCCGTTCGCGAAGTACTGCGACACCGGAATCGTGCTGCCCTGGTCGGCCGCGATGACCGGGGACTACCTGTACCGCTGCCTTCCGCGCGCGAACTCGCACGGCGTCGCGGTGCTCACCGGCGATCCGGACGGCGAGGTCAGCCTCGACCAGGCCGGTTCGCAGGCCCCGCTCGTGCACGAGTGGGACACCGTCGAGCGCTGGCTGAACGAGAAGGTCTACGAGCGCATCCTCGCATGCGAGTTGTGATCGCGGGCGGTCACGGAAAGATCGCCAAACTCCTGCTTTCCCGGCTCGCCGAACACGGCGTGGAGTGCCTCGGCCTCGTCCGGAATCCCGACCACACCGCGGAACTGCGCGCGCTCGGCGCCGAATCCGCCGTGCTGGACCTGGAGACGGCGGCGCTGCCCGCGGTGGCCGGGATCGCCGAAGGTGCGGACGCGCTGGTGTTCGCCGCCGGTGCGGGGCCGGGAAGCGGTGCGGCGCGCAAGGACACCGTCGACCGCGCCGCTGCCGTGCTGTTCGCCGAGGCCGCGCAGACCGCGGGGGTCCGGCGGTTCGTGCAGCTCTCCGCGATGGGGCTGGACCGGGCCTATCAACCGGGTGTGGACGACGTGTTCTCCGCCTACCTGCGCGCGAAGGAGGCCGCCGAGCGGGATCTGCGGGAGCGGGACGGTCTCGAGTGGACGATCCTGCGGCCGGGGCGGCTCACCGATGAACCGGCGACCGGCTCGGTGGCGCTCGCCGAACCGGGAGTTCTCGAGGCAGGTTCGGGTTCGGTTTCCCGAGCGGATGTCGCCCTCGTGCTCGCCGCGCTGCTGGAATCCGGGGCAGCGGCCGGTAAAACCGTCGAATTGCTCGCCGGGGAAACCCCGGTGGACGAAGCTGTCGCCGCGCTCTGATCCGTACCGTCCACAGTGGATTCCTGGAATTCTCGCGCGCGCCGCGATGAAATACGAAATATCCTCGCGTTATGACGGGTTCGTTGTTCGAAATGGGTCCGCGGGAAATCGCCGAGGGCGCGGTCCATGTGCCCGGCTGGCTTTCCGTGGAACGCCAGCGCGAAATCGTGATCGCCTGCCGGGAATGGGCGCGCGGTCCGGTTCCGATGCGCGCTGCCCGATTGCCGAGTGGACACCGGATGTCGGTGCGCACCGTCTGTCTCGGTTGGCACTGGCGCCCGTACGCGTACAGCAGGACCGCGGACGATGCGGGCGGGGCGCGGGTGGCCGAGTTCCCGGATTGGCTCGGCGCGCTGGGCAGGTCCGCGCTCGCCGCTGCCTACGGCACCCCAAGGGAGGACTACCTTCCGGACACCGCGCTGATCAACTTCTACGACGAGCACGCCAAGATGGGCATGCACCAGGACCGGGACGAGGTCTCCCGCGAACCGGTCGTCTCGTTCAGCATCGGGGACACCTGCCTGTTCCGATTCGGTAACACCGAGAACCGTGGCAAGCCCTACACCGACATCGAGCTCGCCTCTGGGGACCTGTTCGTGTTCGGTGGACCTTCGCGGCTGGCGTTCCACGGGGTACCGAGTGTCCGGCCCGGGACCGCCGACCCGGAGACCGGTCTCACTGACGGTCGCATCAACATCACACTCCGTGTCACGGGGTTCTCGTGAGTGGTTGTGCCGATGGCGCTCACTCCTCACTCGCTCCGCTCCTTAGCCCTGGCGGCTGCGATGCTCACTCGATCGTCGTGAGCGCGTGTGTTGGTTAGAACCAACACAACCACTCACAAGCACCTATTTGCGCAGGTCACGAGGTTATGTTGAGAGCAGGGTGACGTGCTGCGGTGAGCGGTCGGATCCGCGCGGCGTGCTGCGCTGAATGACCGGGGTCAGGCCGCGAAGAACTTGGCGATGCGCTCGTAGAGGTCGCGCGCGTCCTCGGAGACGGCGGAGCACTTCTGCGCCTCGTTCTGCAGCGGCCGCAACCGGTCCTTGACCCGGCCGGACTTGATCGGGGCCGCGGCCTCGATGGCGCTGCGCCCGACCTTGGTGCCGTACTCGATGTTGCCGTCGATGAGGTGATCGGTGGCGAGCATGGACAGCATGAAGGTGCGGGAGCGGGCCATCGACTCGTCGTACTCGGTGAGGCAGCGCTCGAGCGCCGGAATGGCGTATTTGGTGTGTTCGCGGTGGTACTGGGCGAGGACCGAGTGCACGGTCCCGGTCATCGCGTACACGTCGGTCTGGTTGAAGAACTTCACCCAGGACTCGGGGTCGCTCTTGTCGGCGCGCTCGTACTCGTCCCTGGTCCGGCCGAGCGAGCGGATCGCCTGCTGGGGCATGTCGAGCTGGGCGTACGCCCAGGCCTCGTTGGCGCACAGCACCGCGACGGCGAGTTCGGAACCGGATTCCTGGGCGGCCAGCTGGCCGAGCTGGAAGAGCTTGAGCGCGTCGTTCGAGGCGTCTTCGTGCAGGTAGACCCGGCCCATCCGGTAGAGGATGTTCGCCACGAGCGGGTGCGCCTTCGCCTCCCTGGCCAGTTCGAGCGCCCGGCCGAAGTGGCTGCGCGCGCTGGAGCGCTTCCCGGTGTCGAACGAGGTCCATCCGGCGAGGTTGTGCAGGTCGGCGAGGGCGACGAACAGCCGGTCCCGCACCATCTCGGTAGCGCTGGAGCTGAGCATCTGCTGGCCCCAGGACAGCTGGGCGACCACGGCGTCCCGGCAGAATCCGCCGCCGTACTGGTAGTCGAGCGCGCGCAGTGCCCTCGTCGCCGCTTCGAGCTGGCGGACGTCGGTCATGCCGATGGCGTTGGGTGCCGGGGTGCGTTCGGTGCGGGAAACGAGGTCGGGATCGGAGCTGATGGTCGCCGCGCCCATGGTCACGGCCGCGGCGTGGGCGAGGAAGCGGCGCCGCTTGACGTTCTCGTCCTCTTCCGGCTGCGGATCCTTCTCCGCGGTGGCGACGGCGACCTCGGTCTGCTCGTCGTAGGCGAGTCCCATGGAGCCGCGCGGGATCCCCAGCCCGTCGGCGATTCTGGCGAGCACGTCGTAGGCCATGACCTGGCGGCCCTTGAGGATCTCGGACACCTCGGACTGGGACTGCCCGGTCTGTGCCGCGATCTGGCGCTGCGAGATACCCTCGCGGCGCAGCAGGCGGTAGACATTGCTGACGTCCCTGGCAGCGAGCGCTTCGCGCATCTCCTGCCCATCCCACAGCGTCGCGGGGATGTCGGATCCCTGCGACGCGCCCCCTGGCAAACCGTGCATTTCGATCCGCCTCACCGTTCGACTCAGCGCTTGTCAAGCAGTGTAAGCAAAGTACGCCGTTCGGGAAACGCTTGACACGACCGCTGATCTGCTCGGCCGAACTCCCGCCTACCGCTCACCGGTCCTGGCGGGCCGATGGGCGCTACTGCTTTCCACTTTCTATCTGCAACTCGCATTCTAGTTCCCACAGCGGCAAGCCGGACAGAGCGCGGGCCGAAAGAGGCGGAAAGGGTGACAAAACATGGCGTTTTGGTCTCGACTTGGTCGTGATCGCGTCACCCCAGCGCAACAGGCCTGCTCCGAATGGCATGCTACTGACCGGTACGTAAGTAGCGGGTCCGGAAACGGCCGCCGGTTGGAAAGGTCACGGTGAACGGTTCGTGGACGAGATCCTCGAGCAGGTCCTGCGCAATGCCGTGTGGGAACGGCTGGACATGCTCACCGAACTTGCGGACACCGAGGAGCAGGACCTGGTCACGGTCGCCCGCTCCGAACTGCCGAAGCTGACCGAGGGCTGGCGTGAGCTGCTCGCCATGCACGAGCCGGATGCTCAGGGCAACTGCCCCGAGTGCTCGAGCAGGTGGCGGCAGCAGCGCTCGCCGTGCCCGATCTGGCGTGCCGCGTACGACCACCTCGTCGGTGGGGCGCTCTCGGCGCGGCCACCCAAACCGTCGATGTCCCGCAGGGGCGCCGAGTCGACGGACATCGCCGCCGAACGACAGGCGGCAGTCGGTATGCGTGCGACGGCTGGAGCCGCGTACTGACCCCACGAACCCCGCGGGCCGGTGCCGCTGCGCACCCCTCCCCCGACCGGTATCGGTCCGCGGCCCCAACATGGTGGCACCGGCTCGCACCAGCCGGTGTCACCATTTCTATGCCCTGCAAGTCTGCAAGTCTGTTTGTCGACATGATCATCGGCGCAGGGTGACCGGTTCATGCGAATGCCGTAGCGAGCGGCGGCATTTGGCGGGACAGCGGCGATCGGTTGGGTATGGTGCGTTGCTCGAACAACTTTTACAGCAGGTAGAAGGGAAGCGAAGGCAGCGACGTGAACCAATTCTTCGAGTTCGTCGGACAGCGCTGGGGCTCCCTGCTCTTCGACCTCTACCAGCACGGCAGCCTCGTCCTGCAGTGCACCGTGCTCGCGGTTGTCATCGGTGTCGGCATCGGTATCGCGGTCTATTCGAGTCCCGCGGGTTCGGCGATCGCGACCGCGTTGACGAGCGCGATCCTGACGATTCCGTCTTTCGCGCTGTTCGGCCTGTTCATTCCGGTGCTCGGCCTCGGGGTGCGGCCCGCGGTGGTCACGCTGACCCTCTATGCGCTGCTGCCCATCGTGCGCAACACGATCGTCGGGCTGGCGAACATCGATCCGGCCGTCACCGGGGCGGCGCGCGGGATCGGCATGCACCGGCTCGGCGTGCTCACCAGGATCGAGCTCCGCCTCGCCTGGCCGTCGATCCTGGCGGGCACCAGGGTTTCGGTGCAGATGCTGATGGGGATCGCGGCCATCGCGGCGTTCGCCAAGGGGCCGGGGCTCGGCGGTTCGATCTTCTCCGGGCTCGCCGCGATCGGCAGCAAGACCGCGGTGGACCGGGCGCTGGCGGGCACGATCGGCATCGTGGTGCTCGCGCTCATCGTGGACGGGCTGCTCGTGCTGCTCGGCAGGTTGACCACCTCGCCGGGGGTGCGCGCCCGGGCATGATGGGGACAAAGCGAAGGACACGCGGGCGGACCGATTTCGTCGTGTTCGGTATCGCGGGTGCGCTCGCCGTCGCGTTCGTGCTCTGGGGAGGACTCGGCACCAACTCGCTGTCCACGGTGACCACGACGATGCTCGGCTGGCTGGAGTCGAACTTCGGCTGGGCCTACGTGCTCGCCGCGAGTGGTTTCGTGCTCTTCGTGCTGTGGCTGGCCTTCTCCCGCTACGGCAAGATCGTGCTCGGCAGGGACGAGGACACGCCGGAATTCAAGACGCTGCCGTGGATCGCGATGATGTTCGCGGCGGGCATGGGCATCGGCCTGATGTTCTACGGTGTCTCGGAGCCGCTGACGCATTACACCGACCCGCCGCCGGGCACGGCGCGCGCGGGAACCGGTGCCGCGCTGGACACCTCGATGGCCACCACGATGTTCCACTGGGCGCTGCATCCCTGGGCCTTCTATGCGGTTGTCGGGCTCGCGATCGCGTACAGCACGTTTCGGCGCGGGCGCCCGCAGCTGGTCTCCTCGGCCTTCATTCCGCTGATCGGGGACCACGCGAAGGGCTGGATCGGCAGGCTGATCGACATCCTGGCGATCTTCGCGACGCTGTTCGGTTCGGCCGCCTCGCTCGGGCTTTCCGCGCTGCAGATCGGTTCCGGGCTCAAGGCGGCCGGGTTCATGTCCTCGGTGAGCACGATCGTGCTCGTGGTCGTGATCGTGGTGCTGACCGCGGCATTCATCTTCTCCGCGGTTTCCGGAATCGAGCGCGGGGTGCAGTGGCTCGCCGCCACGAACGGGATTCTGGGTGTCGCGGTCGCCCTCTTCGTGTTCATCGCTGGCCCGACGGTCTTCATTCTGAACCTGCTGCCGACCACGCTCGGCGACTATCTCAAGGAACTGCCCGGAATGGCCGCGCGCACCGAGGCTTCCGGTGGCCTGGACATGGCCAGGTGGCTGTCCAAGAACACGATGTTCTATTGGGCGTGGTGGATTTCCTGGACCCCGTTCGTCGGGATGTTCATCGCGCGCATTTCCCGCGGGCGCACGATTCGCCAGTTCGTCGGCGGGGTGATCCTCGTGCCGAGCGTGATCTCCCTGGTGTGGTTCGCGATCTTCGGCGGCGCGGCGATCACCACGCAACGCGGCGGCCTGAATCTCGCCGCGCGTTCCCAGGAGGGCCAGCTTTTCGGGCTGTTGCAACAGTATCCGGCGGCCACGGTCACCTCGCTCGTGGTGATGATCCTGGTCGGGATCTTCTTCGTCTCCGGGGCGGACGCCGCTTCGATCGTGATGGGTTCGCTTTCCCAGCGCGGATCCACCGAGCCGAACAAAGCGGTGATCGCCTTCTGGGGCGCGCTGACCGGTGCGGTCGCCGCGATCATGCTCATCATCGGCGGAGGCGGGGAATCGGCGCTGACCGGCTTGCAGAACCTGACGATTATCGTGGCCTCTCCGTTCGTGATCGTCATGGTGCTGCTGTGTATCGCACTGGTACGGGATTTACGAAGAGATCGGGTCGTGCTGCGGGACGACAAGGGAGCCGAGGTCATCGAGGCAGCGGTGGAGCATGGAACCGAACGGTACGGCGAGGACTTCTACCTGACCGTCGATTCGCCGTCGAGGAAGAAGAGTAAACGATCATGACGAACACCGAAGAAGCGCCGAGCGGCGCGGAAATCCGCCTCGAAGAGGTGACGAAACGCTATTCCGGAACCGCGAGTCCGGCGGTCGCCTCGGTCACGATGACGATTCCCCGGGGAAAAACGGTGATCTTCGTCGGACCGTCGGGATGCGGCAAGACGACCACGATGAAGATGATCAACCGGCTCATCGAACCCACCTCGGGGCGGATCAGCATCGACGATCGCGATGTGCTCGACATCGATCCGGACAAGCTCCGCCGTACCATCGGCTACGCCATCCAGCAGGCCGGGCTTTTCCCGCACATGACGGTTGCGCAGAACATCGGCATGGTTCCCTCGCTGTTGCGCTGGAACAAGAAGAAGATCGCCGAGCGGGTGGAGGAGATGCTCGATCTGGTCGGGCTGGACTCCGCGGTGTTCCACGACCGGTATCCGCGTCAGCTTTCCGGTGGCCAGCAACAGCGGGTCGGGGTCGCGCGGGCGCTCGCCGCGGATCCGCCGGTACTGCTGATGGATGAGCCGTTCGGCGCGGTCGACCCGATCACCAGGGGCAACCTGCAGGACGAGCTGATGCGGCTGCAGTCCGAGCTGCACAAGACGATCGTGTTCGTCACGCACGATTTCGACGAGGCGGTCAAGCTGGGCGACCGGATCGCGGTGCTCGGCGAGCAGTCGAAGATCCTGCAGTACGACACCCCGGAGGCGATCCTGCAGAATCCGGCCGATGACACGGTCGCCGGATTCGTCGGCGCCGGTGCCTCACTCAAACAGCTCACCCTGCTGCGGGTCCGGGATGTGGAGCTGAAGCAGGAGGCGATCACCGCGCGCCCGGACGAGACCGTCGAGGCGGTGCGCCGCCAGCTCGAGGAGCGAAACCGGCCGTTCGCGCTGGTGCTCGACGCGCGGGACCGGCCGGCCCGTTGGGTCCACAAGCGACAGTTGGCGCACGCGAGTTCCTTGCGGACCGCGGGAAAGCCGATCGGGGACTTCGTCTCCACCCAGTCCACGCTGCAGGACGCGCTCGAGGCCTGCCTCGCCGAGGGTGGGGCGGCGGTGGTCACCAAGGAACGCGGCCGCTATGCCGGAACGATCGATATCGACACGGTGATGGCGACCGTGCAGCGGCTGCGCGATGAGGCCGGGGTGTCCGAATGAGTACCGCCACCGCCCAACTCGGGGAGCGCCGCTCGGAACGGCTGCGCGTCTGGGGCCAGCCGATCGCGGTCGTGCTGATCGTGGCCGCCGTGCTCATCTGGGCGTTCGCCAGCGAACTCGACGACATCGAGAAGCGCAATCTGAACGCCGCGGTGATTCTTTCCCTTACCTGGGAACACATCGTGCTCTCCATCGCGGTCGCGGCGATCGTGGTGTTCGTCGCCGTTCCGCTCGGGGTGCTGCTCACCCGCCGATGGGCGCGGTTCGCCGCCCCGTTCTTCCTAGCGATCGCGAACATCGGGCAGGCGGCGCCCTCGATCGGGGTGCTCGTGCTGTTCTTCCTCGCACTCGGCGGGGTGGTCAATTTCTGGGTAGCCGTGGGGCCGATCGCGTTCTATGCGCTGCTTCCGGTGCTGCGCAACACGATTCTCGGGGTGCGCAGCGTCGACTCTTCCTATGTCGAGGCGGGCACCGGTATCGGCATGTCGCGCTCCAAGGTGTTGTTCACCATCGAGCTTCCCCTTGCCGTGCCTTACATCCTCGCCGGTCTGCGCACCTCGCTGGTGCTCGCGGTCGGTACGGCGACACTGGCCACGTTCGTCGGTGACGGCGGACTGGGGGAGCTGATCGTCACCGGTTACAAGCTCGCCCGTTATCCGGTGCTCGTGGTCGGGGCGGCGCTCGCGATGGCGCTCGCGCTGTTGGTCGACTGGCTCGGTGGCCTCGCGGAGCGCTGGATCGGTCCGAAGGGGTTGCGATGAAACGGTTTGTCTCGGTTCTGCTCGCCGCGGTGCTCGCGGGTTCGCTTTCCGCGTGCGGGCTCTCCTCCGGTAACAGCGTGCCGTTCTCGGTCGGTCCCGGCTCGATCCGGGTGGATCCCAGTCTCAAGGATGTTCCGGTGACGGTGGGATCCAAGGATTTCACCGAGCAGATCCTGCTGGCCTACATCACCGAGTACGCCCTGCAGGCCGCGGGTATGGATGTGAAGGACCTGTCGAACATCTCCGGTTCCAATTCCGGAAGGCAGGCACTGCTGGACGGGCAGATCGACGTGATGTGGGAATACACGGGCACCGCCTGGATTTCCTACCTCAGCAAGACCGATCCCATTTCCGATCCGGACAAGATGTTCGCCGCGGTGCGCAATGCGGATGCGGCGAACGGGGTTTCCTGGGTGGACCGGGCGCCGCTGAACAACGTGTACACGATGGCGCAGAGCCAGCAGGTGCGGAAGAAATACGGAGTGCGGACCCTGTCGGATCTGGCCAAGCTGTTCCGCAAGGATCCGTCCGCGGTGACGATCTGCATCGAGAGCGAGTTCGCCAGCCGCAATGACGGGTGGCCCTCGGTGGAGAAGAAATACGGCTTCAAACTCCCGGATTCGAACATCCGCAAACTGGATACCGGCGCCATCTATCAGGCCACGGCGAACGCCCAGTCGTGCAATTTCGGGGAGATCTTCCAGACCGATGCCCGGCAGCGTTCGCTGAACCTGAGCACCCTCAAGGACGACAAGCACGCGTTTCCCGCCTACAACGGCGCGGTGACGCTGCGGACCGAATTCCTCAAGCAGCATCCCGCCATCGAGCGTGTGCTCGCGCCCGTGGCAGCGAAGCTGACGAGCAATACGATGATCGACCTTTCCACGCAGGTCGATGTGCGCGGCAGGGATTCGGCCGAAGTCGCGCGGGAATGGATGATCGCGCAGGGTTTCGTTTCGGATCCCGCGAAGTCCCGCTGACCGCGGCATGCGCCGGTTCGCCGCACTGAGCGCAGTGCTGTTGCTCCTCGTGTCCGGATGTGGGCTCTCCTCCGGTAGCACCGTGCCGTTCGCCGCGGAGCCCGGTTCGATCCGGCCGGTGCCCGCGCTGCGCGGAGTTCCGGTGACAGTGGGGTCGAAGGATTTCACCGAGCAGATCCTGCTGGCCTACATCACCGAGTACGCGCTGCAGGCCGCGGGCATGCGGGTACAGGACCTGTCGAACATCTCCGGTTCGAACGCCGGGAGGCAGGCGCTGCTGGACGGTCAGATCGACCTGATGTGGGAGTACACCGGGACCGCGTGGATGTCCTATCTGGGCAGGACCGATGCGATCTCGGACCCGGACGAGATGTTCGCCGCGGTGCGCCGAGTGGATGCGTCGAACGGGGTTTCCTGGGTGGACCGGGCGCCGCTGAACAACGTGTACACGATGGCGCAGAGCCAGGAAGTGCGCCGGAAGTACGGGGTTCGGTCACTCGCGGACCTGGCCGCGCTGTTCCACCGGGATCCGTCCGCGGTGACCATCTGCATCGAGACGGAGTTCGCCAGCCGCAACGACGGCTGGGCGGCCGTGGAGAAGACCTACGGGTTCAAGCTCCCCGATTCGAACATCCGGAAGCTGGACACCGGAGCCATCTACCCGGCGACGGCGAGCGGGCGCTCTTGTCACTTCGGCGAGATCACCGAGACCGATGCCCGCCAGCGTGCCCTGAAGCTCGACACCCTGGCCGATGACGGCCATGCCTTCGCGGCATACAACGCGGCGGTGACTATGCGTACCCGGTTCGCACGGGCTCATCCGGACATCGCCCGGGTGCTCCGGCCGGTGGCCGCGAAACTGACCAGTCAGGCGATGCTCGACCTTTCCGCGGAGGTCGACGTGCGCGGCAGGGACTGGGCCGAGGTCGCGCGCGACTGGATGATCAAGCAGGGATTCGTGCGCTGACTCCGCTCACTCTTCCTGCTCTTCTGATGACTCAGCGTGATCGTCCTTCTTGCTTTCCGACTTGGCGCTGTCCGCGTAGAGATTCGCGCGCGCCTCGCCGTGCACCGATTCGATCGCCTGGTGAGCGGCTTCCGCCTGCTCGGCGAGCCATGTCTCGAAGTCGTCCTTAGTTTCGGTCATCATGCTCTCCCCGACACCCTCCCGGTACCCGACTCAGTTACAGCAACCGACGGTAACAGTCATCCCCCGGTCGACGCATCGGCAACCGAAATGTCCAGTTAATGGGACGCGGTGAACAGGGGAGAGGTGCTTGTGCGTGGTTG
>NZ_JALM01000146.1:14087-21434 GCF_000737195.2 Sciscionella sediminilitoris
AACCACGCACAAGCACCTGTTTGTCCTGGTCAGCGGCCTGCTGCGTAGCCCTGGTCGTTGCGTGGATTGGCGCCCGCGCGGAGCAGTCCGGTTTCCGGATCCCGGGCCACAGCACACATTCGGCCGAGTGACCAGGGTCCGGAGTCGTGAACCTTGTGCCCGATCTCACGCAGCCGCGCGAGGGTGTCCGGACCGAGCCGGGACTCCACGACGAGGGCACCCGGATCCCAGGTGCGCGGGCTGAACGAGCTCGGGAAGGACAGGGAGTGCCAGGCGGGTGCGTCGATGGCGCTCTGCAGGTCGAGCCCGCCGTGGATGTGGGCAAGCCAGAAGCACAGCTGCCACTGTTCTTGCTGGTCACCGCCTGGTGTGCCGAAGGCGAGGCGGGGTTCGCCCGCGCGCAGGGCAAGGCTCGGGGTGAGCGTGGTGCGCGGCCGTTTCCCTGGCGCGAGGGAGTTGGGCAGGCCCGGCTCGAGCCAGAACATCTGGGCCCGGGTGCCGAGGCAGAAACCGAGCGATTCGATGGCGGGCGAGGATTGCAGCCAGCCACCGGAGGGGGTCGCCGAGACGATGTTGCCGCGCGCGTCCACGACGTCCACGTGCACGGTGTCGCCCCGGGTGTTGCCGGTGCGTCCGACGGTGGGTTCGCCGACCGCCCCGAGCGCGTCGAGCTGCTCCGGCACGGCGAGCCCCCGGCCTTCGCGGACGAACTCGGGCAACCGTGGTTCGGCGCCACCGGGCGATCCCGGTCGCAGTTCGGCGTTCGCGGTGTCCGTGACGAGTGCCCGGCGTGCGGCGAGGTAGCCCGGATCGAGCAGTTCCTCGGCGCTGACCCGCGCGGAGTCACCGAAGTGCGCTTCCCGGTCGGCGAAGGCGAGCTTGGCGCATTCCGTGGCCAGCTGCACCGTTCTTGCGCTGGGGATTCCCTCGGTGTAGGCGAGCTCATCGCGGAATCCCTCGAGCAGGGCAAGCGTTTGCGCGAGGACTGTTCCCTGGCTCCAGAGCCCGCATTTGGCCAGCGTCCACTCGCCGAGGTGCACGGTGACCGGGTCTTCGATGCTCGCCGACCAGCGCGCCATGTCCTCCCCGGTCAGCACGCCGGGGTGTGCGGCACCGGACTCGTCGCGGTAGGGGGTGCGGCAGAACCGGTCGATGGCCTCGGCGACGAAGCCGGTGTACCAGGCTGACCGGGCGGCATCGAGCTGTGCTTCCCGCCCGCTGTGCAACTCGGCCTCGGCGAGCAGGCGTTCCCAGGTGTCGGCGAGCACCGGATTGCGGTGCATGCCGCTGGCGGGTGTGCCGTGCGGGCACCAGAGAGCGGCAGAACTCGGCCAGTGGTTCGCGAACAGTTCGGACACCGCGGTGATGGTGCTGGTGATGCGCTCGACGACCGGGTAGCCATGGCGGGCGTAACCGATGGCGTAGCCGAGCACCTCGCGAAGCGTCTTGGTGCCGTAGTCGCGCAGCAGCCGCAGCCAGCCGTCCCATGCTCCGGGCACGGTCGCGGGGAGCAGCCCGCTGCCGGGCATGATGTCGTAGCCGAGCCCGCGCATGTGCTCGATGCTCGCGGCCTGCGGGGCGACGCCCTGTGCGCAGAGTACGCGCGGCCGCGGATCGCCTTCGGTGGCGAAGATCGCCGGGACTTCACCGCCGGGACCGCACAGGTGCGGCTCGACCACCTGGAGCACGAACCCAGCCGCGACCGCGGCGTCGAAGGCGTTGCCCCCGTTCTCCAGTACCGCCATCCCCGCAGCGGTTCCCAGCCAGTGGGTGGAGGAGACCATTCCATGGGTGCCGCGCAACTCGGGCCGGGTTGTCCACATGTGGCCCTATTTTGGCTTGGCGGGCCTTCCCACACCATGCCACGTGAGCCCGGCCTCGTTGAGGGTGGCGGGGTCCAGGTGGTTGCGGGTGTCGAGCACGAGCGAACCGCTCATCAGCTCGGCGACCACATCCCAGCGCAGGGTGCGGAACATCGGCCATTCGGTCAGCAGCAGCACCGCGTCGGTGGCCTTCACCGCCTGATAGGCGTCGTCCACGATGGTGATGCCCTCGACCTCGCCGCCGATCGCCGGATCGAATGCGGTGACCTCGGCGCCCTCGGCCAGCAGCAGCTCGGTGACCGCGAGCGCGGGCGAGCCGCGCAGGTCGTTGGTGCCGGACTTGAAGGCGAGCCCGAGCACCCCGATCCGCGCCTGGCGCAGCGGCCGGTCCAGCTGGGTGCGCAGTCGTTCCACCACGCGCTCCCGCTGCCGGTTGTTGTCCTCGATCGCGGCGCGGAGCACGTCGAACCGTCCGCCGGTGGCGTCCACCGAGCGCAGCAGCGCCGAGGTGTCCTTCGGCAGGCAGGATCCGCCCCAGCCGGGCCCCGGGCGCAGAAATGAACTGCCGATGCGCGGATCGTGTCCCATTCCCGCGGTGACCGCGTCGATATCGGCACCTACCGATTCGCACAATTCGGCCATCGCATTGACATAGGACAATTTGACAGCGAGAAAGCAATTCGAGGCGTACTTGATCATTTCCGCGCTCGCGGCATCGGTACACACCGTCGGCGTGCGCAGCGGTCCGTAGAGGCAGGCGACCTGATGGGCGGCGTTCTCGTCATCGCTGCCGACCACGATGCGGTCCGGGTTGAGGAAGTCGTGCACCGCGCTGCCCTCGGCGAGGAACTCCGGATTGCTGACCACGGCGAGGTCCTGGCGGCCGAGCAGCTGGCTCACCCATTCGGCGGTACCGACCGGGACCGTGGACTTGGTGACCACGATGGTTCCCGGGGCCAGCAGCTCGCGCAGTTCGGTGACCACGGAACGGATCGCGGTCAGGTCGGCGTTCCCGTCCTGGCCCATCGGGGTCGGCACGCAGAGGAACACGATCTCCGCATCCGCCGCGGCCGAGGCGCCCACCACGAACTCCAGGTCACCGGCGGCGATGCCGTTCTCCACCAGGTCGGCGAGGCCCGGTTCGAGAATGTCCACCCTGCCCTCGCGCAGCCGCGCGACCTTCGTCTCGTCGATATCCGCGCAGGTGACGTGGTAACCAAAAGAAGCCAGGCACGCACCGATTGTCAGTCCCACATATCCGGTACCAACCACCGCGACCCGACGGATCGACACGTCCATCACACTCCCGGTATCCATCTACGGTAACGACCGTGGCAGGTTCAGTTGGCGCACGAGCGAACGGCGGTGAGATGTCGTGCATATTCGACCGTACTGATTGTCAATCGGGGTAGCACCATATCGCACCGATATAAAGGGCTCGTTGTCGACAAGATCACGTGATGTATGGGGCTGTCGCACTAGTGACTACAGTACGGGCGTGCGGCAGCGACGGCTGGGAACGTCCGGTTTGGTGGTCTCCACCGTCGGACTCGGGTGCGACAACCTCGGCCGGCCCGGAACGGGTACGAGCTCCGAGGAAGGGGCAACCGCGGTCGTTCGTGCCGCGGTCGAATCCGGGATCACCTACTTCGATGTCGCGGATGTCTACGGTTCCCCGCGCGGGCGGGCCGAGGAACTGCTCGGCAACGCGGTCGGCCCGGTCCGGGACTCGGTGCTGCTCGGCACCAAGTTCGGTATGGCGGGCCGCGGGGATTTCGGTGCGCACGGATCGCGGCGCTACATCCGGCTTGCCGTGGAGGGATCGCTGCGCCGGCTCGGTACCGATTGGATCGACCTCTACCAGCTGCATCGCCCGGATCCCTCCACCCCGCTCGCGGAGACCATGGGTGCGCTGGACGACCTGGTCCGCGCGGGCAAGATCCGGTATTTCGGCATCGGGAACTTCGCCGGATGGCAGCTCGCCGACGCGGTGTGGACGGCGGCCCGCGCGCACGGGGTGACCCCGGTGGCCGCGCTGAACCACTACTCCCTGCTCGACCGGTCCGCCGAACGGGAACTGTTGCCCGCCGCGCGCCGCTTCGACCTCGGACTGCTGCCGTACTTCCCGCTCGCGAATGGTCTGCTCACCGGCAAATACGCCGAAGGGGTCACGCCGCGGCCCGGGTGGCGCCTGGCCGGGCGGCCCGACCTGCTCGCCAACGCACCGTGGCGGCGGATCGAGGCGCTGCGCGAGTTCGCCGCGATGCGTGGCCTCGACCTGACCACGGTCGCGATCGGCTGGCTCGCCGCACAACGCCCGGTCGGCTCCGTCATCGCCGGCGCGACCACCGTGGACCAGGTCTGGCGCAACACCGCCGCCGCAGACTGGGTACCCACCCCGGAGGACTGCGCGGCCCTCGACGCGATCTGCCAACCAGGCGTCTGACCAGGGCAAACGGGTGCTTGTGAGTGGTTGTGTTGGTTCTAACCAACACAACCACGCACGACCGGATCTTGCCAGGTTAGGCTTGCCTTATTGGAGGGTGTATGAGCATCGAGCCGGTGCGGTCGGAGGCGGAACTGCGGGAGATCGTCGCGGAACCGGCGAAGGCGATCGCGAACAAGGCGGCCTCGCGGATCGACGCGGAATCCCGGCGGTTCATCGAGGCCTCACCGTTCTGTCTGCTCGCCACGACCGGTGCGGACGGCACCGTGGACGTCTCGCCGCGCGGTGATCCGCCGGGCAGTGTCCTGGTGTTCGAGGACGGTCGGTCGATCGCGCTCCCGGATCGCAAGGGGAATCGGCGGCTGGACAGTATGCGCAACATCCTGCGCAATGACCGGGTCGGAATGCTGTTCGTGGTGCCGGGGGTCGGCGAGACGCTGCGGCTCAACGGGCGCGCGCAACTCGTTCGCGAAGCCCCGTTCTTCGAGCGGATGACCGTGCAGGGCAAGCCACCGGCGCTGGCGATCCTGATCGAGGTCGAGGAGCTGTTCCTGCATTGCGGCAAGGCGTTTCTGCGTTCCTCGCTGTGGGATCCGCAGACCTGGCCGGCGAAGGACTCGCTGCCGAGTGCGGCGCGGATCGCGAAGAGCCAGACGAATTCCCGGGTCCCGGAGGCGGTGTTCAAGGCCGCGCTGAACCTCGACTACAAGCACAATCAGTACTGATTCACTGCTTGTGATAGGCCCCGGAGGCTTGCTCGCTGTAGTCGGGGAAGGCGGGGCGCATGGTGCGGGAGGTCTTGGGTACCCGGAGCATGATCTTCATGCCCTCGCCCGGAGCGGTCTCGAGCTCGAGCGCGTACTCGTCCCCGTAGGCGCTGCGCATGCGCTGGTTGATGTTGCCGATCCCGACGTGGGCACCGGTCTTGTGCGCATCGGCGAGGTCGGCGGTGAGCCGGTCGGGATCCATACCGACCCCGTCGTCCTCGACGGTGATGAGGACGTCGTTGCCGTGGTCCTGGGCGAGAACCGTGACGGTGCCCCCGCCCGGTTTCTTGGCCAGGCCGTGCCGCACCGCGTTCTCCACGAGCGGCTGCAGTACGAGGAACGGCACCGCGACGCCGAAGACCTCGGGGGCGATGTTGATCCGGGTACCCAATCGCGGTCCGTAGCGGGCACGTTCGAGGGTGAGGTAGCGGTCGATGTTGCGCAGTTCGTCGGCGAGCGTGGTGTACATGCTCGACATCCGGAACGAGTACCGGGTGAACTCGGCGAAGTCCTCGAGCAGTTCGCGCGCCTGCTCGGGATCGCGGCGGATCAGTGAAGCGATCGTGTTGAGCGCGTTGTACATGAAGTGCGGGGAGATCTGCGCGCGCAGCGCCTTGATCTCGGCATAGGCGAGCTGTTCACGGGATTCCTCCAGCCGCGCCAGTTCGAGCTGGGTGCAGATGAAGTGCGCGATCTCGTCGGCCATCCGGATCAGCCGCTTGCTGCTGGTGACCCCGCCGACGACGACGAGCGCGCCCGCGTTCTCCTGTTCCACCACGAGGGGGACGATCACCGCGGAGCGCATCGGGCAGCTGCCGCGGTGCGGGCACTCCAGCCGGTCGTGGTCGACGTGTTCGCGGCGGTGCCCGTGGATGGCCCGGTTGATCGGCCCCTCCACATCCGCGTAGTGGTAGTTGGCCTCGCCGTCCCAGGACAGCAGCGTGCCCTGGGAGTCGGCGACCCCGACCGCGACGCACTTGAGCAGTTCACGCAATTGCGGGGTGGCCACATCGGCGGATTCCCCGGAGAGTCCTCTGCGCAGGTCGGCTGCCGCGCGGGTGATCCGCTGCAGTGCCTCCATCACGGCCTCGTCCACGCTGGACTTCATGGTCCGGCGCCGGGAGACCAGCAGATAGGCGACGACGAGCAGCGCGACCACGGCGACGATCGCGACGAGGATGAACGCCGTGCCGTTCTGCAGCAGTTGCTCCACGGGCACATGGTAGTGCGCCGGGTCGTGGCTACTTCAGCAGTCGCGACATCCGGCGGTCCGCGAGCGGTTTCCCACCGGTCTGGCAGGTGGCGCAGTACTGGAAGGCCTTGTCCGCGTAGGAGACCTCGCGGACGGTGTCCCCGCAGACCGGGCAGGGCATCCCGGTGCGCGCGTGCACCCGCAGCCCGGAGCGTTTCTCGCTCTTCAGGGTGGCGGCCTTCTGCCCGACCGAGCGTTCGACGGCGTCGGTCAGGGTGGCCCGCAGCGCCTCGTGCAATCGGTCGATGGCGTCCCCGTCGAGTTTGTTCGCGGTCGCGAACGGGGAGAGCTTTGCGGCGTGCAGGATCTCATCCGAGTAGGCGTTGCCGATTCCGGCGATGACGCCCTGTTCGGTGAGCACGCGCTTGAGCCGCCCGCCCTGGCCGGCGAGGATCTCGGCGAGCTGGTCGCGGCCGAGTTCGAGCGCATCCGGGCCGAGCCGGGCGATCGGTTCCACTTCGGCGGGGTCGGCCACGATCCAGACGGCCAGGCCCTTCTTGGTACCCGCCTCGGTCAGATCGAAGCCGGGGCCCTGTCCGGGTTTGCCGAGGTGACAACGCAGCGCGAGTGGACCGCTGCCGGGTTTCGGTGGTGCGGCGGAAAGCTTCTCCGACCAGCGCAGCCAGCCCGCCCTTGCCAGGTGCACGATCAGGTGCAGCCCGGAGCAGTCGAGGTCGAGGAACTTTCCGTGCCTGCGCGCATCGCCGACCGTGCGGCCGTGCAGTTCGGTCCACGGTGGGCTGGCCGTCTTGAGCGCGGAAAGGGAGGCGATGTCGACCCGTTCCACCGTGCGGCCCTGTGCGTGTTCACGCAGATAGACCGCGAGCGCTTCGACCTCCGGTAGCTCGGGCATCAGGCACGGCCCGCGAGCTCATCGACCGGTTCCATGCTGGTCAGCTTAGTGTGCCGGACCGGTTTCGTCAGTCGACCATCTGCAGTGGTCCGTCGAGATCCGGGCCGCTGCGGTCGGCGATGTGCCTGGCGACCTTGACCGCCTCCGAGCGGGCGAGCCGCGGTCCGGTGACCGTGCCGACCCAGCGCTCGCCCGCTCGGAGGCGG
>NZ_JALM01000147.1 GCF_000737195.2 Sciscionella sediminilitoris
CCTGGCCTCCTACACCTAGCCACATGTCCAGCCCCAAGCCGCCAGAAAGCCAGGCCCCGGTGCCGTCGATGGCGGCCGCCACTCGTTCAGTCGACCAAGGGGCCCACGCGGCAATCGACGGATCATAGGGGCGTCGCATACTCGCACCCTAGCGTGGTGACAGCTGTGGTCTCCCATGCCCTGTTTGGTGTGACCTGACCTCTAGGCTCGCGCGCGGGTACGGAGCCCGAACGGCGGGCCGGGGATGGACGCGATCGTACGTGATCGGGAGCTGACCGGGGTGATCGATTTTCCGCTCTCCGAGCTTGCCGACTCTCCCTTCGGCGGCGTGCACGTGACCGGGCCGTATCGCATGTGCGGCGCAGTTGAGGTGGGGATCGGTGACGGTGATGCGCGTCCGCGACCGAGAGGAGGAATACGAGCGCGGCGGGGACACGTTCGGTGCCGCCACCGGCCGGATCTCGCCTCCTGCACTGCTGTCCGTTCCGAGCGGAGTTGGCGGATCGGCGGGCGTCTGGCCTGCGGCCCGCCAGGTACGTGCGAACAGGTGACCGAGGGACCGTCCGCACCAACCTGGCGGATTCCGTGGTGCTCGGACGGCAGTTGTGGACCGACGGTCAAACGACAGCGGTTCGGCGTCACATGAATGACAGTGACCGTGCGGAGCTCGACCGCCTTTCCGTGCTGCTCGATTCTCGCCGGCGTGGGTCCCGGTCTCGCCGGAGGTCGGCTGACGGCCTTGACGCTCGCTGAGGAGGGAGGCGGGCACGAGCCGTGCGCGGGTCGATCACGCACGGCTGACCGGCAAGCGCGAGGCATTCGGCAAGGCCCGTCCACGCACTCGGACGTCGACCTGGAAGCGTGGTTCGGCGACCGTCGCCTCGGAGCCCGCGGTGCCCGTCCGGGCCGTCGTGCTCAGCCTCGAACCCATCGACCGAGCACCATTAGAGTCTTGGTCCCCGTAACCTGGCCGCTGCGCCGCAAACGGTCGACGACTTCCTGTAGATGCTCGAGGTCGCGCACGCGTACCTGTACGAGCGCGTCTGGGTCCCCCGCGATGGTGTAGACCGCCTGCACTTCGGGGAGGGTGCTGGCTGTTCCGACGATGTCGCCCACACGGGTGCTCCCGACGTACCGAACTTCGGTGAAGGCCTCGACCTTCCAGCCGATCGCGGCGGGGTCGAGTCGCGCGGTGAAGCCCTGGATCACCCCAGCCCCTCGCAGGCGGTCGACTCGCCGCTTGACGGCGCCGACCGACAGGCCTACCTGCTGCGCCATGTCGGAGAAGGTCCGCCGCCCATCGTCGACGAGGAGCGCGAGCAACTCCTCGTCGATCGCGTCCATGTCTACCTTCGTCATCACGCAAACTTTCATCGCCAGATGGGTCAGATGCTGCAATAATTGTAGAGTTCTCCAGTACATCCTGCGACTGAGTTGTGTGATGTGGAGTAATTTGGTTCTGATTCTCTCGACAGCTGCCGACCCGAGGAGGGGCCCAGCATGCCGGGATCGATCACCGGAACCGTCTCGCTCGACGATAAGTACGTCGCGACGCGCGGGCGCGCGCTCGTCACGGGGATCCAGGCGCTGGTGAGGCTTACCCTCGACCAGCGGCGCATCGACATCGAGCGGGGCCTGGACACCCGAGTCTTCGTCTCTGGGTATCAGGGTTCGCCCCTCGGCGGGCTGGATAGCGAGATGCGGCGGGCCCGTCGGCACCTCGATGATGCCGGGGTCGTTTTCCAGGCAGGCGTGAACGAGGAGCTCGCCGCGACGGCCGTCGCGGGCACGCAGTTGCTTGATGCCGTGCCGGGCCGTCGTCACGACGGCGTCGTCGGGTTCTGGTACGGCAAGAACCCCGGTCTGGATCGCGCCGCGGACGCGATCCGACACGGCACACTCGCTGGAACGGCTCGGCTCGGTGGCGCTGTCGCGATCATCGGTGATGACCCCGCAAGCAAGTCGTCGACCGTTCCGAGCTCGTGCGAGCCCATGGCACAGAGCCTGTCCCTGCCGCTGCTTGCTCCGGGCTCCGTCGCGGAGGTCATCGAGTTCGGCCTGCATGCGGTGGCGCTCTCGCGGGCGACCGGGCTGTGGACCGGCCTGAAAATGATCGCTGATATCGCTGACGCCTCGGCGACGATCGATCTGGAAGCGCTGCGTCCGGATGCCCTCGGGGTCCCCTACCCCCCGCACGACAAACGGCCCGCAGCTCCGACTCTGGTGGGGCCCGCGGCGCTCGACGCGGAGTTCGACATGCTGACCCGCCGACTGGACCTGGCCAAGCAGTACGCACGCGACACTGGTCTCAACCGCGTGACCTTCGATGCGCGCGACCCGAAGCTAGGGATCCTGGCATCGGGGACCGGCTATGCGACGGTACAACGTGCGCTCGACGATCTCGGGCTGTCGCAAGTCGATCTGGACGCACTCGGAGTGCGGCTGATACGTCTTGCGATGCCGTTCCCGGTCGACCACGACACGCTGGTGTCGATGACCGCGGACCTGGACGAGGTGCTCGTGGTCGAGGACAAGGTCGCGTTCCTCGAAGGCCACCTGAAGCAGGCCCTGTTCGGGCAGGCGAAGGTACCCCGAGTCGTTGGGCGGCGTGGCCCCGACGGTCGTCCGCTGCTGACCGCCCGCGGTCAACTGACCGGCGAGGACGTCGCGCAGGCGATCGTAGCGAGAATCGGCGCCTTGGCCCGCGACGGTCGCATCGCCGAGCGAGCCGTTCGGTGCCTCGACGCTGTCCGCCCGCCGCGCCCGTCACGAATCGCACTGCGCACCATCAGGCCTGGGAGCGGCTCGGGTGACCTCGGCAGCCGCATTCCCTACTTCTGCTCCGGCTGCCCGCACAACACCTCCACACGCACCGACGACGACACGCTCGTCGGTGTTGGGATCGGCTGTCACATCATGGTGGCGCTGGACGGGGACCACCGGGGTCGCCAGATCGGGATGACCCAGATGGGCGGTGAGGGCGCGCAGTGGATCGGGATCGCGCCGTTCACCGACGACAAGCACCTGGTGCAGAACCTCGGGGACGGCACGTATCACCACTCCGGGTCGCTGGCGATCCGTGCGGCCGTCGCCGCCGGGGTGTCTATGACCTACAAGCTGCTCTACAACGATGCCGTGGCCATGACCGGAGGTCAGCGTGCCGAAGGCCGCCTGGATGTGCCGTCGATCGTGCGTGAGCTCGCGATCGAGGGCGTCCGACGCATCATCGTCACCACCGACGAGCTGTCCAACTACCGAGGCGTCAAGCTTGACCCGATCGCCACGGTGCGCCACCGCGACCGCTTTACCGAGTCTGAGCGCGAGCTCAAGGCCGTCGACGGCGTCACCGTACTGATCCACGACGACCGCTGCGCCGCCGAGGAACGGCGGCTGCGCAAACGCGGCAAGCTCCCGACTCCTCCCGAGCGGGTCGTGATCAACGAGCGGGTGTGCGAGGGTTGCGGTGACTGTGGGGACGTCTCGACCTGCCTGTCCGTGCAGCCGGTCGAGACAGAGTTCGGCCGCAAGACCCAAATCCACCAGTCGTCGTGCAACTCCGACTTCACCTGCCTCAAGGGTGACTGCCCGTCGTTCCTACTGGTCGAGCCCGGAACCGTCGCCCCCCGCACAATCCCGGACCTCCCCGTCGCCCTGACCGAGCCGGTTCCGCGGTTCGACGGCGACAGCACACTGCTACGTATGCCGGGTATCGGCGGAACAGGTGTCGTCACCGCCTCCCAGATCCTGCAGATGGCCGCCCACCTCGACGGGCAATTCGCGAGCGGCCTCGAGCAGGTGGGCCTGGCGCAGAAGGGTGGCCCGGTGATCTCCGACATCCGGATCGCCAAGCAGCCGATTAACGGCATCCCGCGGGCCTCGAAGGGCACGGCCGACGCAATCATCGGCATGGACATTGTCGGCGCATCCACCGAGGCGAACCTCTCGGTGGCGCGCCCCGGCCACACGATCGCGGTCCTCAATACCT
This sequence comes from Sciscionella sediminilitoris, assembly GCF_000737195.2. Lineage (GTDB taxonomy): Bacteria > Actinomycetota > Actinomycetes > Mycobacteriales > Pseudonocardiaceae > Sciscionella > Sciscionella sediminilitoris. Next base: position 3,986 of record NZ_JALM01000147.1, read on the forward strand.
CCCTGGTCCCGACAGCGGCGATGGTCACTAACAGGGTTGTCCTGCCGGGGTCCACCGAGGACGCCATTGAGCGCATCGGCGCGTCGACCCGGGCCGACGACATGCTCCAGGTGAACGCGCAGTGGATCGCCGAGCAGCTGTTCGGCGACCACATGCCGGCCAACATGGTCCTGGTCGGGGCGGCGTTCCAGCACGGCGTCCTCCCTGTCTCGCTGGAGGCGATCGAGGAGGCGATCCGGATCAACGGAGCCGCCGTCGAGATGACCCTCACCGCGTTCCGCTGGGGGCGTGCCGCGGCGGTCGACCACGATGCTGTCGTCACTTCCCTGACGGCGCCCCAACGGGCCGTTGTGGACGTCGACTCGGACTCGGCCGCGACCGCGCAGGGCATCGCTCCATGCGATGAACAGCTCGAGCGAACACTCGCCCAGCGCATCGCCGACCTGACCGGCTTCCAGGACCGCGCGTACGCCGAGCGCTACGCCGAGGAGGTCCGGCGCATCACCGCGATCGCTATCGAGCGGGCCGGCGATCAGCATGGATTCCGCATCGGCGACGCATACGCCCGCGGGCTGCACAAGCTCATGGCCTACAAGGACGAATATGAGGTGGCTCGACTGCACCTGGACCCGGCAGAGACCGCACGGCGCGAGGCCGCCTACGGTCCGGACGCCAAGGTGTCGGTGATGCTGCATCCGCCGCTTCTGCGAGCCATGGGAATGCGGCGCAAGATCAAGCTGGGGCGATGGATATCCGGCCCTGCCTTCAAGGCGCTGTGCGCCGCCCGGCGGCTCCGCGGCACCCCGCTCGACCCGTTCGGATACGCCAAGGTCCGCAAGGTGGAACGCGAACTGATCAGGGAGTACCAGCGTGCGGTACGCGCCGCGTGCGAGCACCTCGACCCGCGGACCGCTAGCCAGATGCTGGAGCTCGTTGAAAGCTCTGACCTGGTCCGGGGCTACGAAGAGATCAAGCTCGCCAACGTCGAGCGCTTCCGTACTCGGATTACCGAGTTGTTCTCGAAGATGGAGTCGGTCCGCACGGTCTAACCGTAGCGAGCCGACCGACGGCCTCGACCCCGTCGGTCAGCGACGTGACCTACGTCAAGAGAACTTTCACAGTCATGCCCCGCACGTCGTGAGCGGGACTTATAACGCGCGGGTATCCGGTGAGGTGCCCCGTACCCGGGCGGCGGACCGGTGCGCCACAGCCGGCCAAAGTCGCTCAGCCCCTTGACAACTCGTTCGAGCGGCGCCCTGCCGCTCCCCCTTAGGAGACCGTGATGGCTACTTTCTTGGACGAACTTGTCGCCGGTGATTTCGAGCAGGTCAACATCGTCCGCGACGCGATGTCCGACATCGGATCCATCGTCGCCATCCACGACACCACCATGGGCCCGTCGCTGGGCGGCGTCCGGATGCGCCCCTACCCGACTCACGAGGACGCCGCCCGGGACGCGATGGCCCTTGCCCGCGCGATGACCTACAAGTCCGCGCTGGCCGGGCTGAATCTCGGCGGGGGGAAGAGTGTGATTAACGCCGAACCCACCGCCGAGAACAAGGCACGGTTTCTGCCCGTGCTTGCCAAGCACATCGCCTCGATGGGCGGCCGATACATCCCGGGGGCGGACATGGGCACCGACGCTGCCGACATGGACGTCCTGGCCAAGCACGTGCCGGTCGTGTCCTGTCGGCGGGACCCGTCGCCGTCGACCGCCCGAGGTGTCTTCCGCGCGGTCGTCGAAACGTTGCGCTGGACCGGCGCTGGTGACCTGGCCGGCCGCCGAATCGCGGTTCAGGGACTTGGGAAAGTCGGCCGCGCGCTGGTGATGTTCCTCCGTGAGGCGGGAGCCGAGGTGCTCGTCGCCGACATCGACGACCGTCGTACGACGGAGGCTCGTGACGTCGCCGGCGCGGTGCCGGTCGCGATTCAGGACATTCTCACGGCAGATGTCGACGTGCTGTGCCCGTGCGCGGCTGGCGGCGTCCTGACTCCGGACGTGATCGACCACCTGCGGACCGGCGTGATCGTCCCCGGAGCGAACAACCCGCTCGAGCACGATGCGCAGGCCGCCGTTCTGCAGGAGCGCGGAGTCGTTTACGTGCCCGACTTCGTCGCCAACGCCGGCGGTGTGATCGTCGCTGAGGCCGAGGTCCGCGGCTCGGACGATACGATCGAGGACCGGATCGAGACGATCGCGGCAACCACCGTCGAGATCCTCGACACCGCCCAGCGATCCGGCACCGACACCGTCTCGGTCGCATACAGGGTGGCACGCGACCGCCTCGCCTCCCACGCCACTGCGAGGCCAACATTCCCCGCGGTGCCCTGACCGCGCCGACCGGCAATACCGCACCAGATGCTACCCGTGGATGCCCCTCCTCTGTGTGCGGCGAGGCACCCGCGTAGGTGGGCACACATCGCGAGTGCCCCCTGCGGCGGACGGATAGGCACTTCGCACTGTCCCGAAGGCAGGGCAGGGCACTTTGCCTCTCGAGTGGTGCCTTGAGCCGGCGCAGAGTGGTCGGTAACACGACGTCGTGTTCGAAGGAGCGTCCCGAATGCCCGATACGCGTACAGGCCAGACTGGGGTCTACACACCCCGGCCGCGCGCATTGACACTCGATCAGGTCCGGGAGCTGGTTGGGGAGCCGGACGAACTCACCGTGGCCAAGGTGACTGACCGGCTGGATCGCAACCTGCGCCGGTTCATCGCACACTCGCCGTTCGTATGTATGGCGACGACCGATGGCGAGAGCGCGGACTGCTCGCCTCGAGGCGACAACCCAGGCTTTGTCAAGGTGCTCGACGACTGGACAGTCGCCATCCCTGATCGCCGGGGCAATAAGCTGATCGACTCCTACCGCAACCTTGCCGTCAACCCGGCTCTCGGGCTGATCTTCCTGGTGCCGGGGCACCGCGAGACGCTGCGGGTCAACGGGCGCGGCTACCTCACCGACAACCCTGACGTGCTCGCTCGGATGGAGATCGAGGGTAAACAGCCGACCCTCGCCGTGGTCGTCGACGTGGTCGAGGCCTACATCCATTGTGGCCGTGCGGTCTTGCGGGCGCGGCTGTGGCAGACGGACAGCCACGCGCTCGCCGCCGAGGTGCCGACCCTGGGCGAGATTGTTGCCGACCAGCTGGCGATGGATGGCGTGACGGCAGATCTAATCGACACGGGAGCCGCCGAGGGTTACAAGGAACTTTACTGATGGAGCCTCTTCGTGTCCGGGTGGACTACATCGATGCCGTCGCCGACGGCGTCGTGGCCGTGTCCTTCCGGAATGTGACCGGCGCGGAGCTTCCTGGGTGGGACCCGGGAGCGCACGTCGAGCTAACCCTGCCCAACTGGCTGACGCGACACTACTCACTGTGCGGCGACCCGGCCGATCCGAGCCGGTACCGCATCGCAGTGCGTCGTGAGCGCACAAGCCGGGGTGGCTCCGAGTACGTCCACGAGTTTCTGCGGGTCGGCCAGGAACTGACGATTTCCTCCCCCCGCAACAACTTCCCGCTGGTCCAGGCGCCGGAGTACGTGTTCGTCGCGGGCGGCATCGGTGTCACCCCGATTCTGCCGATGGTCCAGGCGGCGGCGGGCAGGGCGCGTCTGCGGGTCGTGTACACCGGTCGTTCCTCGGAGTCCATGCCGTTCCGCGAGGAGCTTGCTGCGTTAGCAGGCGGCGCTCTGCGGACGCACAGCGGCGAGCCTCCTGACCTGGCCGATCTGGTAGGTCCGGTCGGTCCGGGGACGCAGGTCTACGCGTGTGGCCCGGGCCCAATGCTGGAGGCGGTCGAGGCCGGATTCGGGACGCGGGAGGGCGTCTCCGTGCACGTCGAGCGGTTCCGTCCGCGGCACCGTGTCTTCGCACCCGACACAGCGTTTGACGTGGTCTGTGCTCGCTCCGATCGCCGGGTCAGGGTCGAGGTGGGCGTCAGCATCCTGGACGCACTGCAGCGCGCGGGCCTGCCGGTGACCGGGGGCTGCCGGGAGGGGGTCTGCGGGACCTGCGGCGTCGGCTTGCTCGGCGGAGACCCCGACCATCGCGACGACATCGGGGGTGCCGGTGGAACTCTGTACCCCTGCGTCTCCCGGTCGCTAAGCCCTGAGCTTCTGCTCGACGTCTGATTGGAGGAGCGATGACCGAGGTGACGAGCTTTTGCAGGTTCTGCGGCAGCTTCTGTGGGATTCTCGTGGACGTCGAGGACGGCCGGGTCGGGAAGATCCGGGGTAACCCCCGCAGCCCGTCCGGGCGCGGCTACACCTGTCCCAAGGGTAGGGCGCTCGGCGATTTTCACGCGCATCCCGACCGGCTGGACCGGCCGAGGTGCCGAGCGGGCGGGGCGCTACAAGAGACGACCTGGCCCGTCCTCGTCGACGACCTTGCATTCCGGCTTCGTTCGATCGCCGAGACCGACGGGCCGGACGCAGTCGGCTTCTTCTTCGGCACGGCCGGGATGCTGGACAGCCTCGGCTTCCCAACTGCAGGAGCACTGGTCGCGGCCATGGGCACGGCCAGCCGATACAGCACGCTCACGATCGATTCGCCGTCAGTGCTGCTGGCTGCCGAATCGATCGCCGGCCACCCGATGCTGCTACCGGGCCCAGATCCAGACGCCGAACTGGTGCTCTGGCTCGGGGGAAACCCCGTTATCTCGCATGGGCATGGCTACTTCCTCGGGATGCCCGTCGATCAGCTGCGGCGCTGGGCAGGCCAGGGGCAGCTGTGGGTCGTCGACCCACGGCGCACCGAGACCGCTGACCTGGCCACCCGGCACCTGCCCATCCGGGCCGGGACCGACTACGCGCTGCTCGCCTACCTTGTGCGTGAACTGCTCACGCAAGGCGCCGATCACGAGTATCTGTCCCGCCGAGCCTCCGGTATCGACATCCTGGCCGGCGCCGTCGCCCCGTACGACCTGACCCGGACCACTCGGCTCACCGGATTAGCCGAGTCACAGCTCACCGAGCTGCTCGATCAGATCCGCCGAGCGGGCCGCATCGCCGTTAAGGAGAGTACGGGTCTCACCTTTCAGGCGTCGGCGAACGTGTGCATGTGGTTGATCTGGGCGCTCAACATCATCACTCAGTCCCACGACCGCCCGGGCGGCATGTTCTTCAACCCGGGATATCTGAGGAAACTGCACACGCAGGAGTGGCCGGCCATGGACGGCACCCCAGGGCCGGGGCCGCGCAGCCGACCGGAGCTACCTGCGCGCTGGGGCGAGTTCCCGTGTACCGCGCTGGCGTCCGAGATCGAGTCCGGCAACCTGAAGGCGCTCGTCGTGGTCGGCGGCAACCCGCTGACAGCGATCCCTCAGCCCGAGCGGCTGGCGAGGGCTTTCAGCACGCTCCGAGTCCTCGCCGTTTCGGACGTCGTCGGGACCGCGGTAACCCGACACGCGACCCACCTCATGCCGTCGACCGGCCAGCTCGAGAGGGCCGACATCTGGCCTCTGGACTTCCTGCACTCCAGCGTTGCCAACCAGTACACTCCCGCGGTGCTGCCCGCCGGCGCCGACCGCAGACCGACCTGGTGGCAGATGGCCGCTCTCGGCGCGGCACTCGGCCACCAGGTGCTCCCCGGCGGGGCGGACCCCGACGAGATGACCGAGGAGCGCCTTGCCCGCGCATACGTCGAAGCCGCGGGGGGAGATTTCGACCAATTCCTCGCCCAGCCCGACGGGGTGTCGGATCACCGAATCCACGGGTGGGTGGAGAACAAGCTGCCCGGCGGGCGATGGCGACTCGGAAACGCCGAGTTCGCCGCCCAGTTGGCGGCACTCACCGAGGCAGACAGCCGGGAGACTGGGCTGCGGCTGATCTCACGGCGACAGCGACATCACTTGAACTCGCAGCTGGCAGACGGCACGGGCGCGCGACGACCCGACCGCCCGACGGTCGACCTCCATCCAGACGATGCTGCGAGGAACGGCGTCGAGGACGGCCAGTACGTCCGCGTCCGGACCGAGCACGGCGAGCTCACGCTCACTGCCCGGGTGGACGACCGGCTCACCCACGGCACGATATCTGTCCCACACGGCTTCACGAACCACAATGTTGGAGCCCTGACCAGCGATGAAACAAACGTCGACGAGCTGACCGGGCTCCCGCTGATGACCGCCATCCCGGCAACCATCGCGCCAGCCGGCCATAGTCGAGAACCGGAGAAGAGGACGTGAGGATGAAACACATCACCGAGGACGACATCGAAGACCTGGCGCTCGGCGCCGTCGTCCTCGGCGCGGGTGGGGGCGGCGATCCTTGGATAGCGAAGATCATGCTGAGGGAAGCGATCCGGCGACACGGACCGATCCCGCTGGTCGACCCGGACGAGCTGGACCCCGAAGGACTCGTGCTCAGCGTCGGTATGGTCGGCGCGCCCACGGCGATCATCGAACAGTTCCCCAACGGCGATGAAGTGCCGCGGGTTCTGGACTCAATGGCGGGCCTGCTCGGCAGGCCCGGAGCAGCGGTCATGCCGATCGAGGTCGGTGGGATGAATACCTTGTTCCCGCTGGCTGCGGCGGCGCATGCGGGTCTGCCCTGTGTTGACGCAGATGCGATGCGGCGGGCGTTCCCGCAGATTGAGATGACGTTGCTGACCCTAGCCGGACACAGCGTGTCCCCAGTCGCGCTGGCCGATGTCCGGGGCAACGACGTGATCGTCCAGAGCGTCAACAACGCTACCGCGGAGCTGTTCACCCGTACGAATGTGATGAATATGGGCATGGTCGCAGTGCTCTGTGCCTACCCGCTGGCCACGGCCGAGGTGGCCAGCGCCGCGGCGCTCGGTTCAGTCAGTTACTGCCTCGAGCTCGGCAAGCGACTCCGCGTCGTCGCCGAGTCCGGTACCGACGATGCACTGGAAGACTTCCTCGGCTTTGCGGACGGGCGCGAAGTATTCGCGGGCGTGGTGGTCGACGTTGAGCGGCGCACCGTCGACGGGTTCGCCCGAGGCACCGTGGTGCTGTCCCATCTCGACGACCCGGACCGCCTGCTGCGGATCGAGATCCAGAACGAGAATCTGATCGCCGTCGAGGACGGCGTCCCCATCGTGACCGTGCCAGATCTGATCACACTGCTGGACACGGAGACCAGTACCCCGGTTACCACCGAGATGCTCGCCTACGGGCAGCGACTGCGTGTCATCGGGATCGCGGTGCACGAACGATGGCTCGAGCCGGATGGGCTGGCTCTCACCGGCCCTCGCGCATTTGGCTACGACCTTGACCACATTCCCGTCGGAGGAAATTCGTGAACGACCTGAGGATCGGTATCGATGTCGGCGGCACCAACACCGACGCCGTGGTGGTGTCGCCGGACGGGACGGTCGTCGACTGGCACAAGACAGCGACCACCGACGATCTGTTCGACGGAATCGACACAGCACTGCGCAAGGTCCTGTCGACCTGCGGAGCCGACGCGGTCCGCCAGGTCATGTTGGGCACGACCCACCCGGTCAACGCGATAATTGGCCGGTCCGGGCTGGCGCGGGTCGGTGTACTGCGGGTCGCCGCGCCGGCCACGCTGTCGATCTCGCCGCTGGCGAGTTGGCCGCAAGATCTTGCCGACCTCGTCGTCGGGCACGTCGCGATCGTCCGTGGTGGGCACGAGTTCCAGGGCGACCCCTTGGTGGATTTGGACCGCGACGCCATCCGGCGCTTCGCCCTCGACTGCCGCGACACAGTTGCGGCCGTCGCGATCACCGGACTGAACTCGCCCGCCAACCCGGAGCACGAGCAGGAAGCCCTGAGGATTGTCACCGAGGTACTTGGACCGGACGTTCCGGTCACCGTCGGACACGAGGTCGGCGGGCTCGGGCTGCTTGAACGCGAGAACTCAGCAGTCCTCAACGCGGCGCTGACCCGTATCGGGCGGACGGTCGTTGAGGGTCTGGAGCAGTCTCTTGCGCGCCGTGGTGTGGGCACCGATGTGTACCTGACGCAGAACGACGGTACTTTGCTCGCCGCTGACGAAGCCGTCCGCCGCCCGGTGCTCACGCTGGGATCTGGCCCGACGAACTCGATGCGAGGCGCAGCATTCCTGTCCGGGCTCGACGACGCGATCGTCATGGACGTCGGCGGCACGTCAACCGATGTCGGGATGCTTGTCGGCAGTTTCCCACGGGAGTCTGCCTTCGCCGTCGAGATCGGTGGGGTCCGGACGAACTACCGCATGCCGGACCTGCTCGCCGTCGGGCTGGGTGGGGGCAGCATCGTGGAGCCCAGCGAGCCGGTGCGTGTCGGCCCGGACAGCGTCGGGCATCGAATCACCACTATGGCCCGCGGATTCGGCGGCGATGTGCTCACCTTGACCGACGTGTCGGCCATCTGCGGACGAACGACAGTTCCGCAGCCCGACCGCTGCACGGATATCGATCCGGCCACCGCCGCGTCGATCCTTGCCGTCAGCGATGAACGACTCCGAGTGCTAGCCGACCGGATCAAGGCCTCCCGTGCCAATCTCCCGTTGGTGGCCGTGGGCGGTGGCGCCCATGTTGTGCCGGACTCGATTCCCGGCGTCACGCAAGTCGTGCGGCCCCCGCACGGAGCCGTGGCAAATGCCATCGGGGCAGCCATCGCCGAGGCATCCGGCACCGTCGACCGAACTTACCGCTACGACGACAGCAGCCGGGACGACTGCTTGGCCCAGGCGCGTCGCGATGCCGAGCTCGAAGCGGTGCGCGCCGGTGCCGACGCCACTGCGGTCCGGGTCACCGCGCTCACCGAGGTACCACTGGGCTACATGCCCGGCAGGTGTGCGAGGGTGCAGGTAAAGGCTGTGGGGCCGTTGTTGACCGTACAAGACACACCGGAGTCGGCACAGCAGTTTGCCTGATTTAGGACGGGTCATGGCAGTAACGGTTGGGCACCTGCTCGCGACGGACATCCTGACCGGGGTCGAAGTCGTTGGCGGCGCCGAAGGCCTTAACCGCACAGTACGGTCCGTTGTCCGGGGAACGACGCTTGACATGCTCCGTCACGAGCCGGCTGGTTCCGTTGTGGTATTCGCCGACGGTGGCATCCTGGCTTCCGAGATCGCGGCCGAGATCGCAGCTCGGTCGTCTGCGGCGGCTCGTCATGCCGCAGTAGTGTTCAGCCAGCGCGGCGTGGTGGCACCGATCACGCTGCGTCGGCTGGGGGATCGGCTCGGCCTGCCCATCGTGCTGGTGGATGGCTTCACTACGCACGACGGAGTGGCCGAGCTCGACCGCTACGCCCGAGCGCCTCAGCTCAGCACCGCGAAAACGGTGCGGTTGCTGCTCCAGTCACTATCGGAGCCGGGAAGACCGCCTAGCGAGCTGCTGACGACCCTACGGTCGCTGCTCGGGTGCCCGGTCGCCGTCATCGACCCGTCTGCTCGGGTGGTCCGCGGCGACGAGATCCTGGAGCACGCGACGCCCACGACGGCGCTCCTCGGGGTCCTCGGCCGTGGCCGCCCGGTTCCTCGCACGGCGGATCTGGGGAAGGACGTGGTCGCCGTTGTCCAGCCGATCCCTGCCGAGGGGGCCGGTACCAATCTGTGGCTCGCCGCTCGCATCGACACGGGCGGGGAGGACAGGTTGGAGACCGTGCGGCAGTGCCTCGCGCTGGCCGCCTGGCCGTTCGCGATGGAGATCGTCAGCCGGTCCCTGACCACCGAGCGAGCTGGTCGTGAACGCGCACTGCTGCTGACCGAGATCCTGGAGAATCCCGGCGAACCTTCCCGTGAGACAGTGGAACGGGCGACCGCTCTGGGATGGCGACTCTCTGGGTGGCACACGGCGGTGTCGGTCGCCCAACGGGGTGAGCAAGGCACGGTATCCGCTGCTGCACTGGAGTCGGCCCTCGCCGACGCGGGCCTTACGCTACGTTTCGTCGAGCGGCCGACCGGCTGGGTGGGATGGCGGTCCACCGAATTTCAGCCGGGCGCCTCAGCCGTCCAGGCGACGGTGGCGCAGGTCACCGCCTGCCTCCGAGCCATTGACGACGACTTCCCGACCGCCCGGTTGTGTGCGGGGGTGGGCCTGAGTCGCCCTGGACCCGGAGGCATCGGCCAGTCGATCCGAGATGCGGAGGCCGCCTGCCTGATGGCCCGGTCTCGGATCGAACCGGCTGCAGTCGAGCACTCGGATCCGACGAGTGTGCGCCGTCTGCTGCTTGGCTGGCTCGGCGACGACGCACTCCGGGAAGCTGGTTCGTCGCTGCTGGATCCCCTTCACGACGTAGACGCCTCCGGCCAAATGCTGGCAACGCTCGGGGCGTATCTGGAGAATCGGTGCTCCGCGACTGCGGCGAGCGCTGCGCTCGGTATCCACCGCAACACGGTGCTGCAACGCCTGACCCGGATCACCGACCTGCTCGACGTAGACCTCGACAGCGCAGACGATCGCCTGGCACTGCAACTGGCGGCACGGTTAGTCCGTGCCGGGCCACGCTAGTGCCGTATCAAGCAA
>NZ_JALM01000148.1 GCF_000737195.2 Sciscionella sediminilitoris
GATCCACTCGGCAAACCCGAATACGGACAACAAATCCTCGAAGCCATCCCCCACGCCCGCCTCGAGGTACTACCCGGCATGCGGCACGGAATCACCCTGGAAGCCAAACACGAGGTGAGCACACTGCTCCGGAACTTCATCCTGAACCCGGCGCCGTAAACTACCCGCGGGTCGTCCTCGGTCGTCCGCTACCTGCGCAGCGCCTCGTGATCATCGGCGCTGGGAATACCGGGCAGACAGACGGAGCCGCTCCGTCCCCGTCTGCCTGGTTTCCTGGGTGATAGCAATTCCTAGAGTTGTGTGTAGCCACCGTTGACGAGTAACTCGGCTCCGGTGGTGTTGGTGGCGTCGAAGGCGAGGAACGCGACTGCCTTCGCGACTTCTTCTGGATGGCCGACGCGTTTCATCGGTGTGTGTTCCAGAAGCTGATGCTCGACGTTCTGCGCCGACATGATCTCGCTCAATATCCCCGTATCGGTGCCGCCGGGACTGATCCGCTCCGGTGCTACCCCCAGCTCAAGCGCCGCCCCGGCCGTTTCGGTATCGACCAGATCAGCTGTCGCATCCAGACCACCAGGAAGCACGGCCAACGCCCACACCACTCATCGACCAAACCACCAAGACACCTGTCACGAGTACAGCACTCAACGCACTGGCATTCGTCCAAGGTGGCACTGCTCAGGTACCGAGGTCCGCCAAGCCCGCGCGGACCTCGCCGACAGCGTCCGCTACGACCGCAGCGAACGGCCGGTCCCCCTCTGGCTCCAGCCACTGCTCATACGCGCGCCGCAACGCGAACAGCCCGAGTTCACCCGCGAGACGCGCGGTGAACTCGGGCAGACCCCGCTCGCACAACGCATCCCGCATCACGGTACTGAGAACAGCTTCTTTGAGCGCATCGCGCTCTCGCAGCTCAGCGTTGTCCGCAAGGACCGCACGCCGTTGCGGACCGTAAGCACGCCGATCCTCGGTGAACGCCTCAGCCACCCTGTTCAGTGCCGCAGCCACCGCATCCAGCACCACCACAGGCTCAGGAGACTCGGCGATCCCCCTCTTCAGCAGCTCAACCAACTCGTCCTGCCCCGTGAACAACACTTCCCGCTTGTCTGGGAAATGCCGGAAGAACGTGCTCTTGGTCAACCCGGCACGCTCCGCGATCTCCACCACCGTCGTCTTCTCGTACCCCTGCTCGGAAAACAACTCGAGCGCGGTATGCACCAATCGATCCCGCGGGTTCGGTTCCCAACGCGCCATCCCTCCACTCTAACCTCGAAGCGAGACTCAGAGCTCCTTGCAGAAGGGTGTGTCAAGAAAACCTTGACAGTCCCGGCAGGCCGCCCGCGCGCCGCGCGGGCGGCCTGCCCAGACTTCAGTTGTCACCGGGGTTGACCGGTCTCAGACCGCTGATGTGGCCGTGTAGATGGTCTCAAACTCGATCGGGGTGAGTGTGCCGAGGCTTCGTTGTCGGCGTTTGCGGTGGTATTTCGTCTCGATCCAGGGCACGATCGCCTGTCTCAGGTCCTCATGGGTGCGATCCACCGTTCCAGGGACAATCCCGGCTGGCCGGGATGGTTACTATGGCCGTGGTTGTGCTCTGGTCGACGGTTCACCTTCCGGTGAGGTTGCGGGGCTGGTGTGGTTCTTCTGTTCGTGTATCGAGTCTTCGCCGGGCTGGCGACGCCTTCCGTGGAGGAGTGATCTGTGGCCGGATTCCTGTCGATCGCAATGTGTTGGTGGTGGCTTCGTCGGCTGGGATGAGGAAGCTGGCACGGACACCTGAACCGTCCTGGGTTCGCAGGGGTACATGTTGGAACACGAGGGTGCCCAATTCAGGGTGATCGAGGGTGGTGATGGCTTCGGTGCGGGTTCGCGCGGGATATGGTTGCCACCATTCGCGGAACTCGGGGCTCGTGTCGAGGAGACGGTTCACCATGGTGCTGAGGGCGGCATCGCCGGAGTGCAGGGCTGTGCTCAGCCGGAACTCCGCTAGTACCCGCTGGGCTTGAACCTGCCAATCCCGGAATAGTCGCCGGATGAATGGATCGGTGAACATGAGCGTGAGCAGTCCTCGATCAGCGAGGTCGCGTGCGCCCCAGTCACCGAATACCAGGCGCGCGCTCTCGTTCTGCCCGAAGCATTCCCACTGCGGCCCGATCAGCCAAGCCGGGGCCGGATCGTGGAGAGCCACCAAATTCACCAGTCCCGCGGGTGCGTGGTCGGCATCCTGGCGTTCCGCGGATGCCGGCCCGCGGCCGCTGAGCAGTGTGAGGACCAGTTGTGTTTCCTCTTCGGCACACGCGAGTGCCGCGGCGACACGGGTGAGCGCGGACTCTGAGATGGGCACCGGGCGGGCCTGTTCGAGCCAGGTGTAGAGGGTCGTGCTGATCTCGGCCAGCTCGGCCACTTCTTCTCGGCGCAGCCCGGGCGTGCGGCGGCGGCCGGTGGTGGGAAAGCCTGCTGCAGCTGGACTTATCGCAATACGTCGTGCTCGCAGGAAGGCGGCGAGTTCCTGTCTGCGCTGAGTATCTTCGATGACCACATGCACTCCCGTCGAGCCTGGTAACCGACGTTACTAGGAAGGTTCGGCCACTGGTTCCCGTCTACTAGACGACACACACTACGCGGTGGAAGAAGCGTCCCTGAGATGTTCGTACCTCGCCATCGTCGCCGCGATCGGTTGGTGACGGTGCCGCACCGATCAGGACAACCGGCCGAAACGACGGAGACAGCCAGGATGAAACTACGGACCATCGTTGCGTCGGCCATCGCCGTATACACCGTGGTCGGGCTCATGTCGGTTCCGGCGTTCGCTTCGACTGTCCCGGCCGCCGCGACAACCGCGCTGCCCGCCCCGTTCGCCCAGTGGCACGTCACGGTCGCACCGGATCCTCATCGCCAGGGTGCGACCAGTGTGGACTTCACCAGTCCTACGCTGCGGCGGCGGGTCCACAACACTGTGTATCTGCCGTCCGATTACCACGTTAACGGAGCACCATCGGCTGTACTGTACTTCCTGCATGGGGCGGTACTTCCCGCCATGGATACACCGTTGGCGCGGCCTCTCGCGGGGCTGACCGGTCGACTGCACACCCTGGCACTGACCGGAAAGCTCGGCCCGGACGGCGGGGCGTTACAAACCGATTTGGCAGATTTCGGCAAGCAACGCACCCGAGCGCATTTCCTCGTCGCCGCGCCGGACACCGGACAGGACGCCGCTTGCCAGACCTGCTTGTGGAACAACGGCAGGGACGACCTGCTACCGCACATACCGCTCGCCACCGCCAAGACCGTGCGGGCCGAGACCTTCCTGGACGGCGAGTTCATCCCGCTGATCCAACACCTGTTCAACACACGCACCGACGCGGGCGGGCGTGGCATCGCTGGCTTCTCCACCGGCGCGGTAGGAGCGTGGCTCCAGGCGCTGCGTCACCCGGACATGTTCACTTTTGTCGCGCCGATCAGCGGGGCCTACGACCTGCTCAAGGATCTGCCGTTACGGCTGCTGTTCGAATCGCTCGGGGTCATGCGCGATCAGGGCTACGGCACGAGTGTGACCGCGTTACAGCAGTGGCGGCGATTCAACCCTGCGGATCTCATCGGCAACCTCCGCGGCGCAGGCGCCACGATCGTGGCCAGTTCCGGCGACGGCTGCCTCAGCCCGGCGGTGCTCTCCGATCCCAACTGTCGACGGTATTCACCGGTGCTCAATCCCGACGCCGCCACGCTGGAAACGTTGGCCCGCAACGACATGAACCAGTACGCCGAACCCGGCGTGCACGCGGCCGGGGTCAAGGCCACCTTCGTCAAACGACCTGGCGTGCATGGCGCCAACAACGCCACCGTGTACGCCCACGACCTGCTGCCGAAGGCCAACGCCGCGTTCGCGACACAGCGACGGACCTCGGCCACCTTCGACTACACCTCGGCCGATCATGACTTCACCGTCTGGGGCTACACCATCGACACCGCGACACCGTCCGAGGACCGGTTCGTCAGTTTGTCCCGTGCCCGCCACGACGGCACGCATTTCGCCGTCACCGGCGCGGGAACCATCACGATTGCCACACCCGGGACGTTCACCCCAGGCGCGCACTACGTAATCGACAGCACGGGCGCAGCGCCACAGCACGTCGCCGCGGATACCCACGGGCGGCTACACCTGCGCGTCAAGCTACCCGAGACGGCCACCACGCGGGACATCACCGTGGTTCGTGCATAGCTGACAAACAACGCCACATTCGTCGAACCGGTCAGGAATTCTGTCCATGCAGATCACTACATACCCGCTGTCCACGGGCGACGCCGCGCGGATCACGGAGATCCTGGAAAAGGTGCGCGGCGCCGCCGACACCGGGCAGGTTCTGATGAACCTGGTACAAGACCAGAGCAGCACGCCAGTAACGGCCACCGCACCGTTCCGGGCCGGCGAACTCACAGGCGACTGGATTGCGGCTCCGAACACCGGCGTCGACGGCGTGATCTTGTACCTGCATGGGCGCCGTTTCCAATTCAACGAACCAGTGACCGTGCTCGCCGACAAACTCTCCGCCGCCACCGGATGGCCCGTGCTGATGCCGCGCTACCGACTCGCGCCGACACACCCGTATCCGGCCGCGCTCGAGGACACGCTCGCCGCCTACAAAGCCCTGTTGCAACAGGGTTTCCCCGCCACCCGGATTGTGCTCGTAGGGCACTCGGCCGGCGCGACCCTGACGCTGCAAGCGCTACTACGACTCCGTGCGGGGGACGAGCCATTGCCCGCGGCAGCGGTCGCCGTCTCGCCGATCACCGACTTCACCCTCGACACGGCCGACACCACGAACACCGGCGGTGACATCGTCACGGACAAAGAACTACGTCAGGCGCGGGACGCGTTTCTCGGCACCGCGGATCCGACCGAGGTTTCACCCCTGAACGGAATACGCCCCGGGCTGCCCCCGCTCATGATGGCCTGCGGTACCGCCGAGCGCTTAAGGGACGACACCGTCCGCTTCGCCGAACGAGCCGCGGCCGCGGGTAACGAGGTGAACTTGGAACTCTACGAGGACATGCCGCATGGCTTCGCGGTCCTCGATACCGATGCGACGAGCCTGTTGCTCAACAGCATCGGCGCGTTCACCACTGAACACCTCGCCGGCCGCACTGCCGGTGAGGCACTCGCCCCAGTAAAAATCCAACGCGTCGGCTGGGCCGGCTATGTCATCACTTCCGAACGCGGAACCAGGGTCCTCGTGGACCCCTATCTTGGGGGCAGTGAGGGTATCCACGCCGGGCTCCCACACAGCCCCTTCCGGCCCGTTGATCTGGCCGACGTCGATGTCGTCGTCGTAACACACGCTGGTTTCGACCACCGGGGTCAGGCGCTGGAGATCGTCGACGCAGGACACGCGCTACTGGTATGCGGAACGGCACTACTCGGTCCTGCCCGTTCCATGGGTATACCGATCGAACGGATCGCCACGACGGTCTCCGGCGTCCAAGTGCGCCACCGGGACGTGACGCTGCGCTCCTTGCCGGCCCGGCACCAGTCGGACATGACCGCCAACGGGCAGTTCACCGCGGACCAGCCGCAGTCGTTCCTGCTCACCACCGAGCACGGCGCCCGGGTGTTCTGTGGCGGAGACACCTCCCTGTCCCACGACCTGCGAACCTGGGGAACGCTCTACCAACCGGACACCGCCGTCCTCGGCGTCGGCGGGCTATGGATCGGCGCGGCACGCGTGGTGGAACTACCACCTTCCGACGCCGCTATAGCGGCTCGTTGGCTTGGGGTGACAACCGTGATCCCGGTCCACCACACACCCGGGGACGCCATACCAGCGCAGCTGGCGGCCAACCTCACCGCCGATCCCATCACGGTCGTTCCCCTGGAATTCGGCCAGAGCTGGACCGACGGCGAACCCAGGCGAGGTAACAAGATGATCGCACAATGAGACATCCGTCGAAACCACGCGCCACGGATAAACTCGGCTGGCTAGCCTTCGGCGACGTCTTCGGTGTCCTGGATGTCTTCGAGAGTCTCCCATGCGAACGGAATGCCCTCGAGGAAGCCACGACGGAGTGCGCCGTGCACGGCTCGCTTGGTTCCCCGAACGGCGAGCGGTGACGCCTTGTCGGCGATATTCCGCGCGATCAGCGTCGCCTTGGCAAGGAGCTCTGCTCGTGGAGTCACTTCCGTGACCAGCCCCCAGCGATGGGCATCCTCGGCGTCGATAACGAAATCCCTGCCCTCGAGCGCCATGCGCATGACGACACCGAGCGGCATCTTCCACGCCAGACCGGCGGCCTCGACTCCGTTGATCAATCCGATGTTCACGTGCGTGTCGATGAATCGCGCGTTCTCCGAGCAGATGACGATGTCGCTGTCGGCGACGAGGTGCCATCCACCACCGACGCAGGCACCGTTGACGGCACAGATGATGGGCTTTTCCAGCGACTGCATCAGATCCGTCCAGGGCCGGAAGATCGTGTATCCCTCGGTCCGGCCGGACTCGGCCGAGTCCTCCGCCGCCTCCGTGACATACAGTCCGCTGCAGAATGCCTTCTCCCCCGCACCTGTGATGACCAGGGCACGCAGATCGTGATCATCCCGGTAGGTGGTGAGCGCGGCGAGGATCTCTTCCCCTGTCGCCTTGCTGATCGCGTTCATCCGTTCTGGCCGGTTCAGCACGAGGGTCATCACACCATGGTCGGTCGTGACTTCGATGTCCTGGAATTCCATGGGGCTCCCTTTCTTCGCTTGGTTTCAGGCTTCCCGCGTATGCGGACGTACGGCGGTGACCTCGATCTCGACCGAGGCCTCCGCATAGGGCGAGGTACCGGCGATGGGGACGACGGTGGTGGATGGCAAAGTCGGACCGAAGAACATCGTGGCTACACGCTCGACCGCGGGAAGCTTGTACGGGTGCGTCAGGTACACCGTCTGGTGCACGACATCGTCGAGTGATGCCCCGTGCGCTGCCAGTGTGTCGCTGATCTTGTCGTAGATGAAGTGGGTCTGCGCGGTGTTGTCGACCTCTTCGACGATCCGGCCGTTCAGGCGTGGCTTGAGGGCGAGTTCCAGATCATCGAACCCGTTGATGTGCTGGGGGATCTCGGTGTTGATCGGTACCTCACCCGCCGGAAAAATGACATCGCGAGTACGGCTGGCGGGTACGTAGTACGGCCCCACCCCATGCGCGGTCGGTGAATTGTGGCGTTCAGCCCCCGTAGCGAGTCCGTATTCGGAGACGGCGATGACACCGAACAGGTTGGTTGCGTTCCGGCCTGGAAGCCAGCTCATGGGAAACGCGCTCATCGCCGAAATGTTCTGTGCGGAAATGATGTGTTTCCTGATGTGCGCGGTAGGCGCGTATTCTTGTAGCGACTGCCCGAGCCAGCCGCACTGCCGAATGAGCTGGCTGAAGTCGGAGCCAACAGCTTCCAGCACCGTCCGCACATTGCGCCACAACGCGATGTGTTCGGCCACAGCGGCCTCGCTCCAAGGATCGGGACAGTTGGCCCGGCCGTTCGCGGCATCCTGCGGGGAGAGCCGCTCGAAGCTGTTGACCGCGAGGCCCGTCGCCGGATCGACTCCACCCACCGGGGTTGTGAAGACCAGAGAGCCCGCCACCGTCGCATTCGGGAACGGCGTGGTCAACCGCCCCAGCGCGTCCAAGCTCCGATGCGAAGGTCGGCAATCTCCGTGAAGAGCGACCGCATCGAGCTGGACGTCAACTCTCGGGTCGATGCCGGGAGCAGTCGCCCCCACGATGGTCGCAGACGGAAGAGCGTCCCCGAACACGCTGCTCAGGACCCGCACGACGCCCCGGTAATGCTGGGGGTCACGAAGGAACACACGCAGATGCGCGACCTGGGTAAGGGACGAGTTCCGCTTGCGCAGCGTGTCCTCGAGGTTCTGAAGTGCTTGCCAGGTTTGCGGAAGGACCCGCCGCTCGGGTGCGTCGATCAGCAGGAAGCCGGTCTTGAGTTCCTGTCGAACCGACGGATCGAGCTCGTCGAATGACAACACCAGCTTTCCATCCGCGTTGTGCCCGGTCTGCCCTCCGGTGAACACGAACTCCTCGGAGGACCCTGCCTCACGGTAGTAGTCCGCCGCCGACACGGTCCGGGCTCCTCGGTGGGACATGCGGTGGATTCCCTCCTCTTGCGTCCCCATCAACGGGACATTGTCCCATTAAAGCTAGATCCGGCGTGAAGGCCGTGTCAACCATCAGAAGGTACGTCGATCGGTTTCCACGCCGATCCGAGACAGCTACCGGCGATCCGGCACGCACAAGTCCACACGCCGCCAGCGAGCGAGGGGCGAGTGTCACGCTTGCGCCTCTGCGGCGGCACCCGATTTAATTCCCCCGTAACCAAGCAGGAACTCCGCGCGGTAGTGCCTGTGCATAGCCCAGAATGTCCCGCCCGACTCACATGAGGTGACCATGGTTCTTGAATCGACCAATCGCGTGTTGGTCGTGCTGGACATGCTGGCTGGCAGCGACCACGGCCCCAGCGTTCGGCGAGTCTCCGAGGAGTTGGGTCTGAGCAGAAGCGCGACACATCGCATCCTCCAGTCCCTCGCCGAAGAGGGTTACGCGACCCAGTCTCGCGATGGCCATTACTCGGTCGGCCCCCGCCTCGTACAGCTGGCCGCACACGTGATGTCCGTTTCATCGACGACGACATCGGTCGAAGGGACCATGCGCGCTCTGGTGGACGAGCTCGGCGAATCCGCTTATCTGGCAAGGCTCGACCCGGTCGACCGAACGGCAACCTACGTGCGCCGGGTCGAGTGCACCAAGCGACTGCGGTATATCCATGAGCTCGGCACCCAGATTCCCTTGCATGCCTGCGCGGCAGGAAAGGCGATCCTCGCCGAATACGGCGAAGAGCCGCTCAAGCAGATCGACCGGACACGCTTTACCGACAACACGATCACAACCGTCGCCTCGCTTCGTACGGAGTTGAAAGCGATCACGAAACGCGGATTCGCCACGAGCACCGCCGAATACGTCGACGGCGCGGCGGGTGTAGCAGCGCCGATTATCGTGGATCGAGCCGTCATCGGCGCCCTCTCCGTCACATTGCCCGTCGTGCGCATACCGGAACCAGGCCTGGAGTCCCTCGGCCCGGAAGTTCGCCGGCACGCCGACCAGATCGCGCAGTTCGTCAGCGGGAAGGGGCTGACCTCGTTGTAGGCGCGTGCAGCACTACGACACAGTCCTGCCGTGCTGCGGCAGGCGATCGGTGTCAGGTGGTGGTTTTCCGCAGATCTGCGAGTATGACGTGGGCGGCGTTTGTTCCGCAGGCGCCGTGGATTCCGCCTCCGGGATGGGTGGTTGAGCCGCAGGTGTACCAGCCTTTGGCTGGGCCGCGGTACTGGGCCTGGCCTTCGCGGAGCACGAGTGTGCGGTTGACGTCGGGTGCGATGGAGATCCGGTGGGCGAGCAGGCTTGGTTCGATGTTGGGCGCGTATTGCCGCCACATGTCGGCGAACGCGGCCGGGTAGCCGTGTTCGATGCCGGACAGGTAGGTGGGGTCGAGGCCGTCCGGGAAGACGCAGTCCGCACCGGCGACGTGCCCTCCTTCGGGTGCTTGTCCTGGGTCCCAGAGTGTGTTGACCCGGACCACGCCGCAGGGGGCGGGTAGTTGTCCGGAGCGTAGTTCGGCGAGGTGTTGCAGGACTTCGCCGGTGGTGTCGAGTCCGATGAAGGTTTGCGCGCAGTGGTTGATGTCCGAGTCGTGGTCGCTGCTGGTGTAGTGGGGTGCTTCGGTGAGGCAGGCCGCGTAGCTGCCGATCACATCGGGGCTGGTCTGGTCGAGCCGGGATGACTCCGTCGCGGTCATCGCTGCCCGGTCGGCGCTGCTCGTCGCGACCATCGGGGCGGGCACGCGTTCCCCATCGGCGAGCAGGACCCCTTGCACGGCACCGTCTTCCACGACTACTTGAAGTACTTCGGTGTTCAGCCGGATGTGTGCGCCCGCGTTTCTGGCGGTGTGCGCCATGGTCTCCGGTACGGTTCCCATGCCGCCGATCGGCAGTCTTCGCCTGCCCAGCAGCCAGAACACGTAGCCGAGCAGGCTTACGTCCCCGCCGGGTTCTTCGATGTTCCCGGAGAACTCGCTGGCCAGCAGGTAGAACAGGGTGCGGATCTCGTCGGTGTGAAACAACCGGTCGATCACCGAACGTGCCGAGCTCTGACCGAGACCGTCGGTGTCGATAATGTCCCGGTATGCCCGCGCCAGCCGGGTCAGGTACCGGGTGAACGCCGCCGCATGTGGGGCCGACCCGTACAGCGCGGCAAGGGCCGGGGTCAGCCGGTCCGCGATGCGTTTGCATCGCGTATAGGTGCTCGCGTCCGCTGCCGAGTAACGGGACAGGGACCGCCGGGTTCGTCGCGGGGCATCGCGGCGGTGGATGATCAGCGGTGGCCTGCCGTCCCGGAAACACAGGCCATGCTGCGCCACTGGGGTCACCGTCTGGCAGGACAGCATCTCACCGACGGCGGGGAAATCCTGATACGACAGAAAATTCGCGTGCGGATGGACCAGGAAACCGGGCAGTAGTGGCTCCTCGGTCACCGCCTGCCCGCCGACCTGCTCCCTCTGTTCGGTGATCAGCGTGCGCAGACCGGCGCGGGCCAGGGACAGCCCGAGGGCGAGTCCGTTGGTGCCCGCGCCGACCACGATCGCGTCATACATTCCGTGGGCCGATATAGCTGCGCATGATCCGGTTGATTTCGGGCAGCGTGGCCTTGGCGTAGTCGGTGTCCCGGTGCAGGTAGAGGAAACCGTGGCCCTGCTGCGGGCCCTCGAACAAATGCACCCGCACACCGGCATCGCGCATCCGGTGCACATACGCCAGGGTCTCGTCGTACAGGATTTCCCACTCACCAACCCACACCAGCGCGGGCGGAGCGTCTTTCAATGACGGCACCAGTATCGGCGAAGCCCGCCAGTCATAGCAGTCCTCACGGGAACGAAGGTAGTTCTTGCTGACGAAGTCCGCATCATCGGCGCGCAGACCATAACCGTTCGCGAACTCCACATAGGACTGGTAGTTGTTGCGCATATCGCAGGCCGGTGACCAGAGGAACTGGATCGCCGGGGTCTGTTCCCCGGCGTCCCGGGCCATCAGCGAGACCACGGTCCCCATGTTCGCGCCCGCACAACCACCACCGATACCGATCCTGGTCGGGTCGAGCCCCAACCGGTGCCCGTGCCTGCCAAGGTAGGTCAGCGCGGCATAACAGTCCTCGATCGCCGCGGGAAACTTGTGTTCCGGCGCGATCCGGTAATCCGGCCGCACCACAGCACAGCCCCAGTCCAGGACGTGCTGCCCTTCCTCGGCGTCGTGGTATTCCAAGCCGTTGCTGAAGTTCCATCCACCACCGTGTGTGCTCAGATAGACCCCGACGGGCTCGGTGACTCCTTCCGGCATCCACACCCGCGTCGGGATCGGACCCGCCGGTCCGGGAATCTCGATATTCCGCGCGGTCACCCCGTCCGGGATCACCGCGTTCTCCGGCCGCTGCTCGGCTTTGCGCATGGCTTCGATACCGGTCTGGCGTATCGGCGGCGCCGCAGCCGCCTGATCATAGATCTGACGCATCTGCGGGTCGACCTCGGTCATCCGCTGCTTGCGCAACGCCTCGTAGTCACCGGCAATGGGAATACCGGGCAGACAGACCGGAGCCGTCCCCGTCGCGGACTGCCCGGACGCCGGCGCTGCATCGGCGGCACCAGAGGGGATAGCCATCGCACCTGCCATTCCGGCCGTCGCTGCGAGGAAGGTGCGACGGTCCTTGTTCGATTCACTCATCTTGGGAATCCAATACGGGTAGTGGTCAATTGATCCCGCGGATCGGATACGCTCGAGCAATACAGCGGGTACGCAGCAACTTCTAGAGTTGTGTGTAGCCACCGTCGACGGGCAACTCGGCTCCGGTGGTGTAGGTGGCGTCGAAAGCGAGGAACGCGACCGCCTTGGCGACTTCTTCTGGCTTGCCGGAGCGTTTCATCGGTGTGTGTTCCAGAAGCTGTTGCTCGGCTTTCTCCACTTCCTGTGCCGACATGATCTTCGCCAGTATCCCGGTATCGGTGCCACCGGGGCTGACCGCGTTGACCCGAATCCCGCGGCTGACCAACTCGCCGGCGAGAGTGCGGGCCATGGAACGCAGCGCCGCCTTGCTCGCCGAATACCCGCTCACCAACGGCACCCCCTTCTCGTCGACCACCGAGGTGGTCAGCACGACGGCACCGCCGTCGACAAGCAACGGGGCCAGTCGCTGTACCGTGAAATAGGGGCCCTTCGCATTGATACCGAGAAGCTCGTCATAGGTAGCTTCGTCCATCGCTTCGAACGGCACCCAGCGGGTGATCCCCGCATTCACGAACAACACGTCGAAACTACCGAATTCGGCGCGCACCCGGTCGGCAAGCGAATCGATGTCGACCATCGACGTGGTATCGCTGCGCACCGCGATCCCCCGGGTCCCGAGCTCAGTCGCAGCGGTATCGAGGTTTTCCTTGCTGCGACCGGTGACCAGCACACGAGCGCCGCGATCGGTAAAGTATTTCGCCGTGGTCAGCCCGATTCCGGTAGTACCGCCGATGATGACGATTCGTTTTCCGTCGTACTCGGCCATAGTCGACCTCCTCCCCCGGTCTTTCGCCCGGATCACGGTGTTCAGGTGAAAGCGTGCCCGCTGTCCAGGTCCTCGAGTAGTCCTGGCTGAATCGGTATCCAGTCGAGCAGTTCCCGGGTGATCGTGGCCGAAGCGGGCTGGTCGACGGACAGGATCGCGCCGAGGAAACCGAATTCATCGGCAGGAACGGATTCGACCGGCAGATTCAGGTGTTTGCCGATCACCTCGGCGATCTCCCGGATCGGCACCGCCTCATCGCCGACCGCGTGCAGCATCGAAGCGCCCGGGGCATGTTCGAGCGCGAGACGGTAGAGGTGCGCGGCGTCCTTGACGTGTACCGCGGGCCAGCGCTGCGAGCCGTCGCCGACATACCCGGAAATCCCGGTGTCGCGGGCCACGGCGACCATGCGACCCACAAATCCGGTACCTCCCTCGCCGTACACCGAACGTGGCAGCCCAACGACCGAGGACCGGACCCCACGCTCAGCCAGAGCCAGGGCCAGTTTGGCATTCGCGTGCCTGCCCGCCGCGGGAGAATCCGGCGCCGGCTCCTCGCTTTCGGTGGCCACCTGTCCCGGTTGCGCGGCGATCGGGGTCCCGGACGTCACGACCAGTGGCTTTCCGGTGCCTTGCAGTGCCTCGCCGAACGCCTCGATGGCGCGCGCGTCGGTGCCGATCGAGGTATCGAACTGAGCGAAGTCGTGCACGAACGCCAGATGGATCACGCCATCAGCCTCGGCCGCCGCCGACTTCAGCACGTCGAGATCGTCCAGGCCTCCGCGCACTACCGCGCCACCCGCGGCCTCGATCGCGGCCGCCGAGGCGTCCGACCTGGCCAGCCCGACAACCTGATGACCAGCGCTGATGAGCTCCGGAACGACCGCTGAACCAACCCAACCGGACGCACCGGTGACAAATACCCGCATAAGTTCCCCTTCGTAACGGAAACCAAGAGTGATGAGACTTGGTGACATCACCATAGCAAACTACGAGACCGAGTGACATCACCTAAACTGGTGGCGTGGGACGATGGGCACCGGATGCACGTGGACGGTTGGAACAGGCCGCACTCGATCTGTTCGCTCAACAGGGTTACGAGGCCACCATGGTGGACCAGATCGCCCAGCGCGCAGGACTGACGAAACGGACCTTGTTCCGCCATTTCGCTGACAAGCGCGAGACCCTGTTCGGCGGCCAGGACGCACTGGCCCGACTGTTCGCCGAGGGGATCGCCGAAGCACCCGAGGACGCGGACCCAGCCGAGATGCTGGATTCCGCCTTGCGCGCGGTGGCACGGATTCTGGATGCGCAGCGGTGGGAACTAGCTCGGCGACGGGCACCCATCATCGCGGCCAACGAACCCTTACGAGAACGGGAGCTGTACAAGCGCGTCGCCCTCCGCGCGGTGCTCGGAGACGCGCTACGGGAACGCGGGATTCCCAAGCTCGCCGCGAGCCTGCACGCCACGCTCGGCGTTCTCGCGTTCAGTACCGCCTTCGCGCGCTGGCTCGAACCCGATCACCACGAAGGGTTCGATCAGATCGCCAGCCAGACCCTCACAGAAATTTTGACCTCCGCCGCTGCACTGGGCAAGAGGCGGTAGCGGACGACGGCACGCACGCAGTCCACCGTGAAACCCGGCGGCCACGTTTCGCCTATCCTGCCGAGTGGGCGCCGGTCATCAGCGCGGCGAGGTCCTCGGGTTCGAGGAACGATGGTGGTGGCGGCGGTCCCCAGGAGTACAGTCCGGCGAGGCCGTGCAGGACTTCCGGGCTCCACAGCTCGTCCTCGGGGATGGTGTCCATGTCGGAGTAGTACTCGGAGAAGTTGCCCCCCGGATCCTTGAGATACCAGAAGAAGTTGGCACCGGCATGGTGCCGTCCCAGGCCCCAGATGTGCCGTTCCGGAGCACCTTCCAGCATGGCGTGCGCACCGCGCCCGACCTCATCGATGTCGTCGACCTGCCAGCTCGTGTGGTGCAGGAAACTGACCGGAGCGGCCATGACCAGCACGGTGTGATGCTCCACCGAGCAGCGCAGAAACGCCGCCCGCTCACCCATGTAGTCACTGACCTTGAAGCCGAGCCCTTCGGTGAAGAACCGCATCGTGGCCTCGAGGTTGGTACTGCGGCAATCTCGGTCAGCGGCCCGCTAGTCAGGCGCCGTCGTCTCGCATCTCGGTGAAGCAGCCGAGTCGATACAACTCCGCGCGAACCCACGAGGCATACCGCTGCACCGGTGAATCCGTCACTCCCGCGTCCCGCTCCCGCACATACCGCTGCACGATCGGATGCGCCAGCGCACCACCAGAACGCCCGCGCCTGGCAGCGGTCACCAACGCATCCCGCACCTCCGCCCGCCGCAACGGAGGCACCCGGCGTCGCGGCTCCGGCCGCAACAACGGCTTCGCCGCCATCACCGCCTCAACCACCTCCTCCACCCCGAACTCATGCTTGTGCCGCTGCGGGAAATCGGGGACTGTAACGTGAACGGTCGGGTGGCCCGGGGGAATCGCACCCCCGGGCTCCCACAGATCCGTACGTGACAGTCTCCCGTCATACGGCTCTTGTCGTCCTGGTCATCTGGCCGCCGGTTCGACCCAGGTCCAGTGCGCAAAGTACTGCGGCCGCTGGAGAGCGGCTTCCGTGAGTGCCCTGGTGGCTTTCTTCCAGGTGCGCCACTTCTTGTACTTGTTCATGATCCACCGCATCAGGTAGGTGTTGATGCGGCGGAGCACGGGATACAGCGTCGAGCCGTAGAAGGCCCCGTAGTAGGCCATCCAGCCTCGGATCTTCGGGTTGATCAGCGTAGCGATCTCCCGTCCATCCGAGCGGACCCAGCGGTGCAGCCTCCAGGACCGTACCTCGGCGCTGATTTTCTTCAGGGCTTCCTTGCTGATCGCCGGGAGGAACGCGGTGAACCGCACCCCGTCCTTCCGCCGTGCTCGCCGGGGGCGGAACGTGAACCCGAGGAACGTGAACGACGTGTGCTCGTCCGAGTCGCGCCGATTGCTGTCCTTGCAGTACACGATCTTGGTCTTGGCCGGATGCAGTTGCAGCCCGACCTGCCCCATCCTGTCGGCGATCGCCACCACCAGGCGCTGAGCCTGGCGCTTGGTGACGCAGTGCACGACCGCGTCGTCGGCGTATCTTTCGAACTGGACGCCCGGATGTTCTCGGGCGAGCCAGGCGTCGAACGCGTAGTGCATGAACAGGTTAGCGAGAACGGGACTGATGGCAGACCCCTGTGGGGTACCGCGATCTCGATCTTGCAGAGTCCCGTCGGGCAGTTGTAGTGGAGCAGCCAGCCACCGCTTGACATACAACACCACCCAGCGGGTCTCGTCGGTAGTGTGTGCCTGCACCGCCTTAACGATCAGGTCCCACCCGACGCTGTCGAAGAACTTCCGAATGTCCAAGTCGATCACCCAGTTGTACTTCCAGCAGCGCCGTCGGCACGCCCCGACCGCGTCCAGCGCGCCCCGACGGGGCCGATACCCATAGGAGTCAGGATGGAACAACGGCTCCACCACCTTCTCCAGTCGAGCAGCAGCCACCGTCTGAGCAACCCTGTCCGCAACGCAAGGCACCCCGAGCACGCGGGTCCCCTCGCCATGCGGCTTGGGTATCACCACCGCCATCACCGGAGGCGGGACGTAGCTCCCCGAGGACATCCGATTCCAGACCTTGTATAGGTTGTTCTTCACGTCGGCCTCGAACGCCTCGATGGATACCTGATCCACTCCGGGTGCGCCCTTGTTTCCCTTCACTTTCACCCAGGCGTCCCAGACCTCCCGCTTGGAGATCTGGAACGGCTTATCAGATGCTTTCAACTCGTTCACGCAACTCCTCCCAGCTTCCGCCGGTTGATCGAGCAAACAGCAGTCACGGACAACCCGGCCCCTTCGCTCCACTCCCATTACAGGGGCTTCATCACTACTACGGACCGGTCCGCCAGCGTGTCCGGCGACGGTACTCACGTCCCTACGGGGCATTCCCGGCTCGGGCACTCCCTCTCGCCGCAGACTGATGCGGCCGTTTCCGGACACGCCTTCTCACGTTCCGTGCAAGAGCCGCAGACCAGGCTCACGCCACCTCTGCGCCGGACACCACCTGGCCAGTAGACGGGTCGCCCGCCAGGCTCATCCCGGGATACAGAACAACACCCCGGTTTTGATGTCATCTCATGCGTTTCGACGCTTCGACAGTGGTCGTCTTCCAAGTCCCTGCCTGACGCATCACGTGCGCCTTTTCCTCATCGCTCACCACGACGGTCTTTAGCCAACGCAGCATGAGGCGGCTTGAAGCCACCCCCCGCAGGGCGGCCCTGAGCTTCCCCTTGAATC
>NZ_JALM01000149.1 GCF_000737195.2 Sciscionella sediminilitoris
CCCGGACCGGTCCGGGCGCAGCGTGCGCGAGGTCTTCGAGGGCGCGTTCCCCGGAACCGAGCCGGTTTCGCTGAACGCGCTCGGCCTGCTGCCCCGTTCCGCGATCGGCAGGCCACCCGGTGAGCTCTCCGTGGGGCAGCGGCGGCGCCTCGATCTGGCGCTGGTGCTCGCCGCCCGGCCGCACGTGCTGCTGCTGGACGAACCGACCAACCACCTCTCGATGTCCCTTGTGGACGAGCTCACCGAGGCGCTGGCCGCGACTCCGGCCGCGGTGGTGCTCGCCAGTCACGACCGGCAGTTGCTGCGCGATACCGCGTCCTGGCCACGGTTGGAACTCTCGGCGGCGCCCGGTTCGGTGCGGTAGTGGTAGCGACAGAGCTCGGCGAACCCCAGGCGTTCGTAGAGCCGGACCGCCGCCTGATTGCCGGACTCGACCTGGAGGTACATCCGGGGTGCGGCGTGCGTGCCCGCCCAGTCGGCGAGGGAGCACAGCACCGCGCGCGCCGCACCCCTGCCGCGCGCCTTCGGGAGGGTAGCCATGCCGAACACGCCCGCCCAGCCCGCTTCGGCGACGGCCCTGCCGACCGCGATGACCTCGGACCCGTCCAGCACACTCGCGTACGCGCTCGGCTGCCGCACCCGTTCGAGCATGTCCCGTTCGGTGCCGGGATCCCCGCCGTGCCCGTGCACGGTGCGCCAGGCCGCGAACCAGGCGGCGCTCGGATCCTCCCGCACCTGGGCAGGCGGACCCTCCGGGGCACGCAGGGCCCGCACCTCCTCGGTCACGGCCGCGCGCAACGAGACGGCCCCGCTCGCCCGGTACCCGCGCGCGGCGAGGACCGCGTCCAGCTCGGCGGCGCACGCGCCCGGGCTGATCTGAAACCTCGCGGGCGTACCGGCTTCCGCGTAGAACCGTTCGGCGGCCGCGATCCGGGCGGCGAGCTCGGCCGCATCGGTTTCGCCGTGCGGCAGCACCGTTGCCGTCCACCACGAGGGGCCCGCGGAGCGGCGCAGCCACCATTGGCCGAGATGCTCGACGTGCTCGGCCGGGTTCGCCTTCGCGACCCGCTCCTGCAAGCCCCGCAGCGTTTCCGGATCGGGCGCGGCGGGCGAAGCCGTCATCCGTGTTCCCTCCGCTCGGCCGATCCGGGCCAGCCCCGCCAGTGCGCGGATCCCGGTGCCAGTTCCGTGCCAGCGCGCTGTGCGCCCGCTGCCAGTGCGATACCCCAGCATCGAACCGTGCAACCGATCACGCGGTCCGTCAAGCCTCGTTCGTGGCGATCCGGTTTTCCGCGGCCCCCTTGGATACGGGGTCCTCCAGTGCGCGCCGGGTGAGCACCCGGGGTCCGTCCTCGGTGATGGCGACCGTGTGCTCGGAGTGGGCGGTGCGCGAACCATCGGCCGAGCGGATGGTCCAGCCGTCCTCGTCGAAGATGATCCGGTCGGTGGTGCGGGCGAACCAGGGCTCGAGCGCCAGGGTCAGGCCCGGCCGGAGCTTGAGGCCGCGCCCCGCCCTGCCCTTGTTGGGCACGTGCAGATCCTCGTGCATGGTGCGGCCGATGGCGTGCCCGCCGAACTCGGTGTTGACCGGATAACCGTAGTCATCGGCCACCTCCCAGATCGCCGCCGAGATGTCGCCGAGCCGGTTCCCCGGACGCGCCTTCTCGATCGCGGCCTCCAGGGCTTCCTCGGTGGCCCGGATGATCCGCAGATCCTCCTCGGCCGCGGTACCGACGATGACCGTGCGCGCCGAATCGGCAGCCCAGCCGTCGATGGTGACCGCGAGGTCCGCGGTGAGCACATCCCCGTCGCGCAGCGTGTAGTCGTGCGGCAGGCCGTGCAGCACGGCGTCGTTGACCGAGAGGCAGATGACGTTGCGGAACGGGCCCATGCCGAACGAAGGGGCGTAGTCCCAGTAGCAGGACACCGCCCCGCGCCGTTCGATCATGCCGCGCGCGTGGTGTTCCAGGTCCATGAGGTTGACGCCCACCTCGGCGATCCGGCCGATCTCGGAAAGGATCTCGGCGACGAACCGCCCGGTCACGTGCATGCGGTCGATCTCCGCAGGCGTCTTCAGTTCAATCACGGATACCTCGCGTCACAGGATTGGCCCGGCCACCGGGGCGATACCCACAAGGGCCGGTATAGTTATACCAAGAGCCTAACACTTGCCGGTATAGTAATACCAACACTATCCTGGAACCATGGTCCGCCAGCCGCTCACCCCCGAACAGATCGAAGCAGGCAGGCGCCTCGGCGCACTGCTGCGCCAGGCGCGGGCGGAGCGCGAACTCGGCGAGGTCGCACACGCGGCGGGCATCTCCCCGGAAACCCTGCGCAAGATCGAGACCGGGCGGCTGCCCTCCCCCGGATTCGGCACGATCATCCGCCTCGGTGAAGCACTCGGCCTGCCGGTACAGGAGCTGGCGGACACCTGGCGGGGCGGCGAACTCCCACTGGAAGCGGTCTCCTGACTCACGGCACCTCGTTCGAACACAGGGGAACACGTGTTCGAAAAATCGTGCTATCCTGGGATCACAGCGAGACCGGGACGGCGCGGAGGGGTGTGGAGCGTGCACGTGGAGACCGCAGTGGATCAGGAGCGGAACGGGCCCGAAGGCGCGGGGCGGAACAGCTGCCGCCTTCCGCCGGGGCCGCGCACACGACCGGGTGCGCCGAGCACGCCACAGCAGGCGAGTGACCGGCTTGCCGAAGCCCTCGCCGCGACCTTGTGCCGGTACACGCTCGACGCGGAGGCCGGTCCCCCGGTAGCCGATCCCGGACGGGAATCCACCGGCCCTGCCCGGAGCCTGGAGATCCGCGCCGGGAAGCAAACGGTCGTGTTCCCCGTTTTGCCGGGAAAGCGGAATTGGAGCTACTTCAGCAAAGGGACGCAACCGGGTGAGCTCGGCGCGCGGCTCGGCAGGCTGAGCTTTCCCGATGGCGCCTTCATCGACGATTCGGCCCCGGTGTCCGTGCTCGCGGCCCGGATCGTGGAGACCTTCGACCGGAAGGGAGCGGATATGGATTGATCCGGCAGCAGCACACGGAGCAGCCACGCGCGTGGCGCACCGGCGTGCGGATCAGCTCCCGCCGCTGCCCCGGTGCGTCTCTTGGCCCTGCTCCTCGTGTCCCTGTTCTTTGTGGCTCTGTTCCTTGTTGAGCTCGTCGAGCTGCTTGCGGAGCTTCTTCTCGGCATCCCGCAGCGAGGAGTCGACCGGTGCGGATCCGCCGGTCCGCTCGTTGCGCAGCACGGCATCGACGTTGGCGTACTGCCCGGAAACGGGGGCCTGGATATCGACCGGCTTTCCCCAGTCGGTGTAGTGCGCGCGCATGCGCACCAGCGCATACTCCGGGGTCACCGTGGACAGCACGATCTTGACCGGGAGCTGGTTCCGGTCGACGTCGAGCTCGGCGGGCAGGATCGACGGCAGTGACTCGCGTTCCGCGCTCTGGTCCATGAGCTTGTCCGGCCCCAAGAGCTTGTCCGGTTTCAGCCGGATCGAGTAGTGCGTGACAGGCCTGCCGTCGACGGTGCCGGGCTCGCTTTTCCGGACGGTGCCCGCGGACTTGATGTTCGCGGCGATCGTCGCCGGGTCGAGGACATCGCCGAGCAGTGTGGTCGTCGGTCTGACCCGTGTCGAGTGCCCGGTCGACGCGCCCATCTTGAGCCACGGCCGCCGATCGGCGGCGGTG
>NZ_JALM01000150.1 GCF_000737195.2 Sciscionella sediminilitoris
CCGTTGCTGCGGGCCTCGGAGAGCCGCTCCAGCACGATCACGCCCGCACCCTCACCCCAGGCGGTGCCGTCGGCCCCGGCGGCGAACGCCTTGACCAGACCGTCGCGGGCGAGGCCACGCTGCCGGGAGAACTCGATGAAGGCGTCCGGTCCGGCCATCACGGTGGCACCACCGGACAGGGCAAGATCACATTCCCCGGCGCGCAGCGCGCGGACCGCGAGGTGCAGGGTGACCAGCGAGGCCGAGCACGCCGTGTCCACCGTGACCGATGGGCCTTCGAGGCCGAGAAGATAGGAGATCCGTCCGGAAAGGACGCTGCCCGAGACACCGGTGCCGAGATAACCCTCGATCCCTTCGATGCCCTTGGCCAGATCGCGGCCGTAGTCCTGGCCGTTGGTGCCGACGAACACCCCGGTACCGCTGCCGGTCAGCGAACTCGGGTCGATCCCCCCGCGTTCCAGTGCCTCCCAGGAGGTCTCCAGCAGCAGCCGCTGCTGCGGGTCCATCGACACGGCCTCGCGCGGCGAGATACCGAAGAACCCGGCGTCGAAGTCCGCCGCGCCGTCGAGGAAACCACCGCGATCGACGTAGCTGGTGCCCAGGTGGTCCGGATCCGGGTCGACGAGCCCGCCGAGGTCCCATCCGCGGTCGTCCGGGAATCCGGTGATCCCGTGTTCCCCGGCGTTGAGCAGCCGCCAGAACCCTTCCGGGCTGTCGACCCCGCCCGGGAAGCGGCACCCCATCCCGACGATGGCGATCGGTTCGGCGGCGCGTTCCTCGATCGCGGCCAGCCGCCCACGTGTGCGCTGCAGTTCACCGGTAACCCGGGTCAGATAGTCGCGAAGCTTGTCGTTCTCACCCACGGTGTCCCCACTCATCGGTCGCGTGCGCCGGTTCAGGCGCCGAGTTGCTTGTCAATGAAGGCGAAGAGCTCATCGTCCGAAGACGGCGCGAAATCCGGGCCGGTCAGCCGTCCCGCGAGCGCGCGCAGGCGTTCACTCGCGCGCGCCCGCGTCTCCTCGTCCGGGTCGGTCCGGTCCAGTGCGGTTTCCAGGTTGTCCAGCAGGCCGTCGAGATCGTGCTCCGGTGCCCCGCTCTCCGGCGCGAGTTCCTGCCAGAGATAGCCGGCCAGCGCGGCCGGGGTGGGGTGGTCGAAGACGATCGTGGCGGGCACGGCCGCACCGGTGGCGGCATCGAGGCGGTTGCGCAGTTCCACCGCGGTGAGCGAATCGAAGCCCAGCTCGGTGAACGGCCGCTCGGCCCCGACTCCGCGGCTGTCCGGATGGCCGAGTACGCGGGCCACAGTGTCCCGCACGAGCCCGAGCAGCATCCTGCGCTGTTCCGGTTCGATCAGCCCGGCCAGGCGTTCCCGAAGGTTCGTTTCCGGTTCCGGCGCGCCCTTTCCGGATTCCGGGCGCGGCAGTTCGGCCAGCATCGGGGCGTCCCGGAAATCGTCGAAGAATTCCGGCCAGTCGAAGTCGGCCACGGTGACCTCCGGCCGGTCCGCCGCGAGAGCCCGGACGAACTCCTCGGCGGCCGCTTCGGGCGCCATGGCGCGCAGGCCCTTGCGGCGTACCTCCTCGTCCACTGCCTCGGCCATCCCGCCCTCGGCCCACGGACCCCAGGCGATGGACACCGCGGGAACCCCGTCGGCGCGCCATGCGCGGGCGAGTGCGTCGAGTTCGGCGTTCGCCGCGGCGTAGGCCGCCTGGCCGCCGTTGCCGAGCACGCCCGCCACCGAGGAGAACAGCACCAGGGCATCGAGACCGTGGGTCAGCTCGTACAGGTTCCGCGCCCCGGTCACCTTCGGCCGGGCCACCGAGGCGAACCGCTCGGGCGTCGCGTCATCGAGCAGCGCATCGTCCAGCACTCCCGCGGCGTGCACCACCACCCGCAGTTCCTCGAGCTCATCGAGCACTGTGGACAGTGCGTCCCGGTCGGCGGCATCGCAGGCGTGGATCGTCACCCGGGCGCCCAGCTCGGTAAGCCGTTCGCGCAGCCCGGCGGCCCCGGGGGCGTCCGCGCCCCGCCGGGACAACAGCACGAGGTGTTCCGCGCCTGCCCGGACCAGACGCTCGGCGACCACGGCACCGAGTGCGCCCGTGCCGCCGGTGATCAGGGCGGTGCCGGAGGTGCTCCATTCCTGGCTTGCTGCCTCGGCCGCGACCAGGCGCCGCGCGCAGACCCCGCCGGAATCGATCATCACCTCGTCCTCGGTTCCGCCGAGCACGGCGCGCAGCCGCGCCGCCGCATCCGCATCGGGTCGCGCGGGCAGCTGGACACAGCCACCCCAGCGGCGCGGCTGCTCGATGGCCGCGACCCGGCCGACGGCGGCCACCCCGGGGCGATCGCCGACCGCGGCACACCAGAGCTTCGCGGGTGTGGACCGCAACAGTTCCGCGAGTTCGGCGCCGTCCCCGGGAAAGGCGAGCACCGGGCCGTTCTCCGGGATCTCGTGCACCAGCGGGGCGCCGAGGATCGCTGCCGCGGCGGCCGCCCACTCATGGTTTTCCGGGGCGTACACCGTCCAGTTCGCCTCGGGCGCCGCGCCGGGTTCGATCGGCCGCCAGACG
Source organism: Sciscionella sediminilitoris (assembly GCF_000737195.2). GTDB lineage: Bacteria > Actinomycetota > Actinomycetes > Mycobacteriales > Pseudonocardiaceae > Sciscionella > Sciscionella sediminilitoris. The sequence goes on from NZ_JALM01000150.1 coordinate 2,574, forward strand.
ACCTCGTAGCGCCGGTTCACCGCAGCGCCGCGGTCGGCGGCGGCCAGCCAGAACCGGTCTCGGCGGAACGGATGGGTCGGCAGTTCCACCCGGGTGGCACCGGTACCGGCGAAGATCCGGGTCCAGTCGAGCCGGACGCCGTCCGCGAACAGCCGGGCCCGCGCGAGGTCCGCGGCCTCGGCCTCGTCCTGCTCCTTGCGCTGCATGGGGAAGAACCGTCCGTCGGTGACGCAGTCCGCACCGAGCGCGGACAGCGCGGCATCCGGGCCGATCTCCACGAATCGCCGGACCCCGCGGGCATGCAGGGTGCCGATGCCGTCGGCGAACCGCACGGTTTCGCGTACCTGCCGCACCCAGTACCGCGGATCGGTCACCTCGGCGAGCTCACCGGTCAGTCCGGACACCAGGGGGATCCGCGGCCGCGTATAGGTGACGCTCTCGGCGACCGCGGCGAACTCCTCCAGCATCTCGTCCATCAGGGCGGAGTGGAAGGCGTGGCTGACCGTCAGCCGGGTGGCCCGCCGGTCCGGAAAACCTTCGAGGACCGAGTCCACCACGTCCGCTTCGCCGGAGAGCACGAGCGAGCTCGGCCCGTTCACGGCGGCCACGCTCACCCCGGCGGGAAGTTCGAGCTCGTTTTCCGCCGCCTGCAAGGCAACCATGGCACCGCCCGCGGGCAGTGCACCCATGAGCTCTCCGCGGGCGGTGACCAGTTTCGCGGCGTCCGCGAGGGACCACACCCCGGCGAGGTGGGCGGCGGCGAACTCGCCGATCGAGTGGCCGAGCAGAAAGTCCGGTGCCACACCCCAGGAACGCAGCAGCGCGGCCATCGCGATCTCGAAGGCGAACAATGCGGGCTGTGCGTTTTCGGTGCGCGCCAGCACATCCGCGTCCGTGATGGTCCGAATCTCCGGCAGCAGGGCGCACACTTCCTCGTAGGCTTCGGCGAATGCCGGGAAGGCCGTGGCGAGTCCGGTTCCCATCCCCACGCGTTGCGCGCCCTGGCCGGTGCACAGGAACGCGAGCTTCCCGCCGCCTGCTTGCCCGGTCACCACACCGGACGCGGTCTCGTTGCGGGACAAGGCTTCGAGTCCGATCCGTAGCTCGTCCGCTCCCGGACCGGTGACCACGGCCCGGTGCGCCCATGCCGTTCGGGTGCTGGCCAGGGACCAGGCGAGGTCCCCGGTCTCGGCCTCGTTCTGCAGCAACCGGCCCGCCAGCTCGGGCAGCGCGGCCTCGCTGCGCGCGGAGAGCACGAGCGGGATCCGGTGCAGCGGACGGCGTTCCCGGGTCACGTCCTCCGGTTCCGGGGCCTGGCGCAGCACGACGTGCGAGTTGGTGCCGCTGATACCGAATGAGGAAACCGCGGCCGCCCGGTCCCGGTCGACCTCCGGCCAGTCCCGGTGCCCGGTCAGCAGTTCGACCGCACCGGAATCCCAGGCCACGTGCGGCGACGGCGTTTCGGCGTGCAGGGTACGCGGCAGCTGCCCGCGGCGCATCGCCTCGACCATCTTGATGATTCCGGCGACCCCGGCGGCTGCCTGCGTGTGTCCGATGTTCGACTTCACCGAGCCGAGATACAGCGGGGTTTCCCGCTCCCTTCCGTAGGTGGCCAGCAGGGTGTCCGCCTCGATCGGGTCACCGAGCCGGGTTCCGGTGCCGTGCGCCTCGACGACATCGACCTCCGCGACGCTCATCCGCGCGTTCGCCAGCGCCGCCCGGATCACCCGTTCCTGCGCGGGTCCGTTCGGCGCGGTCAGTCCGTTGGAGGCGCCGTCGGAGTTGACCGCGGAACCGGCGACCACCGCCAGGACCGGATGTTCGTTGCGCACCGCATCGGAGAGTTTCTCCAGCAGCAGCACGCCCGCACCCTCGCCCCATCCGGTTCCGTCGGCGGCGGCCGAGAAGGACTTGCACCGGCCGTCCGCGGCGAGACCACGCTGGCGGGAGAACTCGATGAAGGTATCCGGCAGTCCCATCACGGTCGCCCCGCCCGCGAGGGCGAGTCCGCACTCGCCTGCGCGCAGGGCCTGTGCGGCCAGGTGCACGGCCACCAGCGAGGAGGAACAGGCGGTGTCCACGCTGACCGCCGGGCCTTCGAAGCCGAAGTTGTAGGCGATGCGCCCGGAGAGCACGCTTCCCGCGGTGCCGATCCCCAGGTAGCCTTCGACGTCCTCGGCGAGTTCATCGACCCCGGATCCGTAGTCGTGGTACATGATCCCGGCGAACACACCGGTCGTGCTGCCCGCCAGCGCGGGGAAGTCCAGCCCGGCGCGTTCGATCGCTTCCCAGCTCACCTGCAGCAGCAGCCGCTGCTGCGGATCCATCGCCAGTGCTTCCCGTGGCGAGATGCCGAAGAACTCGGCGTCGAACTCGGCGGCCTCGTGCAGGAAGCCGCCCTCGCGCGCATAGGAGGTCCCGGGATGGTCGGGATCGGGATGGAACAGTTCGGCGAGGTTCCAGCCGCGGTCGGTGGGAAACTCTGACACCGCATCGGTTCCCCCGGCCACCAGTTCCCACAGGTCCGCAGGCGACTCGACGCCTCCGGGATAGCGGCAGCCCATGCCGATGATCGCGATCGGTTCCCGCGTCGCCTCGGCGAGTTCCCGGTTGCGCGCGGCCAGCCTGTTGTTCTCCTTGACCGATTCCCGCAGCGCGGTGACCAGTTCGTCGGGTGTCGCCATCAGATTCTCCGGACCGGGCGCGAGGGGCGAAGCTCTGGCATGCCTCGATCCTGGGTGCTCGGGCCCGCGCCCCGGCGGGCTCTTCGCCATCCCGGGTCCACCTCGTGGTAACTGCCTGCCCATCCCGGACCGGCAGCCGTTACCGGGAATCAGTCACCGGAGGTGGACATGGCACGGCTGATCAGCTCGCCGACGTCGAGGGCGTCGATCGCCGCGGCATCCTCCCCCGCCGGGTTCTGTTCCGCTTCCTGGGCCCCGATTTCCTCGGTCAGCCGGACCAGCGCGCCCAGCACGCCGAGTTCCCGGAACCGCTCGATCGGCGCCTCCGCGAGTGCGCGGCGCAGCCTGTCCTCGTCGGGGAGCTCGATTTCCGGGAACAGCACGGTTTCCAGATGGGCGGCGAGCGCGGCCGGGGTCGGGTGGTCGAACACCACCGTGGCCCCCAGGGGTTCTCCGGCCGTCGCCGCGAGCCGGTTGCGCAGCTCCACCGAGGTCAGGGAGTCGAAACCGAGATCGGTGAAGGCACGCTCCGGGTCCACCTCGGCCGCGGAACCGAAACCGAGCACCTGCGCGGTGTGTGTGCGCACCAGCTCGGCCAGCGCCTCGGGACGGTCCGCCGGGGCCAGCGCGGTCAGGTTCGGCGCCGCGGCCGCGGTGCTCGTGGAGCGCCGGACCGGGAGCCGGACCAGGCCGGTGAGCAGGGCGGGCAGGGTCCCGGCGCGGGCCTGTTCCCGCAGGCTCGCCACGTCGAGTTTGGCCGCCACCGCGGCCGGTCCCGCGGCGAGGTCGAACAGCGACTCCCCTTCTTCGGGGGTCAGTGCACCGAACCCGTCCCGCCGCATGCGGTCGACGAGGGCCGGATCGAGCACACCGCCCATTCCCTCGGCCTCCCACAGCCCGTAGGCCACCGCCCTTGCCGGGAGCCCCTCCGCGTGCCGTTGCTCGGCAAGGGCGTCCAGGTAGGCGTTGGCGGCGGCGTAGTTGCCCTGTCCCGGTCCACCCACCACTCCGGAAAGCGAGGAGATCAGCACGAACTCGGTCAGTTCGCGGTCCCGGGTCAGTTCGTCCAGGTGCCGGGCGCCGTCTGCCTTCGGGGCGAGCACGCTGTCCAGGCGTTCGGCGGTGAGCGCGGTGACGATCCCGTCGTCCAGTGTCCCCGCGGCGTGCACGACACCGCCGAGATCGGGGATCGCCTCGAGGAGTGCGGCCACCGCCGCGCGGTCGGTGAGGTCGCAGGCCTCGACGCGGACCTCGGCGCCCAGTTCGGTCAGCCGGTCGATCAGCGCACCGGCTCCGGGGGCTTCCAGGCCGCGCCTGCTGGTGAGCACCAACCGCCGGACGCCGTGCTGGGTGATCAGCCGCTGCGCGAGCCGGGCACCGATCCCTCCGGTTCCGCCGGTGATCAGTGCCGTGCGCGCCGGGTCCCAATCGGGTTTGCGGCCCGGTTCGGCGCGGACCAGGCGGGGCACCTCCACCCGGCCCGCATCGACCCGGACGCGGGGTTCCTGCACCGCGATCGCGAGGTCCACATCGGACTCCGCACCGTCGAGCAGCACGAACCGTCCCGGGTTCTCCGCCTGGGCCGAGCGGACCAGACCGGCGGCCGCCGCGTCGGCGGGGCGCGAACCGGTGAGCACGATCAAACGGGAGCCGGAGAACCTGGGTTCGGTGAGGAACCGTTGCAGCGCCTCGAGAACGGTGTGGGTGACCTCGGCGAGACCGCCTTCGGGGCGGGGCAGGACGACGACCGGTGGCGCCTGGTCTCCGCAGTCCTCCCACCGCTGCCAGGACACCCGGGTGACCGCGGGCGCCTCGACCGTCACCTGTGCGACGCTGAACAGCGACCGGTCCTCGCCGCCGCGTAGCTGCGCTTCGGTGACCGCGCGAACGACCAGTGATCCGACTGAGAGCACCGGCGCACCAGTGAGGTCGGCCATCTCGAGCGCGATCTCGCCGGGTCCGGTCGGCCGCAGGCGGGCCCGGACGGTGGTGGCGCCGCTGGCGTACAGGCTGACGTCGGTCCAGCTGAACGGCAGCGCACCGGCCGAATCGGCGTCCAGGAACATGCCGTGCAGCGCCGCATCGAACAACGCCGGGTGCAGGCCGAAGCGGGCCGCGTCATCGTGGGCCGCTTCGGGAAGCGACACCTCCACGTAGACATCCTCCCCGTGCCGCCAGGCCGCCCGCAAACCCTGGAACGGTTCCCCGTAGCCGAATCCGCGATCGGCGAGGTCCTCGTAGAACGTGCTCAGGTCGACGGGTTCCATGGCATCCGGCCAGCTGAACCCGCCGTCGGGCGGCGCCGCCTCGCCGAGCACGCCGGAAGCGTTGAGCTCCCAGGCCTCGCCGGGGACCCGGGAGTGGATGCGTACCGTGGCCGAGGCGTCCACCGCGACCTGCAATTCGATCGCGCCGCCGTCCGGGATGACGAGCGGGGCGTGCAGTGTGAGTTCGGTCAGCTGGGGCAGCCCCGCCTCGTCACCGGCCCGGATGGCCAGTTCGGCAAGCGCGGCTCCGGGCAGCAGGACGGTGTCGTGCACGGTGTGCCCGGCCAGCCAAGGATGGGTGGCCAGGGACAGTCGCCCGGTCAGCACGGTGCCGTCGTTCTCGGCGAGTTGCAGCCCGGCCGCCAGCAGGGGGTGTCCGGGCACCTCCAGTCCGGCCTGGCCGAGGTCGGCCGTCGCCGCGGGGGCGAGCCAGAAATGCTTGCGCTGGAACGGATACGTCGGCAGGTCGATAGCCCGTGCGTCCGGCAGGAGTGCGGTCCAGTCGACAGGGACGCCGCTGCTGTACAG
>NZ_JALM01000151.1 GCF_000737195.2 Sciscionella sediminilitoris
GGTCTGCTCCATCGACCCCGAGGGAATGGAGAAGACCCGCGCGACGAACGTCTGGATCAGGAAGGTCAGCACCAGGGCGACCAGGATCAGAATGGGCAGTTCCTTCCAGAACGAACCCTTCTTTTTCGGTTTGCCCTTTTTGTCCGTGCGGTCGCGCGTGGATTGCGATTCGGCTTCGGCATCAGGCCTGGCATGTCGCCCACCAGAACCACCGACCGAACCGAGCACCGCCGTCTCTTCGGCCGCGGTCTCGTCCGGTCCCTGGCGTACGTGCTGGCCTTCACCGTCGTGGGATCGCGTCACGCGCTTGCCGCCTCCGGGATGTGCTGCGTACGTAAGACCCTGGGTCAGGAAGCCGGAGTTTCCCGCTTCTCCTTGATCTTGGCGGCCTTGCCGCGCAGGTCGCGCAGGTAGTAGAGCTTCGCGCGCCGCACATCACCGCGGGTGACGACCTCGATCTTGGCGATGTTCGGGGAGTGCACCGGGAAGGTGCGCTCGACGCCAACACCGAAGGAGACCTTGCGGACGGTGAAGGTCTCGCGGATGCCACCGCCCTGGCGGCGGATCACGACGCCCTTGAAGACCTGCACACGTTCCCGCGAGCCTTCGATGACGCGCACGTGCACATTCAGCGTGTCACCGGCGCGGAAAACCGGGATGTCCGAGCGCAGCGACTGTGCGTCGATCGAGTCAAGCGTGTTCATCGGGTCCGTTCCTTCGTTCACGGGCATGGGCGCGTCCGTGCCCATGCTGAAAGGTCTTCGATGTGGCGCGCGCGGCCGCTCACGCCGCGCAGCAACTGGTTCAGTGTGCCAGATCGCTTTCGCACGGTTGAGGGTGGGGCGCGCCCATCGCGTTCAATTGTGCCGAAGCCGGTCGAGCACACGCTCGTCGGCCTCGTTCAGTTCCACCGCCTCGAGCAGCTCGGGACGGCGCTGGTAGGTGCGTTCGAGAGCCATGTCGCGGCGCCAGCGCTCGATCGCGGCGTGGTTGCCGGACCGGAGCACCTCGGGGACCGCGAGCCCGCGCCACTGCTCGGGCCTGGTGTAGCAGGGCCCCTCGAGCAATCCGTCGGAGAACGAGTCCTCGCGCGCCGAGGCCGGGTTGCCGAGCACCCCGGGAAGCAGCCGCACGACCGCCTCCACCATGGCCAGCACCGCGACCTCGCCGCCGACCAGCACGTAGTCCCCGATGGAGACCTCCTCGACGGTGTGCCGCCGAGCGGCGTCGTCGAGCACCCGCTGATCGATGCCCTCGTAACGGCCACAGGCGAACACCAGCCGGGAGGACTCCGCGTACCGGTGCGCGCACTCCTGGTCGAACGGGCGGCCCGCCGGAGTGGGCACCACGAGCGTCGCGGGCTCCTCGCCGAGCACCTCGTCCAGGGCCGGACCCCAGATCTCGGGTTTCATCACCATCCCCGGACCGCCCCCGTAGGGAGCGTCGTCCACCGCACGGTGCACATCGTGGGTCCAGTCGCGCAGGTCGTGCACGCCGATCTCGATGAGTCCCCGCTCGATGGCCCGCCCGAGCAGCGCCTGGCGCAGCGGGGCGAGGTATTCCGGGAAAATGGTGACCACGTCGATGCGCATGGCTCACTCCACCTCGAGCAGGCCGTCCGGCGGATCGATGGTCACCCTCGCCTGTTCGAGGTCGACCGCGGGCACGATCTGCTTGACGAAGGGCACGAGCACTTCCCGGTCACCGGCATCGACCGCGAGCAGTTCCCCGCCCGCACCGTGCACCACCTCGATGACCGTTCCGACTTCCGCGCCGTCCACGGTCACCACGGTGAGCCCTTCGAGTTCGTGGTCGTAGAACTCGTCCGGGTCCTCGTTCGGTGGCAGATCCCCGGTGTCCGCGAGCAGCAGGCAGCCGCGGAGTTCCTCGGCCTGATCCCGCCCGCGCACCTCGTCGAACGTGACGAGCAGGCGGGTGCCGTGGGGACGGGCGGCGGACACGGTGAGGGTGCGCGGAGTCTCCCGCCTGCGCCGTGCGGTCAGCCTCGATCCCGAGGCGAACCGTACTTCCGGCGAGTCGGTCGACAGCTCGACCGCGAGTTCCCCGCGCACCCCGTGTGCCTTGGCGATACGGCCTACGGCTACTTCCACGTTCGCCTACGCGTCGGTGTCGACCACATCGACACGGACGCCACGGCCGCCGACACCGGACATCACGGTGCGCAACGCGGTCGCGGTACGCCCGCCGCGCCCGATGACCTTGCCCAGGTCATCGGGGTTGACGTGCACCTCAAGGATGCGGCCGCGCCGGGTGGTCACGAGATTCACCCGCACGTCGTCCGGGTTCTCGACGATGCCGCGGACGAGATGCTCGAGCGCGTCCGCGAGGAAGCTCATGCGTCGGCTTCCGGCGCGGCCTCGGCGGACTCCTCACCCGACTTCTCGGCCTTCTTGGCCTCCGCCGGGCGCTTGTCGCCGCCCTTCTTCTTCTGCGTCGTCGCCTCGGCGCTGGCATCGGAGCCCGCTGCGGCGAGCGCCTCGTTGAACAGCTCCTGCTTGCTCTTGCGCGGTTCGGCGACCTTCAGCTTGCCTTCCGGAACGGGCTCGCCACGGAAGCGCTGCCAGTCCCCGGTGATCTCCAGGAGGCGCTGCACCGGCTCGGTCGGCTGGGCGCCGACTCCCAGCCAGTACTGGGCGCGCTCTCCGTCGACCTCGATGAAGCTCGGCTCCTGCTTGGGGTGGTACTTGCCAATCGTCTCGATGGCCCTACCGCTGCGCCGAGTGCGCGCGTCGGCGACGATGATGCGGTAGTACGGCTGGCGAACCTTGCCGAGCCGCTGCAACTTGATCTTGACGGCCACGGGTGAGTTGATCCCTTCGATTCCTGCATTGTCAGTGCTTGGCGTGTTGCACACGTGCGCACCGCGTGGGGAATGCGGGGACGTGTGGCAAGTACTCAGGCCGTACGGGGATGGATGAGAGGGCCACCCTGCACGGACAGCCACCCATTATGCCAGAGGCGCGAACGGGGCCAATCGCACCCCTGCACTGGTGAGTGCCGCGCGCACCGCGATCGCCCGGTCCACCGCCTCCGCGCTGTCCCCGTGCAGGCACAGTGAATGCGCCCGGCTGTGCAGCAGGGTGCCGTCGACGGCGGTGATCTCCCCGCGGGTGGCGAGCCCGATGGCCCGCCGCACGACCGGTTCGGTGCCCTCGAGCAGTGCGTTCGGCTCCCGCCGCGGCACCAGGGTGCCCTCCGGGGTGTACCCGCGGTCGGCGAATGCCTCGCTGATCGGCTCGCATCCGGCGGCCGCGGCGGCGGCGAGCAGTTCGGATCCGGGAAGGCCGAGGATCGGCAGCCCGGCGATCCGGCGCACCCCCTCGACCACCGCGCGGGCCTGCCCGGTGTGCTGCACGCAGGCGTTGTACAGCGCCCCGTGCGGTTTGACGTAGGTGACCTCGGTTCCCGCGGCGCGGGCGAACCCGGACAGCGCGGCGAGCTGGTAGCTGACCTCGTCGGCGAGCGTCACCGGGTCCACGTCGATGAACCGGCGCCCGAAACCGGCGAGGTCGCGGTAGGACACCTGGGCGCCGATCGCCACCCCGCGCTCCGCGGCCGCCGCGCACACCTCGCGCATGATCGAGGGATCGCCCGCGTGGAAACCGCAGGCGACGTTGGCGCTGGTGACCACATCGAGCAGCGCGGCGTCGTCGGTGAGCGACCAGCTGCCGAAGCCCTCACCGAGATCGGCATTGAGATCGATGGTGTTCTCGCTCAGGTCCCCGGTCATGTCGGCAATACTCTCGTGGACAGCAGCAGCAACGCCAAGGCGGGCAGGAAATTGCTCACCTGGTGGGCGACCATGCTGGCCCCGGTCGATCCGGTCACCAGCCGCGCCAGTCCGATGGGCACCCCGATCGCCAGCAGCAGCAGGGTGCGCGCCGGTTCGAGGTGGCTGGCCGCGAAGATCGCGGTGGAGAGCACACAGGCGGTGATCGGCCCCCATCTGGCGAGCGCTCCCCAGCACAGGCCGCGGAAGATGATCTCCTCGCAGACCGGCCCGAGCAGGAAGGTGTAGAGAAAGAGCACCACGGCCTGGGGCACCGAGAAATCGCCCTTGACCACGAGCACCCCGACCGCGGAGGTGGCGTTCTCCCCCACGATCTGCTGCCAGACGAGCACCGCGACGACCGTGACGAGGATGCCGAGCCCGCCATACCGCAGCCCGGTGCGCAGCTCACCGGGACGCAGCCGGAGCGCGAAATCGATCCGCGGCCCGTTTCCGCGCCGGGCGGCGAACCCGAGCGCGGTCGCGGCGGCGAGCAGGGTGGGCGCGATCGTGGCGATCAGCGCGACGGTGGCCGAGGCGGGCCGGTTGCGTGGCGCGAGTGCCGCGGAGATGACCACGGCGGAGAGGATGTAGATGGCCAGGACGATCAGGAACGCGCCGAGCCCCCAGCGGTGTTCGGGAAGTGGACGAGCGATCGCACGGACCCGTTCTGCCCAGCTGTGGAACCGGTACGGCAATCGGGCGGATGCCTTTCCATCCACGTATCCCTCCTCTGACCACGCTCCCCGGACACCCTAGGCCACGAGCGTGTCTGGGCCATGTCAGCGAATCAGCCTGCCACGCAGGACGATGTGCCGGGGCTTGCGCAGCGCACCGAGATCCTCACGGGGATCGGTGTCGTAGACGAGCAGATCGGCGGCCGCGTAGTCGGCGATCCCCAGGTAACCGAGCCAGTCGCGGGCCGCCCAGCTGCCCGCCCCGATCGCGGCGTGCGTGCTCATCCCGCACCGGTGCAGCGCCTCGATCTCGTCCACGATGCGGCCGTGTTCGATCCCGCCGCCCGCATCGGTTCCGGTGTACACCGGGATCCCGGCCTCGATCGCCGCCCCGATGGTCTGGTCCACCCGCGCGTGCAGGTCCCGCATGTGCGCGGCGTAGACCGGGTACCGGCTCGCCGAATCGGCGATGTCCGGGAAGTTCTCGATGTTGATCAGGGTGGGCACCAGCGCGGTGCCCCGCGCGGCCATCTCCTCGATGGTCGGCGCGGTCAGCCCGGTGCCGTGTTCGATGCAGTCGATGCCCGCGCCGATCAGCCCGGGCAGGGCGTCCTCGCCGAACACGTGCGCGGTGACCCGGGCCCCGTGCTCGTGCGCGACCGCGATGGCCTCGGCGAGCACCTCGTCGGGCCACAGCGGCGCCAGGTCGCCGGCATCCCGGTCGATCCAGTCCCCGACCAGTTTCACCCAGCCGTCACCGGACTGGGCCTGTTCGGCCACGGCTTCGGGCAGCTGGGCCGGATCCTCGAGTTCGGTGCCCAGTCCGCGAATGTAGCGGCGCGGGCGCACGATGTGCCGGCCGGAGCGCACGATGCGCGGCAGCTCGAGCTTGCGCTGCAGCGGCGCGGTGTCGATGGGGACCCCGCAGTCGCGCACCAGCAGCACACCGGCCTCGCGTTCGATCCGCGCCTGCCGCTGCGCCTCCTCGAGGTCGACCCCGCCGTCCGGGCCGATGCCGATGTGACAGTGCGCGTCCACGAGCCCGGGGAGCAGGTACCCGTCCTCGGCCACGGTCTGCGCACCGGGAACCGGGGTGGTGGTGATCCGCCCGTTGACGACGAAGACCTCGCGCCGCTGTCCATCGGGCAGCACGGTGCCCGCGAATCGCATCCCGGACATCGCTTCAGTTCTTCTTGTTGCCGAAGTCGAGCTTGGACGGGTCGAAACCGGGCGGCAGCTGGTCGAGCCCGGAGAGCCCGGGGGGCAGCTGGTCGAGTCCCTTGGGCATGTTCGACAGGTCGGGCATCCCGCCGCCCATGCCGCCGAGCCCCGCGGGCAGCGCGCCGGGCTGGGCGGGACCGCGTCCCTTGTTGTTGCCCTTCTTGCCCTTCTTGCCCTTGCGGGTGTTCTTGTTCGACTTGGTGGCCTTGCGCCCGCCGCCGGGCAGCCCGAACTGGCCGCCCATCTGCGACATCATCTTCTTGGCTTCGAAGAACCGGGTGACCAGCTCGTTGATCTCGCGGACCTCGACACCGGAACCGCGCGCGATGCGGGCGCGCCGGGAACCGTTGATGATCTTGGGGTCGGCCCGCTCGGTCGGGGTCATACCGCGGATGATCGCCTGCACCCGGTCCAGCTGCTTGTCGTCGACCGCGGCGAGCTGGTCCTTGATCTGGCCCGCGCCCGGGAGCATGCCGAGCAGGTTGCCGATCGGGCCCATCTTGCGGATGGCCTGCATCTGTTCGAGGAAGTCCTCGAGGGTCAGTTCCCCGGTGCCGATCTTGGCCGCGGCGGCCTCGGCCTGCTGCGCGTCGAAGACCTGTTCGGCCTGCTCGATGAGGGTGAGCACATCGCCCATGCCGAGGATGCGGCTGGCCATCCGGTCGGGGTGGAAGACGTCGAAGTCCTCCAGCTTCTCCCCGTTCGAGGCGAACAGGATGGGCTGGCCGGTCACCTCCCGCACGGAGAGCGCGGCACCACCACGGGCGTCACCGTCGAGCTTGGTGAGCACCACCCCGCTGAAGCCGACCCCGTCGCGGAAGGCCTCCGCGGTGGTCACCGCGTCCTGACCGATCATCGCGTCGACGACGAACAGCACCTCGTCCGGGCTGACCGCCGCGCGGATGTCGGCCGCCTGGCGCATCAGTTCCTCGTCGATACCGAGCCGTCCCGCGGTGTCCACCACGACCACGTCGTGCTGGGCGCGCTTGGCCTCCTCGATACCCCGGCGGGCCACGTCGACCGGATCGCCGACCCCGTTGCCCGGCTCCGGGGCGAACACGCTGACCTCGGCCCGCTCCCCGACCACCTGCAGCTGGGTGACCGCGTTCGGCCGCTGCAGGTCGCAGGCGACCAGCATGGGCGCGTGCCCCTGGCCCTTGAGCCAGCGGCCGAGCTTGCCGGCAAGGGTGGTCTTACCGGACCCCTGCAGACCGGCGAGCATGATCACCGTCGGCGGGGTCTTGGCGAGGTTGATCCGCCTGGTCTCCCCGCCGAGGATGCCGACGAGTTCCTCGTTGACGATCTTGACGACCTGCTGGGCGGGATTCAGCGCGGCATGGACCTCCTTGCCCTTGGCGCGCTCCTTGATCCCGGAGATGAACGAGCGCACCACGGGCAGCGCGACATCGGCCTCGAGCAGCGCGATCCGGATCTCCCGCGCGGTCGCGTCGATATCGGCGTCGGTCAGCTTGCCCTTGCCACGCAGATTGGACAGGACGCCGGTGAGCCGGTCGGACAGTGTGTCGAACACGGGTGAGCCACTCCAGGTCGCATCGGTTGACTGCTGTCCACGAGGGTAGCCGAGACCCGGCCGGGCGGGTGCACGGCGGAGCGGGACACCCCTCGTCTGTCCCGCTCCACCGCGATGGGCGGGCACCGCAGGGCACCTCTCCCTTGTGCCGGCCGCCGTCCCCTCTCGCCGCCGTCCCCCGCGCCGTTTCACGTGCCCTGCCGTGCCCGTGCCCATTACTCTGCCGTTCGCGGGCGGCTCGCAATACCGTGATGGCACGCGATCCGGCTGAGTATTTCTACTCAGTGGCGATTAGGCGGATTCCCGGACCGCGGCGAGCACCGCGGCCTCCACCCGGGCCCGCAGCCCCGGTCCCGGGCGCGCGCCCGCCCCGTCGACCAGGCACACCGCGAGGAACGCGGTCGGGCCGAGCGTGCTCGCCCGCGCCCAGCGCACATCGAGGTCGTGCTGTTCGAGGGCGGCGGTGGCGTGGTAGAGCAGGCCGACCGAATCGATCGCGCGCAGTTCGAGAACGGTGGCATCACTGGCCTCGTCGTCGAACCAGAGCACGTGCGCGGGGGCGGACTCCTGCCGTGGCCGCGGATAGTCCCGCTCCTTGGCCGCGACCCGGTCCGCGAGTTTCAGGGATCCGGTGACCGCCAGCCGCAGGGTCTCGCGCAGCGCGGCGGGATCGGGCAGCGAACCGAACCGCGGCCCCACGGTGAAGGACTGCACGGCGAACCGGTCCTCGGTGCCGACCGTGGCCGCGTGCATCCGCACCCCGTGCAGCACCAGCGTCCCGGCGATCCTGGACAGCAGCCCCGGCCGGTCGGGTGCGGCGATGGTGAGCTCCGCGTCCGCGGCGCCCGGTTCCAGCACGAGCTCGATGCCGCGGTGCTCGCGCGCCCTGCGCAACACGGCGTCCTCGGTCCCGGTACGCGCCCGCCGCGCCGCGGGCACGGTCCCCGCGATGGCCGCGCGCACCCCGTCGACGAGTTCGGCGACCAGTGCCTGTTTCCACTCGCTCCACATGCCCGGCCCGGTGGCCAGCGAATCGGCCTCGGTGAGCGCGCGCAGCAGTTCGAGCAGCACCACATCCCCGCCGACCGCCTCGGCCACCCTGGCCACGGTGACCGGATCGGCGACGTTGCGCCGGGTCGCGGTGTGCGGCAGCAGCAGGTGATGGCGCACCATCAGTTCGAGCCGGCCCACATCGACCGCGGCCAGGCCGAGGCGTTCGCCGATCTGGGCGGCCAGCCGCGCACCGAGCACCGAATGGTCCCCGCAGCGCCCCTTGCCGATGTCGTGCACCAGCGCGCCCAGCAGCAGCAGATCGGGCCGGGCGACCGTGGTGACCAGCGAGGCCGCCTGCACGCAGGTCTGCACGAGGTGCCGGTCCACGGTGTAGCGGTGCGGCGGTTCGCGCGGCGGGAGATCGCGGACCGCGCCCCATTCCGGGAAGAGCCTGCCCCACAGTCCGGTGCGGTCGAGCGCCTCCACCACCTCGATGAGCCCGCTGCCCGAACCGAGCAGGGACAGCAGGCCGCGCAATACCGCGGCGGGCCACGGGCTGGCCGGTTCCGGGGCCTGCTGGGCGAGCGTGGCCAGGGTTCCCGCGGAGATCGGCGCGTTCGCCGTGCTCGACGCGGTGGCCACGCGCAGCAGCAGGGCGGGATCGGTACGCGGGGCGGCGCCCTTGGCCAGCGCGACCTCCCCGCCGTGCAGCACCACGCCGTCCTCGAGCGGGGTGCGCCGGACCGCCTTGCCCGGGCCCGGCCCCGCGGCCCGCATCGCGACCTGCAGGGCGTACGCGATCGTGCGGCCCGCGCCGGAGATCGCCCGCGCCAGCTCGAACCGGTCACCCATCCGCAGCGCGGCCGCCACCTCGGCGCTGTCCTGGGCGCGCAGCACATCCCGTGGCTTGCGGGTCACCCGGTGCAGTTCGGTGCGCACCTCGGCGAGCAGGTCGCGGGCGGCGAGCACCTCCGCGGACGGCCGGTCCACCAGCTGGGCGAGGGAGAGCGCGCGCAGTATCTGCACATCGCGGAGCCCGCCCCTGCCGTGTTTGAGGTCGGGTTCGGCGCGCTGCGCCAGCTCGCCCGCACGGGCCCAGCGCGCCGCATTGGCCTCGGCGAGCTCGCCGACCCGGTTGCGCGCCGTGCCGCGCCACTGCGCACGCGCCTCGGTGCGCAACCGTTCGGCGAGCGCACCGTCCCCGGCGAGCGGGCGCGCCTCGAGCAGCCCGAGCGCGGTCCGCAGATCGCCCGCGGCGATCCGGCACGCCTGGCGCACCGTGCGCACCGCGTGATCGAGCCCGATCCCCGCGTCCCACATCGGGTACCACAGGGCTTCGGCGATCCGTTCCACCCGCGATCCCCGGCCCTCGTGCACCAGCAGCAGGTCGAGATCGGAGTAGGGATGCATCTCGCGGCGGCCGAGCGCGCCGACCGCGACCAGGGCCAGCCCTTCCCGGTCCACCCCGCAGCCGCGCGCGTGCTCGGCCAGCCACAGTTCGAACAGCTCGGTGAGCGCGGCGCGCAGTTCGGCGCCGCCGAGCTGACCGATCAGCTTCTCCCGCACCCGGACCACATCGTGCGCCGAATCGGCACGGTCCACGCCTGCCCCCATTGCTCAGAGCGCGTCGGCGCCGCGCTCCCCGGTACGTACCCGCACGATCTGCTCGACCGGGGTGGACCAGACCTTGCCGTCCCCGATCTTGCCGGTGCGCGCCGCGTCCACGACGACCTCGATCACCTTGTCGACCTGTTCGTCCTCCACGACGACCTCGACCCGCACCTTCGGCACGAAGTCGACGGAGTACTCCGCGCCCCGGTAGACCTCGGTGTGCCCTTTCTGCCGCCCGTAGCCCTGCACCTCGGAGACCGTCATGCCGAGGATGCCGAGCCGTTCGAGCGCTTCCTTGACGTCGTCCAGCGTGAACGGCTTGACGATCGCGGTGACCAGTTTCATGAGCTGCTCCCCTCGGTGACCTTCGCGGAACCGGCGACCTTCTCCGGCGGCCCCGGCGCGGGCCTTCGGGCGAACCCGCTGCGTCCGGTGCCTATCCCGCCGAACTGGTACGCGCTCTCGGCGTGCTCGGCCTCGTCGATGCCGCCCGCCTCGTGCTCGCGGTCCGCCCGGAACCCGATCGTCTTGCTGATCGCCAGTCCGATCACGGTACTGAGCACGAAGGAGAACGCCAAGACCGCGAGCGCGCCGACCGCCTGACGCCACAGCTGATCGGCTCCCCCGCCGTAGAACAGGCCGTCCACCCCGGCGGGTGCCGCCGCGGAGGCGAAGAACCCGATGAGCACGGTGCCGGAGAAACCACCGACCAGGTGCACGCCGACCACGTCGAGCGAGTCGTCGAAACCGAACCGGTACTTGAGCCCGATCGCGAGCGCGCACAGCACCCCGGTGACGGCACCGATGGCGAGCGCGCCGATCGGGGTGACCGCATTGCACGCGGGGGTGATCGCGACCAGCCCGGCCACGATCCCGGACGCGGCACCCAGGGTGGTGGGTTTCCCGTCCCGCAGGCGCTCCACGAGCAGCCAGGCGAGCATCGCCGCGCAGGTGGCCACGAGGGTGTTCACCATGGTGACCCCGGCAGCCGAATCCGCCGCGAGCGCCGAACCGGAATTGAACCCGAACCAGCCGAACCACAGCAGCGCGGCACCGAGCATGACCAGGGTGAGGTTGTGCGGTTTCATCGGTTCGCGCGGCCAGCCCAGCCGTTTGCCGAGCACCAGGGCCAGCGCGAGGCCCGCGGCGCCCGCGTTGATGTGCACCGCGGTGCCGCCCGCGAAGTCGATCGCCTTGAGCTGATTGGCGATCCAGCCGCCGACCGTCTTGCCGTCCTCGGTGTCGAAGGCGAAAACCCAGTGTGCGACCGGGAAGTACACGATCGTCGCCCAGATCCCGGCGAACAGCAGCCACGGCCCGAAGCGCGCGCGGTCGGCGATCGCGCCGGAGATCAGCGCCACGGTGATGATCGCGAACATCGCCTGGAACGCGACGAACACCAGTGAGGGAATGGTGCCGTGCAGCGATTTCGGGTCGAGCAGCCCGGCCAGGCCGAGGAACTCGCCCGGATCGCCGAGCAGCCCGGCGCCCACGTCGTTACCGAAGGCCATGGAGTAGCCGAACAGCACCCAGAGCACGCCGACGACCCCCATCGCGCCGACCGACATCATGATCATGTTCAGCACGCTCTTCGTCCGCACCATGCCGCCGTAGAAGAACGCGACCCCGGGCGTCATCAGCAGCACGAGTGCGGCCGAGACCAGCACCCAGGCCGTATCGCCACTGTTCACCGAACCACCTCTGTCGTCATCGGACGTTCATTGCCAGACAGCGTGCGTGCCCGCTGTTTCACGAACGGGCTCCCGATGTTGCGGGCAGGTGAACGGACCCGTTTCCGGGGTTACATCCGCGCTACGCTCGAGGGGTGTCCACCATCGACGCGGTGTTGTCCATGGCGGCGGCCGGGCTGTTCCTGTTCACCGGAAGCGCCAAGGTGTCCGGGAATCCACGGTCGATCGCCGATGCGGAGCGGTTCGGCCTGCCGCAGCGGGTGTACCGGCTCATCGGCGGTTGCGAATTGGCAGGCGCGGCCGGGGTGCTGCTCGGCTGGCTGATCTGGAGCACCATCGGCGTGCTCGCGGCGACCGGGCTGGTCCTGCTCATGCTCGGGGCGCTCGCCTTCCACCTGCGCGCCAAGGACGAGCTGCCCGCGCTCGCCCCGGCAGCCGGATCCGGGGTGCTGGCACTGGCCTGCCTGATCAGTCAACTCGTCACCTGAAGGGCGTAGCGCTTTGACCATCACAGTGGAACAGCACGCAGCGGTCACCGCGATCGGCATCGACCGCCCGCAGGTACGCAATGCCGTCGACCGGGTGACCGCCGGGGAACTCGCCGAAGCATTCCGTGCCTTCGACGCCGATCCCGAGGCCGCGGTCGCCGTGCTCTACGGCCACGGCGAGGCCTTCTGCGCGGGCGCCGATCTCAAGGCGGTCGCGAACGGATCGGGCAACCGGGTCGCCCCGGACGGGGACGCCCCGCTCGGGGTTTCCCGGATGCGGCTGGGCAAACCGGTGATCGCCGCGGTCTCCGGGCACGCGGTCGCGGGCGGGCTCGAACTCGCGCTGTGGGCGGATCTGCGGGTGGCCGACGAGACCGCGGTGTTCGGGGTGTTCTGCCGCCGCTGGGGTGTCCCGCTCATCGACGGCGGAACCGTGCGGCTGCCCAGGCTCATCGGTGCCAGCGTCGCCATGGACATGATCCTGACCGGCCGCCCGGTCGGTGCCGAGGAAGCCGGGCGGATCGGCCTGGCCAACCGGGTGGTGCCGCAGGGCCAGGCGTATTCCGCGGCGATGGAACTGGCCGCGAACCTGGCCGCCTTCCCGCAGACCTGCCTGCGCCAGGACCGGCTCTCCGCGCTCGAGCAGGAGGGGCTGGACGAGCGCACCGCTCTGACCGGCGAGTTCGCCCACGGCATGGTCTCGCTCGCCGCGGACAGCCTCGACGGGGCGAGCCGGTTCGCCGAGGGCGCGGGACGGCACGGCCGGTTCTAGCGGATCAGGATGCGTGCTGGGCGCGCTCGAATAGCGGTTCGGTGATCGCGGTGCTGAACTGCGGTCCGACCAGATACCGGGTGCAGTGCTCGGTCCTGCCGGTCGGGCAGGCCTTCCCCGCCTGATCGAAGAATCCGGCTTTCTCGTTGTCGCCGACGACCACACCGTGACCGGTCTCCGGGTCGAGTTCGGCGATCCGCGGCCCCCCGCTCGATCCGCCGCCCATCACGCAGCCGGTGCCCCACAGTCCTCTCGGTTCCGGGCGGTCGGTCGTACCCGGATATTCCCGGGGATCGCCGTGACAGTAGGCCAGCCGGTCACCGCGGAATTCCGGAAGGCCTTCCCTGGCCGGGTCCGATACCGCGCGTGGATAACCGAACTGGGCGACCGGTGCGGCACCGGGCTCGTCGAAGCCGATGTCCTGCGCGGCCCCGGTCGCGTCCTGCACCGGCTGCCCGCGCTCGTTCCCGCCGAGCACCAGGAAACCCTGGTCGTAGGCGTTGAACCGGGGGTCCTGCTGGTCGTTGCGCAGCCAGGTCCGGTCGGCGAACCCGAAGCGGGCGGCGAATTTCCCGTACGGCGCCTGACCGTCGCGGTAGCCGGGAACGAACATCAGATTGGCGTTCCACTGGTTGTCCTCACCGATCAGATCGGTGTTGTTCACACAGTGCCCCGCGGTGACCACGGTGCTGCGGTTGGCGCTGTCCAGGATGGTCGCGGTGCACGAGGCGTCCTTGCCGTGGTCGGTGTAGAACAGCCTGCCGACCGTCTCCGGGATGGCGTTCCGCGTTGTCCACGGTGCGCCGTCGGGACCGCTTTCCGGCGGATTGTCCGAGGACGGCTGGGTGAGCGCGGCGATGCGTTCCGGTGTCCAGTAATCCAGCACCTTCTGCTGTGCCGCCGAGTCTCCGGCCAGGGTCTTCGCCGCCACACTGTCCGCGGTCCCGGCGAACGCCGGTGCGGAAAGCCCCACGGTCACCGTCGTGATGCCGATGGTCAGGAAGATCCGGGTACTGATCGCTCGCCTTCGTCGCACATGGCGCAAGCTAGCGCAACCATGTCAAGGACCGATGAAGAACTGTCAGGCGAGGCAATCCCTAGGCCGAGCGGGCGATGGTGGCGGTGCGGCTGGGCGTCCGCAGCGCGTGGGTGAAGTCGCCGAGCACGCCTTCCAGGGTGCTGCGCAGCTGCTCCCCCGGCCGCAGCGCCTCGTCCAGCTGGCTGTCCAGCACGAACAGGCTCTGCAGCACGTGCCATGCGCCGAGCGAGTGCACCACGGGGCGCAGTCCGTAGTCCAGCGAGAGCACGTGCGCCGGGCTGCCGCCGGTCGCGATCGGCAGCACCGCCTTGCCCGCGAACGCGAACTGGGACAGCAGATCCAGGAACACCTTGAGCAGTCCGGAGTACGCGGCCTTGTAGGTGGGGGTGGCGAGCAGGATCCCGTCGGCATCGGCGACCGCGCGTACCGCCGATTCGATCTCGGGATGCGTGGTGTCCGCGGCGAGCAGCGGGCCCGGATCGAGCTCCCGTAACCGCAGGTGATTCGCGTCGACCCCGCCGGAGCGCAGCGCGGTGACGGCATACTCCGCGACCGCCGCCGAACGTGAGGACCGGGAGGGACTCGAGGAAAGCGCCAACACGGTAGCCATGTCCGTCACGCTAACGGGAATCCGATCGTGTCGGACTCCGATCTCAGTGGCTGGTCGGGTTGACGAACGGACGCTCGGATGACAAGTATTCAGCGTGAATGATCGACAGTGGGGCTTCCGCACGCGCGCCTTGCACGCGGGTGGCCGCCCGGATGCGAGTACCGGGGCACGCGCGGTGCCGATCTACCAGAGCACCAGTTTCGTGTTCTCCGACACCGAGGACGCGGCGACGCTGTTCGCCTTGCAGAAGTACGGGAATATCTACTCTCGCATCGGGAATCCGACCGTGGCCGCGGTCGAGGAGCGGCTGGCCAGCCTCGAGGGCGGGATCGGTGCGGTGGCCACGGCTTCCGGGCAGTCCGCCGAGTTCCTCACGTTCGCCGCGCTCGCCGGTTCCGGGGATCACATCGTGGCCTCGAACGGGCTCTACGGCGGCACGGTCACCCAGCTGGACGGGACACTGCGCCGGTTCGGGGTCGACACGAGCTTCGTCGGCGGTGAGGTGGACAGCTTCGCCGAGGCGATCACCGAACACACGAAGCTGTTGTTCACCGAACTGGTCGGCAATCCGAGCGGGGACATCGCCGACCTCGAGGCCCTCGCGGATCTGGCGCATGCCAACGATATTCCGCTCGTGGTGGACGCGACCCTGGCCACGCCCTTCCTGTGCCGCCCGATCGAGCACGGCGCGGACATCGTGCTGCACTCGGCGACGAAATTCCTCGGCGGGCACGGCACCACGCTCGGCGGGGTCGTCGTGGAGGCCGGGAAGTTCAACTGGGGCAACGGAAAATTCCCCGCGATGACCGAGACCGTGGACTCCTACGGCGGATTGAAGTACTGGGAGAATTTCGGGGAGTACGCCTTCTGCACCCGGCTGCGCGCCGAACAGCTGCGCGATATCGGCCCCGCGCTCTCCCCGCATTCGGCT
This sequence comes from Sciscionella sediminilitoris, assembly GCF_000737195.2. Lineage (GTDB taxonomy): Bacteria > Actinomycetota > Actinomycetes > Mycobacteriales > Pseudonocardiaceae > Sciscionella > Sciscionella sediminilitoris. The sequence continues at coordinate 15,355 of NZ_JALM01000151.1, forward strand.
TTCCTTCTGCTGCAAGGGATCGAGACGTTGCCGCAGCGGATGACCGAGCACGTGGCGAACGCGGACCGGGTGGCCCGTGAACTCGCCGCCGATCCGCGGGTGGCCTGGGTACGCTATGCGGGACTTCCCGAGCACCCGCACCACGAGCGGGCCGCGCGCTATCTGCCCGAGGGCCCGGGCGCGGTTTTCGCCTTCGGGGTGCGCGGTGGGCGCGAGGCGGGCCGGAAGTTCATCGAATCGGTGCGGCTGGCCAGCCATCTGGCCAACGTCGGCGATGCCCGCACGCTGGTGATCCATCCCGCATCCACGACGCACCAGCAGCTTTCCGACGAGCAGCTGCGTTCCGGCGGAGTGGAACCGGATCTGATCCGCATCTCGGTCGGTATCGAGGATGTCGAGGATATCCTGGCGGATATCGATCAGGCACTGGAACAGGCGGTCGCAGTATGACTTGGCAGGCACCGGGAGCCCTTGCCCGGCAACGGATCCTGAACCGGACTCGCGCGGTGACGATCATCGGGGCCTCGGCCAATCCGGCGCGGCCGAGTCATTTCGTGGCCAGCTATCTGCTCGCCTCGAGCGACTACGAGGTCTCGTTCGTCAACCCGACCCTGACCGAACTGCTCGGCAAACCGGTCTATCCGAGCCTCGCCGAGGTTCCCGGGAACCCCGATCTCGTCTCGGTGTTCCGCAAGCACGAGGATCTGCCCGCCGTGGCCGAGGAGGTCATCGCGGCCGGGGCGCGCACCCTGTGGCTGCAGCTCGGGCTCTGGCACGAGGAAGTCGCCGAGCGGGCCAGCGCCGCGGGGCTCGACGTGGTCATGGACCGCTGCGTGAAGATCGAGCACGCCCGGTTCCACGGCGGACTGCACCTGGCCGGGTTCGACACCGGGGTGATCGACTCGCGCCGTCCTTCATGACCGAGCCGGTTGCCGCGCTGCTGCTGGTCGATCTCCAACGGGGCTTCGTCACCGGGGACAGCGCCGTCCCCGCGGCGGTTCCCTTGCTGCGCACCGTTTCCGCGCTGCTGGAGCGGGCGCGCGCCTCGGGTGCCTTCGTGGTGCAGCTGCAGAACGACGGACCCGAGGGTGAACTCGACGAACCGGGAACGCCCGGCTGGCAGCCGTATTTCCCGCCCGCCGAGGGCGAACCGGTGGTGCGCAAGACCGCCGACGACGGCTTCTACGAAACCGAGCTCGGGGAGCTGTTGCGGGCCAAGGAAATCCGGCGTCTCGCGGTGTGCGGGGTACTCTCCGAGATGTGCGTGCGCGCCACCGCGGAGGAGGCACTCGACCGCGGTTACGGCGTCGTGCTCCCGCATGACGCGCACGCCACCTACGACATCCCGCCCGCACCCGGGGATACCGATCCGGTGCCCGCGGCCATGGCGGCGCGCACGGCGGAGTGGTCCCTCGGCGACCAGGTCGAGATCCTGGCCGCCGCCGGGCAGGTGCGGTTCACTCGCCCGCGCTGACCGGTTCCGGCTCGGGTTCCGGTTCGGCCAGGGTGCGCGGGTCGGGTCCGCTGTGCCGCAACGAAAGCAGCCCGCCGACCACCAGCGTGATGATCACCCCGAACAGCACGAACAGCGGGAACTGGATGGCCTTGCCGTCCACCTTGACCGCGAGCGCGAGCACGGCGACCACGACTACCGTGGTGATGAACGCGATGATCGCGTCCAGCTGGCGCGCCTTCTTCACGAAGATCCCGAGCAGGAACGCTCCCAGCAGCGCGCCGTAGGTGAATCCCGCGATGCTCAGTGCCTTCTGGATCACCGGATCCTTGTCCGAGCTGAACGGCAGCGAGAAACAGAAGAACACCAGGCCCCACACGACCGTCCACATGCGACCGCGGCGCAACAGGCTCGACTCGCTCGGCTCGTGCTTGGTGAAACTCTTGAAGATGTCGATGACCGTGGAGTTGGCCAGGGAGTTGATCGCCGAGGCGAGCGCGCCCATCGTGGAGGCCAGGATGCCCGCGATCAGCAGCCCGGAGACCCCGACCGGCAGCTCGCTGACGATGAACTTCGGGAAGATGTCGTCGCTGCTGCTGATCCCCGGGATCAGCTGCTTGAGCTCGGGGAGCTTGTGCTGGCCGAAGTGCGCCCACAGCATCACGCCGACCATCAGGAACACGAAGAACTGGATGGTGACCGCGAATCCGCTGCCGATCAGCGCCTTCTGGCCGTCCCTGAGGTTCCGGCAGGCCATCACGCGCTGGGTGATCAGCTGGTCCGCGCCGTGCGAGGCCATCGCGAAGAACGCGCCACCGACGACCGCGGTGACGAACGCGTACGGGCTGGTGAGGATGTGCACGATGCCCGAGTCGAAGTCGAACACCTTGAACAGTCCCTGCTGGGAGGCGGCGCCCCACCAGCCGCTGGGCAGCTTCGTGGCGAGCACGCCGATCGCGACGAGCGCGCCGCCGAGGTAGATGATCATCTGGATGGTGTCCACCCAGACCACGGCGCGGATTCCGCCGACGAGCACGTACACCAGGGTCAGCGCGGTGAGCACGGCGACGATCTGCCAGTAGCTGATGTGCACGCCGTAGGTCTTGAAGATCAGGTTGATCGGGATCGCACCGGCGAACAGCCGCAGCCCCTCGGCGAGCAGCCGGGTGACCACGAAGACCACCGAGGACACGCCCTGCATCCCGGGGCCGAACCGCTTGCCGAGGAACGCGTACGAGGTCTGCAGGTTCCCGGAGAAGAACCGGGGAAGCAGAATGAACGCGGAGAGCATGCGCCCGATGATGTAGCCGAACGGCAGCTGCAGATAGGTCAGCCCGTTGTAGCCCATCGCCGTCCACACCAGACCCGGGGTGGAGATCACCGTCAGCGTGGATGTCTCGGTCGCGACGATGGACAGCATCACCGCGCCCCAGGGCAGATTCCGTTCCCCGATGAAGTAGTCGGTCGAGGATTTCTGTTTCCTGCCGAAGAACATGCCGATCAGTGGCATCGCCAGCAGGTACACCACGATGATGGCGATATCGATGGGATTCACGGCTACCTCCCTGTGCCTTCCCCTTCGCTGGTTGCTACGACCCGCAGCCACTCCGGCGGTCCCGGACGTGGCTCACCGAGCCGCGTACCCGTTCCCGCGGGCGTGATCGAGCCGAGCACTCTTGGTGCATCCGCCCCGGTCGCGGACGGCACATTACCCGCAACCCCGTGCCACGTCAGCCAACCGAGCAAACCGGCGAGTACCGCCTCCTTCGCGTCCACCGGCAGCCCGGCCTCGGCGCTGGTGCGCACCACGGTTTTCCCCCGAAGGTGTTCCCCGATCCGGGCGCACAGCAGCGGATTCGCCGCCCCGCCTCCGGAGAGCAGCACCTCGGCCACCCCGTGTTCGGCGCAGGCCCGCGCGATGGGGATCGCGGTGAGCTCGGTCAGCGTGGCGAGCAGATCGGCGAGCGGGAGCTCCCGGTACGGCTCGATCATCCGCGCGTCGAAGTACTCCTTGCCGGTGGACTTCGGCGGGCGCCGTGCGTAGTAGGGATCCTCGAGCAGGGCGCGCAGCATCGGCTCGTGCACCACACCGGTCCGGGCGAGCGCCGCGTCCACGTCGTACGGGCTTTCCTGGTCCCCGCGCTGTTCCCAGGCGATGTCGAGCAGCGCGTTGCCCGGCCCGGTGTCGTAGCCGAAGGTCGGTTCGCCCGGCGCGACCACGGTGATGTTGGCGATCCCGCCGATGTTCACACAGGCCATCGGGGCGGATCCGCCGAGCCCGCGCAGCAGCAGCTCGTCGAGCACCGGGACCAGCGGGGCCCCCTGACCACCCGCGGCCACATCCCGGGGCCGGAAATCGGCGACCACCGGAACCCCGGCGCGCTCGGCGATCCAGGCGGGCTGGCCGAGCTGCAGCGTTCCCCTGGTCTTACCGTCCTCGACGAGGTGATAGAGCGTCTGGCCCATCGAGGCGACCAGATCGACCCGGTCGAACTCCGCCGCGATCGAGCCGAACACCTTGCCGAGCTCGGTGTCGAGCAGGCACAGGGTCCGCGCGTCGAGGGCGGCACCGGCCACCGCCGACCCCAGCTCGGCGCGCAGCCAATCCGGATAGGGCACCGTCCGGCTCGCGCCGAGGCGCAGCTCGATCCCTTCGGCCACCGGTTCGATCTCGAGCACCGCGGCGTCCACGCCGTCCATCGAGGTACCCGACTGCATTCCGAGAACACGCACGAATGAGCTTTCTACACCAGGTGCGAGGGCTCCCGCCGGAGAGGATGACAAGATGGGCGGCGTGTCCACTACAACCCTGATCGTGATCATCGCGGTGGTCGTCGTCGTGCTGGCGCTCGCCGTCGTGCTCGGCCTCGTCCTCGCGCGCAAGCGGCGCATCAGCATCCGTGATGACCAGCAGCTCACCGAGACACCCCAGCAGAAGAGCGGGGGCTACACGGCCAGCTCCGGGTTCAACCTCGCCTCCGGTTCGGCCGCGACCGCGCAACCACCGGTCACCGAGGAGGCACCGGCCCCCGGGGAACCGGCCGAGGAGCACCCGGTCGCCGAGCGCACCGAGGTCGACGGCCAGCCAACGGTCGGGGACGACGCCGCCGTACCGCGCGATTCCGAACAGCGCGGGATCGTGGACGTCGGGCTTCCCGAACAGGCTCCGGAACCCGAACCGGCACCCGAGCCCGAGCCGGCGCCGGAGGCGAAGGCCGAACCGGAACCGGAACCAGCGCCCGAGCCGGAGCCCGCGCCAGAACCCGAAGCGGCACCGCGCGAGGAGATCGCGCCGAGCGAGGGCCGCCTCGAACGGTTGCGCGGGCGCCTGTCCCGCTCCCAGTCCACGCTCGGCCAGGGACTGCTCGGCCTGCTCGGCGCCGGGGATCTCGACGAGGACTCGTGGACCGAGATCGAGGACACGCTGCTGCTGGCCGACCTCGGCTCCGCGACCACCATGGATGTGGTCGAGAAGCTGCGCACCGCGATCAGCACGCGCGGTGTGCGCAGCGCGGCCGAGGCCCGCACGGCACTGCGCGAGGTACTGGTGACCGCACTGGACACCGAAGCGGACCGGGCCGTGCGCGCGCTCCCGCACGCGGGCGGGCCCGGGGTCGTGCTCGTCGCCGGGGTGAACGGCACCGGCAAGACCACGACCACCGGCAAACTGGCCCGGGTACTCGTCGCGCAGGGGCGTTCGGTGCTGCTCGGCGCGGCGGACACGTTCCGCGCCGCGGCCGCCGATCAGCTGGAGACCTGGGGGCAGCGGGTCGGCGCGGAGACCGTGCGCGGCAAGGAAGGCGCCGACCCGGCCTCGGTGGCCTTCGACGCGGTGCGCAGGGGCGGCGAGTCCGGAGTGGACACCGTGCTGATCGACACCGCGGGACGGCTGCACACCAAGACCGGACTGATGGACGAGCTCGGCAAGGTCAAGCGCGTCGTGGAGAAGCAGTCCAAGATCGACGAGGTGCTGCTCGTGCTGGACGCGACCACCGGGCAGAACGGGCTCACCCAGGCACGGGTGTTCGCCGAGGTCGTGGACATCACCGGAATCGTGCTCACCAAGCTGGACGGCACCGCCAAGGGCGGCATCGTGTTCCAGGTGCAGCGCGAACTCGGGGTCCCGGTCAAGCTGGTCGGCCTCGGTGAGGGCGCCGACGACCTCGCCCCCTTCGAACCGGCCGCCTTCGTGGACGCGCTGCTGGCGAACTGAGTCCCGCTACCGGCCGAGGCGCCCGCCGATCGCGTCGGCGAGCGCCGCGGCCGGTCCCTCGGGTTCGGCATCCTTGGACAGCAGCACGAACTCGATCTCGTCCGGTGCGGGCAGGCCCATCGAGCCGGGCAGCTCCACCAGGCCGTCCGGGATGAGCGAGCTCGCGTGCAGCATCACCCCGAGCCCGGCCAGCGCGGCGGCACGCAGTCCGATCAGGCTGCTCGTACGGCACACCGAACGCCAGGACATCCCCTCGCGTTCCAGGGCTTCGAGCGCGAGCTGCCGGGTGACACTCGGCTTCGGGTACTGCACGAGCGGCACCGGCTGTCCCGGCTCCAGCACCGTGGCCGCCGAGCCGACCCAGGCCAGCCGGTCGCGCCAGAGCAGCCTCCCGTGGCTGGCGCCGCGGAACCGTTTGCCGATCGCGAGGTCGAGCCGCCCGGCCCGCATCCGCTCGGTGAGCACATCGGAGAGCTCGACGGTCAGCTCCACTTCCACGAGCGGATTGTGCGCCCGGAACCGGCGCAGGATCTCCGGCAGCGCGGTGAACACCAGGTCCTCCGAGGCGCCGAACCGCACCTTGCCGCGCAGCTGCGCGCCGGCGAAATGGCGCAGTGCCCGCTCCCCCGTCTCCACGACCGAGCGCGCGAATCCCACCATCGCCTCGCCGTCCACCGTCGGCACCACCGAATGGGTGTCCCGCTCGAACAGCGTCGCGCCCACCGCGGCCTCGAGTTTGCGCACGTGCTGGCTGACCGTGGACTGGCGGCAGCCGAGCTGTCCGGCGGCCGCGGTGAAGCTGCGGTGTTCGGCTACGGCGAGGAAGGTACGGCAGAGCAGTGGATCGAGCATACGGCCAGTTTATCGCGCTGCGCGATAGCAGTTAGAGTCATGATCATACTTCCCAATCACCAGACCTACCCGGACAATGGTGACGTGCAGGTTTTGAGGTTCGGTCGCACCCTGTTGACCAAGACGCGCATCGACGGGTTCATCCTCGCCATCCTGGCCACGGTGGGCATCGCGACCCTGCTGCCCGCCTCCGGGCACACGGCCGAGGGGTTCTCCATCGCCACGACCATCGCGGTCGGGCTGCTGTTCTTCCTCTACGGGGCGCGGCTTTCCACCAGGGAGGCGATCCGCGGGCTCGCGCACTGGCGGCTGCACCTGACCGTGTTCGGGGCGACCTATGTGCTGTTCCCGCTGCTCGGGCTCGCCTCGATCG
>NZ_JALM01000152.1 GCF_000737195.2 Sciscionella sediminilitoris
CTGTGCCTGCACCTGGTCCGGCTGGACCACGGTGCCTCGGTGGCGAACGCGATCGCGCGCAGGCTCGTCGTCCCGCCGCACCGCGATGGGGGACAGGCGCAGTTCATCACCACCCCGATGGCCGGGGACCCGGGCGATGTTGTGCTCGGCGAGCTGTTCGAGTGGGTGTACGCGCATCTGGACGAGCCGCTGACGATCGCGGATCTGGCGCGCAGGGCGAATTTGAGCCCGCGCACCCTGGCCAGGCGGTTCCGCGCGGTCACCGGGCTCGCCCCGTTGCAGTGGCTGCTCACCCAGCGCGTGCACCGCGCCCAGGAACTGCTCGAGACCACCGAGCACGGCATCGAGCAGATCGCGGCGAAGACCGGAATGGGCACCGCGACCACACTGCGGCGGCACTTCAACCGCGTGGTGGGCACGGCACCCGATGCCTACCGGCGCACCTTCCTGCGCGAGGCGGGCAGCACCCATACGAGGGTGAGCACCGCGAGCACGGCGACCGCGATGAGCAGCACACTCGGCGAGGCGAGCTGACCGAGCGCGGCGAGCGGGAAGGGCACGATGAAGCCGAGATAGGTCAGTGCCTGGTACATCGCGGTCATCGAGGCGAGGTGTTCCGGCGGTGCGATCCGCTGCACCTCGAGCAGTCCGCAGACCTGACAGGTCCCGTAGGCGGCGCCGAGCACGAGCGCGGCGAGGGCGACGAGCAGCGGGCTGCCCTCCGCCGCTGCCGCGATGGCGACCAGCAGCCCGGCGAACACGATGCCGAGCGCGACCGTGAGCAACCGCGGCCGCTGCGGGTGATCGAGGCGGCGGGCGAGCGGCTGCACCGCGATGCCGGCCGCGGCCACCAGCATCGGCACCACCGCGCTGAAGATCAGGGCGTGCGCACCGAGCTGTTTCCCGACCAGTCCGGGCAGATAGGAAAGGCCGATCGAGGCGGTGGCGAACACCCAAGGCGCCAGCGGTGCGACCACGAGCAGGAACCGGCCCCGGAATCGCGGCCGGGCCCGGGAACCGCTCGCCTTGCCCGTGGTCTCCGGGGTGCGCGCGGCCAACGGCAGCGCGCACGCGACGAGTACCAGGTGCGGAAGATAGGGCAGCACCGTCGGCCATGGCGCCCACTGCGCGAGCACGCCCGCGATGATCGGCCCGCCGCCGAAGCCGGCGGTCATCGCGACGGTGAGCCTGCGCGGACCCGGATTTCCGGACTCCTGCTCGGAAAGCTCCTTGATCCAGGCGGCCCCCGAACTGAACGCGGCCCCGCAGGCGATGCCGACCACGAGGCGGCCGATGAACAGCCACGGCACCCCGGTTCCGCCCGCCATGAGCAGCGCGCTGCCCGCCGCGGAGACGAGCAGGGTGGGCAGCATGACTTTCCGGCGCCCGATCCGGTCCGAAACCGGGCCACCGAGCAGCAGCCCGGGGACGAGGCCGAGCGCGTAGAGGGCGAACGCCGCCTGTACCACGGTGCTGGACAGGCCGAGCTGCGCGCGATAGAGCAGCAGCAGGGGAGTGAACTCCTGTGCGCTCCAGCCCACGGTCAGGACGGCGAGCCCGGCGCCGAGCCAGGTGCTCGCGGAACGAGCGCGGATCCGGTCCGCGGCCAGGGTTTCAGTCACGAGTTCCATCTTCGGGCGGTCGGCGCGGATTGACGAGTGTCCGAAACGACACTGTTCGAACAGTTTCGGTCAGGGGCGTACAGTTTCGCGCATGTGGACCATCGCCGGAACCCTGAGCGCGCACTCCGTTGACGACCGCACCGATCTGCTCGGCGAGCCCGTCGCCGCCGCGCTCGCCGGATTGGACGCGCAGACCAGGAACCGTTGCGCCGTCGTGGAAATCGATCCGGAACTCGCCGACACCGCGCAGTTCTGCGAACACTACGGCTCGCCGATCGAGGCCTCCGCGAACTGCGTCGTCGTGGCGGGCAAACGCAGCGGGGAGGAAAAGCTCGCCGCCTGCCTGGTGCTCGCCACCACCCGCGCGGACATCAACAACGTGGTCCGCAAGCACCTCGATGTGCGCAAGGCCTCGTTCGCGCCGATGGACCGCGCCGTCGATCTGACCGGCATGGCCTACGGCGGGATCACCCCGATCGGGCTGCCCGCGGACTGGCCGCTGCTGATCGACTCCGCGGTCGCGAAGGCGCCCGAACTCGTGATCGGTGCCGGGATCCGGGGCGCGAAGCTGCTCGTGCCAGGGGATGTGCTCGCCGCGCTGCCGAACGCCGAAGTGCTGGAAGCCCTCGGTAACTGAGCTACGGGGAGCGCAGCGGCTCGAACAGGCCGGGATCGCCGGTGGTCACCGCCGTGTTCGGGCGGCCCCACACCGCGCGGAACACGGTCTCCGCGGTCCCGGTCATGCTGGCATCCGCCGTGCCCGTGGACTCCTCGGTGATCCTGACCGGTTCACCCGGTTCGAGGTGGGCCAGCCAGGAACGCTCGCTGTCGCTCGGTGCGAACAGTACTGTTCCGCGCACCGCGACCGGTTCCCTGCGCGGGGCAAGGCCGGGCACCATGGCGAGGAGCAGTTCGGCGATCCCGTCCGCGGCGAGCTCGGGCGGGTAGAGCGCGCCCGGTTCACCGCCGATCGCGAGCTCCGCGTCGAGCCGGTGGATCGCGATCTCGTGCGCCTGCCGCCGCGCCCAGAACGCGGTGTTCTGCGGGGACCAGCGGAACGCCTTGCACGCGTGTTCCGGGCCCAGGTCGGTGAGCCTCGCGGTCAGCGCTGCCGCATTGGCCCGGGCCCGGTCGAGCAGTTCCGCGTAGTCCTCCGGCGGGGTTTCCATGGCCGCCGCCTTGTCCTCCGGGGTGAGCGTGGTGAGGTCGACCACCCAGCGGTGCAGCGTGCTGACGTGCCCGACCAGATCCCGCATCACCCAGGAACCGCAGGTGGGCACCTGGGTGTCCGGCCCGGCCTGCGTCGCGGCGTCCAGTAGCGCGTTCGCGTGCCGGTCGAATTCCGTGATGAAGCGCCGGTATTCGGTCATTCGCCCGAACCGAGCCATTCGGCGAGGAACGCGGCCTCGTTGTCCAGCAGCTTGATGATGTGCCCGGAGACGGATTCCTCCACCTTCGAGCCGACGACCGGGATGCTGACCTTGATCTCGCCGCGCAGCTCCTGGGTGCTCGAACCCTGGGTCCCGGTGATGCGCGAGGTACCGGTGAGCGCGCCGGGGGCATTGGGCACGGTGACCGAGATTTCGCCGCGGTAGCCCTCACCGTCGGCGCGCCACTCCTCGGTGCGCACGATCGTGAGGTCGCCGCCGAGCAGGGCGCGGACCGGGCCGGGCAGCTTCTGCGCCGGAATGCCGTGCTTGGTGTGGATCCGGGTCGCCGCCGTATCGGCGCGGTGCTCGGTGAGCTGGGCCTGCGGCCCGCCGAGCTTGGCCAGCTTCGCGTTGATGAACTGCTTGTCCACGAGGGCGTCGTGCACGGTCTTCGCGTCCGCGGAGAAGGTAGTGCGGTGCTCGATGCTGCGTGCCATGGCGAGAAGGTTACCGTTATCGGCTGTGACAAGCGCACGCACGACCACCCCGCTCGCCGGCTACACCACCCTGCGCCTCGGGGGCACCGCGAACCGGATCGTGCGCGCCGAGACCGCCGAGGACGTGGTCGAGGCCGTACGCTCGCTGGATGCCGCCGGGCAGCGGCTGCTGGTGCTCGGCGGCGGGTCCAATCTGGTGATCGCCGATGCCGGATTCGACGGCACCGTGGTGGCGCTGGCCAACACCGGCTCCCGCATCGAGGAGGGATTGGTCACCGTCGAGGCGGGTACCCCGTTCGACGAGTTCGTCGCGTGGACCGTCGCCGAGGGGCGCGGCGGGGTCGAGACACTGTCCGGGATCCCCGGTCTCGCGGGCGCCACCCCGATCCAGAACGTCGGGGCCTACGGCAGCGAGATCGCCGAGACGCTGGTCTCGGTCGACCTGTACGAGCGCTCCAGCGGCCAGGTGCGCACCGTCCCCGCCGCGGAGCTCGGCCTCGCCTACCGGACGAGCCTGCTGAAGAACACCGATCGCGCCGTGGTGCTGCGGGTGCGGCTGCGGCTGTCCGCGGACGGGCTCTCCGGCCCCATCCGGTATGCCGAGCTCGCCCGCGCCCTCGGCGTCGAGCAGGGGCAGCGGGTGCCGCTCGCGGATGCCCGCTCCGCCGTGCTCGAACTGCGCCGCGGCAAGGGAATGGTGCTCGATCCCGAGGATCACGACACCTGGAGCGCCGGTTCCTTCTTCACCAATCCGATCGTTTCCGAGGACCAGGCCGATGCCGTGCTCGAACGTTCGAGCGCCGAGAGCATGCCGCGCTATCCCGCCGAGGGCGGGGTGAAACTGTCCGCGGCCTGGCTCATCCAGTCCGCCGGATTCGGCAAGGGACATCCGGGACCGGGCGGCCGCGTGGCGCTGTCCGGCAAGCACGTGCTCGCGCTCACCAACCGGGGCGGGGCGAGCACCGAGGACCTGCTCGTGCTCGCCAGGGAAGTGCGGGACGGGGTGCTCGAGGCGTTCGGGGTCCGGCTGCACAACGAACCCGTGTTCGTCGGCTGCGAACTCTGAGCGGTCCGTTCGGTGTGGCCGCTCGGTGTGACCGCGGTGCTCGGTGGGGTCGCGGTGGTCAGTGTGCCCGCGGCGCGCCGAGGCCGAGCAGGCTCTCGGCGGCGGCCCTGGCGTGGTTGCCCGCCTCGTTGCTGCGCTCGACCGCGCTGATCACCATCGCGCCCTCGATGAGCACGGTCAGCTGCTTGGCGAGTTCGCGCGGTTTGGCGAACCCGCCGTGTTCGAGCTCGGTCACCAGTAGTTTGCGGTAGCGGTTCAGGTGGGTGCGCGCGATGGTGCGCACTTCCTCGTCCTGGTTGCGGGTGTCGATGCTGGTGTTGATCACCGGGCAACCGCGGTAGCCGTTCTTGGTGAACCCCCTGCGGATCGCGTCGAACAGGGCGAGCACCCGCTGGGCGCCAGGTGGGATTCCGGCCAGCTCCGCGGCGAGTTCCTCGTGGGTCTGCTCGCTGCGCCGGGCCACCATCGCGGCGACGAGGCCTTCCTTGGACTGGAAATAGCGGTAGATGCTCAGCTTCGAGGCATTGGCCCGGGCCGCGATGTCGTTCACCCCGACCGCGTGCACGCCGCGCTCGTAGAACAGCTCGCCCGCCGCCTTGAGCACCTTCGCCTTGGTCGCTTCCGGATCGAGCGCCGCGCCGCGCTGCACTGGCATGATGCGTCCTCTTGTTCCCGTTGTTCGGCGCTCTGCGGGGTAGCACAGGGCGGATAGGACAGTACGGGACCATCTTATCTTGCCTGGGTGGCGGCTCTGGCCAGTCTGGTGGAGCGTCGTCTGGGGAGTCCTGCCTTGTCTGGGGAGCTGTGTCTCGTGTGGGGAGGCGTGTTTCGTGTGGAGAGCTGTGCCTCGCGTCGGGAGCTGTGTCTCGTGCGGGGAGGCGTGTCTCGTGTGGAGCGCCCTGTGCCGCCTGGAGCGCCCCTGCCCCATCGAAAGAAGGTACTGGACTGTTCCATCGACGACAAGAAGGTACTGTACTGTACCAACTATGTCGTGTAGCCAGGGTGTGTGGTGGAGGCAAGGTATGTGGTGTAGGCCGTGTGTGCGGTTTTCACAGAGTTCGCGGTATTCGCCGAGTTCGCGGCGGCCGGGCGGGAACAACCGAGCGGCAGGTGGGTCATGAGCCGCTATGCCACGCTCGCGTTCACCGACCAGGTGCGCGCCTTCCAGGAAGAGGCGGGCAGCGCGCGGGCGAACGCACACGCCGTGGACGCCGATCCGCGGCCGGATCCGCTGACCGAGACCGAGGCGCGGTTCATCACCGAACGTGAGGACTGCTACCTGGCCACCGTGGGGGAGACCGGCTGGCCTTACGTCCAATACCGCGGCGGCCCGCCGGGGTTCGTGCACGTGCTCGATGAGCATCGGCTGGCCTTCCTGGATGTGCGCGGCAATCGGCAGTACATCACCGGCGGCAACCTCCGCGGGGATGCGCGGATCTCCGTGCTGTTCCTCGACTTCGCGTTCCAGCGCAGGCTGAAGATCCTGGGGCGCGCGGAAACGAGGGCCCTGGACGAGGCCCCGGAGCTCGCCGAGGCGGTGGCCGAACCCCGCACGGACGGGCGGGCCGAACACGTCCTCGTGATCACCGTGGAGGGCTTCGCGTGGAACTGTCCGCAGCACATCACCCAGCGGTTCACCCGCGCCGAGTTCGGGGAGGCCCTTGCCGGGGTGGAACAGCGGATGCGGGCCCTGCGCGCGGAAAACGCGGAACTGCGCCGCAGGCTCGGTGAACGCTGAGCGGTGACCGGGCCCTTCAGCGAATCCCGGCGGGCAGGTCCGCGTCCATGGCCTGGAGTTCGCGGTCGATGCTCTTCCACCGCAGCAACAGGGCGACCACGGCGATCAGCAGCGAGAGTTCGCCGATGAGCAGCGCTATCTCCCCGGCGAGGAACTGGTCGGCGCGCAGATCGGGAACCCAGGGCAGGGCGAGCGCGGTGTACATGTTGCCGCCGCCGAGGCTGTTGCCGATGATCCGGTCGGTGGATGTGAGCAGCGCGCCGAAGACGATGTCCAGTGGCATGGCGGCGAGCAGCATGCCGAGCCGCCCGAGGGTGGGCAGCGGGCGCGGGGTGGGATCGGCACCGGCGACCGGCCAGGCGAACAGGTAGCCGATGGCGAGGAACACCACGTTGATGGCCACATGCGCCCAGTGGAACCGGATGGCCGCGTCGAACAGCCCGGTGAAGTACAGCAGGAACGGTCCGCCGCCGAACAGGGCGAGCGCCACGAACGGATGGGTGAGCACGCGCAGCGCGCCGGAGTTGGCGAGCACGTCGAGCCGCTGGGAACGGGCCAGGCTCAGCGGTGCCCCGACGGCGAGCAGCAGCGGGGCGAGCATGGACACCAGCATGTGGCTGGTGATGTGCACGCTGAACATGCCGCCCGCGTACCGCCCGATCCCGGAGCTGGTGGCGAGCAGCAGCACGAGACAGCCCGCGAACCAGGCGATGCTGCGCCCGATCGGCCACTGGTCTTTCTCCTGTCGCGAGTCCCCGTTGCGGCGTAAGCGAAGCAGCCCGATCAGATAGGCCGCGGCGAGCAGGATGGACAGCGAACCGAGCAGCGGATCGAACCGCCAGTCGGCGAGCAGCCGCGGCAGATCCGGCGCGGCGGAGAGGTTGTAGCCGAGCAGGGTTTCCTGCACGGTGCCCTGGGAACCGATGAAGGCGGGCGGGGCGAGGTGGCTGAGCCCGAACGAGGCGGCACCCGCCGCGGCGAGCAGGAGCAGTTCGAGCACCGGGGCGATGCGATTGCGCCGCAACGCCAGCCCCGCGAGCCCGAGCAGCAGCACGAGCAGGAGCTTGACCAGGAGCAGCAGCCCGTAGCCGGTGCCGAACAGCTGGCCGGGGGAACCGAACATCGGCGCGACGGTGAACACCCCGGAGGCCACGAGCACGCACCAGGCAACGGTGGCCAGCCTGCGGTAGCGGCGTGGTTCCAGCGCGGCGCGCCAGCGTGGGCGCAGCAGCGCGACCAGCACCCCGCCCCAGATCGCGGCGACCGGGACGTGCACCACGATGGCGCTACTGGCCAGGTCGTGCCCGGCCTCGGAGGCGGCGTGCCCGGTCACCAGTGGGGGAAGCAGCGCGAGCACCCCGAGCAGAAGTACCGCGACCGCGGGCAGCCAGCGCAGCACGAACCGGGCGCTCAGCGCGGTCGCCGCGGCGAGTACCGCGGACAACAGCCAGCCCATCGGGCTCTCCATCGCGGCCAGCAGGGGAAACGGGTCCCCGCCGCCGAAGACCTGCGCGAAGGATCGCCCGAGCGTTTCCCCGGAACGGTCGGCCACATCGAAGGGGACCAGCACCGCCGCGGCGAGGAACCAGAGCAGCGCCCACCGCCCCGCGCTGCGCACCGCGTCGTAGCCGACCGGGGAGAGCAGCCCGCCCGCGCGCGGGGTACTCACCAGGGTGGCGAAGGCAAGCCCGCCAAGTGCCAGCGCGGCCGCGACGGTGGCCACCGCACGCAGCACCGGAGCCCCGATCCGCACCAGCGCGCCGGGATCACCGTTGCCGAGCGCGGTGTAGGGCAGGGTTCCGGACAGCACGCCGATCAGCGCGGTGCCCAGGACAGCGAGCAGTGCGGCCAGTAGTGCGACGGTGCGGAACCGGGTCATCGGTGCCGACGCAGCCGCAGGCTGTTGGAGACCACGAACAGCGAGGACAGCGCCATCGCCGCAGCACCGATCAGGGGGTTGAGCAGTCCGGCAGCCGCGATCGGGATCGCCGCGATGTTGTACCCGAACGCCCAGGTGAAGTTGCCCCGGATGGTGCGCAGCGTGGCGCGCGCCAGGGTGATCGCGGTCGGCACCACGTCGAGGTCGGCGCGCACCAGGATCAGGTCGGCGGCCTCGAGCGCGAGATCGGTCCCGGTGACCACGGCGAGCCCGAGATCGGCGCTGGCCAGGGCGGGCGCGTCGTTGATCCCGTCGCCGACCATGGCGACCGAGCGGCCCTCGCCGCGCAGGTTCTCGATCACCGCCGCCTTGTCCGCGGGCAGCACCTCGGCGATCACCTCGCCGATACCGAGCTCAGCGGCCACGGCGTTCGCGGTCGCCGTGTTGTCCCCGGTGAGCAGCACGGTGCGCAGGCCGAGCCCGTGCAGCCGCTCGATCGCGCGGCCCGCGCTCGGTTTGATCGTGTCGGCGAGCGCGAACAGGCCGAACACCGTGCCGTCCACGGCGACCGCGACCGAGGTGCGGCCCGCCTGCTCCCAGGTGCCGCGCAGCGCGGCGAGCTCCCCGTCCAGTTCGATACCGGATTCGGCGAGCAGCCGCGCGGAACCGACCAGCACCTCGCGTCCCTCGACGATGCCCTGCGCGCCGAGCCCGGAACGGGCGGTGAAGTCGGTGACCGCGGGCAGTTCCCCGAGTTCGGTGTCGGCCAGTGCGATGATGGCGCGGGCGGCGAGGTGTTCGGAGGCGTGCTCGACCGCAGCAGCCAGCCGGAGCAGTTCGGCGCGTTCGACGCCGTCCGCGGTCGCGGTGTCCACCACGGTCATCCGGCCCTCGGTGAGGGTTCCGGTCTTGTCCAGGACCACGGTGTCGATGGCGCGCGCGGATTCCAGTGCCTGCTGGTGTTTGATGAACACGCCCAGCTGGGCGCCGCGCCCGGAGGCGACGAGCAGCGCGGTCGGGGTGGCCAGGCCGAGCGCGCAGGGGCAGGCGATGATCAGCACCGCGATGGCCGCGCTGACCGCGTGCGTGGCCCCGGAGCCGGCGAGCAGCCAGCCGAGCAGGGTGAGCACGGCAAGCCCGACCACGATCGGCACGAACACCGCGGAAATCCGGTCGGCGAGCCGCTGGATTCCGGCCTTGTCCTCCTGGGCGCGTTCCACAAGGCGCACCAGCTTGGCGAGTTTCGTGGCCGAACCGACCGCGCTCGCCTCGATCACCAGCCGTCCGGCCTGCACCACGGTGCCGCCGGTGACCGCATCGCCCGGGCCGACCTCGGCGGGCATCGACTCGCCGGTCATCGGGCTGGTGTCGACCGCGGTGACCCCGTCGAGCACGGTGCCGTCCGCGGCGATCGTCTCACCGGGGCGGGCGAGGAAACGGTCCCCGATGCGCAGTTCCTCGGCGGTGATCCGGTCCTCGCTGCCGTCCGCGCGCAGCACGGTGACCTCGCGCGCCCCCAGCGCGGCCAGTGCGGTGAGCGCACCGCCCGCATTGCGCTTGGCCTTGGCCTCGAACAGCCGACCGGCGAGCACGAACATGGTCACGCCCGCGGCGACCTCGAGGTAGATCGAACCGCTCGGGGCGAAGATGAGCCCGAGGATGCCCTCGTCCGAGGCGGCGCCGCCCTGTTCGGCGAACACCGTGTACAGCGACCAGGCGCTCGCGGCGATGATGCCGATGGAGACCAGGGTGTCCATCGAGCTCGCGCCGTGCCGCAGACCGGTCGCCGCCTTCTTGTGAAACGGCCAGGCGCACCAGGTGACCACCGGGACGGTCATCACCAGCAGCACCCACTGCCAGCCGGTGAACCGCAGCGAGGGCACCAGGGTGAGGGTGATCGACAGGTCCCCGACGGGGAGGCCGAGCAGCAGGGCCACCACGAGCCGGCGCCACAGCGAGCGGACGGTGGAGTCCTCGTCCTGCTCTTCGGGCGGTTTCGGCGGTTCCACCGGCGCGGCACCGTATCCGGCGCGCTCGATCTGGGCGATCAGGTCCTGTTCGCTCGCCGAATCCGGTGCGTGCACGGTCGCCTTCTCGGTGGCGTAGTTGACCGTCGCCCGGACGCCGTCGAGTTTGTTCAGCTTGCGTTCCACCCGTGCCGCGCAGGCCGCGCAGGTCATCCCGGTGACCGCGAGCTCGACCACCCGGTCCTGTGCTGCTGCGCCCGCGGTCTCGGTGACCGTGGCCGACGGGTCGGTCATGCCTACCTCCGTGCTCGCGGATCGGAGCCGTGTGCTCCGCCGCGTGTCAGATCGCATCGTCCTTCGGTGTCATCGATCGTGCCGCGATGAGGTCCTCGCGCGCCCGCGCGACCCTGGACCGGATGGTGCCGACCGGGACCGAGCACACCTGCGCGGCCTCGGCGTAGCTGTAGCCGAGCACCTGGGTCAGGATCAGCGCCTCGCGCCGCTGCGGGTCGAGCTGATCGAGCAGGATACGCAGTTCGACCTGCTCAGCGGGGCCCGGTTCGCCCGAGGCACCGCGCTGCTCGGCCGCGGCCTGCCAGTCGATGTGCTCGGCGATCCGCGGCCGGGCCCGTGCCGCGCGCACCCGGTCCACCGCGACCCGGCGCGCGATGGAGAGCAGCCAGGCCCGTGAGGAGGACCGCCCGGCGAACCGGGACAGCGAGCCGAACGCCCGCAGATAGGTCTCCTGGGTGAGGTCGTCGGCCGCGGCGCTGTCCACCAGGTGCGCGAGGAACCGCCACACATCCGCCTGCGTTTCGCGCACCCAGGCCTCGAGGGCGCAAGAGTCCCCCCGTGCGGCGGTGAGCGCGAGCGCGGTCACCCGCTCGTCGTGTTCGGGACGGCGCGCAGGCATACCGCCAACGGTAGACCACGCCCGGAACGGCCCCGCGCCTGCGCACGCCTAGTGTGACGTGGATTGTCCGGCCCGTGTGCCACTCAGCGGGTCGCCGCCTGGTAGGCGCCCGGGGTGCTGCCGAAGGTCGCACGGAACGCCGCGATAAACGCGCTCGGGCTGCTGTACCCGAACTCGTCGGCGATACCGGTGACCGAACGGCCCTCGGCGAGGGCGATCGCGGCGTGCAGCAGCCGTAGCTGGCCGCGCCAGCGCGGGAAGGTGGTGCCCAGTTCGCGGTGGAACAGCCGGGAAAGGGTGCGCTCGCTCGCGCCGACCGCGGCGCCGAGCTCGGCGAGGGCACGCTGGTCCCCGGGGGCCGCGTGCAGGATCGCGGCGAGGGCCCGCAACCGGTCGTCGCCGGGTTCGGGCAGGTGTAGCGCGGGCACGCGCGCCGGGCGCAGCTCCATGCCGATCAACGCACGGAGCAAGGCCTCCTTTTCCGGACAAGGCGGCTTGTTCCCGGTAAGGGCGAGTACCGCCTCGCGCAGCAACGGGGAGACCTCGAGCAGGACCGGATCCCGCACCCCGAGCGGATCGTGCTCGAACTGGACCCCGCGGATCTCGGTGGCACCGTGCGCCTGATGGCGGTGCGGTTCCGTGGCGGGCAGCCACATCGCCCTGCGCGGTGGCACGACCCAGCTTCCGGTGCGCGTGGTGACGGTGAGCATGCCCGCGCTCGGGTAGAGGAACTGGTGCTGGGCATGGTCGTGCCAGCCGGTCAGCTCCCGGTGCCCGACCCGGCGGCTGGTGACCGGCGGCGAATCATGGCGGGAGATTGCCATAACCTGGCAGTCTAGCGTTAGTCCGCCAGCACGGCGTCGCGCGAGGATCGGGACATGCGCCATTCCGTACTCGCCCCGATCGGTCTGCTCGGCGGCGCGATGGGCGCCCTGCTCGGCGGCGGCACCGGCACGGTCACCGTGCCCGCGCTCGACCGGTACGGCGACCTCGACCGCCCGGTGATCCACGGGACCTCCACCATCGCGAACGTCGCCGTGGCCGCGGTCGGCGGCTGCGTCTACTGGCTGCGTGGCGGAGCCATCGAACCGCGGTTCGGGGTGCCGCTGATGATCGGCGGGGTGTTCGGCGCGCTCGCCGGGGTGCGGATCGTGCGCCGGGCCCCGGAACGCTTGCTGCGCACCGTTTTCATCGCCGTGCTGGTGCTCTCCGAGGTGAAGCTGCTCACCGACGCGTTCGGGCTCGACCCGTTCGGCGGTTCCGGGATATTCGGCCCGGACATCCGCGCGAATCCGGTGTTGGTGTCCGCGGTGGGGATCGCGCTCGGGGTCCTCGTGGGTGCGTGGTCGGCCGCGCTCGGGCTCGGCGGCGGGCTGCTCTCGGTGCCGATACTCGTGCTGTTGTTCGGGGCGAGCCTGCACACCGCCGAGGGCACCGCCCTGATCGTGATGCTGCCCAATTCGCTGGTGGGCGCGATCGCGCATGCCCGCGCGGGCACCGCATCGGTCCCGGTCGGGCTGCGGCTGGCCGCCGGTGCCGCGATCGGGGCGGTGTTCGGCGCACTGCTCGGCCTCGCCGTCCCCGGATTCGTGCTCAGTGCCTTCTTCGGGGTGTTCGTGCTCTGCATGGCGGGCCGGGAGATCCGGCGGATGCGTGGCTAACCGCCGAAATACCGCGCCACGAGCGGCAGCACCCGCGCGCGCAACTCCGGATCGAGCCCGATTCGGGTGCGGCGATCCAGCACATCCTCGGGTACCAGCGCGCCCTCGCTGCGGATCGCGAACCGTAGCTCGGCCCCGGTGACGGTGGTGCCATCGGCGATCGGGGCGAGCAGTTCCGGATCCCCGTCCGCTTCGGCGAGCACCCGGGATGCCTCGGTGCCGTAGGCGCGCACCAGCCGGGCGGGCGCGGGCACCGAGGCCAGCCTGGCGCGCGGGGTGGCGCCGACGAGGGGGAGCCGTTTCGTGCGGCACGGGCCCGCGGCGAGGTTCCTGGAGCCCACCGCGGCATCGACAGCGTCCTGGGCCATCCGCCGATAGGTGGTGAGCTTTCCGCCGACGATCGTGATCAGCCCGTCGGAACCGTGCAGCACGCTGTGTTTCCGGGACACATCCGCGGTGCGCCCGCCTCCGGTGTCGAGCAGCGGCCGGAGCCCGGAGTAGGTGCCGAGCAGCCGTCCGCGCTCCAGTGGCTCGGTGAGCGCGGAATTGACCGTGTCGAGCAGGAAATCGATCTCGGCCGCGCTCGCCTCGGGGACATCCGGGACCGGGCCATCGGCCTCCTCGTCGGTGAGCCCGACGTACACCCGGCCGTCCGGTGCGGGCAGCGCGAACACGAACCGGTTGCGCTCACCGGGAACCGGGATCGTGAGCCCCGCGGTGAGGCCGCCGAACTCGCTCGCCGGGAACACCAGGTGGGTGCCGCGGCTCGGACGCAGCTGCACCCCTTCGGCGAGTTCGCCCGCCCACACCCCGGCCGCGTTGATCACCGCGCGGGCCCGGACCTCGACGCCGCGCCCGCCGACGGTGTCCCGCAGCACCGCGCCGTTCCCGGTGACCGCATCGGCAGCGCACCGGGTGAGCACCCGGGCCCCGTGCGCCGCCGCGGTCCTGGCGAGCGCGGTGACCAGGCGGGCGTCGTCGGTGAGCTGGCCGTCCCAGAACACCAGTCCGCCGCGCAGTCCCTCGCCGCGCACGGTCGGGGCGAGCCTGCGCACCAGGGAGGGCCGGACGCGCCGCGAGCGGGGAAGTGTTGCCGGAGCGGTCCGCGCCGCCGTGCGCAGCACGTCCCCGGCCAGGTATCCCGCACGCACCAGTGCGGACTCGCCCTTGGACACCCCGGGCAGCAGCGGGATGAGCTGGGGCAGCGGGTGAACCAGGTGTGGCGCGGTGCGTTCGAGGAGAATGCCGCGTTCCACCGCGCTCTCGTAGGC
This sequence comes from Sciscionella sediminilitoris, assembly GCF_000737195.2. GTDB lineage: Bacteria > Actinomycetota > Actinomycetes > Mycobacteriales > Pseudonocardiaceae > Sciscionella > Sciscionella sediminilitoris. Next base: position 13,985 of record NZ_JALM01000152.1, read on the forward strand.
GATGCCGACCCCGCCGCTTGCCAGATAGCGCAGCCCGCCGTGCACCAGTTTGGAACTCCACCTGCTGGTGCCGTTGGCCAGATCGGCGCGTTCGGCGAGCACCACGGAAAGCCCGCGGGAGGCCGCGTCCAGTGCGATGCCCGTTCCGGTGACCCCGCCGCCGATCACGAGCACATCCACCCGGGGATCGGCCTCGAGCGCGGCGAGTTCGGCGTTGCGGCGGTCCGCGTTCAGATCGGGGTTCATGGCGCGAGATACCTCGTGAGCAGTTGGCGCAGTTCCTCGTCCAGCGCGGTGAGTTCGGCCTCGGTCTCGGCGAGCACCGGCCCGGTGAGGGTGAACGACCACGCGGTCAGCAGCACGGCCTTGGCCCGGGCGCCCTGATCGCCCGCGCGCACGGTGCCCTGTTCCGCCCCCGCGGACAGTGCCGCCTCGATCGTGCCCAGCTGCGCGGTCGTGGTGGTTCCCTTGCGCCGCACCAGATAGGGCAGCAGAACCTCCGGATCGAGCGCGATGATCTTCTGCAGCATCGGGTGCGCGCGCACCTGCCGCACCACCCGCACCAGTTCCTCGACGAGATCGACCTCGCCGTGCTGGGCCGCGATCCCCAGCCGGGCCCATTCCCGGGTCATCAGCGCGGCCACGACCTGGCGCACATCGCTCCAGCGCCGGTAGAGCGTGGCGCGGGAGACCCCGCTGGCGCGGGCGATATCGGACATCGTCATCCGGCGTACCCCGATCCCGAGCAGCAGTTCGTAGGCGGCGTCCAGGATCTGCTCCTCCGGGATGGCGTTCGCCGGCTCGAGGGTATTGCGTCGCTGCGACATAGTGTGTCAATTTGTAACAGTGTCGAGCCCAGAATTCCACCCGTACCGCTGGGGCACCGCCTCGATGGAGCTGCCCGAGGCCGTTCGCGCCGCGCTCGCCGCATTCGGGGTGCGGGAACCGGAGAACCCGCCGGTCGCCGTCGAACAGGCCACGCTGCCGGATTCGGTGCTGAGCGAACCGGCACGGACCGCGCTCGGGGCGATCGTCGGCGCCGACCGGGTGCAGACCGGGCAGGCCGCGCGTGTGGGGCACACGCGCGGCTGGTCCACCCCGGATCTGCTGGCCCTGCGCGCCGGGGACGCGGCGGACGCACCGGACGCGGTGGTCAGTCCGGGGACACACGAGGAGACGGTCGCGGTACTGGAGACCTGCGCCGCGCACCGGATCGCCGTGGTGCCCTACTCCGGTGGCACCTCTGTTGTCGGCGGGCTGGTCCCGGCACGCTCCGGGTTCGCCGCGGTGATCAGCCTGGACACCCGCGGGCTCACCGGGCTTCAGGAGTTCGACGAGATTTCCCGCACCGCGCGGTTCGGGGCCGGGACGCGGGGCCCCGAAGCCGAGCAATCGCTCGGCGAACGCGGGTACACCCTCGGCCATTTCCCGCAGTCCTACGAGGGAGCCTGCCTCGGCGGGTACGCCGCCGCCCGTTCGGCCGGCCAGGCCTCCGCGGGATACGGGCGCTTCGACGAGATGGTCGTCGGACTCACCTTGGCCACCCCGCGCGGCACGATCACCCTCGGCACCGCGCCGAAAGCGGCGACCGGGCCGGATCTGCGCGAGCTGGTGCTCGGTTCGGAGGGCACGCTCGGCGTGATCACCTCGGTGACCGTCCGGGTGCGCCGTGCCCCGGCCGAACAGGCCTACGAGGGCTGGCGGTTCGGTTCCTTCGCCGAGGGCGCGACCGCGCTGCGCCGCCTCGCCCAGGACGGTCCGCTGCCCGCCGTGCTGCGGCTCTCCGATGAGGCCGAGACCGCGGTGAACCTCGCGGATCCCGCCGCGGGCCCCGGATCGGGCGGCTGCCTGGCGATCATCGGGTACGCGGACGGGCTCGAATACCGGTCGGCGATCGACGAGGTGCTGCGCGAAGCCGGCGGCGAACCGCTCGGTGACGGTCCCGGGCAGGCCTGGGAGGCGGGGCGATACCGCGCCCCGTACCTGCGGGACGCGCTGCTCGACGCGGGCGCGTTCGCGGAAACCCTGGAGACGGCGACCTTCTGGTCGAATCTGGACACGGTCAAGGCCGCGGTGACCGAGGCGATCACCGCGAATCTGGAGCGCGCGCTCGTGCTCTGCCACATCTCGCACGTCTACGAGACCGGAGCCTCGCTGTACTTCACCGTGGTGTGCGCCCAGGGCGAGGATCCCGCCGGGCGCTGGGCGGGTGCGAAACACGCGGCGAACGCGGCGATCCGCGCGGCGGGGGCGGCGATCACCCACCACCACGGCGTCGGCACCGATCACCGGGAGACTTATCTCGACGAGATCGGCCCGCTCGCGGGGGATGCGTTGCGTGGGGCCAAACGCGCGCTCGATCCCGAGGGCATCATGAACCCTGGCGTGCTGCTGCCCGCGGACCGCTGAGATGCGTGAGTTCACCGCCCTTGTCAATCCGGTCTCCGGTGGCGGGGAGGCGGCCGCGCGGCTGCGCCCGGTCCTGGATGCCTTGCGCGCTTTGGGATCCGAGGTCGTGCTCGAGCGAACCCGCAGCGCCGCGCATGCCGGTGAGCTCGCCACCGAGGCAGCCCGGAACGGGCGGGTGGTGCTCGCCGTCGGCGGGGACGGGCTGGTGCGCGATGCAGCGGGCGCGGTGGTGCGCGCGGGCGGGACACTGGGCATCGTGCCCGCCGGACGGGGCAACGACTTCGCCCGCACCCTCGGTCTTCCCGGGGAACCGGACCGGCTCGCCACGCTGCTGCACGAGGGCGCGGTGCGCGAGCTGGATGTGCTCGACGCGAACGGGGTGATCGTGCCCGGCAACGTGTACGCGGGAATCGATTCCCAGGCGAGCGTGCTGATCAACGTCAACCGGTGGGTGCCTGCCGCGCTGCTGTACCGGATCGCCCCGGTGCTCGCCTTTCTGCGCTGGAAACCCGCCGAATACACCCTCGAGATCGACGGCGAACCACTCCGGGTGCGGGCGAACACCGTGGTGCTGGCGAATTCCGGGGCCTACGGGCACGGGCTGCGGATCGTGCCGCCCGCCGTGCTCGACGACGGCCGCGCCGATGTGCTCGTGGTCGGTGAGGGGCCGCGTTCGGCGATCGTGCGGTTCATGCGCGAGGCGAAGACCGGATCGCATGTGCGCCGCCCCGAGGTCAGCCTGCGCACCGCACGGGAGATCAGCATGCGGGTGGACCGCCCGGTCCCGCTGTGCGCGGACGGGGACGTGATCGGCGAACTTCCGGTCACCGTGCGGCTGCGCTCCGGGGCGCTTCGGGTGATCACCGGCTGACTGTCACGAAATCCGGGGCTGTCCGGTCTACTTGTCGAGAGCGACAGGAAGGGATGGCCATGATCCTGGTTACCGGGGCGTCCGGACGGCTCGGCGGCGCGCTGCTGCAGCGGCTCGGCGGGCAGGGGGAACGGGTACGCGCGCTCAGCCGCAGGGCGCGCACGGGTGGCGGCGCGGAATGGGTGCGCGGCGACCTGAGCAGCGGCGAAGGGCTCGAGGCCGCGCTCGAGGGAATCGACACGGTGATCCACAGCGCGACCACGATCGGGCGCGCCGACATCGCGGCGACCGAGCGGCTGCTCCAGCTGGCGCGGAACGCGGGCGTGCGGCATTTCGTCTACGTCTCGATCGTCGGGGTGGACGCGATCCCGTTCTTCTACTACCGCACGAAACTCGAATGCGAACGGCTGGTCGCCGCTTCCGGGATTCCGTGGACGGTGCTGCGGGCCACCCAGTTCCACGAGCTGCTCGCCCAGATCTTCGCGGCGCAGCGGTTCTCGCCGGTCCTGTTCACCGTGTCCGGGCTGCGGTTCCAGCCGGTGGACACCACCGATGTCGCCGAACGCCTCGCATTGCTCGCCGGGGGACCGGCCAAGGGCATGGCCCCCGAGATCGGCGGGCCGGAAGTGCTCGGGATGCGCGAGCTCAACCGCGAATACGCCCGTTCCCGTGGCTGGCGCAAACCCGTGCTCACCGTCCCCGGTCCCGGTACGGTGCTGCGCCGTTTCCGGGAAGGGCACAACCTCACCCCGGAACACGCCGAAGGGACGATCGGGTTCGCCCGGTTCCTCGCCGAGGGAGCGGGGAAATGATCGCGCGCCGGGTACTGCGCGGCGGTCTCGGGCTGCTCGCGCTGACCCAGTTCGCGGTCGGTCTCGTGGCGCTGTTCCTGCCGCACTGGTTCTTCTCGATCCCGGTCGTCGGGATGGGAATGGCGTACAACCCGCACCTGATGATGGATTACGGCGCGATGGGGCTGGCCACCTGCGTGGTGCTGGGCACCGCGGTGTTCCGCCTCCGGCTCGCGCGACTGGCGCTGCTGGTGTACCTCGTCTTCGCGGTGGCGCACTTCGGCATCCACCTGCGTTTCCTCGACTGCCTGAGCCCGGCGACCGGGACCGTGTTGCTCGTGGTGCTCGGCATCGTGATCGCGATCCCGCTCGGTCTGCTGGCGCTGACCCGTCAGTCCTCGCCGAGCAGTTCGGCCAGCACCACGGCGTGACTGTGCTCCAGGTCCTTGGTCGCGGTGAGCAGGGTGACGGTGCCCGCGGTGTGCGCCAGCCGGTGCACCGCCGGGTTCCCGCTGAGCTCGGCCCGGTAGCGCTCGCGGAACTCCGCGAACCGTTCCGGGCGGTGCCCGTACCAGGTGCGCAGTTCGGATGAGGGCGCGAGTTCCTTGGCCCACTCGTCCATGGCCAGTGTTTCGCGGCGCACCCCGCGCGGCCACAGCCGGTCGATGAGCACCCGGAGGCCCTCGTCCGGTTCCTCGGCGGCGTACACCCGCCGGATCCGTATCGTCGGTCGTGCCATACCTCCATTGTGCGCTTCCACTGCTCGTTCCGGGGGTATTTGGGCCCGCACCCCTTCCGCCCGTGTTCGGTATATGTTAAGAAACTTTCCGAACTCTGAGCGGAGGTCGCATGAACCGGAAGCTGCGAACAGGACTCGTCTCGATCGCCGCGCTCGTACTCGCGGCCTCCGGGATACCCGCGGTCGCCGCGGATGCCGCCGCGGGCGCGCCGGACGGTGCGGCGCAGGGACTGCGCACCATCGGGAAGGCGGGCTGGCAGGTGGCCAGCAGTGCCGACGCGCCGCAGGGCGGGGCCGAGGTGTCCAGCCCCGGATTCGCCACGAAGGGCTGGCTCCCGGTGCGCCCGGACGACGCCGGGGCGCCGGGTACCGAGATCGGCGCACTGGTGCAGAACGGCGCCTGCCCGAACGTCTTCTACTCCGACAACATGCGCAAGTGCTTCGGCTATCAGGCCAAGCGCGGGCCGGTGGAGAACAAACGATTCGCGGTGCCGTGGTGGTTCCGCACCACGTTCAGCGCGACCCCGCACCCCGGAGAGCAGCACCAGCTGGTGCTCAACGGCGTGGTCGGCGAGGCCGATATCTGGCTCAACGGCAAGAAGATCGCCGACCGTTCGCAGGTTTCCGGGGCGTTCGCCAAACACCGGCTGGACGTGAGCGGGGCGCTGCGGCCGGGCGCGAACTCGCTCGCGGTGCGGATGTACCCGAACGATCCGCAGAAGCAGTTCACCCTCTCCGCGCTGGACTGGAGCCAACTGCCCCCGGACAACCAGACCGGCATCGAGCTGCCGGTCCAGCTGCGCACCAGCGGACCGGTCGCGGTCGGGAATTCCCATGTGCTGCAACACAATGCGGCGGATCTGCACAGCTCGGAGCTCACCGTGCGGACCGAGGTGAGCAATGCGAGCGACCGTCCGCAGCGGGCGATGGTGACCGCGCGGGTGCGCCAGCCACGCGGCGCGGGGGCTCCGATCGCGCTGCACCGCGCGGTTCTGGTGCCGCCACGCAGCACGCGGCAGGTGAGCTTCACCCCTGCCGAGGAGCCCCGGCTGCGGATCGAGCACCCCAGGATCTGGTGGCCCTACCAGATGGGCGGCCAACCGCTGTACACAGTGGACACCGCGGTGGCGCAGTACGGCCGGATCTCGAACAGCGAGCATCAGGATTTCGGTATCCGCACGGTGACCTCGAAGCTGGTCGGGAAGTCCAAGGCGGCGCCGCACGGGGTGCGGCAGTACAGCATCAACGGCAGGCCCTTCGTGGTGCGCGGCGGCGGGTTCGGCCAGGATCTGCTGTTGCACTATTCCCGTGGCGACATCGCGCACCAGTTCGCGCTGATGAAGAACATGGGCATCAACCTGGTGCGCCTCGAAGGCCACGAGATGCCGCAGGATTTCTATCGGCAGGCCGACCGGGCCGGGATGCTCATCGAGTCCGGTTTCCTGTGCTGCGTGGATTCCTGGCAGCCGCCCGAGGACGGTTCCGGGCTCAGCGAGCGGGATTACGCGATCATGCACCGGTCCGCGCGCTCGATCGGGGAGCGGCTGCGTTCGCATCCGAGCGTGATCACCTACACCTGGAGTGACAACGCCCCGACACCGAGGCAGGAGAAGGAATCGCTGGACGGCTTCGCCGAGGCCGATTTCAACGTCCCGTTCATCGCTTCCTCGGAGTACAAGTCCAGTCCGAAACTCGGCCCGGCCGGGGAGAAGGAAGGGCCGTACGACTGGGTTCCGCCGAACTACTGGTACGACAGGGAACACTTCGACGCCGAGGATTCCTCGCTCACCAATGCGGGCGGGGCATGGGGATTCGACAGCGAGCAGAGCGCGGGAAACACCGTGCCCACCCTGGACTCGCTGAAGTCCTTCCTCTCGCCGGAAGAACTGCGCAAACTGTGGACCGATCCGGAGTACCACCAGTACCACAACAACTACGAGTCCGGGCACGACGGCTACGCGTTCGGCACCCTGTACCACTTCGACACGGCACTCGAAAAACGGTACGGGAAGTGGAACAGCCTGGAATCCTATGTGCGCGCCGCCCAGGTGCAGAACTACGAGAACACCCGCGCCCAGTTCGAGGCCTTCCTCGATCACTCGACGGACAAGCCGGTACCCGCGACGGGGACGATCTACTGGCAGATGAACAAGGGCTGGCCGAGTCTGCTGTGGACACTCTACGGCTACGACGGTGATCAGGCGGGCAGTTATTTCGGTGCGCAGGCGGCGAACCGTCCGCTGCACGCGCTCTACACACAGAACGCCGAAGGCCCGGACAGCGTCACCGTGGACAACCTCACCGGGAACGCGGCCCGGGATCTCTCGGTGCACGCGGTGGTGCGCGATCTGCACGGCAAGGTCATCGATGATCAGCGCGCCGATCGGCTCACCCTGCGGAGCCAGGGAGTGCGGAACCAGGTGCTCACCCCGAAAACCCCGGAGCATGGCGTCTACTTCGTGGAGCTGCGGCTGGAACGTGGCGGGCAGCTCGTGGACCGCAACGTGTACTGGCGTTCCGCGGACGGCAAGGACACCGTGGACTGGGGCAAGACGCTCGGCAACCCGCAGGCCACGATGACCGGCTACACCGATCTTTCCGCGCTGCACGACCTGCCGAAGGCGAAGGTTTCCGCGCAGGCGGACACCAAGATGGCCGGGGACAAGCGGGTGACCACGGTGACCCTGAAGAACACCTCGCCCGGCACCGCCGCGGCCTTCTTCCTGCGCGCCGATCTGCGCGATTCGGCGAACGGATCCGCTGTGCCGCAAGGGATCTGGTCGGGCAACGACGTGACGCTGTGGCCCGGGCAGAGCCAGCGCATCCAGGTCAGCTACTCCGCGAAGGACCTGCGCGGCAGCCCGGAGATCAGTGTCGGCGGGTGGAACACCGACCCGGTCACCGTGCCCGCCGGGTGATCACAGCTGTGGGTGGCGGTCCCGGACCGGGCTGACCGTTTCCAGCGCGGCGCCCGCGCCCAGCACCGTGTTCTCGGTGTACCAGCGGGAAACCAGCTGGACGCCGATGGGGAGCCCATCGGCAGCGGCGCCGAACGGCAGGGAAAGCGCGGGCAACCCGGTGAGGTTGAACGGCACCGTGGCGCGCATGATGCCGCGTGCGGGCACGGTCTGCTCGCCCGCCTGGAACTTCGAGCGGGCGTGCGGCGGAGCCGGGATGGGGCACACCGGGCACAGCAGCAGATCGTAGCGTTCGAAATACCCGGCGAACAGCGCGGCGAGCTGCTCGACCCGTTGCTGTGCGGCGACATAATCGGCAAGGGACACCTCGGGAGCCTCGATCGTCCGCTGGATGACCGGATGCAGTTCGGCTTCCCTGCCCGCGGTGATCCGGCGGAAATACGGCACGATCTCCGCGGTGAACAGCACCGCGGAGATCGTGCCGT
>NZ_JALM01000154.1 GCF_000737195.2 Sciscionella sediminilitoris
ACCGCGCCGTCGAGCACCCGCAGGGAGCGCTCCACCTCGGCGGTGAAGTCGACGTGCCCAGGGGTGTCGATGATGTTGACCTGGTAGTCATCCCAGAAGGTCGTGGTAGCAGCCGAGGTGATGGTGATACCCCGCTTCTGCTCCTCTTCCATCCAGTCCATGGTGGCCGCGCCGTCATGGACCTCGCCGAGCTTGTAGTTGATCCCGGTGTAAAACAGGATCCGCTCGGTCGTCGTGGTCTTCCCGGCATCGATGTGCGCCATGATGCCGATATTGCGGACCTTGTTCAGGTCGGTCAGCACGTCACGTGCCACGGAAATTCCCCTGTCTCAAGCGAACTTGGCCGGTGGTTCACCAGCGGTAGTGGGCGAACGCCTTGTTGGATTCGGCCATCTTGTGCGTGTCCTCGCGGCGCTTCACGCTGGCGCCGAGGCCGTTCGAGGCGTCGAGCAGCTCGTTCATCAGCCGTTCGGTCATCGTCTTCTCCCGGCGTGCCTGGGAGTAGGTCACCAGCCAGCGCAGCGCGAGCGTGTTCGCGCGGCCGGGCTTGACCTCGATCGGCACCTGGTAGGTGGCGCCACCGACACGGCGGCTCTTCACCTCGAGGGAGGGCTTCACGTTGTCGAGCGCGCGCTTGAGGGTCACGACCGGGTCGGTGCCGGTCTTGTCCTTGGTGCCTTCGAGCGCGTTGTAGACGATCCGCTCGGCCACCGACCGCTTCCCGTCCCGCAGCACCTTGTTGATCAGCTGGGTGACCAACGGCGAGGAGTAGACCGGGTCGGAGACGAGCGGCCGCTTCGGGGCCGGTCCCTTACGGGGCATGTCAGCTCTTCTCCTTCTTCGCTCCGTAGCGGCTGCGCGCCTGCTTGCGGTTCTTCACACCCTGGGTGTCGAGCGAACCGCGGATGATCTTGTAACGCACGCCGGGGAGGTCCTTCACACGACCACCACGCACGAGCACCATCGAGTGCTCCTGCAGGTTGTGCCCCTCACCCGGGATGTACGCGGTGACCTCGATACCGCTGGTCAGCCGCACGCGCGCGACCTTGCGCAGCGCCGAGTTCGGCTTCTTCGGCGTCGTCGTGTACACGCGAGTGCACACCCCACGCCGCTGCGGGCTCCCCTTGAGCGCCGCAGTCTTCTGCTTGGCGACCTTGTCCTGGCGGCCCTTGCGGACAAGCTGCTGGATCGTGGGCATTAACCCGGCTTTCTCTCGTGCTGCGTTGCTTCTGCTCTTCTGTTCCCCGACGCGTGACCACCGAACCCCCAGCCCCCGAGGTCGGGCGTGTCGCCCGCTTCTCGACCGCGTAGCACCGCAAGTCGCTCACTCGAGGCTCTGGTGAGGGTTCCGCGGTGCGTACGCACGCGGACGACCCGACAATCGCCGGGCACGAGCATCAAAGATACCCGCCCCGTGATAGCCGGTCAAAACGGGGTGGGTCGAACATGCCGAGTTCACTCCCGCACGGCCCGGCTGTCAAGCATCCACACCGGTGCGCGCACACCTCGATCACGCCACAGAACCCCCACGCCGAGACAGTATCGTCAAGGCATGAGTCTGTGGCGCAGCAGGGTGCTGGTGACCGGCGCGGCCCGCGGGATCGGCGCGGCGACCGCACGGGAGCTCGACGCGCGCGGCGCCCGGCTCGCCCTCCTGGACGCCGACACCCCGGCGCTGCGTGAGCTCGGCGCCGAACTGGGCGAGCGGCACGTGGTCATGCCCGGCGATGTGACCGAGTCCACTGCCGTCCGGCTCGCCGTCGACGCGGCCGCCGAGAAGTGGGGCGGGCTCGACGCGGTCGTGGCCAATGCCGGCATCGCGAGCTGGGGCACCGCGGCCGAGCTCGATCCCGAGGCCTTCGCCCGCACCGTGGAGGTCAACCTCACCGGGGTGTTCCGCACCGTGCACGCGGCACTGCCGCACATCCTGGAATCGCGCGGCTATCTGCTGCTGGTGTCCTCGCTCGCCGCGATGCTCCCGGTACCGGCGGGCAGTGCCTATGCGGCGAGCAAGGCGGGCGTCGAGGCGCTGGCCAACAGCATCCGGCTCGAGCTCGCCGGGCGCGGGGTCGCGGTGGGCAGCGCACACATGGGGGTCGTCGATACGGACATGGTCGCCGAGGCCACCGCGGCGATGCCGGTGTTCGGTTCCGTCCAGCGACTGCTGCCCTGGCCACTGAACGGCACCACGAGCCCCGAGGACTGCGCGCGCCATTTCGTCACCGGCATCGACCGCCGCAGCCGCCGGATCTACGTGCCCCGGGCGGGTGCGCTGGCCAATCCGCTGCGGCCGCTGCTCGGTTCCGCGCTGCTGGACTGGACCGTCACCAATTTCGGCTCCGGCATGCTCGCCGAGGCCGAGGCACAGCTGGCCAGGTTCGGCAGCGCGCTCTCCGAACGCATCTCCAGCCTGAGCCCGGACAGCTGAGCCGGGGCTCGTCCTCAGCGGCAAATCAGCGGCAAAGCCGCTCTTTCCACCAAGGCAACCGGCACCCGCACCGCCACGCAAACCGGGCCGCAATAGACAGTTACAGCGGGAGGGTGCAGGAGAAGGTACAGCCCTGCCCCGGCTCACTGGTCACCCACAGCTCGCCGCCGTGCGCGGTGACGATCATCCGGCAGATCGCCAGTCCGAGACCGCTGCCACCCATCCGGTGGTATCCCGCGCTCGGTAACCGTTCGGCCCATTCGAAGATCCGCTCGCGCTCCGGTTCGCTCAGCCCTGGCCCCTGATCGGTGACCGAGAGGCCCGCCATGTCCTCGCTGCTCCAGACCCGGACCCGGATGTCCCCCTCCCCCGCGTATTTCACCGCGTTGTCGAGCAGGTTCGTGATCACCTGGTCGATCCGCTCGCGGTCGGCGAACACCTCGACCGGTTCCCCTTCCACGGTGATGTCCACGCCGAGCATCATGCCCGCGGCACGGAACCGTTCGGCGACCGTTCCCGCCTCCTCGGTGAGCTCGATTCTGTTGCGCAGCAACTGGATCCCGCCACCCTCGAACCGGGCGAGGGTGAGCAGGTTGTCGATCATCCGGCTCATCCGCAGTGCTTCGCCGAGGCTGCGCTGTACGCCGGAGGCATCGGATTCGGCGAGATCCGGAGACTCGCGCAGCAGTTCGAGTTCGAACCGGATCATGGTCAGCGGGGTGCGCAGTTCGTGCGAGGCGTCCGCGATGAGCCGCTGCTGTTCGGCGAGCCCCTGCCCGATCCGGCCGAGCATCTCGTTCAGCGTTCCGGCGAGGGTGCCGAGTTCATCGGCGCTGCGCGGCACGGTGATCCGCTCGTCGAGCCGGTCCATGGTGATGGTGCGGGCACGTTCCACCATGGCGGTGATCGGGCGCAGCGCCGAGCGGGTGAGCAGCCAGATCCCGAGCATGGCGAGCGCGATCGTGACCGGGATTCCGACCGCGAGCGCATCACTGATGTCCGCGACGGCATGCTCGATCGCGGTCAACGGTGAGCCGATCACCAGGACCGGGGCGCCGGGGCCCGCACCACTCGGGCCGGCGACGATCCGGAAGGCGCGCTGCTGCCCCGGCGGCACCAGGCGCATGCTCTGCACACTGTTCCGGGCCCGTTCGAAGACTTCGCTGTCCCCGGCCAGCAACACGGGAGCGGACCGGATGCCGTGCCTGGCGAGGATCCGGCCGTCGCCGCCGAGCAGTTCGGTGGTCGCGTCGTTGGAGCGAACCGCGTCCAGCCCGGCCTCGGCGACCTCGGCGAAATCCGCCCGGCTCACCCCCTCCCGGACCATCAGCGAGAACGCCGCGCGTAATGCCGTGTCGTCGCGCTCACCGAGCTCGGCACCGAGCCAGGCCGGGGCCGCGATCCCCAGCAGGATCAGCGGTATGGCGAAGATCGAGCCGAACCACAGGACGAGGCGTAACCGGATCGGCACTGCGGCTCAGGTTTCGATGCCGTAGCCGATTCCACGAACCGTCCGGATCAACTCCGGACATCCCGCGGCCGTGAGTTTTCTGCGTATATAGCCGACATACACATCGACTACATTCGATTTACCGAGCGCCGCCGATCCCCAGACATGGTGCAGAAGTTTCGTCCGGGACAATGTTTGCCCACTGTGTAACATGAGGTACTCGAGCAACCGGAATTCACGCGTGGACAACTCGATGTCCACGCCCTGGTAACGCACCCGGTACACATCGGGAACGAGCTCCACTCCACGCGCGGTGATACTCGTCGGACGTTCCTGTGGTTTCCGCCGTAATACGGCGCGCAGCCGGGCCATCAATTCGGTGAACGCGAAGGGCTTTATCACGTAGTCGTCGGCGCCGCAGTCGAGTCCCCGCGTCCGGTCGCGCACCGAATCCCGCGCCGTGATCATGATGATCGGGAGCCACTTTCCGTTGTCCCGCAACGTGTTGCAGACTTCGAACCCACTCATCCCGGGCAGCATCACATCGAGGAATGCGGCATCGTAGGCATGTTCGCTCGCCGCGTGTACCGCTGCATTCCCGTCCCGCACCACATCGACGAGATGCCCGTCGGATGTCATGCGTTTCCGTATCGCATCGGCGAGCCGCTGCTCGTCCTCGACAACCAGAATCCGCACGTATTGCCCTCCTCCCCATCGAGCATGACAGTGGGATATCCGCACCGAATCGTCCATATGGGTCACATTCTTCACTATCGGAAGCACCTCTGCGTAATCCTGTGAAAGCAGCGTTAATATTCGCGCGGAACACCTATTCATGCGAAACCGATGAGAGCCCGGTGAGAATCGGTCACCGAGTGTCCGCGAATCCGTGCCGGGCACACTTTGCCGCTGCTACCAAGGAATCACCGTGTCCACCGGATAGCTAAGGAGATCCCTTGATGTACAACGGAAGACAGTTCCGCGCGGCGATCGGCCGGACCGGCGTCACCCCGCTCATCGGAGTGTTCGACATGTTCTCGGCCTCGGTCGCCGCCAAACACTACGACGGCCTTTTCGTGTCCGGCTTCGGGTTCGCCGCCTCCTACTACGGCCTGCCGGACATCGGGTACATCGCCTGGCCGGACATGGTCAACTTCGTGTCCCGGCTGCGGCTGGCCTTCCCCGAACACCACCTGCTCGTGGACATCGACGACGGTTATGTGGACCCGGAGGTCGCCTGCCACGTCGTCGAGCAGCTCGAAGCCATCGGCGCATCCGGGGTCATCCTCGAGGACCAGAAACGGCCACGCCGATGCGGGCATGTCGACGGGAAGCAGATCCTGCCGCTCGAGGAATACCTCGAGAAACTGAACCTGGTGCTGGACACCCGGCGCGATCTGGTCGTCGTCGCCCGCACCGATGCCACCGAGGAGTCCGAGATCCTGCGCCGCGCCGAGGCCCTTGCCGACACCCGCGCCGATGTGGTGCTCGTGGACGGGGTGCGCAGCGTCGACTGGATCCGGAAGGTACGCGCGGTGATCGGCGACAAACCGTTGCTGTTCAACCAGATCGCCGGTGGCAAATCCCCACGGCTCTCGCTGCGCGAACTCGAGGATCTCGGCGCGGATGTGGCGATCTACTCCACGCCGTGCCTGTTCGCCGCCCAGTCGGCCATGGACGAGGCGATCGCCACGCTCAAACGCGATGGCGGAAGGCTGCCCGAGATGGGACCGGATTCCATCGGCGTTCCCCAGGCGCTCGAACTGCTCGAACAGAACATGAGCCGGTTCCATCCGAAGCGACCGGCGAATATCGAGCGCTCCTTCGAGGAGGAGGCGGTCACCGTCTCGGTGAACTAGACCCAGGCCTCGCCGAGGGTGGTGGTCCGCGCGGCTCCGGCGGTGAGTTCGGCCAGCCAGGCCTCGAACCGGAGCCGTTCCGCGACCGGCACACCGACCTCGATCTCGGCGTCGCGGCCGTAACTGGTCTCCCGCACCGCATAGCCGGACTGGCGCAGGTCGTGCTCGAGTTTCCCGGCGAGGGCATGGTCCACGGTGACCACGATCAGCTCGAGGCGCCTGCGCCACACGGTGCCGATGGCCTCCACGGCTGCGGCCACCGCGCCCCCGTAGGCGCGCACGAGCCCGCCCGCGCCGAGCTTGATCCCGCCGAAGTACCGGCTGACCACGGCGACGGTCGCGGTGAGCTCGGCACGCAGCAGCACCTCGAGGATCGGCACCCCGGCCGTGCCCGCCGGTTCCCCGTCATCACTGGAACGCTGTTCTCGTTGGGGAACACCGATCACGAAGGCATGGCAGTGGTGCCGGGCGTTCGGTTCCGCCCTGCGCCGCCTGGCGATGAAGGCGCGGGCCTGCTCCTCGTCCTCGACCGGGGCGAGCGCGGCGATGAACCGGGACCGGCGTTCCTCGATCTCGTGCGTGCCCTCGGCCGCGATGGTGCGATAGCCCTCGACGGTCACCGGTTCGGCCGGATCACGATCTCCGGAATGGCCGCGTCCGTTCCCGCGGTCACCGCGGTACGCACCGCATCGGCGACCGATTCCGGACGCAGGTACTGCTCCGGTTCGAAGTCCTGGCCCTCGGCGGCACGCACCCCGCGCTGCATCTCGGTCGCCGTGCGGCCCGGGTACACCGTCGTCACGCGCAGCGCGGGTTCCTCGGCACGCAGCACATCGGCGTAGGCGCGCAGGGCGAACTTGCTCGCCGCGTAGGCGCCCCAGTCCGGGCTCGCGTTCCGGCCCTGCCCGGAGTTGATCAGCACGACATCCGCGTGGTTCTCCCGCAGCGCGGGCAGCAGCAGCCTGGTGAACTCGGCGACCGCGAGCACGTTCACCCGCATCGTGCGTTCCCAGCTCGCATAGGAGGTCTGCGCGAGCGGAAGGATCTCCGCGACCCCTGCCGAATGTACGAGTACGTCCACCCTCGGGAACCGGGCGGCGAGTTCGGCCGCGGTCTCGGGTTCGGCGATGTCCCCGGCATGCACTCCGGCATCGGGCAGCTCCGCGGCGACCGAACCGAGCGCATCGGCGTCCCTGCCGAGCAGTTCGACCCGGTGAGTGGAGCCGAGCGCCCGCGCGATGGCGGCGCCGATGCCACGGGATGCTCCGGTGATGACGGCGACTGGTCGTTGCATGCACTCAACTCTAGAGTGCCAGCGTGGACAAACCTGCGATGGTGCAGCGCGCCGTGATGCGCAAGGTCGTGCGCCGGATCGTGCCCCTGTTGTGCCTGTTGTACCTGGTCAACTACGTGGACCGGGTGAACATCGGGTTCGCGGGGCCGAACGGGATGACCGATGAACTCGGGATGAGCGCGACCGTGTTCGGACTCGCCTCGGGCATCTTCTTCCTCGGCTATCTGGTGCTCGAGGTGCCCTCGAACCTGCTGCTGCAACGGTTCGGGGCGCGGCGCTGGCTGGCCAGGATCATGGCCAGCTGGGGCGTGCTCGTCTGCGTGATCGCCTTCGTGCCGAACCAGACGACGCTGGTCATCCTGCGGTTTCTGCTCGGGATCGCCGAGGCGGGCTTCTTTCCCGGGGTGATCCTGTACCTGACCTACTGGTTCCCCGCCGCGTACCGGGCCAGGATGGTCGCGCTGTTCATGGCCGCGGTGCCGATCTCCACGGTGCTCGGCTCCACCCTGTCCTCGCTGATCATCCAGGGGCTGGACGGATGGCTCGGGCTCACCGGCTGGCGGGTCATGTTCCTCGTCGAAGGGGTGCCCGCCCTGCTGCTCGCCGTCGTGACCTGGTTCTGTCTCACCGATCGGCCGGAGCAGGCGCGCTGGCTGTCCGCGCAGGAGCGGGAGTGGCTTTCCGGAACACTGCTCGCCGAACAGAACAGTGTTCACAATCGGCATCAGTGGTCACTTCGCAGAGCACTGATCCACCCGCGGATCATCGCTCTCGCCTTCGTGTATTTCGGCATCGCCTACGGCCTCTACGCGCTCGGTTTCTTCCTGCCCACGATCGTGAAGGGGTTCGCCGAGCAGTACGCCACCGAGTACTCGACCATCCAGACCGGGCTCATCACCGCCATCCCGTACGTGTTCGGCGCGCTGCTCATGGTCCCCTGGGCCCGGCACGGTGACCGCTCCGGCGAACGCGTGTGGCACGTCGCTATCCCCATGGTGCTCGGCGGGCTGGCCATCCCGGTCGCGCTGTACCTCGGCAGCCCGCTGGCCACCATGATCGCCGTGACCGTGTGCGCCGTCGGGGTCTGCGCCGCGCTGCCCACCTTCTGGGCACTCCCCTCGGAATTCCTCACCGGAACCGCGGCCGCCGCCGGGCTCGCACTGATCAACTCGCTCGGCAACATCAGCGGGTTCGCCGCCCCCTACATCACCGGCTGGCTGCGCGATCTCACCGGAACGCAGAACGCCGGGATGTGGGTGGTCGGCGCCTGCATGCTCGCCGGGGCGGTCACCGTGGTGCTGCTCGGCGCCGCCCCCAAGAAGACCGCCCCGACCAGTACGAACACCGGCTCGTGAGCGAGCTCGCGGCAGGTCTCCCCGGCAGTGCGCCCTACGCGTTCGCGAGCCCGAGCCGGGTCGTGTCGTGCATGTCCAGTACCCGTTGAAGCAGCCCGACGAGCTGGGTGCGTTCCGCCGGTGAGAGCGGTTCGAGCAGGGCGGACTGCACGCGGTGGGCCTCCTCGGTGATCTCCCGTTCGGCCGAGACCCCTTCCTCGGTGATGGTGATCAGCACGCGGCGGCGGTCGGGGCCGTTGCGGTTGCGGGTGACGAGGCCGTTGCGTTCCAGGCGGTCGACGAAACCGACGACCTGACTGCGGTCGACGTCGAGGCGGTCGGCGATCTCGTGCTGGGCCATCGGGCCGAAGTCGGCAAGGCAGCTGAGCACCGCATGGTCGGTGAGGCGGAGGTGGTGCTCCTCGAGACTGTGCGCCAGTGCCCGCGTCGCGGCGCGGGCGATATTGCCTGCCAGATAAGAGGGGATGCCCAGCAGCGTCGGCGGCCGTACGGCACCGGGCTCCGGTTGCGGGGCTGCCGGTCGAGCGTCCTCGCGCGTTCGTGCGCTCGGGGAACGGGGATCGCTTGTCATTTCCGGCTACCTCGCAAGCTTGCGCGCATTCGATCGGTCGGTTCCGGATCGACAATAGCCCCGAGCGGCACTCGCCATACCCGGCGCCAGGAGCGAGAACGCGACCGCCGGACGCGCCACTCACCCCCAGAGCATTATTTGATGACCGATGATTGAGAGTCTCAATCATAGTGAGTATCATCGAATACATGATCGGGCCGGACGCCCGCGAGCCGATCCGCGGGCAAGAGTCGCCCTGAGGACGATGCTGGAGGTTCTGTGCGGGTTTTCATCACTGGTGCATCGGGATGGGTTGGTTCCGCGGTCGTTCCCGAATTCCTCGCAGCCGGTCACGAAGTGACCGGGCTCGCGCGTTCACGCGCGTCGGCGGACGCCGTCACCGCGGCGGGGGCCACAGCGGTGCGCGGCAGCATCACGGACCTGGACGTGCTGCGCGCCGCTGCCGCGGCCGCCGATGCCGTGGTCCATCTGGCTTTCCCGGTGGACCTCGCGCACGACGGTCGCATGGATGATGCCGTCGCGGCCGATATCGCGACGATCGAGGCGATGGGCGAGATGCTGGCGCCCGGGAGCGCGTTCGCGATCGCGAGCGGTACCGCGGGACTCGCGCACGACGGAGTCCCCGCCACCGAACGGGACCGGCCTTCCCCGGGGGCCGTGATCGCCACCCGACAGCCTTCGGACGACGCCGCTCTCGCACTCGCCGATCGCGGCCTGCGCCCCTTGGTGCTCCGCCTGGCGCCGAGCAATCACGGTGCGGGAGACAATGGGTTCGTCCCGGCCCTCATCCGGATCGCCCGCAGCACGGGCTTCTCGGGGTACCCGGGCGATGGCTCGGCACGGTGGTCGGCGGTGCACGTCCGGGACACCGCCAGGCTCTTCCGCCTGGCCATCGAGGGCACCCCCAGTGGCTACCTGCACGCCGTGGCCGAG
Organism: Sciscionella sediminilitoris; assembly: GCF_000737195.2. Lineage (GTDB taxonomy): Bacteria > Actinomycetota > Actinomycetes > Mycobacteriales > Pseudonocardiaceae > Sciscionella > Sciscionella sediminilitoris. Next base: position 9,891 of record NZ_JALM01000154.1, read on the forward strand.
GAGGGAATCGCGCTGCGGGAGATCGCCGAGAGCATCGGCGGTCACCTCGGTCTCCCGGTGCGCGCGGTGCCGATGGAGCAGGTGGACGAACATTTCGGGTTCCTCGGGATGTTCCTCAAACCGGATACGCCGGTCTCCAGCGCCTTCACCCGGCAGGTCACCGGCTGGCGCCCGGCCGGGCCAGGGCTGCTCGAGGATCTCAGCACGGGCCACTACTTCACTCCCGGACCGAACAGCGCCGGGTAACCACGACTCGCCGCCTGACCAGCACGAACACCGGCTTGTGAGCGGAAGTGTTGGTTCTAACCAACACAACCGCGCACGAGCGTCCCCGCCGCCGGGAACCGCGCCTACTAGGGTGTCCGCGTGATCAGGGTGCTTTTGGTGGACGACCAGGAACTCATGCGGATGGGCTTCCGGATGGTGCTCGGCGCCCAGGAGGACATGGACGTCGTCGGTGAGGCCGAGGACGGGCAGGCCGCGATCGAGAAGGCCGCCGAGCTCCGGCCCGATGTGGTGCTCATGGATGTGCGCATGCCGGTGCTCAACGGTGTGGAGGCCACCGAGCAGATCGTGGCGGCGGGCACCGCGAAGGTGCTCGTGATGACCACGTTCGACCTGGACGAGTACGCGCTCTCCGCGCTGCGAGCCGGGGCGAGCGGATTCCTGCTCAAGGACTCGCAGCCGGGCGATCTGCTCTCCGGGCTGCGCGCGGTGGCCAGCGGGGACGCGGTCGTCTCGCCGAAGGTCACCAAGCGGCTGCTCGGCCGGTTCCTCTCCGGGGCACCCGGTGAACTGCGGGACGCCACGATCCTCGAGGAGCTCACCGAACGCGAGCGCGAAGTACTGGTGCTGATCGCGAAGGGGCTCTCGAACACCGAGATCGCCGGGAAGCTGTTCCTCTCCGAGGCGACGGTGAAGACCCACGTCGGCCGCATCCTCGCGAAGCTGGAGGTGCGCGACCGGGTGCAGGCGGTGGTGCTCGCCTACGAGACCGGGCTGGTCTCCCCCGGCGAGGCCTGACCGTCACCGCCGCCGCGTCTGGCGCACGCTCTCGCCCGGTTTCCAGATATCGAAGACCATCTCGTCCTCGACCACCCGGATGAGCACGGCCTCGGTGAGTTCGGTGCGGAACAGATCGAACCCGGTCGAGGGATCGAAGTCCTGTTCCTCGCGCAGCCAGGTCGCGAACCGGTCGAGCACCGCGGAATCGGTGACCCGCCGCGCGGTCCCGGCGATCTTCGCGTCCCCGATGGTCTTCTCCCCCTCGAGGGTGCTGCAGTTGTGCAACGCGAAACGCGGATCCCGGTCGAGATCGCGTCCTTTCCACGCTCCCGGCATGCTGCCGAAATACAGTTCCCCCTCGAAGAAATCGAGCTCCATTCCGCTGACTCGCGGGGAGCCGTCCGCGCGGACGGTGGCCAGAATCGTGTGCTGCTGCGCGGTGAGCGAGGCCTCGATCCGCTCGGCGTGTTCGGGTGCCTGCGCGCGCAGAATCGACCAGGACATCAGTCCCCTTTCTCGGTAATGGGTTGGCGCCATGCTTCGAGCACGGCATCGAGATCTCCGGCCACCCTGGTGGTGAGCGCCCCTTTCGGTTGCACCGACCAGGCGAGGACGCTGCCGTTGACCAATCCGGTGAGCACCCGCGCCGCCCGGGCCGGACTGGGCGCCGAAGGCAGTTCGGCGGCGCGCACCAGGGTGCGGATTTCCTTCTCCACGGCGGAGAACAGTTCCCCGAGTAGTGCGCGCAGTTCCCGGTCGGTGAGGTCCACACCGAGCGCGGCGACATTGTTCGCGGCCACATCCGGTGACATGGCGGGAAACCAGCCGAGCAGCGCGGCCCGCAGCCCGGCGTAACCGCCACCCGCCGCACGCGCCCGGTCCCGCATTCCGGTGGCCGCCTTGTCCTGCGCGGAAATCATCAGGGCACGCAGCAGTCCCGCCTTCGAGCCGAACCGCCCCGCCACGGTGCCGACCGACACCCCGGCACGCTCGGCCACATCCGCGACGGTGAATCCGGGACCGAGCTCCTCGATGGCCCGCGATGTCGCTTCCTGCAATGCCTCATCGGTGATCTTCCTCGGCCGCGCCACCCCGTTATTGAAGCATTGTTCATTAACTCGGGCAAGGGCACCCTCAGGGTCGGGTTCAGGGACATACCCGATGGTGGTCACCGCGAAGACCCGCGAGACTACGACCAGAGGCTGACCCGAGAAGGGCACCCTGGGATGACGCGCGAAGGCGCAGGCGCCGGGCAAAGTATCGGTCAGCAAGAGCACGGCTATACGAGGGAGAAACCATGATCGAGGCAGTCGGCCTCACCAAACGGTACGGCAGCGTGCTCGCCGTCGACGACCTTTCCTTCACGGTCCGTCCCGGTCACGTCACCGGATTCCTCGGGCCGAACGGGGCGGGCAAATCCACGACGATGCGCATGATCCTCGGCCTGGACAATCCGACGCGCGGGCAGGTACTCATCGACGGGAAGCGCTACGCCGAGCTGCGTGAGCCGCTCCGCTCGGTCGGCGCGCTGCTCGAGGCGAGCTGGGTGCACCCGAACCGGTCCGCACGCAATCACCTGCTCTGGATGGCGAAATCCAACCGGATCCCCACCAGGCGGGTGGATGAGGTGCTCGAGCAGGTCGGGCTGACCTCGGTGCAGGACAAGCGGGCGGGCGGGTTCTCGCTCGGTATGTCGCAGCGGCTCGGTATCGCGGGCGCACTGCTCGGTGATCCGGGGATCCTGCTGTTCGACGAGCCGGTGAACGGGCTCGATCCGGAGGGCATCCTGTGGATCCGCCAGTTCATGCAGCGGCTCGCCGCCGAAGGGCGCACCGTGCTCGTCTCCAGCCACCTGCTCTCCGAGATGGCGCAGACCGCCGAGGAACTCGTGGTCGTCGGGAAGGGCAAGCTGATCGCGCAGACCTCCACGAGCGCGTTCATCGACCAGGCGAGCGAATCCACCGTGCGGGTGCGTTCCCCGCGACTGGACGCGCTGCGCCAGCTGCTGCTCGGCAAGGGACACCCGGTCGACTACGTGGACGGCACGCTGCTCATCCGCGCGGCCACCACCGAGCAGATCGGCGATCTGGCCGCGGCCAACGGAATCCCGCTGCACGAGCTGACCGCGCAGCGTGGCTCGCTCGAGCAGGCCTTCATGCAGCTGACCGGCGACGCCGTCGAATTCCACACCCATCTCGACTCCGCGGCCGAGCAGGCGCCGGAGCTGACGGCCCAGGGGGCGAACCGATGACACTCATGGCAGTCGAACGCATCAAGCTGGTCACCACGCGGGCACCGTGGCTGTGCGCGATCCTCGCCCTCGCGCTCACCGTGGGACTCGCCGGGGTGTACGCGCTGCAGGCGGATCACGAGGTCACCATCGCGGGCAGCCAGCTCGGGATCTCGTTCGGGCTCATCGTGGTGATGGTGCTCGCGACGCTCTCGGTCACGACCGAATACCGCACCGGAACGATCCGCACCACTTTCCAGGCGGCACCGAGCCGGATCAAGGTACTCGGTGCGAAGGCGGCGACCGTGGCGATCATCGCCGGGGTCGTCGGCGAGCTCTACTCCTTCGCCTCCTTCGGCGTGGGACAGCTGCTCGCGAAGAGCGGAGCCGCCCCGCTGAGCACCGCGGACGACTGGCGTCAGGTCGCGGGCGCCGGGCTGCTCTACGCGGCGGGCGCGATCCTCGCGGTCGCGGTCGGCATCCTGATCCGGCACACCGCGGGCGCGCTCGCACTGCTGCTGGTATACACCCTCATGGGGGAAAATCTGATCCAGATCATCCCGAACGTCGGCGAGGACATTCACCCGTGGATGCCGTTCCACGTCGGGCAGAAGTTCCTCACCGGATCCGGCGGGGAAATGGCTTTCTTCTCGACCGGGGACGTCACACTCAGCCCGTGGGCCTCGCTCGCCTACTTCGCAGCTTTCGCGGTCGTTCTGCTCGCCATCGCGCTCGGGGTCGCGAAAAAGCGGGACGCCTAACCGAAAAGTTCGCCACTGCACCGATTCGGGGTCGGTGCGCCAGGTGAACAACCCGAGGGTTGGACCATTCGTCGGGGGATGGTCCAACCCTCTTTTTCGTTCTCACCCATGCCCCGATCGGTGGCTGCGGACATCTCTCGCATCATGCAATATGGAAAGAGGCGTCCGGCCGCAAAACGTGAAAATTGCGTTAAACCGCTGGTAACACCCAGCGCTGTTCACCGATTCCGGTGGATGATGGGGCCAGGACCCGTTGGCCGCAATCACGCTGCTGGAGGTGACAGTTGATCGTGAGTTCGGCGCTGGAACAACCGGAACCGGCCACTGGAAGCGAAGTCCCGAGACAGCCGGGACCCCGGCAATCCGGACCGCTTCGAGTGGAGCCGCTCGCCGCACTGGAGTGGTCGAGCGCGATCGCGGTGACCGGAAGGGTCACCCGCGCAAGGAATCCGGCCGAGGCACGCAAGGCATGGGTGCACACCGCGGACGAGGACCAGGTGCTCGCGCTCTATCTGGCGAGCAAGGCCGCTGACCCGCAGACCGAGGCGCCCTGGTGGCTCGAACCGCTGGCCACCGGCGCGCTCGAGGGCAGGGAGGACGCCTTCGCGGTGGAGGACCGGATCGCGAAGCTCCTCTTCGCCCGGTCCGGCTGGGTGTACACCCCGTGGGGCGAGAACGGCTATTGGGAATACCTTCCCTCGGAGAAATGGGCCCCCAACCCGACGACCCTGCTGTGCACCAACCGGCACGAGCACTGGATAGATGTGCTTCCCGCGCACGAGGACAGTGCCGAGCCGCCGGAACCGATCGCGGTGCACGGCACACTCGCACTGCGTGCCGATCTGGGCTGGATCGAGAAGCTGTAGTTTCTGATGCCGTGAGTGAGCCTGAATATCACCGCGGCGTCGTCAGCTTCGTCAACCGCGGCGGCCGGATGACCGTCGGCCAGCAGCGGGCGTGGGACCGCGACTGGCCGCGGATCGGCAGCGACCTCGCCGAGCTGCCCGACCTCGAGGAGTGGTTCGGCCGCAAAGCGCCCGTGCTGCTCGAGATCGGCTCCGGAATGGGCGAGGCGACCTCCGCGCTCGCGGCCGCCGAGCCGGAGCACAACTACCTCGTCGCCGAGGTCTACCCGCCGGGGCTCGCCCAGCTGATGTTACGGGCGGAAAACCTCGGTGTGACGAACCTCCGCCTGGTCCGGGGCGACGCCGTGGTGCTCGTCCGGGACCATCTGCCCGCGGATTTCCTCGCCGGGGTGCGGATCTTCTACCCGGACCCGTGGCCGAAGAAACGCCACCACAAGCGCCGCCTCGTCGCTCCGGAGTTCATCGCCCTGCTCGCCGCGCGCATGGCACCCGGGGCGCGACTGCACCTGGCGACCGACTGGGCCGAGTACGCCGAGCAGATGCTCGAGGTGTGCTCGGCCGAACCGCTGCTGCGCAACGAGTACGCCGACTACGCCCCGCGCCCCGAATGGCGCCCGCGCACCAAGTTCGAGCGGCGCGCCGAGGAAGAGGGCAGGCCGAGCAGGGACCTGATGTTCATCCGGCGATAGGCGGGTTCGCGATCGGCGGCTGGGCACCGTGCCACGTGGTCGCCTCCGCGCTGGCCCGCACCGCCGCCTCGAGCGCGCCCGCCTGATCCATCCCGTTCGCGAGCGCCGCGGCGAGGGTGCCCGCGAAGCAGTCCCCTGCTCCGGTCGTGTCCACCACCTCGACCGGCGGCGGGGTCGCGCTCGCTTCGCCCCACTGGGCGCCGCGCGCACCGAGGGTCAGGCACACCGAGGACAGGCCTTCGGGCAGCGCGTCGTACTCGTGCTCGTTGACGATCACCGGGTCCGCGGCGGCGAGCACATCCGCGGGGACATCCGCGACCGGCGAGGGGTTGAGCACCACCCGCACCCCGTTCGCCGCGGCGAACGGGGTG
>NZ_JALM01000155.1 GCF_000737195.2 Sciscionella sediminilitoris
GGATAACGGTCATTTTCCACGACTACTCCAAGATCCGGTGATGCGGGCGAGTCCACCCCACCTTCCTACCCCGAACGGCGGATTGGTGCAACTTTTTGTTGCCGCAAGATGGCAGGGTTTCCCATCCGGTTCGTTGTGTCGCTTTCCGCTGGCAGTGCGCCTCCGCGTGACCTCAAACCGCAACGAGGCCCGGAGGTGCGGCCGCGCCGTGCGAAGCCGGTCGTGTTGTGGTGGCGCGGACGCTCGATGATTGCGGTCGACCCGTTTACCGATAGCCATCACGATTGGTTATCCGCGTCGTCCTCGGCTTTCAAGCGGGACAGGGTTCGTGAGCTGGCGGTTGCCCGGTAGTGCCAGTCGATCAGCGACACCATCGCCACACTCCTGGCCGCCACCAGCGACGGGCCCGGGTGATCCGGAAGCTCACACCCCGTACCGCCGCTTCGGGCGGGGTCCCGTAACGCAGCTGTTTGCGCAACGCGGAATCATCGACACCAACGACGTCCGTCTTGCCGTGCGGTGGGCCGGGATGAACGCAAATCTGCCCCAGCACCGTATCCCGGCCACACGCTGTTCCGAGCGTGGCCGCCCGCTGTGGTCCTGCCCGGCTCACCCGAGGTGCGGCCACAGCACTCCTTGACTGTCCACAATGCACAGCCATGCGCGACCATCTGCACAAAGACGCCAAAGAAGCCGCAGGCGGCGCCCCTGACCGATGCCGTGTACGAGAGTTCGGCCGTCGGATGCGACGGACGAATCTCCCGTTTCTCTTCGCGGGGTCTCTGCTCGTTGACGGCTCCTACATGTCGTGTTCCCAGCTGCCGCGTGTGTCGACGTCCGTAGCCTCGGCCAGCGCCTCCAGCTCCGCGATGTCGTCGTCGGCGAGTTCGATATCAAGGGCTCGGGTCAACCCGTCGATGTGCTCGGCCTTCGTCACGCCGATAATCGGGGTGGTCCCCTTGGCGATGGCCCAGGCGGTGGCGACGTCGGCGGCGGACGCGCCTCGGCCCTCGCCGATCGCCTTCATCTTGTCCGTCAGTGCCTGTAGCTGGGGCAGGATGCCGTTGTACACGGCCGCTCGGCTGGTGCCCAACCGGTAACGGTTGGGCCGGGCTGTACCTGCCGGTCAGGGCGCCTTGCTCGAGGACCATGTAGGAAAAGAACCGCACGTCGTGCTCGCGGCAGTAGTCAAGAATGCCCGCGCGCTCAGAGCTGCGGTACAGGAGACTGTAGTGGTTCTGGACTGCCTCCACGTGGAAGCCGGCGTCGCCGAGGATCTCGTCGGCGAGAGCGATCTCGGTCATGTTGTGGTTCGAGACGCCGACGTGCTTGATCCTGCCGCTCTGCAGCAGCGGGATCAGGAGTGGCGTCCAGCGGGCCACGTCGGCAGGATTGTGGATCCAGTACAGATCCACATAGTCCGTTCCCATTCGGTCGAGGCTCTGGTCCAGCATGTCTCCGAGTGGCCCATGCCGTATACCACCGCAGTGTCCCACAGGGTGAACCCGTTCGATTGCGCTTTCTCGACGACCTCTCGCAATCCGGACGCGGTCAGCTGGCTGCCGAAATAGCCATCGCCCGCCTCGCCACTGTCTCCCCAGGCCCACGTACCCAGCGCCACCGCTGGCGCCGTCAGTTTCTCGCGCGTCATGTCCCTACCTTCATTCCGTCATTACCATTGGAATCGTGTCGCATCGTTCGATACCCAGAAGACCGCGATGGCCGTCCCAGGGGAAGGTTGCGTTTATCGGGGGTATGAGCTCAACCCCCCTCGCGCGGTGATCAGAGGCTACCGTGGAGGACATGGACCAGCAGCCCGGCAACCGTGACGAGATTCGGGACTTCCTTGCCAGCCGGCGTGCCAGGATCACCCCGGTGCAGGTCGGACTGCCGGCCAGCACCCGTCGTCGGGTCGCCGGCCTGCGGCGTGAGGAGGTCGCCGTCCTTGCTGGCGTGAGCACGGAGTGGTACACGCGGCTGGAGAAAGGGCACATCGGCGGCGTGTCCGAGGAGGTCCTCGACGCAGTTGCTCGCGCCCTGCGACTGGACGATGACGAACGCACGTACCTGTTCGACCTGGCCCGGTCATCGCGGCCTGCGAGTTGCACGCGATCTCGTCGCCGGGACGTCGAAGTCCCGCCCCAAGTGCAGTGGTTGCTGGATTCCATGACGATGTCCTCGGCGTTCGTACGTAACGGCCGCACCGACGTCGTCGCCAGCAACGCCCTGGCCCGGGCCGTGTACGCGCCGATGTTCGACAGCTCTACCGTCGACCAGCGCGGCCACCCCAACATTGTCCGCTACATCTTCCTCGACCCCGGTGCGCACGATTTCTTATCTTCCTCGACCCCGGTGCGCACGATTTCTTCGTCGACTGGGACGCCGCCGGCAATGCCACTGCGGCCCTGCTGCGCGCAGAGGCCGGACGCGAGCCCCACGACCGGCCGCTGCGCGAACTCATCGGCGAGTTGTGCACGCTCAGCCCCGAGTTCCGCGACTTCTGGGCCGCGCACGACGTCTTGATCCGCCACGATGGCATCAAACGACTCCAGCACCCCGATGTCGGCCACCTCGAACTGACTTTCCAATCCCTCGACCTGCCCCTGTCCTTCCGGGCCGTACACAACCTGATCACCTACACCGCCGAACCCGGCACCGCTTCTGAAGATCGGCTCAAACTCCTCGCCAGTTGTACAGCTACGCCGTCTCCGGCAACAGGGCCCACCCGCGGCTCCCCTCAGCACGAACCGCCGTGATCCCCCGGTTCACCCGGCCGCGCCGGGACTCGCCCCTGAATGTCGAGGCGCTGGCCCCACTGAGTGACCAGGTGATGGGCGAGCGTTACACCCCGGCGCGCACCGCTGAGGTCGCCCGAGGTTAGCCGCCGCGCTCACCGACGCCTTCGCTAGCGCCGAGGTGTCTACATGATGGTCCTGCCCAACTACAGCCCGGACTTCCAGCGCATCAGCGTCGACGCCATGACCGCGGCGCTCTCGAGCACCGGAGTCCGGCTGGTGGTGGTCTTGAGTAGCTGCGGTGCGGACAAAGCAGCCGGCGCCGGCCCAGTAGTCGGACTGCACCACTTCGAGCAACAGATCAACACGCTCGACGCCGTCGTGCCCCGCCTGCGGGCAGGCTGCTTCATGGAGAACCTGCTCAGCCAGGTCGAGACCATCCGCCGCGCCGGGGTTATCGCCGCGCCGTTCGATCCCGATGTCGCGATGCCGTTCATCGCCACCACCGAGATCGGTCGGGCTGCCGCCTACAGCCCGCTCACCCCCGATCTCCGCATCGGGCATTCTCGAGCTGCTGGGCGAATGTGACCTGAACATGGCCGTGGTCACTAGGTCATCGCAAAATCGCTGGCCTGCCGCAATTGCACTACGTGCAACAGGCGGTCGAGGAATTCGCCGCAGCCCAGCGCCGCGCCGGGGTTTCGCAGAACGTCACCGGACTCATGGTCGAGGTCGTGCACGCGATCGACTCGCGGCACACCACGACGCCGTAGCCACGTTCGCCACGCACCACCACCCCGACCAGCATCGAAACGTTCGTCGCCGAAACGCTCGTACCGTAGCTTCAGGCGGCGCTCGCCACCAACGAGAGTAAGCGAGGCGAATAGCCTTGGGCCAATCACTCGATCTCCTGCACGATGAGCGGGCAATCACCCGATTGCTGGTGACACACTGCGCCAGCATCGACGACGGGCGCTTCGACGTCACTGCGAGCCTCTACACAGACGCGACCAGGTGGATCAGCGACGGCAAAACCCTCCACGGAACCGAAGCAATCACCGCATTCTTGACCGAGGCCCCAGGACCTGCACTGTTGTTCGTTCAGTGGGCTCGAGTTCCCTGTTTGCGTGCCCAGCAGGCGACAAGACGCGGTTGTGCGACGGCGTACAGTTCACTGTTCGCGACGGTTTCCAGTTCGTGCATCAGCTCGCTGAAGGTTTCTTCGGGCATCAGCCCGGTCTGCACGGGCAGCTTCGACTCGCGTGCGGTGTACTCCCAGAATCGTTTCTCTTCTCCCCGTAGGTAGACCGGTTCGATGAACTCTATGTCCGGTGCGGCGAGCCCGGCGGACCGGAACACGGCGGGAAGCTTGGTGCCGATCTCGAAATCCAGTCCCATGGCCTGACCGCTGTCTCGGGAAAGCTGCCGGAATCGGTCGTAGATCTCGGTTCGGGGAAAGCTCGTCAATCCACTGATATCGATCTCGAAGGCGACGACCAGTCCGCCCGGCTTCACCAGTGCTGCCATCTCGCGCACCACGGCGACCGGTTCTGTCGTGTGGCTGATCAGTAGTCGGCAGTGAGCTAGATCGAACTCGTCGCGCGCGAGTTCGACTTGTGTCGCGTCGGCCTGTGTCACGGTCACGTTGCCGGTGCCGTCCCGATCGATGTCCGCGGACAGCAACGCGAGTTGTTCAGCGGATTGGTCGACGGCCACGACTTTTCCCGTGGCACCGACCGCCGAGGCCAGCCACTTGCTGGTGGATCCGGTGCCACAGCCGATATCGACCACCTTCGCACCGTCAGAGATGCCGAGTTCTCCCAGTATCCGGCGGGTGTGGTCGCCGTAGACCCGCTCCACGAGCTCAAGCCGCTCGGCGCCCGCCGCGCCCGTTCGCAACACATAAGACACTGCGGTTTCCCATCTTCGAACAGCGACGATTTCCCGCGCTGCGCCGTTGTCACGCCTTCGGGACGTGACGATTTTGCGTCATCGACTTCGATGCTGGCGAGCCACAATAGTGCCTCTTTTCGAAAGGATCCTGCCAAACCGTGCCGACCGGGCTCCCGGCGGACACGCTATGAACTGCCATTGGTCCAGGTTTCACCGAATGCCAGGGGGACGACGTCGATGGGGTCTGTCGCGAGGTTGGCTGTCAGTTGTACCGGTATGGCGTCTCCGGGGGTGTGGTGGACCGGGATCACGGTCGTGACCCCGAGCCAGCGAGCCGCTGTCGCGGCATCCGAAGGTGGTAGCTCGATCACGCGGGTCGCGCCGACCCACAGCCCGCCGACGCCGAGCACCGCCGTGTGCGGCCGGTAGAGGGTGCCCCAGGTACGGAGGTCTTGGGACAGGGAGGTATCGCCGCCGCAGAACACTCGGGAACCATCGGAGGTGATCAACAGGAATGACTGGGGTTGATCGGCAATGAATCGCCCGTTGACGGTCATATCGGATTGGTGCCGGGCCGGTAGGGACCGTAACGTCACGTCCCGGTGGCGCACCTGGACACCGGATACGGTCAGGGCGATGCGTTCCATGGGGATACCGGCCGCGCGGGCGGGTTCGAGCAGCGCGGTTCCGCACACGAGGATCGCCTTCGCCGCTGCGGCGATTTCCAGCGCCTGGCCCCGATGATCGAATCCGGCATGAGTCACGACGACCACATCGACATCGGCCAGGTCGGCGGGTTTGATCGGGCTGTCGGGAAGCCCAGCATGGATGCCTTCGCTGCCGTGGAGGTAGGGGTCGACCAGGATCCTGGTTCCTCGTTCGGTGGTGACGACATAGCCGGCCCAGCCGACCCGCTGGATCGTCAGCGGGCCGAGTGTTTCACCCGCGGGCCGGCGAGCGAGATGCGTGGTGGTGAACGCGGAGATCCTGTCCAGCAGCAGGTTCGCCGCGTCGGTTTCGAGGACGGCGAATCCGTGCGGCATACCGTCGTACAGTTCCAGCTCGATCTCGTTGCCCGCGGCAGAGGCTTGTTCGGCGAACCGTTCTGTGTCGCCCCGCAGTCGCTCGACGGTCCCGCAGGCCATCATGAGCGGCGGCAGGCCAGGACGCACATCGTAGAGAGGGGAAATCTCGGTGGCCGGGTCCGCATCGGCGAGCAAAGCATCGCGGACCTGGCGCAGTTCCTCGTGGGTGACCACGTCACCATCGCCATTGGCGGTGATACTGGCCGATTCGAGGGTGAAGTCCGTGATCGGCGAGACGGTGACCGCCGCAGCGGGTATCGGTGCTTCCTCAGTACATAGGCGCAGCAATGCTTGCAGCACCAGAGTCGCCCCGGCCGAGTGGCCCACCAGAACGATCCGGTCGGCGGGGAAACCCTGCCCCAGCAGGGCATGGTAGGCGGTGAGCGTGTCCTTGAGCGCGGCCGGATAGGGGTGTGCTGGGGCGAGCCGGTAGTGCGGCATCAGTACTGGCCATCCGGTGGCGACAGCGAGCTTGTCGGCGAACGCATTCGCCGGTTCGTCGAATTGGAAGCGACGACCGTGCAGGTACAGGATAACCCCGTCGACAGCACTGTCCGCGGCGGCGACCCATTCGCCAGTCAGATCCCCAGCACGGAACGACGAAGTCGCCGTCGCCCGCGTGGTGTCCTGGCTCGCTGTCAGGCTCAGTAGCACTTTCCCGGTGTCCGTGGCACTACGCACCTTCGCCAGTACATCAGCGATCCGTGCCTCGTCACCGGCGGATCGCGGATGCGTAACGGTCTCCACGAGAGGACTCCTCATTGGCTCATCGGACGGGCGTTCGACAGTCGGCTACGGTGATGTCGGACGTGGGCGCAGCCGATGCCTGCCGCGGGAACACCGCCACCGTGACTATGGCGAGGACAGGCACGTGGTCGGCCGGTGCTCTCATGGTAGATGCCTCTGTCGTTTCGGCATGGTTCGCGCGCTCCGGCACAGCATCGCCCCCGGAATACACACCCCGGGGCCACGGAAGCGACCCCGCGCGTCCCACCGCGTAGTGTGCCTCCCTGGACAGATCGGCACCAGGTAGCGAACCTTCCTGGTAACGCTGGTCACCAGAATCGACGGAGAACAGTCATGGTAATCGAGGACGCTCAGCGTAGGCAGGAACTCGCCGCATTCTTGCGGGCACGGCGCACCGCGCTCGATCCGGCGACGGCGGGGTTTCCCACCACCGGTCGGCGCCGAACCCCGGGGCTGCGCCGGGAAGAAGTGGCCGCGCTGGCCGAGATCAGCACGACGCTGTACACCTGGCTCGAACAGGCACGTCCGGTGTCGGTCTCCGCTTCCGCGCTGACCCGGATCGCCGCGGCACTTGCCTGCGCCGAGGAGGAGACGCAACTGGTCCTCACCCTGCTCAGTGGCCGTCGACCGGCCTCGGAGGCGCGTACCGATATCGATTGTGTGCCCGGGGGACTGTTGAATTTGGTGGCGCTCCACGATCCGGCCCCAGCTTGGTTGATCGGGCCACGGTGGGAGTGTTTCGGACAGAACGAGAGCGCGCGACTGGTGTTCGGTGACTGGAGCACTCTCGATGCCGCGGACCGGGGCCTGCTGACCTTGATGTTCACCGATCCGTTCATCCGGCGACTGTTCCGGGACTGGCAGGTACAAGCCCAGCGGGTACTCGCGGATTTTCGGCTGAGCACGGCGCTGGAAACCGGTGATCCTGTGCTGAGTAACACGGTCGACCGGCTCATCGACGTCAGTCCGGAATTCCGGCAGTGGTGGCACCAGTACCCCGCCCAGACCCGCGGCGAATCGCGCACCACACTCGACCACCCGGAGCTCGGGACTCTGCTGTTCCAGCATGTGCCCATGCGAACCCAGGATGGTTCCGGTATTCGCGCTAGTTTCCTCATCCCAGACGACGAAGCCACCACGAACAAACTGCACGCGACGAACATCCGGCCGAACCTGTTCCGAAACCGGTGACGATCACCGATGAGACACTCACCGAAGACCGGCATCGCCGGAGTACTGCGCGGATGCCGTGATCCATCGCCGTCCCGCAGTGAGCATGATCGCGATGGTGATCACCGCGGCCAGTGCGATGTAGGAGGAGAATGCCAGCGGGGATCCCAGTGCCTCGTTGAGCCCGACGGCCACCAGTGGGGCGGTGCCGCCGAGGGCGGAGGCGGCGATGTTGTAGGAGAGTCCGCCTGCGCTGACCCGGATTCGCGCCGGGAAGATCTGGCTGACGGCCAGTAGCGACGGTACCGCGAGCATGCCTTTGGTGGCGCCGAGCAGGAAGGCGCCCAGGTAGGCCCCGGCAAGGCCGTTGCCCGCGAGAATGAATCCGGGCACGGTGACCACCGCGACCACGGTACAGGCGAGGATGGTGGCCCTGCGCAGTCCGAGCCGGTCCACGAACGGGGCGAAGGCGAGCACGAAGAGCACGGCGGTGGCCGAGGCGGTGGTGTTCGCGCCGTACGCGGCGGACTGGGACAGTGCCGGGTTGGTTTTGAGGAAGGTGGCCAGATAGGAGGTCACGGTGGCGGAGACGATCGACCAGGTGCCGAGGAAGGCGACGAACAGCAGGATTTTGCGCCAGGAGGTGCGGATCGCCTCGAGCACCGGGGAGGACCGCAGTGTGGCTTTCGGTCGGCGGGTCCGTTGCAGTTGCTGGAATTCCTCTCCGTCCTCGGTGTGTCTGCGCACGTAGAGGCCGATCAGTCCCATCGGAAGGGAGAGCCAGAACAGCGTCCGCCAGCCCCAGGAGGTCCACGCGTCCGGTGGCAGTATCGCGGAGATCCCGGTGGCGAGCAGGGTGCCGAACAGCAGGCCGACCAGGGTCATGGCGTTCAGTACGCCGACTGCCTTTGCCTTGCCGCCGCGTGGTCCGTGTTCGTAGACGAAGGCGATCGCGGTGGCGTGTTCACCGCCGGTGCCAAGCGATTGGATGAGCCGCAACAGCAGAAGGAGCAGCGGTGCGGCTACTCCGATGGTCTCGTAGGCGGGGATGAATCCGATCAGTGCGGTGGCGGCGCAGGTGAATACGATGGTCACCGACAGCGCCTTCTTGCGGCCGAGGGAGTCGGCGATGTGCCCGAAGATCATGGTGCCCAGTGGACGGGTCAGGTACGCGATGGCGAACACCGCGTAGGCGCCGAGGATGGCCAGTGCCGCATTGCCGTGCGGGAAGAACCGCTGGGCGATGACGGTGGCCACGACACCGTAGATGCCCCAGTCGTACCATTCCGCGAAGTTGCCCGCCGAGGCAGCGATGACGGTCCGCCTGCGTTCCCTGCGGCTGCCTCGGATGTCCTCAGTGGCGGGTTTCCGCGCTTCGGTGTCCATGGGTTCCCGCCTGATCGTCGTTGATGGGGTTGGGCATGTTCAGTCCGAGTTCACCGGCGATGGCGGCAAACTCGCGAACGGTGTCCTGCTCGATCGGGACTCCGTGTTCGTGCGCGTGCGCGAGGCGTTCCCGTTCGGGATCGCCGGGTGCGAGTACCCGGTCGATGCCCCGGGCAGGCGCGCTCGCGCGGACGTGTTCGGCGATCTCGGTGGCGCGTCCGCGCACCGCGGCGCCGGTCCCGAACACCGCCGTGTTCAGGACCAGATAGGCATTGCCGACCGTGACATCGGCGGTCAGGTCCGGAAGGCCCGCCGAGGTGAACCCGGCGTGCCGGATGTCTTTACTGAGGTGGGCGCCGGTCATGCCGGAGGCCAGCATCTCGACCATCAGGGACAGCGCGGTGCCCTTGTGCCCGCCGCTGGCCAGCACGCCACCGGCCAGTGCGGCGCTTGGGTCCGTGGTCGGGATGCCCTCGGAATCCACCGCCCAGCCCTCGGGCAGTTCCCTGCCCTGTGCCTGGAACAGTTTGATCCTGCCCCGGGAACTGACCGACTGGGCCATGTCCATGACCAGTTCGGGTTCTTCGATTCCCGGTGCGGCGAAGGACATCGGGCTGTTCCCGAGCCGTGGTCCGCGCCCGCCGAAGGGTACGACGGACGGTGAGGTGCTGCTCATCGCGATGGCGAGGAAACCGTGCCGGGCCGCGTATCGGGTGAAGTAACCCGCGGCCCCGAAATGCGCGACCCTGGTGACCCCGCCGAACGCGATCCCGGTCTCGGTGGCCTTGGTCATGAGCCGGTCGAGTGTGCGGATGCCTACGGGGACACCGAATCCGCGGTCCGCGTCGACCAGTACCGCCGAGGGGGATTCGGAAAGGACACGTTCCCGTGGTGCCGCGTTGACCTGCCCAGAGGCGAGCTGGGCGAGGTAGGGTCGCAGCCGGGTGAGCCCGTGGGTACCGACCCCGGTCGCGTCCGCTATCACGAGGGAGCGCGCAAGCTGTGTCGCGTCCTGTTCGCGCATTCCGTTGGCCTGAAAGGCTTCCCTGGCGAAATCGGTGAGCTCTGGCACGGTGTAGGTTCTCATGGGCGCCTCTTGCAGAACAGCCGCTGCCCGGCGTCGAGCAGCTGCACATCGGAATCGGCGAAGTCCGCGTAGTGCACGATCACCGCCTCCTGGGTCTGCGGAAGCACCGTGGAATGCGGGGTGTGCGCGATGACCGCGTGCACCAGATCCTCGGCCATACCGGCCTCGAGCATCCAGTGCGCGCCGAGGAAACCGTGCTGGAACCGGCGTCCGCGCACCGACCACCTTCCCGTGCCGTCCGGGGCGGGTTCGAACTCGTGGACCTTGCACACATCGTGGAGCAGGGCGATCGCCAGTACGGCGTCCCGGTCCACCGGCACACCGTGCAGTTCGGTGACCGTGTCGGCCATCTGCGCCGACATCCGGGCCACCGACCTGGAGTGCACGGTCAGCGTCCGGCGGCTGGGCAGATCGACCGATTTCGGCACCTCCGCCAGCCGTTCCCAGGCGCTCGATCGCCAGGCGCGCAGCCACACCTCGAGGACACTGTCCCGTAGTTGTTTTCCGGTGATCTCGTCGATCTCGGGCAGCAGCCCGAGCACGAGCGAGGCACTTCGTGACTCTTCGGTCATGATCACCAATCTGTCGCCAGTTTCTATCGAATGCCAGGAAGATTACGAGAAGATGAGGTAGGAACGCAAGCAAACTGGCGACAGATTGGTGGGCGATCACTCGGCCCGCAGGCCGGGGAGCGGCGATAAGGTGGGGTCATGCACGCGCGGGAACCGGCAGCGGGGATCACCGAGGCGCTGGAGCATTCGCCGAGCCTGGACGGCCACGGCGAACTGGTCCGGCAGATGACGAGCACGCTGGCCAGGGAGATCATCGAGGGGGAACTGCCGAGTGGATACCAGCTGACCTCGGCGGAACTGGGCAGACGTTTCGGTACCAGCCGCACCCCCGTGCGTGAGGCACTCGGACTGTTGCGCCGGGAAGGGCTAGTGGAGATCGAGCCCAGACGCCGTCCGCGAGTGGCGACACTTTCCCTGGCCGAGGTACGCGATCTGTACGAGATCCGATCGGGGCTGTACGCGCTGGTCGCCGGTGCCGTGGTGGACCGGGCCACGGACGAGGAGATCGGCTCGCTCGACGAACCGCTCGCGCGGTTACGGCAAGCCCGCGATGCCGGGGATCCGCGCGCATACTTCTACGCCACAGTGGAATTCCGCAGGATGGAGGCGGAGATCTGCCCCAATCGGCGGGTCGGTCCGCTGATGGACTCGCTCGGTCTGCGCATCTACCGGCTGCGCAGTTTCGGGCTCTCGTTGCCCGGCAGGATGGATGTGTCCTGCCGGGATTACGCTTACCTCCTCGACGCATACCGGGAACGGGACCGCGAGCTCGCCGAGGCGGTGACCCGCTCACTCATGTCGAAAGCGCTCGTCGCGATCGAAGAGCACTGGAGTCGCCTCAATGCGCCCCAGGAGTAGCCATGGCGAGGTCGGTGAGGATGTTGCCGAGCCGACGGATGGAGATGTCTTTTGGTCAGGGCGTTCTGCAGGACGGGCTCGGCGCGTTCGGGCTCTCCGAGGGTGACCTAGCAGGGTCCTCGTTCTTCGTCGAGTCGCGAACCTTCGAACCGGAACCACCCACAGGGTTGCGGGTCCTCGAGACGCCGCCTGTGCGAGGCAAGCTCTGTCGGCCTCGACGGCGCCCGAGCGCAGTGCTGGGCGACCGGGGCTACGACCACGGCAAGTACCGTCGGCTGGTCTGGGACCTCGGTGTGAAGCCGTTGATCGTCCACCGTGGCACCGAGCACGGATCCGGCCTCGACACCCAACGCTGGGGCATGGAGCGCGTATTCGCCCGTTGGATGAGTTCGAGCACCGTTCCGTCGTGTGGGTAAGGCGTGACCGAGCGTCGAACCATGGCCCGACCAGGAATCGGCGATCCGCCTCAACACGGTGACCGCGACGGCTAGTGTCTGGCGTTCTGCGGCTGTGAGTTCGGCCAGGCGGGCGTTGAGCCATCGGCCGCTGTGCTCACGTGCCGCGCCCACGGCGGCCAACCCTTCCGAGGTGGGCGTGAACAAGACTCGTCGACCATCCGCAGGACCGCGGTCCCGCACCACGAACGCCCCTACCGCGGTCGGCGCCGGAGGTGCGTCCCGTCTACGCAGCCCAGTGGCGACAGCGGCCGGATCACTGGTTACGCGTGAGCACTAGCTGTTGCGGGACA
>NZ_JALM01000156.1 GCF_000737195.2 Sciscionella sediminilitoris
GTTACGAGACACCCCTTAGGCCTCGCTCGCGCTCACATGAGGCGCGCCACGCGACCGTTGTATGGCGGTTCCAGTTGCGCACCGCGGACCCAGGGAATTCCTGGTGGGCAGACACCGGATGGCCGAAGAGGAGACGATTACACCGTCGTACGCCCGGACCGCAACTTCCGCCTCGAGGATGCGGCCGCCACAGTCCCCAGCACCAAGACGGCATCGATTAGCCAGGGCAGCACGCGGGTACTCCGAACGTCAGGGAACGGGCCGATTAGTGAGGAGACAACATGAGCGAGTACGTCGCCGCCGAACATCTCCGGGGACATGCCTACGCCGCGACAGTACACGACGGGCGGGATATCACCCATCACCGGATTACCGTCAGTACACGTTTCCTCGATGATCTGCTGTTCCCGGAAATCCAGGGAACTCGCGTCGTTGAGGAAACCCTGCGGTATCTGCTCGAGCGCGAACCTGGTGTGGCGATCCCACACGAGCTCGATCTCGACGTGCTGCGCGGCCGCGACGCGCGACTGATCACCGAGCTGCGCAACCGCCTGGCCAGATGACACTCGTTGAGCCTTCCTCGGGCACCTGTTCTGGCAACGAACAGCGGTCCGTGACGCGGTCTTATTCAGACTCTCTCCCTGCACCGTTTGCCGTGGAGAACCCCACCGTCGTCTGGGCGGGGCGGCGCATGGTTTCCGTATCGGTCACCATCGCGCGCCACGAGGCGCCATTCCTCGTGCCTGCGGTGTTCATACCTCGGGTCAGCCGGCTGCTGGGATCAAGTCCTCGTACTCTGCCGGGAGCTGATCGAGGACGTCGGCCAGCTCGCCCGTGCTGACGGCCTCGACCAGGACCGCGAACACGGCACGCACGTGCGCGCGCAACCGTTCCTCGTTGTGCCCCATCGACTGTGCCTCTGCCACCCTTCGGAGGAATTCGGCCGCCCCGAATCGCTCTGGGTCGGCCTGGTGCCCGAGCAACGGCGCCCGCAACGGCACCGGTAGTTGCGCGGCGAGGTCACTGGCTTCGTCTTGGGTGATCCGTTGTCCGAGCACCCCGAGTACCGCATCGAGTAGTCCCTCAGCTTCGCTCTGCCTGGACGGACCACCAGAATGCCGCACGTTACTGAGGATTTCCTCGTACTGCATCACAACCTCCGGACGTGGTGCCTGTGTCTCAGCGCTACCCACCGCTTCCCTCCGTGAAACCGGGCATGGGGCGCAGTCAACGCGGGTAGCCGAGCCGTGAAGTCAGCGACCATCCGGAGGTACGAGGTGAACGACGTCCTCAATCCCGGCGAAGACACCGTCCGATGCCAATACTGTGGCCGCCCACGGCTCGGATCACCCTCAACGGACTTCTGCAGCCAGGACTGCCAACAACGCTGGCACGCTGAACGAACCACTCCGCTGCGCACCGGCCCGGATGCGTGTCGCGTGCCGGATGACGTCGGCGAATCACGGGAGGACGAGATGACCCGAAACTGGCAACCGCTGCCCGATATGGTCGGCTGGTCGGTGCAGGCCCTCGAGTCGCAACCCGGTGCGCGCGAACTGAAAGACCGAGGACCGCAATGGGAGTACCGCATCCTGGACAGCCTCGGCCGCGTCCATGTGGTCCCGGTGCGCATCTTCCGCGAGCTGATGGAGACGCTCAACGGCGCCTGCCACGACACGGCTACGCATGAGATCAACGCCCGGATGTTGCGGGCAAAACGTGAGCTGGACCGACGGCAACACCAAGGTCGCCCGCACAGCGGACACCATCAAGACAGCCAACGACAGCCGGAGATGGAGACGCGACGCCCACTGCGCACACAGGACGCTCGACGGCGATATCCGCTCCGACCATGGTAGAAGCGCCAGCCGCACCCCGGCCCGCACTTACTGGCCCCTGCCGGTCCCAGCTGTGCTGCCGCGCTCGACCAAGGTCGGCTGAGCGGTCGCCAACCCCGCTCGCAGGGGTGGCGGCACCCTCAGCGAGCAGGGTTGCGATACCGCGGTCGTAGTCGACTGGTCGAAGCATTGTCACCGGCTGGTCAACGTGGGTGCCGAGCGGCGCACTGCCGTTGCGGGATCGGTCGCCGCGGCCGCCCGGTGAACGAATCACTCGCTGAACCCGGTTGAGGCTCAGTCGCTTGGGCCAGGCCACAACGGGCTCTGGCAGTCCTCCTGCCTGCGCTCATGCTCCTGTGCTCGACAGACTGCCGCGCTTCCCCTCGACACTCCTCCTCGAGACGCACACCAAGTTCCGCCGCTATCACCACAAACAACAGCTGCCCACATGTGTAACGGGGCATCACCTGGGGTATGTCCAAGGTCTTCAAGAGAACGGGGTTCAGCGATGAGGTCTCAGTCGCCGCATACGACAGTGCATGTCGCCCGGTCGGGGCGACATCGGTGCGCGACCTGCCAGGAAACCCGAGTACGTGCTGCGTCGATTATCGGGCAGAGTGGGGAATTGATCGAGACCGTGTTGTTGTGCGGGAACTGCCGTCCGGTCGGCCGCCATCGTTGCGACGCCTCCGCAAGCACCGAGACCACGGAGACGATACCTACTGTGACTGCCCAGTGAGCACCGCAGGCGCACCTCAAGACACGCTTCCTCCAACCGTGCGTCTGGCAGCGTCTCACTCCGGACCAGCACTGGTACACCGCCCCGCTGCCACAGGTCCCTAAACAACCGTTCAGGTTTCGCGTCAACCGGCCACGGTGGAATGTCGCCCCTCAGCAAACGCCTCGACGATTTTCGCACAGAACGCCGGAAGATCATCCGGGTTCCGACTGGTCACAAGTCCCTTGTCGGCGACCACTTCCTCATCAACCACTTCCGCGCCCGCGTTACGCAGGTCGGTTCGAATACTCGGAAAGGACGTCACCGTGCGTCCTCGCACCACATCGGCCTCAACCAGCGTCCAGGGCCCGTGACAGATCGCCCCAGTCGGTTTCCCCGAACTCACGAATGACCGTACGAACTCAACCGCACCCGGATCGACGCGTAACCGATCGGGATTGATCGTCCCTCCCGGCAGGACAAGAGCATCGAGATCATCGGCGGACACATCCGAAACCACTGCGTCCACCCTCAATCGCTCGCCCTTGTCGATATCGCCGTTCATCGCTTGGATCTCACCACCGTGCACGGACAACAACCGCACGCTCGCGCCCGCCTGCTCGACAGCCTCACGTGGCTGCTCGTACTCCGCCTGCTCAACCCCGTCGGCAGCCAGTAGCGCCACGCGACGGCCGTACAGCTCGTCCGTCATGATGCAACACCCCTCATACGGCAATAACAACTCATCACCCGCCTACCCGCTCGGATTCATCGTGAAACCGCCTCCGGGCACCATCTACCTCCTCGGCTTGGCTACGTCGCCCAGGCCCGACACCACTTGTCGCTCAGTTGTGACACCACGAGTGAGTCTTGGTGCGGGTATGTCGATGAACGTCGACACCACCTTGTTGACCACGCATCGCGACGGTCTAGTCGCATTCCCGCCAGTATTCCGGCTCGTGCGCCCCTACGGTCGGTCGGGTGCCAACTGATACCAGCATCGGGGCTTCTGCTCGGCTCCGCGGTTCCGCCGTCCTGTTCATGTCCGTTTCGGCTGCCCTCGGCACGTCGACCATCTACCCGATGCAGCCCGCGATTGCAGATGTGGCGGACTCGTTGGGTACGCAGATCACTGCCGTTGGGGTCGCGCTCGCGTGTGGACCTATCGGCTACATGGTTGGTCTCGGTCTTCTCGTGCCGTTGGTCGACCGCTTCGCTCCTGGGCGGGTCCTGGCCGCTCAATTCGGGAGCCTGGCGTGTGCACTTGCGGCCAGCGCCGTCGTCCACACCGTCACGCTGTTGAGCCTAGTGGTCGCCGTTGCCGGTGCCTGTTCGGCGGTCGGAGCGGGTCTGAGCTCGGTTGCGGGCCGCTTGGCTCCTCCTCAGCGGCGGGCAACGATCTTGGGAATCGTGACCGCCGGCATCTCAGCCGGCATCCTTACCGGCCGAATCGTCGGCGGGTGGCTTGCAGACGAGCTCGGCTGGCGCGGGATGCTGCTCGTGTTCGCCGCCGCCTGCGGCATTGCTGCCGTGTGCTGCCTGGTGGCGCTCCCGAGATCAAGCGGCACCGTCGAGCGAGGCTACCTGTCTACGTTGCGTTCCCTGCCTAGCTCGTTCGTCCGTCACGCGCCCCTGCGCGTTGCCGCACTGCGTGGCACCATGTGGTTCTTCGCGTTCTGCGTGGTCTGGGCTGGGATCGCCGTGGCGCTCTCTGAGCCCCCGTTTTCGTACTCGGCTGAACGGATCGGACTGTACGCACTCGCGGGCCTCTCGGGCATCCTGGCCACCCAGGTCGCGGGAGCGTGGACCGACCGCGTCGGTGCTCGCCGGGTGATCCCCGTCGGCCTTTTCATGGCCGCAGTAGCCGCGGTCGTCCTGGGCTTCGGCCTCCCGAACACGGCCGTGACTCTGGCCTGTCTGGCGGTCTTCGATGCGGGACTGTTCGCCGCCCAGGTGGCCAACCAGAGCACCGTTCTGGCGATCGATCCGGCGGCCCCCGCACGCTTCAACAGTGCCTACATGCTGGTCTACTTTGCGGGAGGCAGCCTCGGAACCGCCTTTGGGGCAGCGACGGCGGATTGGTTCGGCTGGCCGGCCACCGCCTTGATTGCCGCCGCGGCCATCGGTGTCGCTGCAGCGATCACGGTCTTCCCACGGCGCCAGCCATGGCATCGACCGAGCAAACATCGGGAGGGGACGCGGTGATCTCGGCGACGAAAGATGCTGCAAAACCGCGTTCTGGCGTCCCGGAGTTGACGCCAGACGATCACGTCGTCCAGCCTCCACAATCCCGTGTAGACCTGTACGCGGCGATCCGGCGTGGTGCCCGGGCAGGGTTGCCGAACCACGCCATGCAACGTAAGCACGGCGTCGGCTTCCGCACCGTCGCTGCCGCGATGAACTCCGCGTGGCAGGAGCCGCGAAAGAAGCGCTGGCCACGCCTCGGGCCTCGACCCTTTCAAGCCGGTAATCGACGGTTGGCTGCGGGACGATCTCGACGCGCCGCGGAGGCAGCGACATACCGCCAAGCGGATCTTCGACCGGTTGCTGGACGAGTACGAGACCACAGGCGTCATCTCCTGGACCACCATCGACTCCGCCTGATCCCCAGGGCAACCAGCCAGTACCGCCTTGGCGAACAGCACCACGGTTTCGGCAGCGCATGCCGTAGCCTCCGAAGAAGGAAACCACCGGAGCTCTGTTCGCCGACTCAAATTCCGATCGGGCACGTCCATGACGCTGATGACGTCCAAACGTTCACGCAACAAATCCAGTACCGTTCTCGACCACGACTCCGTAGGTTCTCCCCTCAATGCGTAATCGGATGGTTTCCACGGTGTCGCTGGTCGGCATGTCGTTGTTTCCCGAGAATCGTTATTCGCTCGCGGATACCGGCCGCTCCTACGTTTAGCCCATCGCTATGGGTGGTAATGCGGTGGACATGTCGACGCAGGACCAGCCGGTGGCGGTGGTGACAGGCGCGAGTCGCGGTCTCGGGTTTGTGGTGGCCCGTCAGCTCGCCCGAAAGGGCTTCCAATTGGTCCTGTGCGCCCGCTCCGCCGAAGGGTTAGCGGTGGCGGCGGCAGACTTGCGCGCCGACGGTGCCAGGGTGCTGGCACGGACGGCGGACGTGTCGGTGCTCGCCCAGGCTAAGGAGCTCATCGGATCCACGGTGCGCGAGTACGGACGCATCGATGTGCTGGTTACCAATGCCGGAGTGATCCAAGTCGGCCCGGCCGCGGCTATGCGGTCCGAGGACTTCACCGCCGCTAGCGACACCCTATATTGGGGTACAGTGCATCCGGTGCTCGCAACTTTGCCGGTGATGCGCGAAGCCGGTGGCGGACGAATCGTCACGATTACCTCGCTTGGCGGCAAGCTTCCCGCACCGCACCTCTTGCCCTACACAGCGGCCAAACACGCGGTCGTAGGCTTTTCCGAAGGGCTGGGTGTCGAGGTGGGCAAGTACGGCATCACGGTCACGACCGCGGTACCGGGACTGATGCGAACCGGCTCCACCCGCAACGCTTGGTTCAAAGGCGCTCAGGAAGCAGAACACGGCTGGTTCGCCGTTGGCGCAAGCCTGCCATTGGTGTCCACGAGCGCGGCCACGGCCGCCAAGAAGATCGTGCGCGCGACGCTGCGCGGGCGCCGAGAAGTGATCGTCACCCCGACCGCGAAACTGGCGGCCCGCTCACACGGTCTCGCGCCGACAACGACGATCTGGGCGCTAAGCGTCCTGGACCGGCTGCTTCCGCGTGGCGAGTCACCCGAGGCCATTCCAGGGCACGCGACAACGAAAACGGCGGCCTGGTTCACCGCGCTGACTACCCTGGACAGGCGCGCCGCCCGACGCTTGCACCAACATGACGACCAGGCACACTGACCCGCGACTCTCGCGCGTTACCTAGTGAGTCCTGAACCGTTCTGCGCTCACATGGAAAGCCTCCCCGCTACCTGGCCCGATTGAGTTCTTGAAAAAGACGGGCTACTTGACCAACCGCCAGACGTTCACCAACTCACTGTAGTCCCCGACGCCTCGGGCGTACCGGCCCCTATGAACCGCACAGGAAAACCGACGCGAACGCTACACCGTTCGTCACCTACCCCGGGCGAGCACAAGCCCATCGACACGCTCATCAACCGTAGTGGTAGCCCGCCTAAAGGCACTACCCCGTCACACCTGGACCTTAGTCCCTCCAGTAAAACCGGGAGCGGTGCGGGCACAGGAATCGCCAACGGCCAATCGAATGCCTACGGGTGGGTCCTTCTGTTAGGGACCGCGTACCCGAGCGCAGCATCGTGAACACCCACCTCGAGATGAAGAACGGTCGAGTAGCGGCGACCGGCTTCGTACGGGCCTTCTCCGACTAACCAGTTCCGGCTGAGCCCGAGGCCATCATGACCGGCGCCGCACCGTCGGAGACCGCCACACAGCAGCGATGAGGCAACAGTTCAACAGAATACTCGGCCAGCTTCACCACTGCCTACAAACCGGACGGCGCTGATGAGGCCGCCGACCGGGCCCCATCTGAGGAAGCGGGTCTGGCAACACTGAAGAACTCCCTCTAGCGCCATCAGGCCTCAGCTACAGCGTGTCTCCCAATAGTCGCGACCAGCGGAAGCAGGCCTGGTGAGCTTCCCCTTGAATCG
>NZ_JALM01000157.1 GCF_000737195.2 Sciscionella sediminilitoris
GCGGTGCGGTCCCGGCAGCCCATGTCGAGTACCTCGCCGTCTGAGCCCAACACTGTGGGGATGATTCCCGCATCGCAGGCGATGCGTCTGAGTTGCTGGGCGGGGATGGTGGTGCCGTCCATGGTGGTGGCGGTGCCGATGCCGTCACGCAGGGCCTGTTCGGTCATGGTGACCATGATGGCGAACGGCTCGCCCCCGTTTTCGGGAAGACTCTCCGGGTTCGCCGCGAGTTGGACGATGTCGGCGAACGCGTCGGCGTCGCGTTCTGCTCGGGTGCGCCGATCGGGTGCGCCAAGCGCGTCGAGCACACTGCGGAGTTTCAACCCGGTTTCGTAGTCCAGGCGACCATGGATGCTCCACTCGTTCTGCCACCGCTCCAACCAGATTTGTCGCTTCGGGCGGACGGGTTCGCGCTCGTCGGGTTCCTGCCCGTCCGGATCGAGTAGCGCGTGCAGTTCCCGGATCGGACGGGCCAGTCCGCGTGGCCCGACTTCGGTGGCGGTCTCGGCGAGCGCTTTCTCCGCGATCGGCCACATGCCACCAATGAGAACCTCGGCGGGTAGTTCGGTGGCGAACCGGCGAATCCGATCAACGTGCTCGACACCGACCTCACCACGCAAATAGACCTGCGCGGTGTTCGGTAAATCCGGAGACAATGACTCACCGCTGATTCCTATCGCACCGAACAGTGACCGCGCGCGTTCGGTGATACGACGCGATTCCGCCACACTGACCCGAGCCACGTCTTCCACCATCCGCGCCGCCGAGCCACGGTATCCGAACTCCACTGGTGCACCACGCTTGTCAAGCAGCGCAACAAGATTCACCAGCTCTGCCTCAGCACGCCGCACGGCGGCGACCTGACCGCGAAGCCGACCGAGCAATTCTCTGTTCGACAGCATCGTCGAACTTTCCCCAGCGTTCATATATCCATAATACCGCGGACCGAGGCGGGTTTCGACCATTCATTCCGAACCACCCGAACGGATTATTCGAGACCGATAGCCGCCCCACACAAGTAATCCGCGAGCCGATTGGTCCACATGCCATACCCCTGAATCCCCGCCATCCCGGATATCTTCCCGTCCGGCGAAGACCTCGCCACACCACGCCAGCCCTTCCGCCACGCGCGAGCCCATCATCGGCCGGATATGAGATACACGCCGTCGTGCGTGCGGACCTGTGTTCCCGGTTCGAACGCGTCGAGCACCCGGATCGCGAAGGCCGGGCGCATACGGGCGCGAACCTCTTCGCGGGTCATCCAGCGGACTTCCGCCGCTTCCTCGGTGCACTGTACGGTCACACCGACCGGGCTGCACCGGAAGACGAGCGCGACGACGGCGCGCGCCATGTTCTTGTAGACGCCACTGAGCTCTCCGACGGCGATGTCCATCCCGGTCTCTTCGGCGACTTCGCGGCGCACCCCTTCGTCAAAACTCTCCCCCGGTTCGAGGATTCCACCCGGGGCTTCCCAGTGTCCGTTGTCGGCGCGCCGGATGACGAGCACGCGCTCGAGCTCGTCGACAACGACGCCGGACACGCTCACCGAATGGTGCGACAGGGACGACACGGCGCCCCTCACGAGGTCTTGCTGCGCCGCTTTCGCACCCCGGCCCGTGGTGCGGCCTCGGCGACGCGGGTGAGCAGGTCCTTGAGGGTGTCGAGCTCGGCGGCACTGAGTTCGGCACCGAGGTCGGCATCAAGGGTGGCGACCCGCTTGTCGGCACGAGTGAACAGTTCGCGCCCTTCGGTGGTGAGCCGCAGTTCGATCAGGGTGCGGTGCATGGGATGCGGGCTGCGGTCTACCAGTCCGCGGGCTTCCAGGCGCCCCACGGTGCTGTTCATGGTCTGCGGGGTGACCTGGCATTGCCGCGCGAGCTCGGCGGAGCTGATGCCGTCGTACTCCTCGATGATGGTCAGCGCAGCCTGCTGGGCCGGAGTGATGCCGTACTCGCGCAGCGCCTGCTCCTTGGCCTGTTGCGTGGCCTGTTCCGCGCGCTTGATGTAGGCCAGCAGCCGCGCCGTGTAATGCGCCATATGCCCAGTTTACCGCCCACATGGCGATCAGCACACGAGGAATCGCCCCGATGCTGCAAGTCAGCAGATTGACAACTATCAGCCTACTGATAGCGTGGAGGTATCAAGCCAACACACGGAAAGGCTCATTCATGACCGAGATCGTTCGACAGGTACCGAGCATCAGCAGCGCGGCGGCGCAGGACGTGGTAGCGGCGGCGATCGGGGCCGCGCAGGGCAGCGGACAGGCCTCGGCGGTCGCCGTGGTGGACGCGGGCGGGAACCTGCTCGCGTTCCGGCGAATGGACGGCGCTGCGCTGCAGTCCACCCAGATCGCACAGGACAAGGCCTACACGGCGGCCGGGTTCGGCATGCCGAGCGCGCAGTGGCACGAGTTCATGCAGCAGGACGCACCGTTGGCGATGGGCGCGCCGGACGGGATCGAGCGGTTCGTGCCGTTCGGCGGCGGACTGCCGCTGACCCTCGACGGCCAGGTGATCGGCGGGATCGGTGTCTCCGGCGGGCACTGGAGCGCGGACGAGCAGATCGCCACGGCCGGGGCGAACGCACTCGGCTGAGCCCGGCTCGGCCAAATCAGGAAGGAGGGCTTCGATGACGGAGTCGACCAGCACGCGGCGAGTGGTGACCGGTCACGACGAATCCGGGCACTCCACGGTGGTCGCGGACGAACGGGTACCGGTCGGGCAGGACACCGCGATCTGCGCGATCACCGATCTCCTGCGCCTGGCGGAACTTCCCGCGGCGAGCGGGGATGTCACCCTGAGGATGAGCGGGGCGCGGATCGAACCGCCGCCCCGTGGTCTGGCGGCGAAGCTGATCCGGTTCCCGCCGGACGAACACTGGCTCGGCTCGGGCGGCGAGCAGGTGCGCGCCGCCTTCGCCGCGGTGGACGGTGCGGAACTCCATGCCGAGGACGAGGAAATCCCGGGCATGCATGCGACCAGCACGGTGGATTTCGCGGTCGTCATCGACGGCGAACTGACCGTGCTGCTGGAGAACACGGAAACCACCCTGCGGCCAGGAGAAACCCTGGTGCAGCTGGCGACGAAACACGCGTGGCGCAACCGGACCGATCGGCACGCGACCGCGCTGTTCGTCATGTGCTCGGCGAACGAGGCGAACGAGACGGACGAGGCGAACAAGGTGGACAGGACCGAGGAGAACGGAGGAACACCGTGACAGCAACGGATTCCGTGCTGATCATCGGTGCCGGGCCGGTCGGGCTGACCCTGGCGCTCGACCTCGGCCTGCGCGGCGTGCCGAGCACCGTTGTCGACCGGTCCCCCGACCTTTCCGGGGAATTCGTGCCGAAGGCGACGGTGCTCAACGAGCGGAGCATGGAGTACTTCCGCTCGCTGGGGATCGCGGGCCAGGTCGCGGAGGCGGGTTTCCCACCGGATCGTCCCCGGGACACCTACTACTGCACCTCGATGAACGGTTTCGTGTGCGGCCGTGACCCGGTACCGGCGTATCGGGAGCGCGGCACCGAGTACAGCGCCGAGGTGTTGTGCAGCTGCCCGCAGTACACCTTCACCCCGATCCTCGCCGCGGCCGCCCGGAAAACCGGACTCGTGGACTTCCGGCTCGGTTCCGAGTTCACCGCGATCACCGAGCACGACCGGGACGCGGTCACCGCGGCCGTGCGGGCGCGCGACGGGAGCCGGGACACGATACGGGCCCGGTATCTGGTCGGCGCCGACGGAGTGGGCAGCGCGGTCCGGCGTTCGGCGGGGATCCCGTTCGAGGGCGAGGATCTCGACTATTCGGTGAGCCTGACCATCCGGGTCGAGGACTTCGAGCGCTATCACCCGATGGGGCCCGGCGAGCGGTACATGTTCCTGGACACCACCGGCGTGTGGGGCAATCTCACCGCGATGGACGGCCGATCGATCTACCGGCTGACCCTGATCGGGGCCGAGAGCAGGCTCAATCCGGACGAGCTCGACCCGGCCGCGCATCTCGAGCGGGCCTTCGGGCGCGCGGACGTGCCGTGGGAGCTGCTCAAGGTGGTGCCCTGGCGGCGCAGCCGGTACACCGCCCGCACCTTCCGCAGCGGCCGGGTGCTCCTCGCCGGGGACAGCGCGCACTCCATGTCGCCGACCGGTGGGCACGGCGCGAACACTGGGCTGCTCGACGCGGCGGGGCTCGGCTGGGTACTGGCCGCCCGGCTGCACGGCTGGGGCGGGGACACGCTGCTGGAGGCCTACAGCGCCGAACGCCGCGAGGTCGCGCTGCGCAACGGCGCCTACTCGAGCGCGAACTACACGGTCTGGTCGCAACCGATGCGCTTCGAGCGCATTCACGAGGATTCGGCCGAGGGAGAACGGGAACGTGCCCAGGCCGCCACCCGGTTGAGCGGCGATCTGGAACAGGAGTGGTTCTCCCGCGGTGTGGCGCTCGGCTACCGCTACCGGGACTCGCCGGTCGTACTCGGGGACGGCAGCCCGGAACCACCCGATCACGCAAGCGAGTACACCCCGAGCGCGCGACCGGGACATCGGGCACCGCACGCCTGGCTACCGGACGGGCGATCCGTGCTGGATCTGTTCGGGGACGGATTCACCCTGCTTCGCTTCGACACCGGCGTGCGCACCGACGCCCTGCTCGGTTCGGGATTACCCGTGCAGGTCGTCGATATCGGCGAGGAATCCATCGCCGCACGCTACGAACGCGCGCTCGTCCTCGTCCGCCCGGACGGCATCGTCGCCTGGCGCGGCGACGCGCTTCCACCCGATACCCGCGCGCTCGCCGGCACGGTCCGCGGCGCGACAGATTCCGGAGGAGACCGATGAAACTCATCTGCATCGAGGAACACACGATGGACCCCGCGACCGGGAAGGCCGCGGCGCCGGCCCTGGAACGGGAGGCGCCCTACATGGCCCTGCAGAGCTCGGCGAAGGCCGCGGCCGGGCCACCCGATCCCACCCGGCCGAACCTGGTCGAGATGGGCGAGGCGATCCGGCTGGGCACCGATCTCGGCGCGGGCCGGATCGCGAACATGGATCAGCACCGGATCGACATGCAGATCGTGTCCTACAGCACCCCGATCCAGCTCGCCCGAGCAGGCGCGCACGCTCGCCCGCACCGCGAACGAACGGCTCGCCGAGGCGGTCGCCGCG
>NZ_JALM01000158.1 GCF_000737195.2 Sciscionella sediminilitoris
CAATGGCCAGTTTGTTGTCCCCGTTGGCGGCCAGATGTTGTTCCCGTTGGCGGCCATTTAGGGCTCCCCGACGGCGGCCAGATGGTTCCCCGTTGGGGTGGTGGATGGTGTTAGCGCAATGGTTTCACTCCTTCGCCTGAGGTTGCTTGGGAGAGCCGGAAGCTGTCACCTTGGGTGACGACGACGTGGGCGTGGTGCAGGAGCCTGTCGACGGTGGCGGTGGCCAGGGTTTTTGGCATGATTTCGTCGAACCCGGAGGGGTGCAGGTTCGAGCTGACGGCGAGTGTGCGGCGTTCGTAGGCGGCATCGACGAGGCGATAGAACCCTTCGGCGGCGTCCGGGGAGACTGGCAGCAGGCCGATGTCGTCGACGATGATCAGGTCGGTGCGGATCAGTCGGGTGATCGCGCGGGTGATGGAGTCGTCGACGCGGTGGCGGCGCATGAGCGCGCCGAGGTCTTCGATGGTGAACCAGGCGACGGTGAGTCCGGCCTCGACCGCGGCTTGGCCGAGTGCTTCGCAGAAGTGGCTTTTCCCGGTGCCGGATGGTCCGCAGATGCAGAGGTTTTCCTTGTTCCGCACCCATTCCAGGGTTTTGAGCGCGTCCTGGGTAGGGCGTGGGATCGAGGAGGCGTGTTCGTCCCAGTCGCCGAAGGTCTTGCCCGCGGGGAAGGCGGCGCGTTTGCGGCGGGTGCGCAGGTTCGCGGCATCGCGTCCGGCGGCTTCTTCGGCGAGCAGGACTCGAACGACTTCGGCGGGGTCCCAGCGTTGCGCTTTCGCGGTGGGGATCAGATCACCGAGAGCGCGGCGCAGGTGGGGCAGTTTGAGTCGTTTGGTCAGCGTGATGGCCTCGGCCAAGGGATCACCGGTGGTGCCGGCGACCCGCAATGGGGTCGACATCTAGTGGGTTTCGCTTTCGTCGTCGGGAATGGTGGTTTGGGTGGGGAGGCCGAAGTTCGACCAGGCCGAGGTCCCGGGTTGCAGGCTGTGGTCCTCGCCCGCGCGGGACGGTTCGCTGGTGTCGCGGCCCAGGTTGTGGGTCAGGATGCGGATCAGGTCGTTGTCGGCGAACCGGCCCGCGATCGCCGCGATTCCCAACGCCCGATCGACCTCGGCCGCGGGATGCAGTTTGGCCAGGGTGACCGCTTCGGCCATCTTCGGCCGGATCCGTCGGGTTCCTGCGGCGGCGGCTTCGGTCAGCCAGGCGGCGGCCCCGTCCCCGAGGGCGAGGAACGCGGCCTCTTCGGACGAGGTTGCCCGCGGGGCTCGTTCGCCGTGGTGATCGGTCCGGGGCGGGTAGTGCTCGTCCTTGATCGACGGGTTTCCTGGTGTCGACCGGGCATGCCGGGCGACCTCGGTGGGCCCGTCATCACCGGTGGCGGTGATGATCAGCTCATCGCCCTGGAACCGGACCCAAACGCGGGTATCGATCAGCTGATGCGGCACCGAATACCGCACCCCTTCGACCGAGACGGTGGCGTCCCAGTTGACGCGCCGGGTCGTGCCGAACGCGATCGTGAACGGTGTCTTGGTCAGCGGATGCAACCGGGTTCGTTCCTCGGCCAGCGCCTCGACCGGGCGACGCCGGGTCTCGCGGTGCGGCCGGTCATTGACCGCGTCGCTGAACTCGCGACAAGCAGTCTCCAACTCGCCGAACGTGCGGTACTCGCCCAACAGGTTCGCCTCGGTCGGCACCAGATCGGCTTTCGCGATCCGCACGGTTGCTTCCGAGCCGCCCTTGGTCTGCGGGTCCGCGGGCATGCAGGTGCGGATCGTCAACCCGTAGTGCCGGCCGACCTCGACGATGTCCGGGTTACGGACCGCGATCTGGGCGATGTGGTCGACCGAGACCGTCTTCTCGTTGTCAGTCAACGCATACGTCGGGATCCCACCGATCCGGCGCAGTGTGGTGTCCAAGCACGACACCACCGTCGGCAACGTCTTGTCCATCACCGGGATCACCACCCGAAACCGCGACCACGCCAGCCACGCACACCACAACTGCGTCTGGCGGCCACCGATTTTCGGGCCGTGGCCCCAATCCCACTGCAACCACAGTCCCGGCTCCGGGATCCACGGCCGAAACACACGCCGCTGCCCGGCCCGCAACCGCGCCTTGACCTGCGCGACAGTCCGCCGGGTCGTGCGCTCACCACCGGTAAACCCCATCGCCGTGATGCGCTTATGCACCACATCCGCGCGGACTCGGCCGTTGGACCGCACCACCAGCTCTTCGATCTTGGGCAAGTACTCATCGATCGGCCGCGCTCGATGCTCACGCTCGACCGGGCTCCCACCAGTCGCGCGCAACGCGACATACCGGGCCACCGTGTGGTGATCGCACCCAGCCAACTCAGCCGCCGCGCGGTAACTCCCCGTAAGGTCATAAGCCTCGAGGATCTCCAT
>NZ_JALM01000159.1 GCF_000737195.2 Sciscionella sediminilitoris
TTCGAGGATGTGGGTGTGCATGGGTGGGGTGTCGAGGATGGTGGGGATGAGGTAGTCGGTGAAGGAGGGGTTGGTGATGGTGCCGTTGTGGGTTTGGATTTCTTCCATGACGGCGAGTCCGAGTCCTTGGGTGGAGCCGCCGTGGATTTGTCCGGTGATGGCTTGGGGGTTGATGGCTTTGCCGACGTCTTGGGCGCAGTCGAGGGCGATGACTTTGATGAGGCCGAGTTCGGTGTCGACGTCGACGATGGCGCGGTGTGCGGCGAAGGCGTATTGGACGTGGGCGTCGCCTTGTCCGGTCTCCGGATCGAGCGGG
>NZ_JALM01000160.1 GCF_000737195.2 Sciscionella sediminilitoris
CAGCTCGATGATGTAATGGGTGACGCTGTGGTCCTCGAGGTTGCGAATGCGGTGTGGGCGCAGCGGGCCGCTGTTTCCGACCGTTTTGAACATCGCGAATCCCGGTGTGACGTTCAGGGAAAGTGACCATTCGGGATCGTCGAGGTCCTGTCCTTCGGCTTTCCCTGCGTCCGGCCATAGAACGAGGTGGTCGTGGTGATGCTGGTGGAAGTCGAACATGCCGCCGGGAGCCAGGGTCATGGACCAGACCCGTACGCGGTCGTTCTCGAACACCAGCGTGTCGCCCGGATTGGGCGGATAACGGTCATTTTCCA
>NZ_JALM01000161.1 GCF_000737195.2 Sciscionella sediminilitoris
GTGTGGGACTACTTCACCACGCGCCGCCCCCAGATCGTGGTCGACCGCCCGGACTACTACCACATCGACTGGGACGATCGGCCGGTGCGGCAGCATCGCATCCGGTGACCGGCGAGATCCCGGCGCGGACCGGTCGCTGACCTTCCGGAGTCCGGACAGTCGGCTGTGCGGGACCTCTCGGCGACGGAAACCGGGGTCAGCGTGCCGAACGGGATCGGCCGCCGAGCAAGTGTGCGACGAGCCGGTAGATCAGCAGCAGAATCACGGCACCGAGCAAGCCCAGTCCCCAGGTACGCAGATCGAAGAAACTGCCGAGATCGGTGTGCAAGAAACGACGGCCGAGGAAACCGCCCAGCAGGGCACCGGCCACACCGATCAGGAGCGTCACGATGACACCACCGGGGTCGCGACCGGGCAATATCAACTTCGCCAACGCACCGACCACCAGTCCCAGCACGATCCAACCCAGAATGCCCAACTCGGTCACCATCCTCTCGTCATTCGATCGATCCTCACGCCATTCCCGCGCCGCGAAGCTGCGAAACCATGTTCGGTGACCGATCCTCGCGCCGGACGAACGCTGCATACCGCGAGGAACGGACACCGGAAGCGTCAGAGTTCGACATCCGGGTGCAGCCGCGAGACGGTCCAGACACGTTGCCGCCGGATCGCGAGTGCGGTCAGGGACAAGAACAGTACGCCGAACCCGGCCAGCACGCCGAAATCGCGTATCAGATGCGAGGTGAGGCCGCCGGAGATGGTGATCCGCAGTCCGTCGATGAGATAGGTCATGGGCAGGACCGGGTTGAGTGCCTGGAAAAACCCGGGTGCGGTGGGCATCGGATACAGTCCGCCGGACGAGGTCAGCTGCAGGATGAGCAGCACGAGAGAGAGAACATCGCCCGGCACGCCCAGCGCGGTACGCAGAAAGTGGTCGACCGCGACGAAACTCGCCGCGCCGACGGCCAACAGTAAGACGGTCAGCCAGGCGTGTACCGGGTCGAGGCCGAGGCCGAGATCGACCACGGTATAGAGCACCAGCGCACCCGCGATCCCGAGAGCGGCGGCGGGCAGCCAACCGGCGAGGGCGAGCGTGGAAGCACGGACTCTGGCGGCAAGGGCACGGAGATTGACCGGACGCAAAAGCAGATACGCGAACAGGCCGAACACCCATAATGCGATACCGAAGAAGAACGGCGCGAGACCGCGCCCGTACACGCCGGCGGGATGCAGGTTGCTCCGCTCGATGTGCACCGGTGAGCTGAGGACTTCCGCCGAGCGGGCGACCTGGTCGGGATCGGTCGGCGGGATTCGCTTCCGGCTGTCGTCGACCGTGCCCGCCAGATCAGTGGCGGCATCGCGAGCCTGATCGGCGGCTGTGTGCAAGGTACCCGAGCCCTGGTGCAGGACCTCGAGCCCGCGAGTCAGCGTGCCCGCACCGGCGGTCACCGTATGCGAGCCGGTGTCGACCAGGTGCACGGGTGTCTGCAGGTCGAGCACCTGTCGCTGCAGGGAGCCGGTTCGCGACTGGATATCCCTCGCCTGCTGCAGTGCCTCGTGCGCTTGCCCGGCCGCGCTGCCGGATTGCGCGTCCACGCGGCCGGCTCCGGCGTCGAGCTGCTTCGCGTGCTCGATGGTTCTCGCGTACAGCGGGTCACCACGCAGCTCGGGGTGCGCGTTCGCGAGCCCGTTCAGGTCCGCGACAGCACGCCCGGTCTGCTGCTTGACCCCGGTGGTTCCCGCGTGCACGGTATCGAGTCCTTGGCTGGCCAGTCGTGCCGTGTCGACAAGGCCACCGGTCACCGCGGGCAGGGCCGTGGCCGCCGTGCCGGTCAGCTTGCCTGCCATGGTGTCGAGCCGACCCGCGGCTTCGGCGATCTGGCCGGTGCCCTCGGTGATCTGACCGGCGCCGGTGTGTAGCGCGGCGGTGCCCGAGGTCAGGCTCGCGCTGCCCTCTTCGGCGACCTGAGTGGCTCCCACCAGCCGGTGAGCACCGTCGGAGGCGGTCGTGAGTTTATCGCGTATCCCGGACAGCTCACCGTAGATACTGCGCACGTACGCGGCGTGCGCGGCCGCATTGACCTGGTCCTGGAGTTTGGTCTGCACGACTTCCGTCATGATCCCGGCCAGATAGTTGTTCGCATCGTTGAGCCCGATCATGATCTCGGCGTGCTGCGGGTCCGGATTCGCGGCCGTGGCCAGCTTGGCGCTGAACTCCGGCGGAATGGTCACCGTGAAGAAATACCGGCCGTGCGCCAGCCCGTCCCGGGCATCGGCAGCGTCGGTGACGTTCCAGTCGAACGTTTTCGATGCTTTGAGCTGCTGGACGATCTGACCGCCCGCGTCGACTCGCTGGCCCTGGCTGGTGTGCGCCAGCTGGTCCTGGTCGACCACCGCGACCGGTACCCGGTCGATCTTGCCGTACGGGTCCCAGTTGGCCCAGAGGTACGTGGCTCCATACAGCAACGGCACCAGGATCAGCACCACGGGCACCACCTGCCGCAGCGGTCCACGAAAACGGCGGAGCTCCAGCCAGGCCAGCTTGATCGCGGTCATATCTGCCCGTCCCTCGCTCGGCGACTCACGGATTCGGTGGCAACCGGTCCTCGCTGCGCCGCGGCAACGCAACCAGAACCGGCGGAACAGCCAACCTCGGCGGTGGGGTCACGGTGCTGGCCAGCACCGTGACCCCCGTGCGGCATACCCGCGCCAGCGCCTGCCACACCGTGTCGCGCTGACCCGCGGTGCAGTCGGCATCGACGTCGTCGACCAGTACCGCGGCAGGGCGCTGCGCCAGCGCCAAACCGAGCGCGAACAGTATCCAATCGTCCGAGGACAGTTCCCCGACGAGCGCACCGGCCCGAGGGGCGATATCCAACATCCCGAACGCCTCCCGCATGCGCTCGTCACTCGCGCCAGGACTGATCCAGCGTCGTTCTGCCATCACCTCGCGCACCCGCAGCCGCGGTTCGAGCCGCCCGGCGGGTCCGGCCGAGGCCACCGCTACGAGCTCACGTACCCGGCGCTCCTCGCCGGGCAACCGGTGTGCACCGACCCGCGCCGCCCCGGTGGCCGGTCGCATCCGGCCGGACAGCGTCAGCAACAGCGAGCTGCGCCCCGAACCGCCAGGACCGTGTACCACCAGGAGTCCGGCTGCGGGAACGTCGACATCCACGCCCTCGAACACCGGCCCGCGCCGCCCCCGCACGCTCAACCCGCGTGCGGTCAACGCGACACTTTCGGCAGACATCCCAGTCACGATAACCAACGGATCAGGATTCGCCTTCCACTCGGCACGGCGAGTTCATGGATTCCGCACTCCGGGTATCGGGTTGTTCTTCAGGAATCTCGACAGCAGAGCGGCGACGACCGCACGAGCGTGCTCGCGGGCGGCGTCTTGCGTACAGCCACGTCCCTCCGCATCGCCGGCCCGGCGGTAGAACTCTTCGAGCCCGAACGTTCCCCGGCCGCCGGATTCCGGAAGCGCCTCGGCGACCGACGGTGGCAGCTGCGCGGCGAGGTCAGCCGGTTCGTTCCCGGCCAGGCGCTGACCGAGCACTGTCAAGGTGGCTTCGGTGGCGTTCCGCGCGTGCTCGTCATCGCTGAGACCGACCGGCGGCTTTCCACTTCCCTGTGCGAGGTTTCGCCGGCACCTTCGGTGGGCACACCAAATCACCGTAGGACCCAGGAAAGGAGCATCGATGCGGCGCCTGATCGACATACATCGGTAGAAACCGCCAGACCTCGACCAGGTTCATCCACGAGCCATGGGTTGGGGTTAAGTGGATGACGAATCGGGGGGTGCTGGGTCAGCCACTCGCGGACGGCTGTGTGTTTGTGCGCGGCGTAGTTGCCCATCACCAAGTGCAGCTCGACTGGGTCACCGGCATCGTCAACGACGTGACGGTAGGCCCGCTCGACTTGCTTGAGGAACGCTAGGTGTAGGAGGCCAGG
>NZ_JALM01000162.1 GCF_000737195.2 Sciscionella sediminilitoris
TTGCTTGATACGGCACTAGCAACGCAACCGCTGCGCGCCGTCATCCGCGGAAAGCGCGCCGATCCCGGCATCCTCGAGCAGCTCGCGCCTCGGGAACGCGAGGTGCTCGCCGCGATCGGACGCGGATACCACAATGCCGAGATCGGCGGGCTGCTGACCAAATTGCGGGCGCGCGACCGGGCGCATCGTGATCGCACACGCCAGCGGGTCACTCGACGAGGAACACCGTTCCCCGGCGAACAACCGAAGCTATTTCATGACGGAGATTTTCGCCGAGGCACCGCCTGCCTCAGCTCCGCCGCCCTCGGCGGTGATCCGGTCCTTGGCGACGCCGTCCTTCTCCAGTTGGCTCGCGACGGCCTCGGCGCGCTCCTTCGAGAGTTTCTTCTCCTGGTCCGCGGGCAGCGACTTCGGCACCACGTAGCCGGTCACCTTGATCTTGGTGTCCTTGGCCTTGTTCAGCACCTCGGCGACCGACTTGAGGGTGGTCTCGCTCTTCTCATCGAGCGTGGCCTTCATCAGCGCGAAGTGGATCGGGCTCTCCTTGAGCTTGTTGTCGATCTCGCTCTGTTCCGGAGCGGCCGAGGCCGAAGCGGAGGAGGAAGAGCTCGATGGCGCACTGCTGGACGACGGCGCCGAAGCGGAGCTGCTCGCGCCCGCTCCCTGGCCACCACCGGAACCGCACCCGGCAACGATCACCGCCGCGGAGACCAGCGAGACCATTCCAGCGACCGTACGAAACTGTTTCACCGAATTCTCCTTTCGGGGATTCATCAAGCGAATTACGGCCGCAACCTAACCCACAACGGGGCGGATAAAAACCGCAGAGAAACATAGCAAAGGAATGCAAATCACCGTGAGTGTCCGACATTCCCCACGGTCCGGCGTGGTCGTGCTATCGAACGGGTGAAAACGAACCGAACTCGTCGCCCGATCGACACCCCGGGCAGGAAACGGGTCTCAGCGGTCAGCCGTTCGCGCGGAAGTACTTTCGCTTGGGTCCGGGTGAGCCTGCCGGGGTATCGGGGTTTCCGCGGAACCGCCGTACTCGTAGTGCCAGTGCAGAACGGCAAGATGCGCGTGCATCGCGACCCGGGCTCCGGCCTGGTTCCCGGCCGCGAGGTGGCGGAATATCTCCCGGTGTTCCCGGTCGATCCGCCTGGCGAATTGCGCGGGAAGGTGCTGACCGAGCAGCCGCTCACCGAGGATCCGCAGCACGGGTTCGAGCCCGACCTCGAACACCGGATTGTGCGCGGCGGCCAGGACCCTGGTGTGGAACCGGTACTCGCTCGCGTACAGATCGGGCAGATCCTCTCCGCCGGGATCGACGAGGGCTTCCCGGATGTGTTCGAGTTCCTCCGCGGTCCGCCGACGCGCGGCCAGCCCGACCCCGTGGATCTCGAGCAGATCGCGGATCTCGGCGAGCGAACGCGTGGAGTCCCCGCTGTCCTCGGTGAGCAGCCGGATCGGCGCCAGCAGATTGTCGGCGAGCCTGCCTGGGGTCGGGCGGCTGACGAACACTCCCCCGGTGACGCCGCGTTTGGTGGTCACCAGCCCCTGACTGGCCAGCACCCGGAACGCCTCGCGGGCGGTGTTCCTGCTGACCCGGTACTGCGCGGAGAGCTCCGGTTCGGTGGGCAGCCGGTCGCCGACCTTGAGTGTGCCGTCCAGGATCTGCTGCCGTACCCGGGCCGCGACCTGGTCGTACGCGGTCGCGCGCGGTTCGGGAGCGGAACCGTTGTGCGCCGGGACATCAGAGATTGGCGCGTGCATCATCTGCCACCTTTCCGGGCAACACCGCCTGATACTGCTCCCCGGCCCGCGCCTCGCGCATGATCCGTTCGCGCTGTGGCCAGTACGACCAGTACGCGCCCGTATAGCGCAGCCGGGTGAGCTGGAGCAGGAAGGGGTTGTCCGCGTAGTTGTTGTCTTCCGCGCCCGATCCGGGTTCGGTGGGCAGCATGACCCTGTGCTGCTCGGTTTCCGGAACCAGGCTGCGCAGCAGGCGAAGCGTCCGGGTCCAGCGCCCGTCCGGCGCCCGCAGCGTCCCGGGGTCCTCGGGAAGTTCGGGCGAGAAGTAGTAGACGGGCCGGATCCTGCCGTGTCCGTCGAACAGGAACTGCCGTTCGTAGGCCGCCGCATCGGTGCACTCCGCGCGCGGGGTGAGCACGATCGGTTCGACGGCGGTGTTGGACTGCAGTCCGGGGACGGTGTCCCGGCCCGCGCACTCGGCGGCGAACCGGATTCCCAATGGGGAGTAGGGAAAAACCCGGATACCGAGGGTGTACCCGACGACGGCGGCATCCCAGTCCAGTGAGCGGCGCACGATATCGGCCAGGGTGGCCGCGGTCTCCCCGGGCATGGCGAGCAGTACCTCGGCCATCACCGGGATCC
The DNA here is from genome assembly GCF_000737195.2 of Sciscionella sediminilitoris. Classification (GTDB taxonomy): domain Bacteria; phylum Actinomycetota; class Actinomycetes; order Mycobacteriales; family Pseudonocardiaceae; genus Sciscionella; species Sciscionella sediminilitoris. Next base: position 2,395 of record NZ_JALM01000162.1, read on the forward strand.
CGTGCGCGCGGGCGAGTGCGCACACGGTGCCGATGTCGTCCGCCGTGTAGAACCGGGTGCCGCGCGCGGTGACCTTCCATCCGTCCAGCAACTCGTCCCGGACGTGATCGGGAGCGAGGTTGATGCCCGCGCATCCGGCCCCGGCCAGCAGCTCCATCAGCTCGGCGTCGAACGGTGCGGGCTGGGCGTAGATCCACAGCCGCATGCGGTGCAGCGGCGAGCCCGGATCGGTCCGCTTGCGCCGGATCACCTCGGCGAGCACGGCCTTGGTGTGCGAGATGAGCAGATTGAACTCGCTGTCGGTGGTGTGCAGGTCGTACACGCCCGAAGCGGTGAGCAGTTCCATCTCGTCGACGACCGCGGTCACCGGTCGCCGGGTGAACCGGCTGCCCTTGGCGTCCGGCTCCATGCAGTGGGTGCAGGCGAACGGACAACCGTTCTTGGTCAGGATGTTGCCCAGCCCGCCATGCCGGTAATAGGCGAGGTTGTCCACTTTGCCCGGCACCCCGGAGCGGCGCAGGTACGCGGTGCCCGCCAGCGCCGGGTTCCGCGCCGGTGCTGCCGTGCCGCCCTGTTCCGGATACACCAAGGGGTGGCCCGCATTGACGATCAGCCCGGGCGCCCGGTGCGGGGCACGGTCCTCGGCGAGCGCGCAGGCCAGCTCGAGAATGTGGTGCTCGCCGGGCCCTTTCACCCCGTAGGGAATGTCGAAGTACTCCACGAGCGCGTACGGCATCGAGGAGAATCCGACCCCGCCGGCCACGATGGGCGCCGCGCACTGGCCCGCGATCTGCCGGAAAACCGCGCGGTGCTGCTCGAGGAAGACCCGCTGCTCCTGTGGATAGATGGTGTCGGTATTGCGCACCGTGACACCGACGAGCAGTGGCCGGTGCGTGGCGAAGTACTCGAGCAGTACCGAACGCCAGTCATCGCGGTGCCAGCACAGGTCGAGCACCTCGGCGCGGAACCCGCCGAGCTCCAGCGCCGTGGTCAGGATGTCCAGCGCATAAGGGGTGATCGGCGGGTGCACCTGATTCGGATTGACCAGCGTCACCAGACCTTTCGTCATCCGGCACGCCTCCTTCCCTGCCACGCGCGAGCCATGGCCGCCCGCAGCCGGACAGCGCAGTGAACCCGGACAGGAACCACCGTAGGAATCCCCGGCTCACCGGCGGGGCCGGAATGCGACAGGCCCGATCCGTTCTCCGCCACGGCCCCATCCCGGCTCACCCGGCCAGGGTGTCGGACGGGGGCCGGCCGAACCGGTGCCGATAGTCGGCGGCGAACCGGCCGCGATTGAAGAACCCTTCGCCGCGCGAGATGTCGGCGACCGTGGCGGTATCCGGATCGGCGGCGAGCAGTTTCTGGTGAACCCGGTCCAGCCGGACGCTCTTGTAGTAGTTCATCGGGCTCACCCCGAGCGTCTCCTGGAACTTGCGCTCCAGGGTGCGGGTGCTGACCCCGACGGCATCGGCGAGCCGGGCCTGCGTGTAGTACCGCTCGGTGTCGTTGTGCAGGATGTCCAGGCTGCTGCGCACGATGCGCGAGGTCGCGGGAGCGGGATCGGCGTCCAGATCCTCCCGGTAGTTGTGGTTCGCGGCCAGCAACAGCAGGGTCATCAGCGATTCCTCGGTCACCTCGATCAGGTTGTGGTGCCGGTAGAGCTCCGGCGCGCATTCCATCCGGTTGACCACCCGGGCGACGTCCTCGGCGAACGCCCGCCCCGCCCCCGCGTTCAGGTCGACCGTCAGGTCGAGGTCGAGCGGGCCCCGGTACAGCGGGCGGCCGAGCATCCGCGCCAGGTGGGCGTGCAGCGCGGGTAGTTCGAACCGCACCACCCGCTGGGCGCAGGCACCCGTCCAGCGCATGCTCAGCCATTCGCCGGGATTGGGTACCGCGGCGATCCCGGGACCGGTGTACGCCTCCTGGCCACCGCAGCGGATCACGCTGTTGCCGGACAGCGGGATCATCGCGACGAAGAAGGATTCCAGGTGCCCGGGCACGATCTGCACATCGTCCCCGTAGGCGATGTCGTTCACCGAGGTATCGCGCAGGCGCCGGGACCACATCGTGGCGTCCAGCTGCCCGTCGCGGCGCAGCATCTCCAGATCATGCGGGCACATCGAGCGCTGCACGACCGCTCTCGCCTGATCGACATCCGTCATATGCTGCTGTCCGGTGTGCTGGAGACACCGTTGTTCGGTGTACGGCAAGGTGCTGAACATGGTGGCGAATCCCCGCGTGCTCGGTCGTTCCGCCGTGGTGAACCGGAACGAACTACCGCTCTCACTGTACCGCAAATCCCGATCTGCAAATTGCTATTCGTGGAGTGACTCCGTTCGGGTGGCGTCCACGGCTCAGTGCTCGAAGGGCACCGGTTCCCCGAGCGGAGCCAGCACGGCGGTGAAATGCCGCAGCGTACGGGCCTGTTCGAGGATGCGGTACCCGGAAAGCGCGGTGGCCTTGGCCGCGACCTGAGCGGCGATACCGGCGACGTACTCGAGGTGGTTGCGCGTATAGACCCGGCGCGGGAGGGCGAACCGCACCCACTCACGGGGCGCCGGACGGTCCGGTCCGCCTTCGGGATCGGGTCCGCCGAACACGAGCGTGCCCAGATCGGTGACCCGGACCGCGCCCGCCAGATACAGGGCATTGGCCAGGGCGGTCGCGGGCAGTTCGGCCGCCGGGATGTGCGGCAGCAGCGCGGCGGCGTCCACGTAGACGGCGTGGCACCCGGTCGGGCGCAGCACCGGGAACCCGGCCGCCTCCAGCTGACCGGCGAACCAGCTCGCGGATTCGGCGCGGTATTCGAGGTAGCGGGGATCCACCACCTCGCGCAGGCCCTGGGTGAGCGCTTCGAGATCGCGACCGGCCAGCCCGCCGTAGGTCGGGAACCCCTCCACCTCGATCAGCCGGTCCCTGCAGTCGCGGGCCAGCGCGGTATCCCGCAGGGCGATCAGGCCGCCGGTATTGGCGAGGCCGTCCTTTTTCAGGCTCGCGAAGCAACCATCGGCGAGGTCGAACATCGCCCGCACCACGTCCGGAATGCTTGTCCGCGCCCATTCCGGATCGCGCCGCGTGACGAGGTAGGCGTTCTCGGCGAACCGGGAGGCATCGAGCAGCACCGTGATCCCGCGCGGGGCGCACAGCCGCCGCACCTCGGCCAGGTTCGCCGGCGAGACAGGCTGGCCACCACCGGCGTTGTCGGTCACGGTCAGCACCACGCACCGCACCCGCTCCGGACCGCGCAGCACCCGCTCCAGACCTTCGAGGTCGATGTTTCCGCCGAACTCGTCCGTGCTGTCCACACAGCAGGGCAGGTCCACACAGGGCGCGCCCGCCGCGGTCACGCTCGCGGCCGTGGTGTCGAAATGCGTGTTCGCCACCGAGATCTCGCCCGGCCGTAGCAGTGCCCCGAACAGAATCCGCTCCGCCGCGCGGCCCTGGTGCACCGGGATCACCTCGGGCATCCCGGTCAGTTCCCGCACCACCGCTTCGAAACCTTCGTAGGACCGGGCACCCGCATAGGATTCGTCCCCGGAGAACACGGCCGACCACTGCGCCGCCGACATGGCCGCGGTTCCGGAATCGGTGAGCAGATCGACGGTCACCTGCCGTGCCGGTACCCGGAACAGATTGAATCCGGCCTGCGCCAAGGAATTCCGTCGCTGTGCCGCAGTGGGGAACGGGATCGGTTCCACCGACTTGATCCGGAACGGCTCCATGAACGGGGTGTGACCATCGTCCGAGTGTCCAACCACCTGCGCCCCGGGGAAAGGGCCATTCGGGGCGCTCAGGAACGGTCGAGATAGCGGACGGCCAGTTCCGCGCCGACCGTCGTGGTGTGCGCGATGATCCGGTCCGCGGAGGCGGTGACGGTTCCGGCGAGCCAGGCGCTGACGAGTTCGGCGAACCCGCCGATGCCCAGCAGCACGCTCATGTGCAGATCGGTGTGGTCGACGTCCGGTTTCAGGTACGGCGTGGCGAGTTCGATGAGCAGATCGGTGAACTGGCCGATGGTGTCGTGCCGGAGCCGTTCGAGCACCGCATTGCCCGCATGGTCGCCGAAACCGATCCTGGCCAGTCGTGGATCGTCCACGATATCGCGCACCAGCCGGTCGATGGCCGCGTTCAGCTTGGCGAGCGGGTCATCGGGCGCGGCCATCACCACCTCGAGCAGCCGCTGGGTCGTGTCGGCGCTGTGCTCCTCCCAGACCGCGCCCAGCAGCGCGTCCCGGTCGGCGAAGTTCTCATAGAAGTAGCGGTCGGTGAGTTCGGCACGCGCGCACACACCGCGCATGGTGACCGCGGCCCACCCCTGCTCGCCCCAGATGTCGAACGCGGCCTCGATGAGCTTGCGGCGGCGCTCGGCCTGCCGCTGCTCGGCACTGCGCCCGGCATAGACCCCGCGCCTCGGGTGGTTTCTCGTCACGGCTTCATCTTGACAAGCATCGGGCCAAAAGCCAATCTGAGGGCATGCGACCTCAGAGACGGCGGTTGCCATCAGATGGGCCTCGGGGTCCCCTCGGCGCCCGGATGCTCACCCGGGTTTCCACGGCAGCGGTGCGCCCGGTGGTCTCCGCGATCCCGGCTTCCCCGCGCGGGGTCTGGCTGACCCGCAGGGCGGCGGCCGGTGCGCTGGCCGCGTTCTCCCCCGCCCTGCCCGGCTCCCGGATCGAACCCTGTTCGGCCCCGCTCGCCGGGGGAACACGGTTGCGGGGTGAATGGGTGCGCGCGCCCGGGGTCGGCAGCGGGGACTCGGTGCTGCTGTACGTGCACGGCAGCGGGTACGCGATCTGCTCGGCGCGCACGCATCGCGGGATCACTTCCCGGCTCTCCGCGGGCATCGGCATACCGGTGTTCTCCTGTGACTACCGGCTCGCGCCCCGGCACCGGTTCCCCGCGGCGGCCCAGGATGTGCGAGCCGCCTACGACTGGTTGCGTGCCCAGGGATACCCACCGGAACGGATCGTGCTCGCCGGTGACTCGGCAGGCGGGCACCTTTCGGTGATCCTGGTCGCCGAGCTGCTGCGCGCCGGGCTCAGCCCACCGGCCGGGATGCTGCTGTTGTCCCCGCTGGCCGATCCGACCTTCGGCCTGGCGCGGGAGCGTGAACGGGCGCGCCGGGATCCGCTGGTGTCCGCGGCGCGGGCGGCCAAGCTCCTCGAGCTCTACACCCGAGGAGCGGATCCGGCCGATCCACGGCTGGCCGTGTCGATACCGCACGACCGGGACTGGCCGCGCACGCTGATCCAGGCCGGTGGCGCCGAAATGCTGGCCGCCGACGCCGAATGGCTCGACCGAGAACTGCGCCAGGCAGGCGCGGACTGCGAACTGACGATCTGGGACGAACAGATGCACGTATTCCAAGCTTTCGCCACGGTCAACCCCGCCGCGCGACGGGCACTGGCCGAGGGGTCCGCGTTCCTGCGCACCGCGCTGCGCCCCGGTGAACGGACGGTCCCGGCATGATCGGCCCGTTGTCCCGAAGGGATCGCCGCAGTTTCGACGCGGCGGCCGTGGTCACCGGGGCGGGAAGCGGAATCGGCCGGGCCTTCGCGCGAGAACTGGCCCGCCGCGGCGGCTCGGTGGTGTGCGCGGACATCGACGAGTCGGCCGCCAAGCAGACGGTGCGGCTGATCGAGGATTCCGGTGGCCGCGCCGTTCCGGTTTCCTGTGATGTCACCGAAGAACGGCAGGTGTGGGATCTGTCCGAGACGGCGGAGCACTGGCTCGGCCGCCAGCCCGGCCTGATCGTGAACAACGCCGGAATCGGCACCGGAGGCACGCACATCGGCGACACCGCGCTTTCCGACTGGCGGCGCACCCTCGCGGTGAACCTGTGGGGCGTGGTGCACGGAACCCACGTGTTCACCCCGTGGCTGCGCGCGATGAATTCCGGCGGGATCATCAATATCGCCTCGGCCGCGGGATTCGCCGCCGCACCGCGAATGGGCGCGTACAACGCCAGCAAGGCGGCCGTGGTGGCACTGTCCGAGACGCTGGCCGCCGAACTGGCCGGGACCGATGTCGCGGTCACCGTGGTGTGCCCGACCTTCGTGCAGACGAACATCCTGGCGAGCGAGACCATCGACAACGCCGCGGCGAATCTCGCGGGCAAACTCATGCGCCTGACCGGGGTTTCGCCCGAATCCATCGCGCGGACGAGCCTGGACGCCAACGATCGCGGGCGGCTCTACGCACTGCCTCAGCTCGACGCGCGACTGATCTGGCGCACCAAACGCCTGCTGCCGGGTGCCTATCTCACCGCGGCGCGCCTCGGCGAACGCCTGTTGCCCTGAACCATCGCCCTGAACTCACCGGAGAGGGAGAGAACCATGTCCTTCGACTACGCGGAAATGCTGCAGACGATCAAGGACAAGCAGTGGTCCTTGGCGGACATCGACTGGGACGCACCCGGTGCGGATGCCATCACCGATCAGCAGCGCCCCAAACTCAAGCAGTTCATGTCCGATCTGGTGTGGATCGAGAACATCGGCGCGCGCGGATTCGCCGCGCTGTCCCGCCAGGCGCCGAACGAGACGATCAAGCAGATCTACACCTATTTCCACGCCGAGGAACAGAAACACGCGAACGCCGAACTCGCGCTGATGAAGCGCTGGGGAATGCTCGTGGACGGCGAGACCCCCGAGCCGAACACCCAGGTCCGCATGGCGATCTGGATGCTCGACCAGTATGCCGACCAGATGCCGTTGACCGGGCTGGCCACCGTGATCCCGATGCTCGAATGCGCGCTGGACGGGGCACTGGTGAAATTCCTGCTCGAAGAGGTCAAGGATCCGCTGTGCCACGAGGTTTTCAAACACATCAACTCCGACGAGTCCCGGCACATCGCGGTGGATTTCAAGGTGCTCGATCTGGTGGGTGCCGGTCCGGCGCGGCGGTTGCTCATCGAATCGGCCGCGATCCTGAAGCCGAACATGTTGCTCTCCCTGCTCCTGGTGTTCGTGCCGCTGCTGAACAAGATGCGGGACAACATCGTCGCGATGGGGCTTTCCGAGCAGAAGCTCTACAACGCGATGAAACGGTTCGCCAAGAACGGCGATCGCAGCGCGAACATCCGGCGCCTCCCCGCCTATCAGCTGTTCAAGCAGCAGGCCAGGATGGCCACCGATCGCAGCCACCCGTACCACCGTTATCTCGCCGATCCGCTCGTGGCGCTCACCAACCGGTTCCCCGCGCGCATCCTGGGCAAGCAACCGACCTGGTCGCGCGAACTGACCCACGAGCCGGTGGCGAAGTAGGGCCATGAGCGAGCACGACGACACGGCAACGGTACTGATCATCGGGGCCGGGTTCGCCGGTCTCGGCACCGCGATCCGGTTGCGCCAGGCCGGAATCACCGATTTCGTGATCCTGGAACGGGGCAGCGGGGTCGGCGGAACCTGGCGGGACAACACCTACCCGGGTGCCGCCTGCGATATTCCCTCGCTGATGTACTCCTTCTCCTTCGTGTCCAATCCGGACTGGTCGCGGGCCTATTCCGGGAGCGCGGAAATCCTCGGCTACATCGAGCACATGGCCGAGGAATTCCAGCTGTACCGGAACATCCGATTCGAGCACGAGGTCACCGGGCTGCGCTTCGATGAGCAGACCGCCCGGTGGACCGCGAGCGTGCGCGAGGGCGCGGAGTTCACCGCACGGGCCGTGGTCATGGCTGCCGGTCCGCTGGCCAATGCCAGTTATCCGGATATCCCCGGCATCGAGCAGTTCACCGGGCACACCATGCTTTCCGCCCGCTGGGACCACGAGTACGACTTCGGCGGGAAACGCGTTGCCGTGATCGGCACCGGGGCCAGCGCCGTGCAGATCATTCCCGAACTCGTCGAGCAGGCCGAGCACGTCACCGTTTTCCAGCGCACCCCGGGCTGGGTGCTGCCCAAACCCGATCACCGCAACCCGGACTGGCTGAAGACTCTGTTCCGCGCACTGCCCGGAACCCAGAAAGCCGCGCGGGAGGCGCTGTTCTGGGGCCACGAGCTCATGGCGCTCGGGCTCGTGTGGAACAGCCCCGCGACGAACCTGCTGCAAACGGTGGCCAATGCCTACCGTCGGCACGCCGTCGCCGATCCCTGGCTGCGCCGCCAGCTCACCCCGGACTACCGGATCGGCTGCAAACGCGTCCTGCTCAGCAGCGACTACTATCCCGCACTACAGGCCGAGAACTGCAAGCTCATCAGCTGGCCGATCTACGCGATCGCGGAGAACGGGATCCGTACCGCGGAAGGAATCGAGCACGAGGTCGACTGCATCGTGTTCGCCACCGGATTCGATGTCTGCAAGGCGGGAACCCCGTTCCCGGTGACCGGGACCGGAAACCGCGAGCTCGCCGGCGCCTGGGCGAGCGGGGCGCAGGCCTACAAAAGCGTGACCGTTTCCGGATATCCCAACCTGTTCCTCACCTTCGGCCCCAATTCCGGGCCAGGGCACAATTCCGTCCTCGTCTACAACGAAGCGCAGATCGACTACATCGTGCAGGCGATCCGGCACCTGCAGCGGAGCCCGGACCGGCTGCTCGATGTGCGCGCGAACGTGCAGGACCGGTACAACCGGCGAATCCAGCGCCGACTGTCCAGGACCACGTGGAATTCCGGTTGCCAGAGCTGGTATCTCACCGAGGACGGCTTCAACGCGACCATGTATCCGGGCACCGCGACGCAGTACACCCGCCAGCTCGCCCGGTTCGCGCCCGAGCACTATCGCGACTAGGGCAGCACGACCCGGCGCCCGCGGGAGTGCCCGGACTGGCTGTCCCGGTGCGCCGCAGCGGCTTCGGCGAGCGCGTACGTTCGCTCCACCGGAATGCGCAAGGCACCACGTTCGATGAGCGTGGCCGCCTCGCCGAGCGCGTCCGGCATACTCCCGGCCACACCGGAGAAGCGGACGCCGAACTCCGGTGCACCGAGATCCGCGATGGTGATCACCTTCCGCGGATCCCCGGTCAGCGCGACGAGTTCACCGAGCACACCCGAACCCGCGAGATCGAGGGCCGCGTCGACCGGGCCGAATTCGCGTACCCGATCGGCCCAGCCCGCGCCGTAGGTCGTCGCCACCGCACCGAGCTCGCGCAGATACTCCTGGTTCGCCGCCCCGGCAGTGCCGATCACCGTGATGCCCCGGTCCCCGGCGATCTGCAGCACCGCCGAGCCGACTCCCCCGGAGGCTCCGCTGACCAGCAAGGTCTGTCCGGGCCGCACCCCGACCTCGCCGAGGATGCGCAGCGCGGTCTCCACCACGGAGGGATATCCGGCCGCCTCCGCGAACGACAGACCTTCGGGAATGCGGGCCCAGTCGGACAGCACGGCGAACTCGGCATAGGTGCCCGAGCCTTCGCCGAACACCCGCGCGCCGGGCTCGATCCCGGTCACACCCGCGCCGATCTCGTCCACCACCCCGGCCGCGTCCAGTCCGACCCCGGCGGGCAATTCGATCGGATGAGTCTGCTGGAACTGGCCTTCCCGGATCCGCCAGTCGACCGGGTTCACCCCGGCGGCTCGCACGGAGATGCGTATCTGTCCCGGACCGGCATGGGGTTCCGCCGCGTCCTCGAGGCGCAGTACCTCCGGACCACCGAACTCGGCGAAGCTCACTCTCTTCATGCCATCGAACATAGCACTAACCGTTAGCTTTTTGCACCTGTTCTGCTTTCGTATCTGCTAGTGTCACAGCGTGACCGCACCACCCGGACGCCGGGCCCGCAAGAAGGCCGCGACCCGCAAGACGATCGCCGACACCGCGCGGCGGCTCTTCCTCGAACACGGCTACGACGCGGTCGGGATCCGGGACATCGCCGCCGCAGCCGATGTCGCCGTCACCACGGTTTTCGCCCACTTCGCCGGGAAGGAGGCGCTGGTGTTCGAACAGGACGAGAACTTCGAACAGCGGCTCACCGAGGCGGTCACCGAACGTGCGCCGGAAGACCCGATCCTCCCCGCGCTGCGCCGGGAAATCCGGGCCATGGTGCGGCATTGCGCGTCCGCGGAGGCCGCCCCGATCTGGCGGATGATCGAGAACTCGGCCGATCTGCGGAAGTACGAGGAATCCATGCGGCTGCGCCACGCTGAAGCGCTGGCCGCCGCCATCGCCGCCGATCCCGGTCCGCCCCAGGATCCGACGGCGGGCAGGGCGATTGCCCGGTTCGTGCTCGACGCCTATTCGGTTGCCCGCGAGGCCGCCGATCCGGACTCGGCCGTGGACGAGATCTTCCGGATGATCGAGGCCGCCTGGATGGCGAGCGAACCGGCCGCCCGATGAGCCACATCCCGTTCGACGGGATCGTCGAGCACTACGACGAGGACCGGTTCCACTACGAGGTCGCGCACCGGCTGGTCGAGGGAACACCGCACACCCCCGGCATGGACGTGCTCGACATCGCCACCGGAACCGGGCACGCCGCCTTCGCCGCAGTGTCCACTGTGGATCCCCGTCGGGTACTCGCCATCGACTTCTCTCCTGCCATGATCGAGGCGGCGCGGCGGAAGGCCGGAACACTCGATCCGGCAGGCATCATCGAATGGCGGGTCGGCGATGCGGCGCGGACACCGGTCGAGGACGCCTCCGCGGACCTCCTGCTCTGCGCCTCCTCGCTGCATTTCCTTGGCAGGCGGGCCCTCGACGACTGGGGCCGTGTCCTGCGCCCCGGAGGATTCCTCGCATTCAGCCTGCCCACGGCGGAGACCTTCCGCGCCTCGGCCACCTTCGCCGCCCTGATGCCCGGCGGCATCGAGCTGCCGAGCGACGCCGAACAGGCGATCGAACCCTTGGCAGCGGCCGGATTCCGCGAACCCACCGCATCCCGGTTCGAACTCGTCACCGACCGGCCGCGCGCCGCGTACCTCGTGCACGCGCGCGTACCGGGCTAGACCGATCGGCAGACAACCGAAACGCAAAAAGCTCGCGCTCTCCGCAAGCACCAGCCACAAACCCGG
>NZ_JALM01000163.1 GCF_000737195.2 Sciscionella sediminilitoris
ATCCTCACCAAACACCGTCCGCAACGACTCATGCCGACCCACCACATCACCCAACGCCAACCGCAACACCGACACATCAAACCGACCGGACAGCCGCAAGGCGAGCGGCATGTTGTAAGTGGCGTTCGCGCCCTCGAAGCGGTTGAGGAACCACAGGCGACGCTGGCCGAAGGACAACGGAATCCGGTCCGGTCGCGGCACCACCCGAGTCGGGCCGGGGCGGGCATCAGCGCCGTGCAGCGCCTCGGAGAGTTCGGCGACGGTCGGTGATTCGAACACCGCACGCACCGACAACTCCACACCGAACACCGAACGAACCCGGCCAACCAACCGGGTCACCAAAAGCGAATGCCCACCCAAATCAAAGAAATTATCGTCAATAGCGACGTGATCGGCGCCCAGGACCTCGGCGAACAACCCGCAGAGAATCTCCTCGCGCGCAGTGCGGGGCTCGCGGCCTGAGGTGTCCGTGTTGTAGTCGGGAGCGGGGAGTGCGTGCCGGTCGATCTTGGTGTGTTCGGTGAGCGGGAATTCGGACAGAACCAGGACCGTGGCAGGGACCATGTAGCCGGGCAGTGTTCCGGCCACGTGCGCGCGCACCGCTACCGGGTCGAGGGCCTGATCATCGACCGGAGTGACATAGGCGACGAGTCGTTTGTC
>NZ_JALM01000164.1 GCF_000737195.2 Sciscionella sediminilitoris
ATCCTCACCAAACACCGTCCTCAACGACTCATGCCGACCCACCACATCACCCAACGCCAACCGCAACACCGACACATCAAACCGACCATTGATCCGGATGGCCGTCGTGACGTTGTAGGTGGGGCTCGGTCCTTCCAGCCGGTAAAGGAACCACAGCCGGTTCTGCGCGTACGACAGCGGAATACGACTCGGCCTCGGATGTACCGGCCGGACCGCGCGGACCCCGGATTCGGCACCGTCGAGCTTCCGGGCGAGCTCGGCGACATTCGGCGACTCGAACACCGCACGCACCGACAACTCCACACCGAACACCGAACGAACCCGGCCAACCAACCGCGTCACCAAAAGCGAATGCCCACCCAAATCAAAGAAATTATCGTCAATAGCGACGTGATCGGCGCCCAGGACCTCGGCGAACAACCCGCAGAGAATCTCCTCGCGCGGTGTCCGCGGCTCCCGCCCCTGCGCATCCGAACCGTAATCCGGAACAGGTAGTTCGCGGCGATCCAATTTGCCGTTCACCGTCAACGGCAGACCGGGCAGCGAGACGAAAACCGCCGGAACCATGTGATCCGGCAACAACCGGGAAACGTGCGCGCGCAGCTCGGCGCCATCCGGCTCGGCACCATCCGGCTGGGCGGCGGCCACCACATACGCGACCAGCCGCTTGTCCCCCGGCCGGTCCTCCCGGACCAGCACCGCGACCTGGTCCACCCATGGATGCGAGCGCACCGCCGCCTCGACCTCACCGAGCTCCACCCGGAAACCACGCAACTTGACCTGATCATCGGCCCGGCCGAGTATCTCCAGCTCACCAGCACGCGACCAGCGGCCCAGATCACCGGACCGGTACATCCGTGTCCCGTCCGCGGCGAACGGGTCCGCGACGAAACGCTCGCCGGTGAGTCCGGGCCGTCGCCAGTAGCCGCGCGCCACGCCGTATCCGGCCACGTACAGCTCGCCTGCCACACCAGGCGGCACCGGGCGAAGCGCCGAATCCAGCACGTGCACCCGGGCGCCGCGGAACGGGCGGCCCGCGCTCACGGTGGCGGCGGCCAGCGTTGCCCCCGGATCGATGCGCAGCTCGGCGCAGTTGACCGTGGTCTCGGTCTGCCCATACGCCGCGTAGACCACCGCACCCGGATTGCGGTCGCGCCAACGCTGCAAGGCGGCGGCCGACAGCGGCTCGCCGCCCAGCACCAAGGCTCCGGAGGGAGACGCCGAAGCCGGTAGGGCCTCCAGTGTCTCCAGGTGGCTCGGCGTCATCTTGGCGAATGTGGGGCGCGGAGCCGCCGACTCGGCCGATTCCGGAAGGTCACCGAGTACGACGAGTCCGCCCCGTGCCAGCGAGGTGTAGAGCGAGGTCACGGTCATGTCGAAGGAGATCGGCGTATGCAGCCAGGCCACACCGCCGACCGCGGTGTACTCCCCGGCGCAGCGCTGCACGTAGGCGCTCAGCGACCGGTGCGTGATCTGCACGCCCTTGGGCCGTCCGGTCGAGCCCGAGGTGTAGATGATGTAGGCGGGGTGCTCCGGCCGCAGCGGCGCGCGGCGTTCCCCGTCCGCGACCGGGCCTCCCGCGAGGCCGTCGAGATCCAGCGCGTCCACCGCGACCACCGGCGCCGCGGTGTCCGGTACCCGGCCGGCCGGTTCGGCGGTGGTCAGCACCACCTCGGGCGCGGCGTCGCGCACCAGATAGTCGATCCGCTCGGCAGGGTAGGCGGGATCCACCGGCACATAGGTCCCACCGGCCTTGAGCACCGCCAGCAGTGCCACGACCGCTTCCACCGACAGCGGCATGATCAGCACGGCCCGCGACTCCGGGCGGAGGCCGAGCCCGATCAGATGCCTGGCCAGCCGGGAGGATCGCGCGTCGAGCTCGCGATAGGACAGCGTCACACCGCCACCGGCCAGCGCGGGCTGTTCCGGCATCGCGCGCACCCGCGCGGTGAACAGCTCCGGGAACGAGACGTGCGCCTCGACGTGGGTGCCGCCCTGCCACTCATCGAGCACCCGCCTGCGCTCGGCGGCCGCCAGCAACGGCAGGTCCCGCACCGGAACGGCCGGCTCGCCGAGCGCGGCCTCGAGCAGGCGAACGAACCGCGCCCCCATCTCCTCGACCGTCGAGCGGTCGTAGAGGTCGGTCCGGAAGGCGATCGAGCCTCGTACCCCGGCGGGCGCGCCTTCCCCGGTGCGGTGCTCGTCGAGGAAGATGCGCAGGTCGAATCGGGCGGTGTCGGTGGCAACCTGGTTCGGCCGGACGGTGAGACCGGGAAACGTGACCGCGGCACGTCCCGAGGGGACCGCGTTGTTCACCACGAGCACCACCTGGCAGAGCGGGTGCCGCGAACCGGACCGTTCCGGGTTCAGCTGCTCGACCAGTCGCTCGAACGGCACATCCTGGTTCGCGTACGCGTCCAGCGCCTGCTGCCTTGTCCGCTCGACGAGCGCGTCGAACGTCGGCGTTCCGGACAGGTCGGTGCGCAGCACCAGGGTGTTCACGAAGAAACCGATCAGGTGCTCCAGATCGGTGTCGGTGCGCCCGGCGACCGGGGTGCCGATCGCGAGATCCTCGCCTGCGCCCAGCCGGGAGAACAGGGCCGCCCATGCGGCATGCAGCACCATGAACGGTGTAGCGCCGCTGCGCCGGCAGTAGGTCTCCAGTTTCGCGTGCAGCCCGGCGCCGAGTTCCAGGGGTGTCCGGTCGCCCGCACCGGACCCCGTGGCCGGGCGCGGCCGGTCGGTGGGCAGTGCGAGCTCGGTGGGCAGCCCGTCGAGCTGCCCGGTCCAGTAGGCGAGCTGGCGGCCGAACGGCGATCCGGCGTCGAACTCATCGCCGAGCGCTTCCCGCTGCCAGAGCGTGAAATCGGCGTACTGCACCGGAAGTACCGGCCATCCGGGCTCGGCACCGCCGGTCCGGTGGCGGTAGGCCTCGGCGAAATCACTGGCCAGCACCGGGATCGACCAGCCGTCCCCGGCGATGTGATGCATGAGGACCAGCAGCACGTGGTCCTCCTCGGTCACCCGGAACAGCCAGGCACGGACCGGAAGCTCGGCGTCCAGGTCGAACGCGTGCCGTGCCGCTTCGGCGACCGCGGCATCGACCTCGGCGGCACTCGAGGACACGACGGTCAGTTCGGGCACGGCCTCGTCGAGGATCCGCTGGTACGGTCCTTCGGCGTCTTCGCCGAACACGGTGCGCAGCGCCTCGTGCCGGG
>NZ_JALM01000165.1 GCF_000737195.2 Sciscionella sediminilitoris
GCCCGGTACAGACCCGACCCCATCCCCCAACGCTGCGAACCCTGACCCGTGAACAGCGCCGCGAGGCGGCCGGTGACCGCCCTGCCGGTGACGATGTGGGGACCACGTCCGGTTTCGGCGAACGCGGCGAGTTCGGCCCGCAGCGCGGTGGCGTCCGTTCCCAGGATCACCGCGCGCCGTTCGTGTGCGGTGCGTGCCGTCGCCAGCGACCAGGCCACGTCGAGGGGATCGGCGGTGAGTTCGGCGAGCTGCGCGGCCTGGGCACGCAGAGCTTGTTCGGACCGGGCGGACAGCACCCATGGCAGCAGCGCGGGCGGTGCGGTCTCCCGCTCCTGTTCCGGTTCGGGAACCTGCTCCAGCACCACGTGGGCGTTGGTTCCGCTGAACCCGAAGGAGGACACACCGGCCCGGCGCGGGTGCTCGTTTTCCGGCCACGGCTGGGCTTCGGTGGCCACCCGGATGGCCCCGGCCGCCCAGTCGACCTGTGCGGAGGGAGCGTCGACGTGCAGGGTCGCGGGCACCACCCCGTTGCGCATCGCCTCGATCATCTTGATCACTCCGGCGACGCCCGCAGCGGCCTGGGTGTGGCCCAGGTTCGACTTCACCGAGCCGAGCAGCAGCGGTTCCGCACGGTCCCGGCCATAGGTCGCCAGCAGGGCCTGCGCCTCGATCGGATCACCGAGCCGGGTTCCGGTTCCGTGTGCCTCCACGACATCCACGTCCGTGCCGGAGAGTCCGGCATTGGCCAGTGCCTGGCGGATCACCCGCTGCTGGGCGGGACCGTTGGGCGCGGTGAGACCGCTGGAGGCGCCGTCCGAGTTCACCGCGGAACCCTTGAGCAGTGCCAGTACCGGGTGCCCGTTGCGCCGGGCATCGGAAAGCTTCTCCAGCAGCACGAACCCGGCGCCCTCCCCCCAGGCCACGCCGTCGGCGCCGTCCGCGAATGCCTTGCAGCGCCCGTCGATCGCCATCGCACGCTGTTTGCTGAAGTCCACGAACGGATCCGGGTTGGCCATGATCGTGACCCCACCGGCGAGGGCCAGCGAGCATTCCCCGGACCGCAGCGCCTGGCTCGCGAGGTGCATGGCCACCAGTGAGGAGGAGCACGCGGTGTCCACCGATACCGCGGAGCCCTCGAAGCCGAAGGTGTAGGCCACCCTGCCGGACATCATCGATCCGGAGGTCCCGGTGCCGAGCAGCCCCTCGACCTCTTCGGGGATCGTGGTCAGCCGGGAAGCGTACTCGTGGTAGATGGCACCGGTGAACACTCCGGTATCGCTGCCGCGCAAGGTTTCCGGCCGGATACCCGCCCGTTCGAAGGCCTCCCAGGCGATCTCCAGCAGCAGCCGCTGCTGCGGGTCCATGGCCAGCGCCTCGCGCGGCGAGATACCGAAGAACTCCGGGTCGAATTCTCCGGCCGAGGGCAGGAAACCACCGGTGTGCGGATGTGAAACCCCCTGTTTGCCCGGGGTCTGATCGAGCAAGGTGGCCAGGTCCCAGCCCCGGTCGGCGGGGAATTCGCCGCGGCCCTCGCGGCCCTCGGCGACCAGCCGCCACAGCTGTTCGGGGGTGTCCGCTCCTCCGGGGAACCGGCAGCTGGTCGCCACGATCGCGATCGGTTCCTCATCGTCGGCGACGCGGGCGCTGGTCCCGGGGCCCGCCGCGAGCTCCCCCACCAGTTCGGCGCGCAGATAACCGGCAAGCGCGACCGGAGTCGGATAGTCGAAGATCACCGTGGACGGCAGCCGCAGTCCCGTGGCGGAACCGAGCCGGTTGCGCAGTTCGACCGCGGTCAGCGAATCGAATCCGATATCCATGAAGCCGCGGCCGGGCTCGACCGTCGCCGCCGTGACATGCCCCAGCACCAGCGCGACCTGGCTGCGCACCAGGTCCAGCAGCTCGCGGTCCTGTTCGGCCCCGGTGAGTGCGGCGAGCCTGCGGGTGAACGAGGAATCCTGCCCTTCGCCCCGCTTGGCCGTGCGACGGCCCGGTTTCACCAGCGCGCCGAGCATCGGGGGCAGCGGTTCGCTCGCCGCGCTCGCCGCCAGCACCGGTTGGTCGAACCTCATCGGTACGGCCAGTGCCGGACCGGCCGCCAGTGCCGCGTCGAACAGGGCGAGCCCTTCCTCGACGGTCAGCGCCGGGGTGCCCGCGGAACGCAGCTGGGCCAGGTGCGCCTCCCCCATCGCCTCGCCCATACCCGCGGCCCACGGGCCCCAGGCCAGGGATTGACCGGCCAGACCGCGGGCCCTGCGCTGCGCGGCGAGCGCGTCCAGATACGCGTTGGCCGCCGCGTAGTTGCCCTGTCCGGGGGCACCGAGCACCCCCGCGGAGGACGAGAAGGTGAGGAACAGTTCGACGTCTCCGGCCAGCTCGTCCAGATGCCGTGCGGCATCCGCCTTCGGACCGAGCACGTAATCCAGCCGTTCCGGGGTGAGCGCGTCGATCGTGCCGTCGTCGAGCACCCCGGCGGCATGGACGACACCGGTCAGTTCGACCCCGTCGACTAGCGCGGCCACGGATCCGCGGTCGGTCACATCGCAGGCGGCCACCTCGACCTCGGCGCCCAGTTCGGTGAGTTCGGCACGCAGCTCGGGAACACCCGGCGCGTCCGGGCCGCGGCGGCTGGCGAGCAGCAGCTTCCGGATGCCGTGCTCCTCGGCCAGGTGGCGTGCCACCAGCGCGCCCAGTCCCCCGGTGCCGCCGGTGATCAGCACGGTGCGCGCGGGATCGAGTGCCCGCGGCATCGTGAGGGCGACCTTGCCGATATGCCTGGCCTGGCTCAGGAACCGGAACGCCTCGGGCGCCTCCCGTACATCCCAGGACCGCACCGGCAGCGGGGTCAGCGCGCCGGATTCGAACAACTCGGTCAGTGCGGCCCACATCTGCGCGATCCGTTCCGGACCGGCCTCGATCAGGTCGAAGGCCCGGTAGGTGACGCCCTCGGGTTCACGGATGTCGGTCTTGCCCATCTCCAGGAACCGCCCGCCCGCGGACATCGTGCGCAAGGACGCGTCGACGTATTCCCCGGCCAGTGCGTTCAGCACGACATCGATTCCGGTGAACCGGTCACCGAAGGCGAGGGTGCGGCTCGAGGCGATGTGTTCCTCGTCCAGCCCGGCCGCACGCAACACGTGCTGTTTGCCCTCGCTGGCCGTGCCGTAGATCTCCGCGCCGAGGTGCGTGGCCAGCTGGGTGGCGGCCATACCGACGCCTCCCGCGGCGGCATGGATCAGGATCGACTCCCCCGCACGCAGACCGGCGAGGTCGACGAGTGCGTAGTAGGCCGTGAGGAACACCAGCGGGGTGGTCGCGGCCTGTTCGTAGCTCCACTCCCCCGGTTTGCGGGTGAGCATCGGGCGTTCGGCGACCGCGACCGGTCCCGCCCCACCCGAGACGAGGCCCATGACCTCGTCCCCGGGGCGCAGATCGGTGACCTCCGTGCCGACCTCGAGCACGGTTCCGGCGAACTCGCTGCCAAGCAGCCCGGCCTCGCCCGGATACATGCCGAGCACGTTGAGCACGTCCCGGAAGTTCAGCCCGGAAGCGCGAACGGCCACCCGCACGCCGAGCGGGCCGAGCGGATCCTCGGTGACCGGTTCCAGGGTGAGCTGATCCAGCGTTCCCTTGCCCGCCATGCCGAGGCGCCAGTTGCCGGACGGTGGCTGCAGCCGACCGGCCGATTCCGGGGTGACCAGTCGCGGCACGCACAGCTCGCCCTCGCGCACGGCCAGCTGCGGCTCCTCGGTGGCCAGGACCGCCTCGGTGAGCTCGTCGGTGTCGGCGAGCCGGAACCGGCCGGGGTGCTCGGACTGTGCGCTGCGCACCAGTCCCCACACCGCGGCGGCCGCCGGGTCCAGCGCCGCCCCGGTGGTGTGAATGAGCAGCGTGGAATCGGTGAACCGCGGTTCGGCGAGGAAGGTCTGCAGTACGTCCAGCGTTTCCCCGGTCAGGGCGCGCACATCCGTGCCGGTGGCGTGGTGCACGACGAGCTCGGCCGCCTCGGGCCAGTTCGCCCACTCCGGAACCCGTTCGGCCGCGGTGACCGGCCGCCACACCACCTCGTGCAGCCCGTCCCGGACCGCGGACGGCCGGAGCTGACCGGCCGAGACCGGGCGCACCACAAGGGATCCGACGCCGGCGACCGGCGCACCGGTGCCATCGGCGGCGCGCAGGGTGACCGTATCCGTGCCGGACGGGGTCAGCCGCACCCGGAGCTCGGCGGCACCGGCGGCGTGCAATTCGACCTCGTTCCACGCGAACGGCAGCCGCGCCGGACCGTCCCCGGAGGCCAGGGCATGCAGGGCGGCGTCGAGCAACGCGGGGTGCAGGCCGAACCGGGACGCCTGCTCGCGGGCGCTCTCCGGAAGGGCAACCTCGGCGTAGACGTCTCCCTCGTGACGCCAGAGCGCGCGCAGGCCCTGGAAGGTCTCGCCGTAGTCCAGGCCCGCCGCGGCGAGCTCCGCGTACCGGCCGTCGAGCGGAACGGATTCGGCACCCGGCGGTGGCCATTCGGTCAGCTCCCAGTCCGGGGACACCGAGGACGCCGAAATTGATCCGATGGCGTGCAACGTCCAATCCCCCGCGCCGTGCGGTCGCGAGTGGACGGTCAGCCGCCTGCGGCCGGACTCGTCCGGTTCACCCGCCCACAACTGCACCTGCACCGCGCCGGTTTCCGGTACCACCAACGGGGTTTGCAGGGTCAGCTCGTCCAGGACGGCGAGCCCGGTCTCGTCGGCCGCCCGCACGGCCAGCTCGACCATCGCGGTGCCGGGCACCACGACCTGGCCGTGCACGACGTGCTCGGCCAGCCAGGGGTGGGTCCGCAGGGACAGGCTTCCGGTGAGCAGCAGCCCGTCGGCGTCGGCCACCGAGACGACCGCGCCGAGCAGCGGATGCTCGGCCGAACCGAGACCGAGACCGGCCGCGTCCCCGGTTCCCGCGGTGGCGGGCAACCAGTAACGCTCGCGCTGGAAGGCATACGTGGGCAGCTGCACGGGCCGCGCCCCGGACAGCATTTCCGCCCAGCCGACCGTGCCACCGTGCGTGTGCACCGCGGCCAGCGCCGCGACAAGAGTCTCGGGTTCCGGGCGGTCCCGGCGCAGGGCGGGAACGAACAGGCCGTCCGCGCATTCCTGTCCCGCGGCCGAGAGCACCCCGTCCGGGCCGAGCTCGAGAAACCGGGTGACACCGGCCTCGGCCAGCGTGCGGACCCCGTCGGCGAACCGGACGGCCTCCCGCACGTGCCGGACCCAGTAGCCGGGGTCGGTGATCTCGTCCGTTTCCGCGATCCGCCCGGTGACATTGGAGACCAGCGCGATGCTCGGCGCCCGGTAGGTGATGTTCGCGGCGACCGCGCCGAACTCGGCGAGCATGTCGTCCATCAGGGCGGAGTGGAAGGCGTGCGAGACCGGCAGTCGCTTGGTCCGCCGTCCGCGCTCGGTGAACCCGGCCTGCACCCGCCCGACGGCGTCCGCGGTGCCCGAGACCACGACCGCACGCGGGCCGTTGACGGCGGCGATATCGGCTCCGGGCGGCAAAGCGGCCCGGACCTCGTCCTCCTCGGCCTCCAGCGCGCACATCGCGCCGCCGCCGGGCAACGCGCTCATCAACCGGCCACGCGCGGCCACCAGTTCGGCCGCGTCCGCCAGTGACCACACCCCGGCCACGTGTGCGGCGGCCAGTTCCCCGATGGAGTGGCCGATGAGGAAGTCCGGGACGACGCCCCAGGATTCGACCAGCCGGTAGAGCGCGACCTCGAG
>NZ_JALM01000166.1 GCF_000737195.2 Sciscionella sediminilitoris
CGAAAAGTGCGACAGAGCCTGAATAACGGTGGATCTGGTCTTGGTCTGATCGAGAGGATGTGACCGATGACCACGACTGATCCGATTGAGCCTGTGGCTGGTTCGGAGGAGATGATCGATCCCGTGAGCGGAGAGAGCATCGATCAGCAGCAGTTGGCCGAGCAGCTTCTGGCGCAGGCCAAGGAACAGGGCGTCGATCTGGTTGGCCCGGATGGGCTGTTGAACCGGCTGACGAAGAACGTGCTGGAGACCGCGCTGGAGGCCGAGATGGATGATCATCTCGGCTACGAACGCCATGACCGGATGGGTCGCAACAACGGGAACTCCCGCAACGGGACTAGGTCGAAGACGGTGCTGACCGAGATCGGCCCGGTCGAGATCGATGTGCCCCGCGACACTGACGCCTCGTTCGACCCGAAGATCGTGCGTAAGCGGCAGCGACGGTTGGACGGTATCGACGAGATCGTGCTGTCGTTGACCGCCCGCGGGCTGACCACCGGCGAGGTCGCCGCGCACTTCGACGAGGTGTATGGGGCCAAGGTCTCCAAGGACACGATCTCGAAGATCACCGACAAAGTCGTCGACCAGATGGCCGAATGGTCCTCACGGCCACTCGATCCGGTCTATCCAGTGCTTTTCATCGATGCCCTGGTGATCAAGGTCCGTGACGGCCAGGTCGTGAACAAACCTTTCTATGTCGTCGTCGGAGTGACCACCAACGGTGAACGTGACATCCTCGGTATCTGGGCCGGCGACGACGGTGGCGAAGGGGCACGGTTCTGGCTGCAGGTCTTCTCCGAGCTCAAAAACCGTGGTGTAACCGATGTACTGATCGCAGTCTGCGACGGACTCAAGGGCTTACCCGAAGCGATCACCACGACCTGGGAACACACCATCGTGCAGCAATGCGTGATCCACCTGATCCGCAACTCGTTCCGCTACGCCGGACGCCAACACCGGGATGCGATCGTGCGAGGGCTGAAACCGATCTACACGGCACCGTCGGAGCAAGCGGCCACCGACCGGTTCGACGAGTTCGCGACACAATGGCAGGACAAGTACCCGGCGATCGTGGCGCTGTGGCGCAACGCCTGGGCCGAGTTCGTGCCGTTCCTCGAGTACGACGTCGAGATCCGCAAGGTTATCTGTACGACGAACGCGATCGAGTCCATCAACGCCCGCTACCGGCGAGCGATCAAGGCCCGCGGTCATTTCCCCTCCGACGCCGCGGCGCTCAAGTGCCTCTACCTCGTCACCCGATCCCTTGACCCCACTGGACGCGGCCGAGCACGATGGATAATGCGCTGGAAAGCGCCGTTGAACGCGTTCGCGATCACCTTCCCCGGACGCCTGGACCCGACCACCAACTAAAACCACCAAGGTCAGATCCACCGTTCATCTGGCTCTGTCGCACTTTTC
>NZ_JALM01000167.1 GCF_000737195.2 Sciscionella sediminilitoris
GATGAGCGCGCTGCGGCACATCCCGCGGCCGATCTTCCGCAAGCTCCCGATCTGACCACGGACGGCAGAACGCCCCCGCTTCCACAGGAGCGGGGGCGTTCGCGTATTCGCGTGCTTCAGGGTGCGCTCAGCCGATGTAGACGGCCATGGTGACGGTGGCAGCCCAGAGGATGCCGAGGATCGGCAGCACCGGGTCGCCGAGCACGATGTCCTCCGGGGCACCCGCTGCGTCGTTGTCCACGTCGACCGCGTAGCGCAGGATCGCGATCACGAACGGGATCACCGAGATCCAGGACCACACGGAGCTGGAGATCGGGTGCACGGTCAGGGTCCACAGGGTGTACATGACCACGGTGACGGTGGCCGCCAGGGCCCAGACGAATCGCAGGTAGGACGGCGAGTAGGAGTGCAGCACCTTGCGGGTGAGTTTCTGGTCCTTCTTGTCGATCAGGGCCCGCTCGGCGGCGCGCTTCCCGGCGACCATGTACAGCGCCCCGAAGGCGCAGAACATCACGAACCACGGGGAGAGCTTCACCTCGGTGGCCACCCCGCCGGTGACCGCGCGCAGCACGAAACCGGAGGCGACGGCGAACATCTCGAGCACCGGCTGGTGTTTGAGCCCGAAGCAGTACGCGAGCTGGATGACCTCATAGGCCGCGATGACCAGCAGCAGCTGCCAGGAGACGAGCAGGCACAGCGCGAGGGCGGCGAGCATGAGCACGATGCCGACGCCGTAGGCGACCGAGAGCGGCACCGCACCGGAGGCGATCGGGCGGAACTGCTTCTTCGGGTGCCTGCGGTCCGCCTCGACATCCCGCGCGTCGTTGATCAGGTAGGTGCCCGCCGCGGCGACGGTGAACACCACGAAGGCCAGGATGGTGGCCAGCAGCACGTGCTCGGTGAACAACTGCCCCGCGACGAACGGGGCCGTGGCCACGAGCACGTTCTTGATCCACTGCTTGGGCCGGATCGCCGCGATCAGGCCGAGGATCAGCCGGACCGGTTTCACCGCGGTGGTCTGTGCCTGGGTGGTTTCACTCATGACTCTCGCCGTTTCGCTGGTTCGCCGCTTTCCCGATGGCCGCCCCGAGCACCGCGCCGGTGAGCACGTCGCTCGGATAGTGCACGCCGAGCAGGAGTCTGCTCAGCGCCATCACCGGGAGCGCGACCCGGCCGAACCGAAGGCCGAGCAGCGGGCCGAACACGACCGCGGCGCTCGCGGTGGACATGGCGTGCGCGGAGGGCATGGAAAGCGAACTCGGGGTCTTCGCGAGCACCTGCACCCGCTCGTCGTGCGGGCGCGGGCGGCGCACCACACGCTTGATCAGGATCGCCCCGGCGTGCGAGACGGCGACCGCGCCGGTGGCGGTGATCCACCGCTTGCGGCGCTCGGTGTCCACTGCCGCGCCGAGCAGGCCGATGGCCAGCCAGCCGATGGCGTGCTCCCCCGCCGCGGACAGCGCCCGCGCGCCACCGACAAGGGGGGCCTTGTCGAGCGCGGACTGCACGCTGCGCAGGACCGCGGTGTCGGCACGGTGGAAACGGTCCAGCACCGTCCCCGCTCCGTTGTCTGTGTTCTGCCGTCGCGCCGTTTCGCTCGTGGCCATCTCGCTCGCTTCTGGCTCGTGCCGGATCCGGGTACCCGGGACATGAGCATGCCCCGGTGAACAGGCTATCGGGGAGGCTCGGCACCCCACGCGCCGGGAACCCGAAACTCGTCAACGTGGCGCCGACCACAGCATCCGGCCGATTCCGGAGGGTCAGCTGACCGTCCCGCACCGGGATCGGGCACACTGGTTGGGCGTGTGCCCGGGCTCGGCACCCGGGGATCAGGACAATGCGGAGAGGCGTGATGCGTGTGTCGCCGACAGTTGGGCAGCAGGTCGAACCTGTAGACCCGGCACTCGACGACAAGTCGGTCGCGGCCGGAACATCTGAGCCGGAAACCACCCAGCGAAGCGGCGGTCCGCGGAACCGTCGCGGGGATCACCGCCTGCACCGATTGCTCATCCACCCCGCCACCCAGATCGCCGCGGCGCTGCTCGGCCTGCTCGGCACCATCAGCACCGCGATCGTCGGCCTCGAGGCAGGACGCCTTCCCGAGGACCCGAGCCGGATATGGTGGTTCACCCTCCCGCAGAGCTGGTTCGACAACCCGAGCACGCTCCGCACGGTCTTCTATCTCGGGCTCGCCGCGGTGACGGTCGCCTGGTTCGCGCTCGGCCTCGGCGTGCGCGCCGGGCGGTGGCGCATCCGCCAGCTCTGGGCCGTCGGCGGCACCTGGGCGCTGCCCTGGCTGGTCGCCCCGGTCGCGCTGAGCACCGATGTCTACACCTACCTCGGCCAGGGGCTCGTGCTGCGCGCGGGCAACAACCCGTACACCAACGGTCCCGCGACGGCCGGGCTCACCGATCTGCTCCAGCACCGAATCCCCGGCATCTGGATGGACGTGCCGTCCCCGTACGGCCCGGGGTTCATGGGCATCGACTCGCTGATCGCCCCGCTGGCCCGGGATCATCCGACGACCGCGGTCGTGGTGATGCGGCTGCTGATGCTCGCCGGTCTCGCGCTGGCCGCGGTCTGTGTCCCCCGGGTGGCCAGGTTCGCCGGTACGAACCCGGTGGTGGCCACCTGGATCGGGGTGACCAGCCCGCTCGCGCTCGGCGCCGTGGTCCTCTCCGGGCACAACGACGGGCTGATGATCGGGCTCGTCATGGCCGCGCTGGCGCTGTTCACCCGGCGCGACATCCGCTACTCGGCGCCCCTGGCCATCGGTGTGGCCACCTGCGCGATGATGATCAAGATCCCGGCCGCGGCCGTGGTCGCGATCCTCGGCTTCGCCTGGGCCTACCGCAGCAGGGCGGTCGGCAAACGGGTCGCCAGGGTCGGGATCGCCTTCGCCATCTGCGTGGTGGTCACCGGCATCGTCTCGCTGATCACCACGCTCGGGCTGCGCTGGATCAACCTGGACGCCATCAACTCACCGAGCCGCGCCGCACCGACGTTCACCCCGCTGAACGCGATCCAGCGGGCGATCTGTGATCTGGCCATGGACTGGTTCGGCATCGGCGAGGAGACCCTGCCACGGGCCAATGTGCTCACCGGGATCCAGATCGTCGCCTACCTGTGCGTGCTCCTGCTCGTGATCGCGGTGCTCGCCCGGCTGCCGAAGGTCGGCACCGCACGGGCGAGCGCGATCCTGCTGACCGCGGTCATCATCGCCACCCCCGTGCTGTGGCCGTGGTACCTCGTCTGGCCGGTGCTCCTGCTCGGCGCGAGCATGCGGAGCAGGTGGCGGATCGTCCCGATCCTGTTCGCGGGCGGCGCGCTGTTCCTGACCATGGCCGACGGCTCGCCGTACGACATCGGCACGACCGGTTCCGTCATCGAGGCCCTGCTGGTCATCGCCCTCGCGATCGCGACAGGGCGCTGGGTGGTACGCAATGTCATCCGTACATCGCGGTCGGAAGTGACCGCTCACGTCTGAAACAGGCCCGCACTCCATGGGAAGCAGCACCATCACCCGTCCGAAACGGGAGGTTCCGGCCAGCACCGGTAGCACCATGCGCCAGTTCGGCTCGAGAACGCAGTGGTTCGCGCTCATCGCGCTGGTCGTCGGGCTGTTCGCCTACTGGCTGACGCACGCCGGGCTCACCGACGACGGGTACATCACCCTCGACTACGCTCGCGCGTTCGCCACCGACGGCACCTGGGGCATGAAGCCGGGGCTGGAGTCGAACAGCGCGACATCCCCGTTCAACGTGCTGCTGCTCGCCGCCCTGATGTTCCTGACGAAGCTGATCACCGGGGACACCTCGCCGATCGTGGTGCTCGGCATCGAGACGGTCGGCGCGATGGTGGCCACCGCCGCGTGGTGGTCGGTGATCAGCAAGCGGCTCGGGATCTCCTGGGTCTCCGCGCTGACCGGGCTGGTACTGGTCCTGATCTCGCCGCTCGCGCTCTCCGCGATCGGCCTGGAGACCCAGGTGCTGCTCGCCCTGCTCGTCGGGCTGTTCGCCGAGGGACTGCGCGGGCGCCCGGTGCTGTTCGGGGTGCTCGCCGGGCTGACCATCCTCACCAGGCTGGACAGCATCGTCGTGGTGTTCGCGCTGAGCCTGGCCCTGGTCGGCGTCCGCAGAAAGTGGTGGCGCGCCCTCGTCCCCACCCTGATCGTGGGCTTGCCCTGGTTCGTGACCAGCTGGCTGACCCTCGGCTCGGCGATCCCGGACACGCTGGCCATCAAGCAGCAGACCCATCTGCCCGGCGGCTGGACGTTCGCGACCGGTCTCGGGCTGTTCGTCTCCAGCGCGAACTCCGCGGTGCCGGCGATCCTCGCGCTCATTCCCGCACTGCTCGGCCTGATCGCGCTGATCTACTGGGCGGTGAAGGTGCGCGGCGGGCGGCTGGCCCCGCTGGCCATCCTCGGTGGTGCCGGGGTGCTGTACTTCCTGGTCTACCTGGTGATCAACCCGGCGGTGTTCCTCTGGTACTACGTGCCGACCGTCGCCCTGCTCACCTTCTTCTTCGCCGGGGCCCTTGATCCGCTGGCCAAGCGGCTCAGCACCGCCCGGTCCACCGCGGTGCGCGCGGTCGTCGGCCTGGTGCTCACCATCGGCACCCTGATCCCGGAACTGTTGCACGGCCTGCCGTGGCAGACCCCGCCGATCTTCGGCAACTGGGCACTGCCGACCGAGTACATGCGCGTCGGCGAGGATCTGGCCACCCGGTTGAACGGCGAGGGCATGCTGGCCCCCGGCGAGGTGGGCACCCTCATGTTCGGCTGCCAGTGCGACATCATCGACCAGTTCTCCGACCGGGGCGCGGCGATCCCCTATCTGCGTACCCAGGTCAACAAGGCAGGTCCGCTGACCAAGTGGGCGTACGAGCTCAACTACGCGAACCTGGACTGGACCAAGCAGCGCACCCCGCTGCGCTGGCGGATGGAATGGCACCCGGGCTGGATCACCCCGCGCCCGGACGTCTGGAACGTGCACTCCCCCGGGGTCGGGCCGGGCCATCTGATGCTGCTGCCGATCGACGCCCCGCCGACACCCAAGTACTTCCCGCGGGAGAAGGTCTACTACCCGCAGGACTGAGAGCGGACCGGCTGACCGGGCAGCTGCCCGGTCAGCCCTCGGCTTCCTGAACCTGTGCTTCGACGATCTTGGGTTCGGTCTCCCGGAAGAAGATCCGCGTCGAGGTCAGCCCCGCGGTTTCGTCCGCTTCGGGAAGCGCGTCCAGTTCGGCCTTGATGGTCTCCTCCACGGCAAGGTATTTGCGCCCCGCCCGCAGATCGGCGTCGTTGCGCAGCCGCACGATCATCGGGAACTCGGCGAGCGCGTTCGCGTCGAACAGCCCCGTGGTGTAGATCAGCTGCACCCCGAGCGCGCGGGCCACGGCGCGCTGCAGTTCGAGCAGGTATCCCGCGGAGGCGCGGCCGATCGGGTTGTCCAGGAACAGCACCCCCGAATGCCGGTGCTTGGCCCGTCCTCGGTTGTTCGCGCGCAGTGCGGCCATGGTGCAGTAGAGGATGATGGCCGCGGTCAGCTGCTGCCCGCCGGAGAACACGTCCCGGATCTCGGAGACCCGCTGCCGTTCGGTGCGCAGGACCGCGTCGGGTTTGAGCATCTCGACCCGGAAACCCTTGGGTGCGGCGGCGAGCACCCCGCGCAGCAACAGCGACATGCCCTGCGGGGTCCCATTCTTTCCGGTCGCCGCCTCGTCCACGACCTCGCCGAGGCGCTCCACCAGTTCGGTGTCCTCGAGCGAGCCGAACGCGATCCGCAGGAACTCCTGCCCGGACCAGTCACCGAGCCCGTCGGGCAGCCGGGAGACCCGCTGGGCCGAGCGCAGGGTGCGCAGCGCGTCCTCGACCATGCCGTGCAGCCGGGTGATGATCCCGCTGCGGTGCCGGTCGATCGCGGCGAGATCATCGGTGAGGGTGCGCAGCCGCGGCCGCAACGCCTCCGCCCACTCCCCCGAGTAGGTCGGCAGCTCGGCGCGGCGCACCGCGAGCATCTGCCTGCGCACCGGCACCTGCAGCTGTTCGAACCGGCTCTCGGTGGCGAACTGGGCGAGCGAATCGGAGGCCTGGCGCACCCGCTCCTCGGCGCGATTCGCCGTCTCCTGCGCGTGCGTCCACTCCCCGCGCAGCGTGGCATACCGGGACCGGGCGGCCTCGATATCGCCCTCGAACGGCTCGTGTTCCCCGTCCGGGCGCGCGTCCATCGAGTCCAGCAGTACCCCGAAACCCTCGGTGCTCGCCCGGGCCGAGGCCAGCGCCCGTTCCGCGGCTTCGTGTTCACGGACCCGGCGCTCGTGTTCGCGCGCCGCTTCGGATTCCTCGGCGATCGCGGCGTCCACCAGCTGCTGGCCGTGCGCGATGTCCCGTGGCTGGGGCACCTCGGCCTCGCGCGCCTCGGGCAGCCCGGCCAGCTCGGCCTTGCGGGTCGCGACCAGCGCGATCGCGTTCGACCGCCGGTTTTCCGCCGCCTCGACCGCGCGGGCCGCGCGTTCCCGCGCCGCGGTGCGCGCCGAGGCATCCGATCCTTCCGGGGTTTCCAGGAGTTCGCTGGCCAGTTCGCGCACCTCGGGGTCGAGCGCCTCGAACGCGGCCAGGCTCGCCGCCTCGGCCCGCTCGGCCTGGTCGAGCTCGGCGCGCAGATCACTGCCGACCTCCACCCTGGCGTACGAGTCCTCGGCGGAGCGGTAGGTCCTGCGCAGCACCTCGATCGGTTCCTCGGGTGCCGGATCGGCCTCACTGACCTCACCGGCCCCGGGTACCTCGGCGAGCTCGGCGCGGGCCCGGTCGGCCGTTCCGCTGTGCCCGTCCGCGGCGCGCTGGTGTTCGGCGGCCTCGGCCCGGGCCAGCTCGGCGACCTCCTCGGCCTCGGCGGCCCGTTCCGCGGCGCGGGCCACGTTCTCCCGCTCACGCTGTTCGGCCTCGGTCCACTCGCGCAGGTGCTCGCTCAGCTCGGCGAGTTCGGTCAACCGCCGCGCGTTTTCCTCCGTCCCGCGCAGCTCCTCGCGCGCGGCGGGCACGCTTTCCCGCAGCGCGGCCCGTTCGGTGGCGAGGCGGTCCAGTTCCTCCTCGCAGCGCCGCACCCGTTGTTCGGCCTCGGCCACCGCGGTCTCGGTGAACTCCACCGCCGCGGCGAGCTCGGTTGCGCTGCCCTCCGGGTATTCCTCGCGCCAGCGTTCGAGCCGGGCGGCCAGTTCGTCATCGGCGCGCTGGCGCTCGGTGAGTTCGGTGAGCCGGTCCTGGCGTTCGGTGTGCCTGCGGGCGATCGCCTCCTGTTCCCGCGCCGCCGCATGCGGATCGTAGAGCGCGGGGTTCGAGGGCACCACGAAGTCCGCACCCGGTGCGACCCCGCCCGCCCGCAGCGAATCCGTGGTGCCGATGGCGATGAAGGTGTTCGGGTAGAGCTCACGCTCGGTGAGGATCTGCTTGGCGAACTCCAGCTGACTCGCCTTGTTCAGCAGCACCCCGCTCGCCAGCTGCGGCGCGTGCTCGGCGATGCGGGCCCGCTCGGCCACATCCCCGATCGCGGCGAGGAAGGTCCAACCGGGCCAGGCGGTGATGCCCTCCTCCTCGAGTACCGCGCACACCTCGCCGATCTCCGGTGGCGGCGGCAGCAGATCCCCGCCGGCGAGCGCGAGCCGGGCCTGCTTGTCGCTGGCCTCGGCCACCTCGAGTTCGAGCCGGACCCGCCCGGCCTCGGCACTGGATTCGGCGAGCAGCCTGCGCAGTGCGGAGTAGTCGGAGTCGAGGCGGATGTCCTCCACATCGAGCAGCGCGGCCAGCCGCGGTTCCGCCTCCAGGACGGCGATCCGTTCCTCTGCCTCGGCTTTCGCCTCGGCGGCGCGCTGGTTACGTTCGGCCGCGGTCGCCGCGCCCTGCCGGGCCTCCTGCAGGCTCAGCTGGGCCGCGGAGTGTGCCTCGCCGATCCGCTCGGCCTCCGCCTCGTGTTCGGCGAGCCGTTCGCGCGCGGTCTCCAGTGCCTCACCGGCGCGGGCCGCCGCCGAGGTCACGTCCTCGCCCGCCGAATCGAGGAGACCCTCGCCAGCCGCGGTGCGCAACCGGGCGCGCACCTCCTCGACCCGTTCGGCCAGGGCGTCGGCGCGCGCGGTCGCGGTCGCCGCCTCGGAGGTCGCCTCGTTCTGCCGGGTCTGCGCCTGCGCCGCCCGTTCGGTCTGTTCCCCGGCGCTGGCCTGTTCCCGTTCCGCGGCCTGGCCCGCGTCCTTGGCAAGGGCGAGCAGTCCGCGCGCAAGTGCCTGTGCCGCCGCGTTCTTGGCGGCGAGGGCCGGCCGCGCCTTCTCTTCGAGGCTGTGCGCCAGTTCGCGCAGCCGCCGCGCGGATTCGGACGCCCCGCGCTGCTCGAGCACCGTCGAGGTCTCCCGCCACGCGTCCGCGGTGCGCCGGGTCTCGGCGAGCACCTCATCGGCTTCCGCGCGTTCGGCTTCGGCTTCGGAGAGCCGCAGTCCGGCGACCGCCCGCCGCAGCGCGGCCACCTCGGCCGCGGCCCGGCGCCGTGTCGATTCGGCGAGCCCGAGGGTTTCCTGTGCCTCGGTCAGCCCGGCCTCGTACTCCTCGAGCCGGGCCCGCTCCACGTCCACGCGCGCCGCGACCGCGCCCGCGAATCCGGCGAGCTGGGCGTAGACCCGTTCCGCCTCCTCGCGGCAGGCGATGGTGAGCGCTTCCTCCTTGGCCAGCGGGCCGCACAGTTCGAGCGCCCCGGCCACGAAGTCCCGCTCCACGTTCAGTTCCCCGCGCTGGGCAAGGCTTTCCGAGTAGTTGGTGAGCACCTCGGCCAGTTCGACCGGCCCGTCCTCGGGGAGCACCGCGCGCAGCAGGAACTCCACGAAGGCCTCGTCGGTGGCGAAGGAGAACGCGTCCGCCGCCTCACCCTCGCCCGCGTTCATCGCCCGCTGATAGCGGAACAGTTCGGTGTCCAGGCCGAGCATGTCCAGCCGCTCGGTCCACTCCCCGCGCCGCCGGGTCCAGAACAGGTCGATCCCCGGGTCCTCGGACTGCGCCTCGCCGAGCCGGTCCCGGAACGCCGAGACGGTGAGCAGCCTGTTGTCCTTGGTGAGCGGGAGGGTTTCCAGCTCGAGTGCCTCGGAGGGACGGAAGCAGTACCAGGTGTCGATGAGGTTGGCCGGGTCCGCCGAACTGACGTGCCCGCGCCACTCCGAGACCTTGCCGGTGACCAGCCGCTCCCCCGAGCCGGTGTGCATCCACTCCAGCGCCACGTGCGCCACATCGTTGGGCAGCACGAACTTCTCCAGCACCCGGGTGCTCGTGGTGCCCACCACCTGGCGCCTGCCGGGCAGCATCACCGAGAAGATCAGCTTGATCAGGACCGACTTCCCGCCGCCGTTCTCCAGGAACAGCACACTCGCCGGGGACGGGCGCCTCGGCGGTTCCGTCACCTCGAGCAGATCTCCTTGCTGGCTCTGCACTTTCGCGCCCGCGCCGGAGAAATCGAGCAGCACATCCTGGTAGCGCGCGCCAGGCGGACCCACGGAGTGCAGCCGCACCCTCGAAAGCTCGTACATGTTCTCCTCTACAGAGTGTCCACAGTGGACGTTCGAAGCGATCCGCCGGACTCGGGCACGGTGACTACGCCGAGCTCGAGCAGCTCGGCGAAGGCGTTATCCGCGGCCA
The DNA here is from genome assembly GCF_000737195.2 of Sciscionella sediminilitoris. Taxonomy (GTDB): domain Bacteria; phylum Actinomycetota; class Actinomycetes; order Mycobacteriales; family Pseudonocardiaceae; genus Sciscionella; species Sciscionella sediminilitoris. The sequence continues at coordinate 9,668 of NZ_JALM01000167.1, forward strand.
GCTCGCGCACCTGGACCTGATAGCGATGGGTGGTGCGGTACACGCCTTCGGCATCGGCGTTCACCGCGACCAGAAACCCTTGCTCGGCAAGGAAACGCAGCGCCCGGGACACCATTCCCCGGGTACTGTCCGCGGCGAGCCGCCCATCCTTGGTCGCCGCGGCCTCGGGCCTGCGCATGTAGGCCTGCCACGCGTGCTCGAGTTCCGGGGCATCCACCAGCGGATCCCCTTTGCCCGCCGCGCGTTCGTCGAGCACCCGGCAGGCCTCGCGCACCACGCCGTCCACCTGCTCCACGCTCACCCTGCCGACATAGGTGTCGTTGGCCAGATCGTCCGGTCGCGGGAAACCGAGCGCGGCCACGGCGAGATGAATGATCCCGTGCAGTACCTTCTCGGTCTCCCTGCGGTCCCGGATCTTGGCCGCGCGCGCGTAGGAATCCATCTTGGTCTCGAAGGCGGACTCCTCGTTCGCGGCAAGCACGATCCCGGATCCGGCACTCACGTCCAGGACCATCAGGCCCATGCCCGCGGCCACCCCGTTGGTGAGCTGTTTGAAGATGCTGTCCTCACCGTAGCGGCGCACCAGATCGGCGTACACCACATCCCGCGAGGGCACCTGTTTGGGACGCAGGCCGAACGCGACGAGCCGCGCGGCCGACTCCGCGTCGCTCAGCGTGACATTCGCACTCATCGCCGTCGCTCCCTGGGGGAGCTCGGCGCTTCGCGCACACGCTGTACCGATGATTCACTCGCAAGCTCGCTCATCGCAGTACCTCCTCCTGGCTCGCCCCATCGTCGGCCGGTGCCGCCGTACCGTCTTCGGCCGTGCCGGTCTCCGAGCTGATCTCCGCCGAGGTGAGCAGCAGCTCGTCGCCGCCGTAGACCTCGGTCTCGATGGTCCGGCCCGTAGCAACGGCGACCAACATCCTGCCCTGTCCCGAACGCACGGCCGCACCCACCTCGGGGCTGTAGGCGTGCACCGCACGCAGCGCGACCAGCCTCGCGAGGTCCGGATCCCGTTCGGCCGCCTCGGCGAGCAGCCCGGACAGTTCCCGGCCCACTTCGGGCAGATCGAGCAGTTCGTCGGCCATCCGCCAGTGTTCCTCGCTGAACCGTTCGCTGTCCTCGCTCGGGGCCAGCTGGGGTTCCGGTATCTCGCCGACGACCTTCGCGCGTTCCGGGGCCGGCCGCAACAACAGCGAGACCAGCGAGGGCAGTGAGGTCGCGGTCGGCGGGCGGATTCCCGCGGCAGCACGGAAATACGCCTCGAGCGGGCGCGCCGCGGTGCCGACCGGCTGCTCGAGGATCGGGGTGAGCAGCTGGCCGTACAGGTCGATCGCGGCGCGCTTGGCGGGGCCGGAGAACTGCTGCCGGTCCTGCTCGGCGCGGAACACCGCACCCGCGGACTGCAACCGCGCCTGCAACTGGGTGTGCCTGCGGATGCAGTCGCCCACGATGTCCACCAGTTCGGCGGCCCTGCGCTTCTGCTCGCCGTCCTCGGTGTCGTCGCGCGCGGCGGTGATGTCCCGCAGGATCGCGCTCTCCGCGCGGAACCGGGCCTCCACGTGGCGCAGCGCGGAATCGAGCAGTTCGGGGATCTCCCGTTCCCAGTCCACGGCGCGCACATCCCTGCGGGTGGCGTCCAGGCGCCCGCGCAGCGTCTCGCCGAACTGCACGGTGCGGTACCGCGCCTGCTCGGCGGCCAGCTTCGCCTCGGCGAGGCGCCCGGAACTGATCAGGTGCTCCAGCTTGAGTTCCGCGGCGACCTGAGCGGACTCGACATCGGTGTCCAGCGCGCCGACTAGCACGTTGATCGCCTCGTCGGTGGCCCGCAGGTAGACCTGCCCGTCGGTGCCCGCCCGCTCGACGAGCAACTTGAAATCGAAGGCACGGCGGCGATACGTGCCGCCCTCGTCGAGTTCTCCGTACACCCGGCGGAATCCGCGGTCCACGGTGCCCACGTTGAGCAGGTTGTCGAGCACCCATCCGGCCACCCGCGCGTGCTCGGTGTTCGGCCTTCCGGGCGCCTGCGCGGCCACGAACGGCGTGACCTTGTTGATCATCCGTTCGTGATCGGCCCCGGAATCGAAGTCCATCGCGATGGTGACCTTGTCGATCATGTGCAGCGCGATCTCGGCCATCTGGTAGACGCCCGCGTCCACCCAGTCGAGCATGCCCTTGCGCGCGTCCAGATCGTGCAGCGGCGCGGTGCACGCGAGCGCCTTCATCCGGCGCGTCATGGCGTCGTCGAGCTCGTAGGTCGGTTCATGCTCGGGCACGGAGACCAACCGTAGTCGGGTCACTCGGGCAGCGGTTCCACCGGGAGCAGACCCAGCTCGAACGCGCGGCTCACCGCGTGCGCCCTGCTGGTGGCCTTCAACGCGTGCCGGATCCCCTTCACGTGCGTGCGCACCGTCTCCGGGGCCACGAACAGCTCCTCGGCGATCACCTCGTTGCGCTTGCCGTCCGCCATCAGGCACAGCACCTCGAACTGGCGCTGGGTGATCGCCCAGTGCACCGCGGGGCGGTTTCCGGGACGCCCGATGCGCTGCTGCCCGCCCAGCGCCGGATGCACGACCGGGGAACGGCGGCGCACCCGGTCGATCCCGCCGAGCAGTTCGGTCCCCGCCACGGTGCGCGGGAGCAGCAGATCGGCCCCCGCGGCGAGTACCCGGTCCGCATAGCTGCCGTGCACCAGCGGTTCGGGGACCAGCACCGCCACGATCGGCGGATGCTGCGCCCCTTTGAGGGTCGCGGTGAGATAGCAGGACTCGTCCATCATGGCGTCCAGCAGCACCAGATCGGGAGCCAGTCGCGCGCAGGTGGGCAGCACCTCGCGGACCCGGCCGATCCGGCCCTGGTAGCGCAGCTGTCTGCTGGCCGTGAACTGTTCGCGGATCCCCTCGGCGAACAACGGCTCCGCATCTACCACGAGTGCCGTGATGATGGCGCTGTCCACAGTTTCTGCTGCCAAGCCCATGCGTTCCTCAACCGTCTGTGCCCGTATTGTCCGGCCGCACCGACGTGTCCGCGATACCCGCAGTAGAACGCACCCCGTTGCGCACCGGGTCAACACCCGATGCGGTGAAGATATCGGATGTGCGCCACGGGTCACACCCGAAACGCCGCGTACCGGCTCACTTACCTACGGTCCGCCGGATGCTCCGGGCTGCCCGCCTGCCCGGGAATCGGCGCCCCGGTGACCAGATCCTCGCGGGTGCGCAGCAGCTGTTCGGCGATCGCCTCGGCGGTGCCCGGCTTCGCGGTGATGTACTCGCCGCCGCCGTTGTCGGTGGTGTAGAACAGCACCCGCCCCGGGTCCGGGTCGATGTGGTTCACCGGGCTCGGCGCGATGTGCCTGCGGCCATTGGGCGAGCGCACCGCGACGTAGTACTGCCCCTTGCCGATCGGCCGGGTGGCGAACACCTCGCGCAACAGGGCGGCATCCCCGGTCAGTTCCTCCGGGGCGGTCTCGAACAGTTCCGCGCTGGGCACGCTGACCGGGCGGAATCGCGCGGGCGGGAACGCGGGCAGCGCCGCGACCAGGGCCCCGGGATCCGGATTCACCTGGGAGATACGGACCGTGTTCCCGTCGAGCACCGCCAGCATGGCGCGGCCGCCGTGACAGGCGAGCAGCGCGCTCACCCCGAACCCGTCGGTGCCGATGATCCAGGCGAAGTACTCCTCCTGAGCGCCGGCCAGCATCTGGTAGACGCCCTCCAGATCGGCGGTGAACCCGCGCCGGTCATCCCCGGCCAGCTCGCGCAGTTCGGCGAACGCGGCCAGTTCGGCGTGCGCGCTCGCGTAGGGATCGTCCTGTTCCCCGCCCGGCATCGGCACGTAGAGCGCATCGGGCAGCTCACCGACGTTCGCGTACCGCCAGGTGACCGCGAAGGTCTCCGCCGAGAGCCGTACCGGGAGGCGAAGCATGGTCACTCGCCGCCAATGCCTGGGAATTCCCCCGTTTGCTTCCCCGTCTCGGCGGCGTACTCCGCGTACGCGTCCTGGTTCGTCCGCGCACCACCGTGGTACGCCCCCGCGTTCGCGGCCGCCGACCCTCCTCGCACCATGAGCACCGGATTGTGCACCGCGCCGAGCCCGCCGCAGTCCGGTGGTTGCTCGGTGATCGGGACGACTCTCCTCCTGGTCTCCACGAAGGCGTCGACCTGTTCGGCGAGCATGCCCGCCCCGGCGCGGGCGCGCTTGGCGATCTCGTCCAGCCGGTCGCGCAGCGGGGCGAGCGCGGCCAGTGCCGCCTCCGCCGCCGTGCCCTGCCAGCTGCCCGCGAGCGTCGCGCGCACCGCGTGCACCCCGTCGGCGCCCGCGGTCAGCGAGGCCGAGATCGTGTCCGCGAACTGCCGGGCCCGCTGGTATCCCTCGGGCCCTGCCCCGGAATGGAAGTATTCGTAGATGCGCGCAGGATCGGCGAAATCGGGGCGGCAACCGCCCGGATGGCGCTGTGCCCACTGCCGTACGAGGGCCTGCGCGGCGGCCGCCCGGTTCGGGGCGGCATCGACCATCGAGGCCCGTTCGGCCATCCAGTCCCACAAGGCCATCAGCGGTCCCCGCTCCCCGGCGCGTCCGCATGCAGATGCGTGCGCAGGCCGAGCTCGTTGGCCAGCTCCCCCGCGTTGTACTCGAGGTCGATCGCGACAAGGGCGTCCACCGCGCGCTGGGCCTGTTCCCGGGTGGCGGCGTGTTCCTCGGACACCTCGCCGACCCAGTCGAGGTAGCGCTGGTGGAATCGTTCGGTCGCCGGTGCCGTGCCGGGCGCCGGAACCGTGTCCAGGCCGCCGAGATCCCCGCGCTCCTCGTCGAGTCGCGCGATCAGATCGCGAAGCATCGTCAACGCGGACCGCATACCCGCCGCGTCGTACTGCAGATCGCCAGCCACCGGCACTCCCTGAACATTCCGTGCGCGGCGTGCCACGCCCGACGCGTTCCAGGATAACGGTCCCCTCGAGGCGGGAAACGGGGGTTGTCACGCACCCCCAGCGCGTGACAACCCCACGACACTCCATGACCGCGGTGGCCCTCCGCCCCTGCAGGGCAGCATAGCGAGAGCGTCAACATTTGCATACGTTTGCGGCCGTCCGTACGATCATTCGCATTCGCCGGTCCGCCGTCCCGGAGCACCTGCCCCGGGACGGGTCTGGGAAACCGCAACCATGGGGGTCGCAGGTCATGGCACACGGAGGCACCACCTGGTGCGCCGACTCGTTCGCCGCACGGCTCGGCAGGCTCATCGAACAACTCCGCGAGCGGCGCGGGCCACTCTCCTACCGCAGGATCGCCCAGGACATCAGCGCGCTCGGCGGGCCGACCATCTCGGCCGCGTACCTGCAGCAACTGGTCACCGGCAAGCGCGGAGACCCCAAGATCAGCTACGTGCAGGCCTTCGCCCGCTACTTCGACGTCCCGGTGACCTATTTCTTCGACGAGCAGACCTCCGCGCAGGCCGATTCCCCCGGGCGGATCATCGCCCTGCGCGCGGAAAGCCTCTCCACCGAAGGACGCAGGCAGATCATGGGACTGCTGGACTACGTCTGGCGCGCCGAACGGGGACGCCGCCACTAGCCCTCTCGACGCTTGTTGACACCCTGCCAATATTGCTATCGTTCCGCTACGGCAACGAGGAGGCCCGGGTGCCCGAGTACAGCGAGATCGACTACGCGGTGGACGGGGCGATCGCCACCATCACGCTCGACCGCCCTGAGGCCCGCAACGGCTACACCGTCACCATGGCCGATGAGCTCACCGCGGCCTTCGACCGCGCGGACAACGACGACGCGGTGCGCTGCGTGGTGTTCACCGGCTCGGGTAAGGACTTCTGCGTCGGCGGCGACCTGTCCAGCGGATCGCTGGACCTCGGCGAGATCGATGAGCGCGACGGGTTCTGGAAGGAACCGGCTGGCCGCTGCTCGATGCGGATCTTCGCGATGCACAAACCGGTGATCGCGGCCATCCGCGGCGCAGCGGTCGGCGCGGGCTCGACCATCTGCCTGCCCTGCGACTACCGGCTGGCGAGCACCGACGCGCGGTTCGGTTTCGTGTTCTCCCGCCGGGGCATCTTCCCCGAGGGCGCCTCCACCTGGTTCCTTCCCCGGCTCGTCGGGATGGGGACCGCGCTCGACTGGATGGTCAGCGGCCGGGTGTTCGACGCCGAGGAGGCCAGGAGTGCCGGTCTGGTGCAGCGACTGCACGAGCCGGGCGAACTGCTCGACGCGGCATACGCGCTCGCACGGGAGATCGCCACAAAGGTCGCGCCGGTCTCCGCCGCGGTGATCCGGCAGATGCTCTACCGGATGAGCGCACTGGATTCCCCGTTCGCGGCACAGCGGCTCGATTCCCGGCTGACCGAGAACATTCCGGACAACGCCGACGCGATCGAGGGAGTCATGTCCTTCCTCCAGAAACGGGAACCGCGATTCACCGGGACCGTTTCCCGTGATCTTCCCGATTATCTGCCGTGGTTACCGGAATGAACGTCGTCATCATCGGTTCCGGATTCGCGGGAATAGCGGCCGCGATCGAGTTACGCGCGCACGGGATCCGGGACATCACCATTCTCGAACGCGCGGACGCGCTCGGCGGGGTGTGGCGGGAGAACACGTATCCGGGCTCGGGGTGCGATGTACCGGCGCCCTACTATTCGCTTTCCTACGCCATGAATCCGTATTCCTCGAATCGCTATACGGTGCAGTCCGAGATCCTCGCCTACCTGAACCGGATCGCGGACCAGTTCGGGATACGCGAACTCATCGAGTTCGGTACCGAGGTCACCGCGGCCCGATTCGACGAGCCACGCGGGGAATGGGTCATCGGCACCACTGCCGGGCGCGAATACCGGGCCAGGGTGCTGGTGCCCGCGGTCGGTCAGCTGTCCCGGCCCGCCATGCCACGCATCCCCGGCATGACCGGGTTCACCGGGCACGCGTTCCACTCGGCGCGCTGGGATCACGACATCCCCTTGCGGGACAAGCGGATCGCGGTCATCGGAACCGGAGCGAGCGCCATCCAGTTCGTCCCGCGCGTGCAGCCGCTCGCCCGGCGGCTGACCGTGTTCCAGCGTTCGGCGCCCTATATCCTGCCCAAGCCCGACACCGGCTACGGCCCGGCTCGGCGCGCGCTTTTCCGGTTCCTGCCCCAGACTCTCGGCCTCGAACGGCTGCTCTTCTGGTCGGCGGGCGAACTGAGCACCCGCGCGCTCACCGGTGACGAACGGGTCGCCTCGATCTTCCGCGGGCTCACCGAACGGTTCCGTGCCAAACACATCACCGATCCGGTACTGCGCGCGAAACTCACCCCCGACTATCCGATCGGCTGCAAGCGGGTGCTGTTCTCGAACGACTACTACCCCGCGATGACCAAACCCAATGTGACACTCGAGACCACGCCGATCGACTCGGTCACGCCCTCCGGGGTGCGCACCGAGGACGGCGCGGTGCACGAGGCGGATGTGCTCATCTACGGGACCGGTTTCTCCGCGACGGATTTCCTGGCTCCCATCGCGATCAGCGGCCGCGGCGGACATCCGCTCAGCGAGGAATGGCGCTCCGGGGCGCACGCCTATCTCGGCATGACCGTTCCCGGATTCCCCAACATGTTCTGCATGTACGGACCGAACACGAACCTCGGCAGCGGTTCCATCCTGTACATGGTGGAGCGGCAGGCCCGCTATCTCGCCAAGGCCGCCACGTTCCTCGCCCGCCATCCCGGCGCGGACCTCGAGGTCGATCCGGCCGTGGAACGCCGTTACGACGAGGAGATGCAGTCCCGGCTCGCCGGCAGCGCCTGGTCCGGCTGCACCAGCTGGTATCGGCAGGCCGATGGCCGGGTCCCGACGAACTGGCCGGGCAACGTCTCCGAATACCACCGCCGAACCAAGCGGTTCGACCTGAACGATTACCGGATTGGAGCACTGGCCAGAGCATGATCGACCCCAGAACCCCGGTCCTCGTCGGCGTCGGGCAACTCAGCTCGACCGATCGCGAGGCCCGGTTCAGCACGACCGGACTACTCGGTGACGCGGCCCGGACCGCACTCGCCGAAGCGGGCGGCGGCATCACCGAACGCATCCGTTATGTCGGCGCGGTGGACAGTTTCGCCTCCCAGCTACCGGATCTCGCTGGCGCGCTCGCCGGCTCGCTCGGCATCGAGGCCAAGGAAACCGTGGCCACCAGGATCAGCGGCACCAGCCCGGTCGAACTGCTCGCCGACGCCTGCGGGCTGATCGCCTCCGGTTCCCTGGACGCGGCATTGCTCGGCGGCGTCGAAGTGGTGCGCGCCTGGAAGGACGGGCGGCTGACCGAGGACCCGGTCCAGCCGGAAGGCACCGCGCCAAGCCGGATTCTGGGCACCGACCGCACCCCGCAGCACGAGGGGGAGCTCGCCGCCGGACTCAATCAGCCCGCCCAGTACTACCCGCTTTTCGAGCAGGCGATCCGGTCCGCGGACGGCAGTTCGATCGAGGAACACGACCGCGCACTCGGCACCCTGTGGTCCCGGTTCGCTTCCGTCGCCGCGCAGAACCCGCACGCCTGGGACACCTCGGCGCCGAGTGCGGCGGACATCCTGGCGACCGGCCCGGACAACCGGATGATCGCCGCGCCGTACCGCAAACTGCTCACCGCGAACATCTTCGTCGACCAGGCCGCCGCGCTCGTGCTGTGCTCGGCCGAAACCGCTACCGCAGCTGGGATTCCGCGGGAGCGCTGGGTTTTCGTGAACGCGACCGCCTCGGCGAACGAGCACTGGTTCGTCGGCGAACGCGAACACCTGCACCGCAGCGAGGCCATCGCCGCGATCGGCACGGCGCTGCGCGAACATACCGGCCGCACCCCCTCCGGGCACGAACACCTCGACCTGTACTCGTGTTTCCCGTGCGCGGTGCGCGTCGGCGCGGACGCGCTCGGGATCGACGCCTACGACCCGGCAAGGGTGCCCACCGTGACCGGCGGGCTCACCTTCGCAGGAGGTCCGGGAAGCAACTACGTGATGCACTCGCTCGCCGCCATGACCGAGCGGCTGCGCGCCCATCCCGGGGAACGCGGACTGTGCACCGCGCTCGGCTGGTTCCTCACCAAACACGCCGCCGTGTCACTGAGCACCGAGGCACCCACGACGCCGTACCGCCATCTCGACGCACAGGCCGCCGTGGACGCGCGGCCACGGCGTTCCGTGGCACTCGGCTACACCGGTCCCGCCGAGATCGAGACCTACACCTGCGCCTACGGTCGCGACGGCGAACCCGAAACCGGCTACCTCGCCTGCCTGCTGCCCGACGGCCGCCGCGCCTTCGCGGCGAGCGCCGATCCCGCGCAGGCAGCCGAACTCGTCGCCGGAGACCCGCTCGGCAAACCGGTCACCCTGACCGACGGAGCCCGGTTCCGGCTCGGCTAGGACGGCACGAGGCTGTTCGACAACGCGGTGGCACACGGAATCGCGGACGGTTCCAGCACCCTGGTGTTCCGCCGCTGGGCACGATCACGGGTGCGGACGGGACACCGATTGCACACCGTCGCCGGAGTGGCCGCCGTGGATGCCGTCACCGCGGTGGACCCCGCCGGAATCGGCCGCGAGGACGCACTGCGCGCCGGGGCGTGCCCGGCTCGGACGGCTCGACGCACGCGCGGACGCCCCGTGGACCGGAAACACCCCGCACCGGATCCGCGAGCATCCCGGACTGCCCGCCGTGCTCGCCGGATTGCTCGCGCGCCAAGGATCCGGTCAAGCTCGACATCCGCAAGCTCAAGGCACTCGGCCTCTCAGAGCCTGCGGGTGGGCTACCGGATCTCGCGGCGCGCCGTCGCGGTCCTCGACGGCGGGTGAGTGTTCAAGGCTTCCCCGGCGAGTGCCGGCGTAACGAGGGGAATGCGTGACCGATAACGGTGGCGACGGGAAACAAGTCGTGGAACGGAGGGGCGCCGGATGCGGTTCGCCCGAGTCGCAGCGGGAATCGTGTTGGTGAGCGTGCTGGCCGGTTGCGGGGGTACTCCGTCCGCTCCGCCAGTTTCGCCACAGACACCCGCCTCGACTACACCGCGGACATCGTCGCCGAGTACGGGGTCGAAATCCCCGGGGTTTGGTTTCCCGCCGAACAACCGGAGTGTGCCGGGGTCTCGCGCGGTCGGCAGGTGTGGACCGGCGGCCAGCTACCGGCAAGCGGATCAGGTCGCCGACATGCTGAAAAAGCGATATCTCAGACAGCCCGGAAATGTCCAGGGGATCGGGATAACGAAAGCCGGTCCGAGTTTCGCGGTGTCGATCCTCGTGTTACCGGGTTCCTCGTTCCCGCTTCGCGATTGTTGGCACAATGTGCCGCTGCGGATCGAGCACGGCGGGCCGATCAAGGCCCAGTAGGCCGGTTCCGCGAACAGAACATCATCGCCGGGTTCCGAGGTGCTGTCGCGGACCAGCGGCACTGGGCATGAGCCCGGTCCCGACCGTCTAGGGTCCGGGGTGTGACCAGGGCGAGAGGCACACCGGACAGCACGGGCGATGGCGAGTACGCGATCTTCGTCAACGGGTCGTACGGCACCGGCAAGTCCGCGGCGCTGGAACACATCGGGGATCTGCTGGCCACCGCCGGGCAGGCGTTCAGCCTCATGGACATCGACTGGTTCCACCGGTCCTGGCCACCGGCCGGCTTCGACCCGGACAATACGCTCATCGAAGCCCGGAACATGGCCCTCGTGTGGTCCAACTACCGGGCCACCGGGCCGCGCCAGCTCGTGGTCAGCGGTGTCCTCGGGAGCCGGGCGGAGCTCGATCGCTACAGCCGGTCCCTGAACCTCACCGTCCGGCCCGTCCGGCTGGTGGCCAGCCCGCAGGTCACCGAGACCAGGCTGCGTGGCCGCTACACCGCCGCGCAGCGCGCCCGGTTCGACTGGCATGCGAGCAGGCACCGGGAACTCGGCGAGCGCCTTGCCGAGGCCGATATGGACGAGGCCGTCATCGACACCGACACGCTGGCCCCCGCCGAGGTCGCGGCCGCGGTGCTACGGCACTTCGGATACCTGGCCGCGAGCTAGACCACCGAGTTCCCGGTTCTGTCGCTATTTCAGTTCCGCGCTCGACTTGTTGAGCAGCCGCCGGGCCACGATGAGCTGCTGGATCTGTTGTGTCCCTTCGAAAATGTCCAGGATCTTGGCGTCCCTGGCCCATTTCTCGAACAGCTGCTCTTCGCCGTAGCCGACCGAGGAGCACAGCTCGACGCAGCGCAGCGTGACATCGGTCGCGGTGCGTCCTGCCTTCGCCTTGGACATCGAGGCCTGCAAGGAGTTCGGCTGTTTGTTGTCGGCCATCCAGGCGGCCTGCAGGGTGAGCAGGTAGGCGCTCTCCCAGTCGGATTCCATGCGCAGGAATTCGGCGGCCGCGGCATGCCTGCCGAAAACCGGGGCGTCGTAGTCGAGCGCGACCCCGGCCTCGGTGAGCACGGCGCGGGTGGCCTCGAGCGCTGCCTTGGCGACGCCGACGGCCATCGCGGCGACCATCGGCCGGGTGTTGTCGAAGGTCTGCATGACCCCGCCGAAGCCCTTGCTGGTGTCGATCTCCGGGCTGCCGAGCAGGTTCTCCTTGGGCACCCGGACGTTGTCCAGCCGGAAGTGCGCGGTGTCCGAGGCACGAATACCGAGTTTGTGCTCCAGGCGGACGAGTTCGAAGCCCGGGCGGTCGCGTTCCACGAGGAAGGACTTGATGGCGGCCTTGCCGAGGGACCGGTCCAGGGTCGCCCACACGACGACGACCTCGGCGCGCTCTCCCGCGGTCACGAAGATCTTCTCGCCGTTGAGCACGTATTCGTCCCCGTCGGCAACCGCGGTGGTGCGGATCGCCCCGGAGTCGGAACCGGTCTCGGGTTCGGTGATGGCCATGGCGGCCCATTTCCCGCCGAACCGGCCCATCTGCTCGTCGTTGGCCACGGCGGCGATCGCGGCGTTGCCCAGCCCCTGCCCCGGCATGGACAGCATCAGCCCGGCATCGCCCCAGCACAGTTCGAGCACGCCGAGCACGGTGGCGAGATTCGCCCCGTTGCGCGGGCCCTTGGACTCCTGCTCGGCTTCCTTCTCGCTCTTGTCACCGCGCCCACCGGCCGCGCCGGCGCCACCGGCCGCGCCCGAGCCCTGCACCCCGTTGATGAGCTGGGCGAGCATGTCCATCTCGGTCGGGTAGCTGTGTTCGGCCGCGTCGTAGCGGCGGGAGTTCGGGCGCAGCACCTCGGTGGCGGCATAGCGCGCCTGATCGATGAGGGTCTTGAGCTTGCGCGGGGTTTCCAGGTTGATCATACGAGCACGCCACCTTCCATCACCGAGACCGCGCGCAGGTCGCGGTACCACCGCTCGACCGGGTGTTCCTTGACGAATCCGTGCCCGCCGAGCAGTTGCACCCCGTCACTGCCGATCGCCATCGCCTTGTCCGAACAGAGTTTTCGCGCCAAGGCCACTTCGCGCGCGTACGGCAGGCCCTGCTCGGCCCGCGCGGCCGCCCGGTAGGTGACCAGCTTCAGCCCCTCGAGTTCGATGCCGATGTCCGCGACCTTGAACGCGACCCCCTGGCGGTTGCTGATCGGCTCGCCGAATGCCTCCCGCTCGTTGACATAAGGCACCACGTAGTCGAGAACCGCGCGCGCCGTCCCGAGCGCGAGCGCCGACCAGCCGAGCCTGGACAACCGCACGCAGTCGGCGTAAACCTCGCTCGCTCCGCCGCCGAGCAGCGCCGCCGCGGGCACCGAGACCTTGTCCAGCCGCACCCGCCCGGTACCCGCGGCACGGATCCCCATGCCCGGTTCCGGGCGCACCGAAAGGCCGTTCGCGGAGGACTCCACGAGGAAAAGTGCGGGACCGCGGCCCTCGATATCGGCGGCGATCAGGAACAGCTCCGCGCTCGCCGCGAGCGGGACGAAGGATTTCTCCCCGCTGAGCACGAACTCGCCGCCCCTGCGGTATGCCTTGGTCTGCAAGGAGAACGGATCGAACAGCGGGCGTGGTTCGGCGACCGCGAGCGCCGCGGCCGGGCTGTTCTCCCCGACGAACGCCGGCAGGTACGTCGCCTGCTGGTCCCCGTCGCCCCACAGGGCCAGCGCGGTGCTCACCGCGGACGGGGCGAGCGCCGCCACGGCCAGCCCCATATCGCCGTGCGCCATCGCCTCCGCGACGAGTACCCCGGTCACCGCCGAACGTTCGGCGCTGATGCCCCCGAGCGCTTCCGGGACACCGAACGCGGAAACGCCGAGCTCGGCGACCTTCGTCAGCACCTCACGCGGCGCGGCGG
>NZ_JALM01000168.1 GCF_000737195.2 Sciscionella sediminilitoris
CGCCGCCGCGGCCTGATGCAGCGCCACCAACGACGACGAACACGCCGTATCCACCGTCACCGCAACACCCTCAAGCCCCAACACATACGCCAACCGACCCGAAAGCACACTCGCCGCATTCCCCGTCCCCAGGTGCCCGGCCACGTCCTCGCGCATCGAGCCGTCCCGGTGCACGAGCAGCTCCGCGTAGTCCTGACCGTTCGTCCCCAGGAACACCCCGGTCCTGCTGCCGCGCACACTCGACGGATCGATACCCGAGCGCTCCAGCGCCTCCCACGCGGTCTCCAGCACCAGGCGCTGCTGCGGATCCATCGCCAGCGCCTCACGCGGCGAGATCCCGAAGAATCCCGCGTCGAAACCGGCGACATCGTCCAGGAAAGCCCCGCGGCGAACGGCACCGAGGGCGGTGAGCGCGTCGAGGTCCCAGCCACGGTCGGCCGGGAAATCGGTGACCGCATCCGTGCCCCGGTGCAGCAGTTCCCAGAACTCCTCCGGGGTGCTGACCCCGCCGGGGAACCGGCAGGCCATCCCCACGATCACCACCGGGTCGTCCACTGTGGACACAGGACTGTCCACTGTGGACAGCTCGGAAGTCGTGCCGAGGCGCCGTTCGATGAGGTACGCGGCGAGGGCTTCGGCGGTGGGGTGGTCGAAGGCCAGCGAACTGGGCAGCTGTTCGTCCAGCGCGGCCTGCAGGCGATTGCGCAGGTCCACCGCGGTGAGCGAATCGAGCCCGAGGTCGCGCAGCGGCCGTGCCGGATCGAGTTCGCGCGCGCTGCCGTAGCCAAGGACCGCGGCCACGGTGCGGTGGGTGAGCCTGCGCACCCGGCGCCGGGTCCCCTCCTCATCCAGTTCGTCCCAGCCCGGTCCGTCCCACTCGGCCGGTTCCGGGGTTTCCCGCGCCTCGGCCAGGCCGGAAAGCAGGGCACTCGGCCGTACGGCGGTGAAGGCGGGCAGGAACCGGGTCCAGTCGATATCGGCGATCAGCGGGGATTCCCCGGTACCGGCCGCGCGGGCCAGCGCCGCGAGCGCGGTCTCGGTGGGCAGTCCGGGAACCCCGGCGCGGCCGGAGCGTTCCGCGATCACGGCCTCGGCGGCCATTCCGCTCTCCGCCCAGGGACCCCAGGCGAGCGCGGAACCGGCCAGCCCCGCGGCCTTCCGGCGCGCGACGATGGCATCCGCCGCGGCATTGGCGGCCGCGTAGCAGCCCTGACCGGCATTGCCGATGCGCCCGGCGAAGGAGGTGAACACCAGGAAGGCGTCCAGTTCGCGGTCCCGGGTCAGCGCATCGAGATGTTCGGCCGCGGTCACCTTCGGCGCCCAGACCGATGCGGCGCTCGCGCGGTCGATCCCGCTGAGCACACCATCCTCGAGCACCCCGGCGGCGTGCACCACCGCGGTCAGGTCCTCGATCTCCGTGAGCAGCGCGGCGAGCGCCGGGCGATCACTCGCGTCCACCGCGAGGATCCGCACCTCGGCGCCGAGCTCGGTGAGTTCGGCGTGCAGCTCCCCGGCACCGGGAGCCTCGGCACCGCGCCTGCCGAGCAGCACGAGGCGCCGCGCCCCGGAAGCGGCCGCCCAGCGGGCCACGTGCGCGCCGAGCGCCCCGGTGCCGCCGGTGATCAGTACCGTGCCGCGCGGGGACCACGATTGCCCGTCCAGCGTGCCGTGTTCGAGGCGCCGCACGTGGATCCCGGTGCCCCGGACGGCCACCTGGTCCTCCACGGCCACGGCCTGGTCGATCCGGCCGGAAAACACGGCGAGCAACCGGGTGCCGAGGTGTTCCCCGCAGTCCGCGGGCAGATCCACCACGCCACCCCAGGCCTCGGGCGCCTCCAGGGCGGCCACCCGGCCGAGTCCGCCGAGGGCCGCCGCGGCGGGGG
Source organism: Sciscionella sediminilitoris (assembly GCF_000737195.2). Taxonomy (GTDB): domain Bacteria; phylum Actinomycetota; class Actinomycetes; order Mycobacteriales; family Pseudonocardiaceae; genus Sciscionella; species Sciscionella sediminilitoris. Next base: position 1,884 of record NZ_JALM01000168.1, read on the forward strand.
CGAGCTCATCGCCGGGGTCCACTCGCGCACCGCCGCGGGTGAGCAGCCACACCGGTGCGCCGAGGGAGGGCAGTGCCGCGGAATCGGCGAGCAGTGCGGCCGGATCGGCCTGTTCGTCGAGCCCGAGCAGGGAGAGAATTCCGGCGAACTCCGCGGCGTCCTCCGGGGCCGTGGTGCGCACCTCCAGTGCGAGCCCGGCCGCGCGCAACGCATCGAGCAGCGGCTGTTCGCGGTCCAGGATGCGGGCCGGGACCAGGGCGAGCCAGGTCCCCTCGGGTGCCGGTCCGGTCCGGATGCCGCGGCGCACCCAGCGATCCCGGTAGATGAGTGTGTCCACGGCCGCGGTGCGCTCGGTTTCCCGGCGCCAGGCGGCGAGGGCGGGCAGCAGTTCGGTCAGCGGGGCACCCGGGTCGAGGTCGAGCAGTCCGGCGAGCGCGGCGACATCGGCATCGTCGACCACACGCCAGAATTCGCTCTCCGCACGCGTTCCGGGTTCGCCGCGTTCCGGTTCACCGGGCAGCGGGTCGAGCCAGAACCGCCGGTGGTGGAAGGGATAGGTGGGCAGTTCGGCGAGCGCGGCGGGATCCCCCCGTTCCGGAAGGCCATGGGGCCAGTTGCCGAGTTCGGCGCCCGTGGCCCACAGGGTGGCGGCGGCACGCTCGGCGGCCGTGCACTCGTCCTCGTCCCGGCCGCCGAGGCAGACGGCACTGTCCTCCGGGTGATCCGCGCCGAGATGGCCGAGCAGCGAGGGACGGGGCGCGATCTCCAGCCACCGGCCGGGGGCGAGCTCTTCGCGCGCGGTGTGCACCGCGTCCGCGAACCGGACCGGTGCGGTCAGCTGACCGGACCAGTGCCCGGGATCGGCCCAGGTTCCGGGTGCCACAGGGGCACCGGTCACCGTGGACACCACCGGGATCCGCGGTGCCGACCAGCCGAGTCCGGCGGCCACGGCGGCGAGCGGTTCCGCCGCGGGGGCCATGTGCGGGCTGTGGAAGGCGTGGCTGGTGGCCAGCCGGGTCACGCGCAGCCGCCCGTCGAGACCGGCGAGCTTTTCCTCGAGTGCTTCGGTGTCCCCGGCGAGCACCAGGCTGCTCGCGGAGTTGAACGCGGCGACCGAAACCGGCCCCGGCAGCCCGCGCACGAGCTCGGCCAGCTCCTCGCGGTCGCCGGAAACCGCGGCCATGGCACCGCCTTCGGGCAGCGCGGCCATCGCCTCGGCACGGGCGCAGACCAGGCGCGCCGCGTCTCCGAGGCTCAGCGCCCCGGACACGTGGGCGGCGGTGATCTCCCCGACCGAGTGGCCGATGAGCACCGCGGGGCGCAGACCCCAGGATTCGGCGAGCCGGTACCCGGCGAGCTCGAAGGCGAACAGGGCGGGCTGGGCCCAGCCGGTGTTCGCCAGCTCCTCCGGTTCCGCGTGCTCGATCACCTCGGCGAGCGGGCGATCCCGCCCGAGCCGGTCGTCCAGTGCGGCGCAGGCGGTATCGAAGGCCTCGGCGAAGACCGGGAACCGGGCGCGCAGCCGCAGCCCCATGCCCACGCACTGCGCGCCCTGCCCGCCGAAGAGCACCCCGGTGGTTCCGGGGACCACCGTCCCGGTGACCACGCCGGGATGCGGATTTCCCGCGGCGAGCGCGTCCAGGGCGGCCACGCGCTGATCGGGTCCGGCCAGCAGGACGGCGCGCTGTTCGAAGCTGTCCCGGCAGGCCAGCGCCGCGGCCGTGCGGTCCGGATCCTCGGCGAGATCGGTGCGCCCGGCGAGCGCGGCGGCGTACGCGCCGAGGGCCGGTTCGGTGCGGGCGGAGAGCAGCCAGGGCAGCCCGGTGCCCACCGGTCCGGCGGCGGGCACCGGTTCCTGCTCGGGTGCCTGCTCCAGGATCACGTGCGCATTGGTCCCGCTCACCCCGAAGGCCGAGACCCCGGCGCGGCGCGGGTGCCCGGTGTCCGGCCAGTCGACCGGTTCGCTGAGCAGCGCCACGTTTCCGTTGTCCCAGGCGATCTTCCCGGAGGGCTGTTCGGCGTGCAGGGTGGCGGGCAACCGCCCGTTGCGCAGCGCCATGATCATCTTGATCACCCCGGCAACCCCGGCCGCGGTCTGGGTGTGCCCGATGTTGGACTTCACCGATCCCAGCCACAGCGGGGTTTCCCGGCCCTGGCCGTAGGTCCGCACGAGCGCGTTGGCCTCGATCGGGTCACCGAGCGGTGTGCCGGTGCCGTGCGCCTCCACGGCGTCCACCTCCGCGGGGGTGAGCCCGGAGGAGTCGAGCGCGGCCTGGATCACCCGGCGCTGGGCGGGACCGTTCGGCGCGGTCAGCCCGTTCGAGGCGCCGTCCGAGTTCACCGCGGAACCGCGCACCAGGCCGAGGATCCGGTGCCCCGCCGCGCGCGCCTCGGAGAGCCGCTCCAGCACGACCACCCCGGCGCCCTCACCCCAGCCGGTGCCGTCCGCGGATTCGGCGAACGCCTTGCAGCGCCCGTCCGCGGCCAGTCCACGCTGGCGGGTGAATTCCAGGAACACCGCGGGGGTGGTCATCACGGTGACCCCGCCGGCGAGCGCGCGGTCGCACTCCCCGGCACGCAGCGCCTGTGCCGCCAGGTGCAGTGCCACCAGCGAGGAGGAACACGCGGTGTCCACGGTCAGCGAAGGCCCCTGCAGGCCGAGGACGTAGGAGAGCCTTCCGGAGATCACCGAGGTCGAGGTCCCGGTGAGCAGATGCCCGCCCAGCTCCGCGGGGATGGCGCTGACATCCGAGCCATAGCCCGAGGCACTGGAACCGATGAACACCCCGGTGCGGCTGCCGCGCAGGCTCCGCGGGGCGATCCCGCTCCGTTCCACGGCCTCCCATGCGGTCTCCAGCAGGATCCGCTGCTGCGGATCGGTCGCCAGTGCCTCCCGCGGGGACATCCCGAAGAACTCGGCGTCGAATCCCGGTACGTCGTCGAGGAAGCCGCCCTCGGCCGCGTACGAGGTGCTGGGGTGATCCGGGTCCGGGTGGTAGAGCGCGTCCACATCCCAGTTGCGGTCGGCAGGGAACCCGCCGATGGCATCGCGGCCCGAGTCCACGAGCGACCACAGATCCTCGGGACTCGCGACCCCGCCCGGGTACCGGCAGGCCATCCCCACGATCGCCAGGGGTTCCTGCTCGGCCTCCTCGCGCGCCCGCAGCCGCTGCTTGGTCTCGTGCAAGTCAGCGGTGACGAGTTTCAGGTAGTCCCGGAGTTTGTCCGCGTTGTCCATCGACACCGTGCCCATTCGCGTCGGCGAGCATTCTCGGGCGGGTGTTCCGAAACCGGCACACCCGCCGAGAACCAAGTCAACACGCTATGGGACCCACAAACGCCTAGATCTTCTCCTCACCGTCGGTGCGCTTCAGATGCACACGGTGTCACTCCGGCTCATTCGACACCGAGACCGTCGATGATGTCGAACAGCTCGTCGTCCGAGGCCTGCTGCACGGCGTCCGCCTGCTCCCGGCCCTCGAGTTCGCCCAGCAGTGCCCGCAACTCTCCGGCGATCCGCTCCCGGGTCTCGTGGTCCCCGTTCAGCCCGGCGACCACGTCCCGCAGCCCGGCCAGCTCCTCCTGTCCCGTTGCGCGGTGCCCGGCGGGCAGCAGCTCATCGAGCAGCTCGGCCAGCCGCCGCGGATCGGGGTGGTCGAACAGCACCGTCGCGGGCAGTCGCAGCCCGGTCGCGGCGCCGAGCCGGTTGCGCAGTTCGACGGCGGTGAGCGAGTCGAAGCCCAGATCCAGGAATCCCCGGTCCAGTGGGATGTCCTCGGCGCTGGAATGCCCGAGCACCCCGGCCGCCTCGCCGCGCACCAGATCGAGCAGCAGCACCGAACGCCGCTCGGGGTCCGCCTCCCGGAGCTGTTCGGCGAGCCGTTCCGGACCGGTCCCGGAAGCGGGGCCGGTGGGTCCGGCAGCGGGGCTCGCCGGGACGAGTTCGGTGAACACCGGCGGCACCCCGCCCGCGCTCGACCGCAGCACCGCGGTGTCGAACCGGGCCGCGACCACCATCGCGGTCTCCCGTTCCAGACAGGCGTCGAACATCCGCAGGGCGTCCGCGGTGTCCATCGGGACGAGGCCGCCGCGGGTCAGCCGGGACCGGTCGGTGGTGCCGAGGCCGCCGGTGATCCCGCTCGGCGCGGCCCACAGGCCCCAGGCGATGGAGGTGACCTCCCGGCCGGCCGCACGCCAGGCAAGCGCCAGCGCGTCCAGTGCCGCGTTCGCCGCGGAGTAGTTCGCCTGCCCCAGCCCGCCGAGCGTGCCGGACAGCGAGGAGAACAGCACCAGCCGGGCGTGCGGCAGGGCATCGGCGAGCGCGGCGAGCGCGCCCACCTTCGGGGCGAGCACCGAGTCGAACCGTTGCGGGGTCAGCGATTCGATCGCGCCGTCATCGATCACTCCCGCGGTGTGCACGACGGCACCGATCGGCCCGTCTGCCGCGGCGAGCACGGCCTCGATTCCCTCCGGCTCGGTGAGGTCGGCGGCGAGCAGCACCACCTGGGCTCCGTGCCCGGTGAGTTCGGCGCGCAGGTCCCCGGCACCGGGCGCCTCCGGGCCGCGGCGACCGGTCAGCACCAGTCGCCGGATCCCGTGCCGGGTCACGAGATGCCGGGCGACGGCCGCGCCGAGGGCACCGGTTCCCCCGGTGACGAGCACGGTTTCCGGCCACTCGACCGCGCGCCCCTCGGCCTGTTCGGTCCGGCGCAGCCGCGGGACACGCAGGTTCCCCTCGCGCACCGCGAGCACCGGTTCCCCGCCCGCCACGGCCGCGGCGATCTGCTCATCGGTGGCCGGTTCCCTTCCGGGTTCCGCGTCGAGCACCACGATGCGCCCGGGTTGCTCGGCCTGCGCGGCGCGCACCAGTCCGAGCGCGGCGGCCGCCGTCGGATCGGGGATCTCCCCGTCGACCGCGCAGGCGCCGTGGGTCAGCAGCACCAGCCGGTCCTCCGGTCGCTTGGCGAGGGCCAGCCAGGACTGCACGGTGTGCAGCGTCTCGGCGCTCACCGCCCGCACCCGCTCGGCGAGGGTTCCCTCGGTTGGCAGCGGAACGGGGACCGCGAGCACACCGTCCACTTCGGACACCCCGGACAGGCTCACCCGCCGGGTGACGGCAACCGGCTGCGGGGCCGCGGCCACCGGCGGAGTGGCCCAGCCGATGTGGTGCAGTGGCCGGGATCCCCCGGCGCGCAGGGTGTTGCGCGGAACCGGGCGCAGCACGACCGCGCCGAGCACACCGAGGAAGCGGCCCGCCTCGTCGGCGAGTTCCAGGCGCACCGTGTCCGCACCGGCCGGGTCCATGCGCACCCGCAGTGCGGTGGCCCCGCGCCCGGTGATCCGCACCTCCCGCACAGAGAACGGCATCACCGGTTCGTCCCCGGCATCGCGGCGCAGCGCCACGGTGTGCAGTGCGGCGTCCAGCAGCGCGGGATGCGTGACGCAACCGCCCGCCTCGGCGGCGAGTTCGGTGCCGAGCGCGACCTCGGCGAACACGGACTCACCGTGCCGCCATGCCGTGCGCAGCCCGCGGAAGGCGGGACCGTAGTCGAAACCGGCCGCCGCCGTGCGCGCGTACAGGTCCTCGACCGGCAGCGGTTCGGCGTTCTCGGGCGGCCAGGCGGTTTCCGCGCGTTCCGGCACCGGGGCGCCCGCGCCGAGCAGTCCTTCGGCGTGCCGTGTCCATTCGCCCTCGGGCGCTCGCGCGTCCACGGTCAGGGCCCGGTCCCCGTTCTCGTCCGGGGCGAGGACCCGCAGCTGAACCTGCACCTGCTCGTCCGGGGCGAGCGCGAGTGGCGTGAGCACGGTGAGCTCGCGGATCGTGTCCGCCCCGGTGCGCGCGGCCGCGTCCATGGCGAGCTCCACGAAGGCGGTGCCGGGCAACAGAACGGTCCCGTCCAGCGCGTGATCGGCCAGCCAGGGCTGCGCGCTCACCGAGAGCCGACCGGTCAGCAGGTGTTCCCGGCTCCCGGCGAGTTCCAGGTACCCGTGCAGCAGCGGATGCCCGGTCGCGGTCATCCCGACCGAGGCCGCGTCCTTCGGTGCGGGCGCGTCCAGCCAGTACCGGCGGTGCGCGAAGGAGTAGGTGGGCAACTCGGGCAGCACCGCGCGCGCCGTGCCGGCCTCGGTTTCCGGCCAGTGCGGCAACGGTGCCCCGCTGACCCAGAGCCGGGCGGCGAGCCGTTGCGCGGCAAGGGGCTCGGCGGTTTCCGGGTGGCCGAGGCAGCAGGCGCTCGCCTCGGGGTGATCGGTGGCGAGGTGCGGGATCAGCGCGGGATGCGGGGCGAGTTCCGCCCAGCGGCCGATGCCGTACCGATCCCTCGCCTCGGTGACCGCCGCGGCGAACCGCACCGGGGCGGTGAGCTGCCCGGCCCAGTACGCGGGATCGGCCATCGCCGCGCGGTCGATCGGCTCGCCGGTGTGCGTGGACACCACGGGAATCCGCGGTTCCCGCCAGTCCAGCCCGGCCGCGGCCTCGGCGAGTTCCGCGGCGGCGGGGGCCATCAGCGCGGAGTGGAAGGCGTGACTGGTGCGCAGCCGGGAGATCCGCAGCTGCCCGGCGCATTCCGCGAGCACCCCGTCCAGTTCCGCGCTCGGCCCGGTCAGCACGAGGCTGGTGGAGCTGTTGATCGCGGCGATCCGGACCTGTTCGGGCAGCGCGCCGGTCAGTTCGGCCAGTTGCCGCGGGCTGCCGGTGATCGCGGCCATGCCACCGCCGGAGGGCAGCGCGGCCATCGCGTTCGCGCGGGCGGCGAGCAGCCGTGCCGCGTCCTCGAGGGACAGCGCCCCGGACAGGTGCGCGGCGGCGAACTCACCGACCGAGTGGCCGATGAACACTTCCGGTTCCAGTCCCCAGGATTCCACCAGCCGGTAGGCGGCGACCTGATAGGCGAACAGCGCGGGCTGGGCCCATCCGGTGTCGGCGAGCTGTTCCGCGTCCGTACCGTGCGCGACCGCGGCCACCGAACCATCGAGGTGTGCCTCCAGCGCGGCGCAGGCGTTCCCGAAGGCTTCGGCGAACACCGGGAAAGCGGCCCCGAGTTCCCGTCCCATGCCGAGACGCTGGGCACCCTGACCGGAGAGCAGGATCCCGGTGGGACCTCCGACGGCCGTGCCGCCGATCTCCTCGGGTTCCCCCTCGGTGGTCAGCAGCACCGCGCGGTGGTCGAATCCGGTCCTGGTGCGCAGCGCCGCGGACAGGGCCCGCGCCGGGGCACCGGAGGCGAGCCGATCCCGCAGCGCCGCGCTCGCCGCGCGCAGGGATTCGGGCGAGCGCGCGGAAACCGGCAGCGGCACGGCGAGGCGCCCGGGTTCGGTCTCCGGCGCCGGGGTCGCCGAGCCTTCCACGATCACGTGCGCATTGGTGCCGCTGATCCCGAACGAGGAAACACCGATCCGCCAGGGCCTCCCGGTCGCACCGAAAGCGGTGGCGGACTGGGCGAGGCGCACCGCCCCGGTGTCCCATTCGATGCGCGAGGACGGTGTCCCGGCGTGCAGGGTCGCCGGGAATTGCCCGTGCCGCAAGGAAAGCACGGACTTGATCACCCCGGCCACCCCGGAGGCGGCCTGGGTGTGCCCGAGGTTCGATTTCACCGAACCCAGCAGCAGCGGCTCCTCCCGGTGCTGCCCGTAGGTCGCCAGTAGTGCCTGCGCCTCGATCGGGTCGCCGAGTACGGTCCCGGTGCCGTGCGCCTCCACCGCGTCCACCTCGTCCGGGCGCAGTCCCGCCGCATCGAGCGCGGAGCGGATCACCCGTTGCTGGGCGGGCCCGTTCGGCGCGGTGAGCCCGTTCGATGCGCCATCGGAGTTGACCGCCGTGCCGCGCAGTACGGCCAGCACCGGATGCCCGGCGGCCTCGGCGTCGGAGAGCCGTTCGAGCAGCAGTACGCCGACCCCTTCGGCCCAGCCCGCGCCGTCGGCCTCCTCGGCGAAGGCGCGGCAGCGCCCGTCCGGGGAGAGCGCGCCCTGCCGGGAGAATTCCACGAAGGTGTCCAGCGAGGAGATCACCGTGACCCCACCGGCGAGCGCCAGTGAACACTCCCCGCCGCGCAGCGCCTGCGCCGCGAGATGCAGCGCCACCAGCGAGGAGGAACAGGCGGTGTCCACGGTGACCGCCGGTCCCTGCAGGCCGAAGGTGTAGGCGAGCCGTCCGGAGGCGACACTGCCCGCGCTACCGGTGGCCAGCTGCCCCTCGAACTGGCCCGGATCGGCGGCCAGCCGGGAACCGTAGTCGTGGTAGTTCGACCCGACGAACACCCCGGTGCGGCTCCCGCGCAGTGCGGCGGGGGCGATCCCGGCGCGCTCGAAGGTCTCCCAGGCCGTTTCCAGCAGCAGCCGCTGCTGCGGATCGATGGTGAGCGCCTCCCGGGGCGAGATCCCGAAGAACTCGGCATCGAACCCGGCGGGATCGGCGAGGAACCCGCCGCCGGTGGTGGCGAAGGTTCCCGGATGCTCCGGATCCGGGTGGTAGCGGCCGCCGATGTCCCAGCCGCGGTCGGCGGGGAACCCGACAACCGCGTCCCCGCCGCGCTGCAACAGTTCCCACAGCGCCTCGGGGCTGTCCACCCCACCGGGCAACCGGCAGGACATGCCCACGATGGCGATCGGATCCGCGGCGGTGTCCGCGCCGCGCGCCGTGGACCGGTCCGCGCTTTCGGCGGGTTCGGTGCCCCCGGCCAGGCGGGTGAGCAGATGCGCGGCGAGCTGTTCGGCGCTCGGATAGTCGAAGACCAGGGTCACCGGCAGCCGCGCCCCGGTCGCGCGCACCAGGCGGTTGCGCAGATCCACGGCGGTCAGCGAGTCGAAGCCGAGGTCCCGGAAGGCGCGGTCGGCCGGCACGGCATCCGCGCTGCCGAGCCCGAGCACCGCGGCGGCGGTGTCGCGCACCAGTTCGAGCACCGCGGCCCGCCGTTCGGCTGGGTCCAGTCCGGCGATGGCGGGCGCCCCGGAATCCGGTGCCTGCGCGGTTTTCGCGTTCGTCTCCGGGATTCCGCGCAGCGCGGGCAGCGGCCGGGAGGCGGTGAGTACCTCGGCGTGCCGCGCCCAGTCCACATCGGCGAGCACCACGTGCGCCTCCGTCCCGGTGACCACGGCTGCCATCGCGGCGACGGCACGTTCGGGATCCATCGGCAGCACCCCGTCGCGGCGCATCCGCTCGGCCCGGTCCCCTTCGGCGAGACCGGCGCCCGCCCAGGCGCCCCAGCCGATCGCGGTGGCGGGCAGCCCTTCCGTGCGGCGGCGTCCGGCGAGGGCGTCCAGGCTCGCGTTGGCCGCGGCATAGGCGCCCTGTCCCGGGCCACCGAGCGCCCCGGCCATGGAGGAGAACAGCACGAACGCGTCCAGTTCCCGGTCCCTGGTCAGCTCGTCCAGGTGCGCGGCGGCCAGCGTCTTCGGGGCGCACACCGCCGCCGCCCGTTCCGGGTCCAGCTCGGTGATCAGCGCATCGTCCACCACCCCCGCGGTGTGCACCACGGCGTCCGGCGGATAGTCGGCGAGCAGCCGGGCCAGCGCCTCCCGGTCGGTGACATCGCAGGCGACCAGTTCCACATGCGCACCGGTCCCGGCGAGTTCGGTGCGCAGTGTTCCGGCTCCCGGTGCCTCGGGTCCGCGCCGCCCGGCGAGCACGATGCGGTCCGCGCCCGCACGGGCCAGCCAGCGCGCCACGTGCCCGGCGAGGGCCCCGGTTCCGCCGGTGACGAGCACCGTGCCGCGAGGAGTCCAGGTCCGCGCATCGTCGCGGGTGCTCGCGGGCACCAGGCGGCGGGCGAGCACCCCGGAGCCGCGCACCGCGAGCTGATCCTCCCCGGCGAGGTCCCCGGCACCGGAAAGCGCCGCGGCCACGAGGGATCCGGTTCGCTCGTCCAGCACCGGCGGCAGATCGAGCAAGCCGCCCCAGCGATCCGGGAGTTCCTGAGCGGCGATCCGCCCCGTTCCCCAGACCCCGGCGCGGGCCTCGTCCACCGGATCCCCCTCGGCGGCGGAGACCGCGCCTCGGGTGACGCACCAGAGCGGTGCCCCGATCCCGGCCTCCCCGAGATTCCGCACCAGTTCGGCGAGTCCGAGCACCCCGGGAGGAACCGCGCCGCCCGGTTCGGTTCCCGGAAGGTAGAGCAGCCCATCGGGCTCGGCATCGCGCACCGCGACCAGGTCCGTGGGAACGCCGAACCGCACCTCGGCACCGGCCGCGGCGAGCGCGGCGCACACATCCTCGGCCCCGCTCTCGGCGAGCACGAACCAGCGTCCGGTCAGCTTCGCGCGCTGCGGGGCACCGATCGGCACCCACCGGATGTGGTGGCGCCAGCCGTGCGTGGCATCGGTGCGCCGCCCGGTCCCTTCGAGGCCGGGGCCCGTGACCGGGGGCCACAGGTGCATCCGCTGGAACGGATAGGTCGGAACCTCGGTGGCCGCGGCGACATCCCCGGGCACGATCCGGGACCAGTCGACCGGAACCCCAGCGCTCCAGGCCTCGGCGAGGGCGGCGAACACCCGGGCGGGATCACCCTCGTCCCGGCGAAGCGTGGCGAGAGCGGCCACATCCCGGTCCTGTTCCTCGGCGCTCTCCAGCACCGCGGCCACCAGCACCGGATGGGGGCTGACCTCCACGAAGGATTCGAATCCCTCACGCACGATCGCCGCGACCGCGTCCGCGAACCGCACCGTGCCGCGCAGATTCGCGAACCAGTAGTCCGCATCGAGTTCCCCGTCGACCCATTCGGCGCGCAGGGTGGAGAACCACGGCACCCGCGGGGCGGCGCACCGGATCCCGGCCAGTTCCCGGGTGATCGGCTCGGCGACCGATTCCATCAGCGGGGAATGTGAGGCATAGTCCACCGGAAGCAGGCGGGTGCGCACCCCGTCCGCGGCGGCCTCGGCCAGCACCGCCTCGACCTCGGCAGGTGTTCCGGAGAGCACCACCGAGGTAGGGCCGTTCACCGCGGCCACCACGACCGAATCCCGGCCCGCCAAGCGATCCCGGACCGCGTCCACTCCCTCGGCGATCGAGCCCATCGCCCCGGATCCGGCCACCGCGCGCAGGGCAACGGCCCGTGCGGTCACCACCCGGGCACCCTGCTCGACCGAGAGCGCACCGGCCACCACCGCGGCCGCGATCTCGCCTTGGGAATGCCCGAGCACCGCGGAGGGAACGACGCCAGCCGATTCCCAGAGCGCGGCCAGGGAGACCATGACCGCCCAGGAGACCGGCTGCAGCACGGCCACGTCATCGAGCGCGGATTCGCCGGTGTCGGCCAGGACCGCGTGCGCATCGGGCCCGCCCGCCTCGGCGAGCGCGGTGGCGCATTCCGCGAACCGCGCGGCGAACGCGGCCGCGGGTCCCTCGGTTCCCTCCAGCAGGGCACGGCCCATGCCGACCCACTGCGCGCCCTGGCCGGGGAAGACGAACACCGGTCCGGTGTCCCGCGCGGTGCCGTGTCCCCTGGCCAGCACGGCCCCGCTCGCCGCGTCCAGCACGGCACGGTGCGCGAAGCCGGTCCTGCGGGCCAGTACGGCGGCCACCTCGGAGGCCTCCGGTGCCGCGCCGCGCATCCCGTCCAGCGCGGCGATGGCCTCGTCGAGCGCGGCCTCGGTGCGCGCGGAAACCGGCCACAGCGCCGGATCCCTGCTCTCGGCGGGAAGGCGCTCGGTCTGCGGTGGTTCCTCGATGATCACGTGCACATTGGTGCCACTGACCCCGAAGGCGGACACCCCGGCCCGGCGCGGTTGCTCGCCGACCGGCCACGGGCGCGCCTCGCTGAGCAACCGGACGGAGCCGGAGTCCCAGTCGATGTGCCTGCTCGGTTCGCCCGCGTGCAGGGTCGCGGGCAGTTCGCCGTGGCGCAGCGCGAGCACCATCTTGATCAGTCCCGCGGTGCCCGCCGCGGCCTGGGTGTGCCCGATGTTGGACTTCACCGAACCCAGCCACAGCGGCCGTTCCGGGTCCCGCCCGCGCCCGTAGGTGGCCAGCAGCGCCCCGGCCTCGATCGGGTCACCGAGGCTGGTTCCGGTGCCGTGCGCCTCGACCGCGTCCACCTCGTCCGGACGCAGCCCGGCCCGGTCCAGGGCGGCGCGGATCACCCGCTGCTGGGCGGGGCCGCTCGGCGCGGAAAGGCCGTTGGAGGCGCCGTCCTGGTTGATCGCGGTACCGCGGATCACCGCGAGCACCGGGTGCCCCGCGGCGCGGGCGGCGGAAAGCCGTTCCATGGCAAGCATTCCCGCGCCCTCGGCGAGCCCCATCCCGTCCGCTGCATCGGCGAAGGCCTTGCACCGGCCGTCGGTGGCGAGCCCGCGCTGGCGGCTGAACCCGAGCAGGCCGACGGGGGCGACCATGACCGCGGCACCTCCGACGAGGACCCGTTCGCAGTCCCCGTCCCGCAGCGCCTGACAGGCCTGGTGCAGTGCGACGAGCGAGGAGGAGCAGGCGGTGTCGATGGTCACCGCGGGCCCCTGCAGGCCGAGCGCGTAGGAGATGCGCCCGGAGGCGACACTGGTCGCCATCCCGGTGACCATGTGCCCCTCGATGCCCTCGGCGCCCTGCCCGGAACCGCCGTATCCCTGATACGCGGCGCCGATGAACACCCCGGTGCGGGACCGGTCGGGCGCGTGCGGGTCGATCCCGGCGCGCTCCAGCGCCTCCCAGGAGGTCTCCAGCAGCAACCGCTGCTGCGGGTCCATGGCCAGCGCCTCGCGCGGGGAGATCCCGAAGAACTCCGGATCGAATTCGGCCGCGTCGTGCAGGAATCCGCCGGAGCGGGTGTAGACGGTGCCCTCCCGGTCCGGGTCCGGATCGTAGAGCGCGTCCAGATCCCAGCCCCGGTCGGTGGGGAACCCGGAGATGACATCGGCGCCCTGGTGCAGCACGCTCCACAACTGTTCCGGGGTGCGGATTCCGCCGGGGAACCGGCAGGCCATGCCCACCAGGACGATCGGGTCTTCCTCCTCGGTGACCGGGCGCGCGGCGACCGGCTCGGTTCCGCTGCTCTCCGGTGCTTCCAGGCCGAGCTCGGTGCGCAAACGCTCGGCGAGCGCGGCGACGGTCGGATGATCGAACACCACGGTGACCGGCAGCCGAACCCCGGTCTCGGCGGCGATCCGGTTGCGCAGGGCCACCGCGGTCAGCGAATCCACGCCCAGTTCCCGGAAAGCGCGGTCCGGGGCCACATCCGCCGGATCGGCGAAGCCGAGTGCCCCGGCAACGGCCGCCCGGACGGTGCGTTCCAGGACACGGCGCGGTTCGGCGGCGGCAGCCAGCCGTTGGCGCAGCGCCGAACCTGGTGCCCCGGGCCCCTCCTCGTTCTGTTCGGCCCTGGCCAGTTCCGCCACCACATCCGGTACGCCGTCCAGCAGCGGGCGGCGGCGGGCCGCGGTGAACACCGGCGCGAAGGTCGGCCAGTCGATGTCCGCGATCGCCAGCAGGGTTTCCCCGTCGGTGAGCGCGTCGACCATCGCCTCGACGGCGAGTTCCGGCTCCATGAACCGGATCCCGCGCCATTTGAGCTGGCTGGAGATGACCGCCTGGCCCATCCCGCCACCGGAGGCTTCCCAGATCCCCCACGGGATCGAGGTGCCCGCGAGGCCGCGTGCCCTGCGGGCGGCCGCGATGCTGTCCGCGACGGCGTTCGCCGCCGAATAGGCGCCGTGTTCCCCGGAACCCCACAGCCCGGCCACCGAGGAGAACAGCACGAAGTGGTCCAGCTCGGTGCCCCGGTCCCCGGTGAACAGCTCGTCCAGGATCCGGGCACCGGCCAGTTTGCCGAGCGCCCCATCGGCGAACTGTGGCACCGTCGTGTCCGCGAGCGGCACCAGGATGCCGACCCCCGCGGTGTGCACCACGGAACGGATCGTCTCCCCTTCGGCGCTCAGCCGGTCGACGAGCGCGGTGACCGCGGCGGCATCGGCGACATCGCAGGCCGCGATCGTCACCCGCGGCCCGAGCGCGGCCAGTTCGGCGCGCAACCGCTCGGCTCCCTCCGCCTCCGGCCCGCTCCTGCTGAGCAGCACCAGGTGTTCGGTGCCCGCGGCGGCGAGCATCCGGGCGGTGTGCGCGCCGAGGCCACCGGTTCCCCCGGTGATCAGCGCGGTCCCCCTGGCCCGGAATCCGGTGGCCGCCGGGTTCTCCCGCGGTGCCCGGTGCAGTCGCCGCACCAGGGCGGCTCCCGAGCGCAGCGCGACCTGGTCCTCCTCGTGGTCGGCGAGCACGGTCAGCAGCGGGTGCAGTGATTCCGTGCCCTGTCCGGGAAGGTCGGCGAGCCCGCCCCAGAGCCGCGGATGTTCGAGTGCGGCGACCCGGCCGAGACCGCACACCGCTGCCTGTACCGGATTGGGTTCCTCCTGCGCGGTGACGGCCTCGGCGCCGTGGGTGAGCGCCCACAGCGGCGCCTCGATCCCGGCGTCCGCGAGCCCCTGCAACAGGGAGAGCGTGCCGACCACACCGAGTGGCAGGCCCGGGTACTCCGGATGGTCCTGCTCGGCCATCGCCAGCAGGGACACCACACCCGCGAGGTCCGGGTGGTCCCCGGCCAGCGTCCGGGCACGCGCGGCGAAACAGTCCCGGTCCGCGCCGGGATCGACGGCCAGCGTCACCACCTCGGCGGCCTCGGCCAGGGTGTCCCGGATCCGCGTCACCTCGGGATCCCCGGCCCGGTCCGCGGGGCAGAACAACGCCCAGGTACCGGTGATCCGCGCACCGTTGTCGCCGGGATGGGCGTGCCAGCGAACCCGGTAACGCCAGCCGTCCTTGGCCGCCTCCCCGTCCCTGCGCCGTCGCCAGTCCGCGAGCAGCGGCAGTGCCTCGCCGAGCACGGTCTCCGGATCCGCGCCCCCGGTGCCCGGTTCGGTGCGCCCGCCGAGAATCCGGGCCGCATCCCCGTCCGCGACCGCCGACCAGAACTCCGCATCGACCGGATCCGCCTGCGCGGCAGTGGAAGCGGTTTCCGGAACGAGCCAGAAACGCTGCCGCTGGAAGGGATAGTTCGGCAGGGTGACCGCATGCGGATCCGTTCCGGCGGTGAACCGGGCCCAGTCCACGGCCACCCCGCCGACCCAGGCCTCGGCCAGCGCGGTGCGCATCCGGTACTCGTCGCCCTCGCCGCGGCGCAGGGTGGCGCTCACCGCGGGTTCGATTCCCTCGGCATCGGCGACCTCGGTGATCGCCGGTGTCAGCACCGGATGCGGGCTGACTTCCAGGAAGGCGTCGAATCCGTCCGCGATCAGCGCGGTGATCCCCTCGGCGAACCGGACGGTATCGCGCAGGTTGGCGAACCAGTAGGCACCGTCCGCGCGGCTGTCCTCGATCCATTCGCAGTCGTGGGTGGAGTGCCACGGCACGCGCGGCCTTCCGGGTTCGATACCGGCGAGCGCGGCCAGTACCGGCTCGCGCAGCGGTTCCATGCCCGCGGTGTGCGAGGCGTAGTCCACCGCGATCCGCCGCGCCCTGCGGCCATCGGACTCGGCGGAGGCCACCGCGGCCTCGACGCCGTCCACCGGTCCGGCGATGACGACCGAAGACGGTCCGTTCACCGCGGCGATCGCCACTCCCTCGAGGTGTTCGATGCGCACGGCGGCCTGTTCCCGGCTCTCCCCGAGCGAGGCCATGGTGCCCGAACCGGCGACCGCGCGCAGCGCCAGTGCCCGCGCGGTCACCACGCGGGCCCCGTCGGCGACCGAGAGCGCGCCCGCGACGACGGCGGCGGCGATCTCGCCCTGCGAATGCCCGATGACCGCGGCCGGGGTGACCCCGGCGTCCTCCCACACCGCCGCGAGCGCGACCATGACCGCCCAGGAAACCGGTTGCACGACACCGACATCCGCGAGCGCCTCCGGATCGGAATCCCGCAGCACGGCCACCACATCCGGGCCGCCCGCCTGCTCGACCGCCGCCGCGCATTCGCTCAGCCGCGCGGCGAACACCCGCGCCGAGCGACCGTCTCCGTCCAGCAGTTCGCGTCCCATACCGGCCCATTGGGCGCCCTGCCCGGGAAACACGAAGACCGGTTCGGTGCTCGCGGCGAGCACCCGCCCGCGCACCACCGTCTCGTCCGTACGCCCCTCGGCCACCGCCCGCAGCGCGGTGCACTGCTCATTCCCCAGCACCACGGCGCGTTCCTCGAAGGCGCTGCGCGCGGCCAGGGCAGCGGCCACCGCGCAGCGATCGGCGTCCTCGGCCGCCTCGGCCAGCCGGGTGGCGAACGCGGCCAGCGCTTCCGGGCCGCGTGCGGAAAGCGGCCAGGCAACCGGTTCCCGCCGATCCGGGTCCGTGTCGTGTTCGCCCTCGGCCTCGGTGGCCTCCTCGAGGATCACGTGCGCATTGGTCCCGCTCCCGCCGAAGGAGGAGATCCCGGCGCGGCGCGGCCCTTCGTGCCCGGGCCAGGCGCGGTCCTCGGCCAGCGGTTCGATGGCGCCCGCCGCCCAGTCCACGTGTTCCGAAGGGGTGTCCAGGTGCAGGATCCTCGGCAGCCAGCCGTGCCGCAGCGCGAGCACCATCTTGATCAGGGCCGCCACCCCGGAGGCCGCCTGGGTGTGTCCGGTCGCCGATTTGAGCGCGCCGAGCAGCAGCGGCCGGTCCCGCTCCCGGCCGTAGGCCGCCAGCAGGGCGTGTGCCTCGATCGGATCGCCGAGTTCGGTTCCGGTGCCGTGGGTTTCCACGACGTCCACATCGGACGGTGCGAGCTCGCTGCGGCGCAGCGCGGCACCGATGACGCGTTGCTGTGCCGGGCCGTTCGGCGCGGTGAGCCCGTTCGAGGCACCGTCGGAGTTGATCGCCGTGCCGCGCAGCACGGCCAGCACCGGATGCCCTTCCCGGCGCGCGGCGGACAGCGATTCGATGAGCACGGTGCCCACCGCCTCACCCCAGCCGGTTCCGTCGGCAGCCGCGGAGAACGGTTTGCAGCGACCGTCGGCGGCGAGCCCGCGCTGGCGGCTGAACTCCACGAAGTTGCGCGGGGTGGCCAGCACCGCCGCCCCGCCGACGAGGGCCGACTCGCACTCGCCCGCGCGGATCGCCTGCGCGGCGAGGTGCAGCGCCACCAGCGAGGAGGAGCACATCGTGTCCACGGTCGCGGTCGGCCCCTGCAGGCCGAACACGTAGGCGAGGCGCCCGGAGACCACCGCGCCGGAGGTTCCGGTCAGCACGTGCCCCTCGACCTCGGCTGTCGGGGCCACGCCGTAGCCCTGGTTGCTGACCCCGACGAACACCCCGATGTCCCTCCCACGCAGGGCGTGCGGGTCCAGACCGGCGCTTTCCATTGCCTCCCAGGAGGTTTCGAGCAACAGCCGCTGCTGCGGATCCATCGCCAGGGCTTCGCGCGGGGAGATCTCGAAAAAGCCCGCGTCGAATCCGGCCGCGTCCTCGAGGAAGGCGCCTTCGGATGTGTACGAGGTGCCCGGGTGGTCGGGGTCGCGGTCGAAAAGCCGCTCGAGGTCCCAGCCGCGGTCGGCCGGGAACGGGCCGACCAGGTCCCGCCCGGCGCGCAGGGCGTCCCAGAAGGAGTCCGGCGAGTCGATCCCGCCGGGGAACCGGCAGCCCATGCCCACGATCGCCAGCGGTTCGGCGCGCCTGCCCCGTTCCTCGTCCAGTTCCCGGCGGGCACTACGCAGATCGGATGTAACCCGCTTGAGGTAATCCCGCAGGCGATCCTCGTTCTGCATGTCGGTCAGCTCCTCTGGGTTCGCCGTGCCATGGCACGGAATTCCTCGCGCGGGACGCCTCAGGCGGCCCCGAACTCCTTGTCGATCAGGTCGAAGATCTCCTCGTCCGAGGCCTCGGCGAGGTCTTCGTCGACCGGTTCTCCGGACTCCGCGGTTGCCGGTTCGGTGAGCCGGTCCGCGAGCCCGCGCAGCCGCTCGGCCAGTTCCCCGGTGCGGGAGCCCTCGGTGCGCTCCATCGCGGATTCGAGTGCCGCAAGCGCTTGCTCGACCGTGCCGGTGGCCGCCACCGGTCCGGTCCGCTCCAGCAGATGGGCGGCCAGCGCCCGCGGGGTGGGGTGGTCGTAGGCCACGGTGGCGTCCAGGCGGATTCCGGTCGCGGTGGCGATGCGGTTGCGGAAATCCACCGCGGTGACCGATTCGAAGCCGAGATCGAGGAACGAACGCCCCGCCCCGACCGCCGCGTGGTTGTCGTGCCCGAGTGCGGCGGCCGCGGTCCGGCGCACCAGGTCCACCGCGATCCTGCTCCGCTCGGTTTCGGAGGCGGCACTCGCGAGCCGGTCCCGGAAGGCCGCCGAACGGTCCTGCGGTTCGGTGGTTTCCGCAACCGGACGCCGGGCCCTTGCCCGCACGCGTTCGTGGTCCTCGAGCAGCTTGCGGGCCCGGCTCGCGGTGTACACATCGGCGAACCGGTCCCATTCCATGTCCGAGATCACCGCCGTCGGCCCGGATCCCGCGGCGAGCAGGCGTTCCATCGCGGCCACCGCCCGTTCCGGGCGCATCTCCCGTACCCCGCGCTCGCGCAGTGCCGATGCCGTCTCGGTGTCCACCATGCCGCCGCCCGCCCAGGCACCCCAGGCGACGGCCAGGGCGCTGCGGCCCGCAGCGGCGCGGCGCGTGGCGAGCGCGTCCAGGTGCGCGTTCGCGGCGGCGTAGTCGGCCTGTCCGGCGTTGCCCCAGGTGGCCGCGCCGGAGGAGAACAGCACGAAGGCGTCCAGCTCGGTGTCGGCGAACAGTTCGTCGAGCAGTTCCGCGCCGTCCACCTTGGCGGTGACGGTGGCCGCGATGGTGTCCAGGTCACGCCGGGCCAGCGGGGCTTCCCCGCCGACCACTCCCGCGGTGTGCACCACGGTGCGGATGTCGTGCCCGGCGCGCAACTCGGCCACGGTGTCCCTTCCGGACGGTGCGGTGAGATCGCAGGACACCACCTCGGCGGTGACCCCGAGTCCGGCGAGTTCGGCCACGAGTCCGTCCGCCCCCGGCGCGTCCGGTCCGCTCCTGCTGAGCAGCAGCAGGTGTTCGGCGCCCGCACCGGCCAGCCATCGGGCCACGTGCCCACCGAGCGCCCCGGTTCCGCCGGTGATCAGTGCGGTGCCCGTGGTCCGCCAGGGCAGCCGGGCGTCCACCGGCCGTCCGGCCACCAATCGGCGGGCGCACAACCGGGAACCGCGCACCGCGAGCTGGTCCTCCCCGGTGTCCCCGGAGATCGCCGCGATGGCGGCGCCGAGCTCGGCGGGTTCGCCCGTCCCCAGGTCGAGCAGCCCGCCCCAGCGGTCCGGGTGATCCAGGCTCACCCCGAGTCCGAGCCCCCACAGCTGAGCGGCGGCGGCATCGGGGGACTCCTCCGGTCCGGCGGCGATCGCCCCCTCGGTGAGCCACCACCACGGTCCCGCGATCCCGGCCTCGTCCAGCGCGCGCACCAGGGTGGCCGTGGCCGCGGTGGCCCCCGGCAGTCCGGCGACCGTGTCCCGCGGGCCGAACGCCAGCAGCGAGACCAGGGCAGCGTACTCGGTGCCCGCGAGGCCGCGCAGCCGGTCGGCGAGTTCCCCGGCCTGTTCCCGCGCGCCGATCGGAACCGGCCGCGGTTCGGGTGCCCCGGCCTCGGTCAGTGCCGCGCGCAGCGCCCGCACCATCGCGCCGTCGGGGTCCTCGGCGGGGACGAAAAGCAGCCAGGGCGCCGGTTCGGCGGGCGGGTCCGGCCGGTCGATCTCCCGCCATACGAGGCGGTGGTGCCACGCGGCTTCCGGATCAGTCTCGGGCTCGGCCGGTTCGGGCCAGTAGTGGGTGCGGCGGA
>NZ_JALM01000169.1 GCF_000737195.2 Sciscionella sediminilitoris
GGGGTGTTCGGCCGGATTTTGTGGCTGGTCATTCGATTGGTGAGATTGCGGCTGCGCATGTGGCTGGTGTGTTGTCGTTGGGGGATGCGGCCACGCTGGTGGAGGCTCGTGGCCGGTTGATGCAGGCGTTGCCTGAGGGTGGGGCGATGATCGCCTTGCAGGCTTCCGAGCCCGAGGTTGCCGGGTTTCTCTCGGATGAGGTTTCGCTGGCCGCGGTGAACGGACCCGAGTCGATCGTGTTGTCTGGTGTGGACAGTGCGGTTTCCGGGGTGGTGGACCGGTTCGCGGGTCGCCGGGTGAAGCGGCTGGAGGTCTCGCATGCGTTTCATTCGGTGTTGATGGAGCCGATGCTGGCCGAGTTCGCCGCGGTGGTGCGCGGGTTGGAGTTCGCGGCTCCCCGGATTCCGTTCGTGTCCACTGTGGACACCACGGCCGATGTCACCGATCCGGAATACTGGATCACCCAGGTCCGGGAGCCGGTGCGGTTCGCCGATACGGTGGGACACCTGTCCGGCGACGGTGCCACGACGTTCCTGGAACTCGGCCCGGACGCGGTGCTCTCCGCGATGGGTCCCGAGACCGTGCCCGAAGCGGTGTTCGTCCCGGCCCTGCGCGAGAACCAGGACGAGCCGGAAGCGGTGGTCTCCGCGCTCGGTGCCGTGCACGCCGCGGGCGCCCCGGTGGATTGGACCCGCTACTTCGCGGGCAGCGGGGCGCAGCGGATCGCGCTGCCCACCTATCCCTTCCAGCGCAAGCGGTACTGGCTGCGGCCGACCCCGGGCAGTGGGGACGCCACCGCGCTCGGCCTCGGCGCACTCGACCATCCGTTACTGGGTGCTGCGGTCGCGCTACCCGAGGATGACGGGCTGGTGCTCTCCGGGCGACTCTCCCTCGAGGACCAGCCCTGGCTGACCGGACACCGGGTACGCGATGCGGTCGTGCTGCCCGGAACCGCCTTCGCCGAACTCGCCGTCCGGGCCGGGGACGAAACCGGCTGCGGCGAGGTGGAGGAACTGATCCTGCATGCCCCGCTGGTGCTCGGCACGGCACCCGTCCAACTGCGGGTCTCGCTTTCCGCCCCCGGCAACGATGGCCGCCGTGCCCTCGCGGTGCACTCCCGCACACAGGACACCGAAGCCGAGTGGGAACTGCACGCGAGCGGTTCGCTGGTTCCGGCGGAAGGGGAACCGGCCGCCGAAACCGAGTGGCCGCCCACCGGTGCCGAACCGGCCGAACTGGACGGAATCTACGCAGGCCTGGCCGAGGCCGGGCTCGACTACGGCGATCCGTTCCGCGGTCTGCGCGCTGCCTGGCGCCGCGGCGAGGAGATCTTCGCGG
Organism: Sciscionella sediminilitoris; assembly: GCF_000737195.2. GTDB lineage: Bacteria > Actinomycetota > Actinomycetes > Mycobacteriales > Pseudonocardiaceae > Sciscionella > Sciscionella sediminilitoris. Next base: position 1,339 of record NZ_JALM01000169.1, read on the forward strand.
AGGTCGCACTCCCGGAACACACCGAGGTCGCCGGATTCGGGCTGCACCCGGCGCTGCTCGACGCGGTCCTGCATGCGGTCGGCCTGACCGGTGGCACCGCACGGCTGCCGTACTCCTGGAGCGGGCTGCGGTTGCACGCCACCGGAGCCAGTGCCCTGCGGGCGCGGCTCACCCCGGCAGGGCCGGACTGCTTCTCCCTGGCGGTCAGCGACGGAACGGGACAGCCGGTGCTGTCCGTGGCGGCGCTGAGCCTGCGCCCGATCACGGAAGGCCCGTTGACCGGTGGAACCGGAGACACGACGTTCACCCGTTCCTGGATTCCGGTCGCCCTTGCCACGGACGCCCCGGAAATCGAGGTCTACACCGCCGATACGGCCGAGGCCGCACTCACCGAACTGCAGCGCAGGCTCGCCGGGGATGACCGGCTCGTCGTACGGCTGCCCGGGGATTCCCCGGAACACGCCGCCGTCGCGGGCCTGGTGCGCAGCGTCCAGGCCGAGTACCCGGACCGCCTGGTTCTGGTGCACGGCGAGGGTGATTGCGCCGCGGCCGCCGCCACCGGGGAACCCGAGATCGCCTTCACCGAGGACGGCCCGCGGGTGCCGCGACTGACCCGATCGCGTGCCACGGCCGAGCCGGACTGGACCCTGGACGGCACCGTGCTCGTCACCGGCGGCACCGGAGGGCTCGGCGCGCAGGTGGCGCGCAGGCTCGTGGACCGGCACGGCGTCCGTCATCTGCTGCTGGTTGGCCGTCGCGGTGCCGAGGCACCCGGTGCCGGGGACCTGCGCCGTGAACTGACCGAACGGGGCGCCGAGGTGGGCTTCGCCGCGTGCGATGTCGCCGACCGCGCGCAGCTGGAGTCCGCACTCGCCCTGGTTCCGGCGGAGCACCCGCTTTCCGGGGTGGTGCACGCGGCCGGGGTACTCGACGACGGTGTGTTCACCGCGATGAACCCGCAGCGGCTGGCCGCCACCGCGGCACCGAAGGCGCTCGCCGCGCAGCATCTGCACGAGCTCACTCACGGCCTGGCGCTGTTCGTGATGTTCTCCTCCATCGCGGGCTCCCTTGGCGCGCCCGGACAGGCGAACTACGCGGCCGCCAACGGATTCCTCGACGGTCTCGCCGCGCAGCGCCGTGCCGCGGGACTCCCGGCGACCTCGATCGCCTACGGCCGCTGGGAAACCGGTATGGGCGAAGGAGAGACCGGGACAGCGGGTATCTCCGCGCTGAGCGTGGAGGCCGGGCTGGAACTGTTCGACCGCCTCGCGTTCGGCGAGGATCCGTGCCCGGTCGCCACCCGCCTGGACCTGCCCGCGCTGCGGAACGCGGGCGAGGTGCCGCACGTGTTGCGCGGCCTGGTCCGTGCCCCGCGACGGCGCACCGTGGACGAGGCCGGGGCCGAGGATCTGCGCAAGCGGCTGAGCGGACTGCCGTCCGCCGAGCAGATCCGGTTGTTGAGCGAACTGGTCCGCACCGAGGCCGCGCTGGTGCTGAATCATCCGAGCGCCGAAGCGGTGGACCTCGAGCGCGCGTTCGGTGAGCTCGGGTTCGACTCGCTGACCGCGGTGGAGTTCCGCAACCGGCTGAGCACCGCCACCGGGCTGCGCCTGTCCGCGACACTGACCTTCGACCATCCGACCCCGCAGGCGCTGGCGGCGTTCCTGCTCGCCGAACTGCTCGAGACGGACGACTCGCCTGCCATCCCCTCGGGGACCACCGCGCGGGTGGCCGATGACCCGATCGCCATCGTCGGCATGGCCTGCCGATACCCGGGCGGGGTCGCCTCCCCCGAACAGTTGTGGGACCTGGTTTCCGGCGGCCGGGACGGCGTCACCCGGTTCCCCGAGGACCGCGGCTGGGACGTGGACGGGATCTACGACCCGGACCCGGACCGGTCCGGCAAGACCTACACCCGCGAAGGCGGCTTCCTGCACGACGCCGGTGACTTCGACCCGGAGTTCTTCGGTATCTCGCCGCGTGAGGCGCTGGCCATGGATCCGCAGCAGCGACTGTTGCTGGAGGTCTGCTGGGAGGCCCTGGAACGGTCCGGCGCCGATCCGGTGTCGCTCAAGGGCAGCGCCACCGGAGTGTTCGCCGGAGTGATGTACCACGACTACGGCACCCGGCTCGGCGAGGTGCCCGAGGAGGTGGAGGGTTTCCTCGGCACCGGAACCTCGGGCAGCGTCCTTTCCGGGCGGGTGGCCTACATCCTGGGGCTCGAAGGTCCCGCGGTGTCGGTGGACACGGCCTGCTCCTCCTCGCTGGTCGCTTTGCACTGGGCCATGCAGGCCCTGCGTTCGGGGGAGTGCTCGCTCGCGCTCGCCGGTGGTGTCACGGTGATGGCGACGCCGGAGACTTTCATCGGGTTCTCCCGGCAGCGCGGTCTGGCCGCCGACGGGCGGTGCAAGTCCTTCTCGGCCGAGGCCGACGGCACCGGATGGGCCGAGGGGGCGGGCATGCTCGCCCTGGAGCGGCTGTCCGATGCGCGGCGCAACGGGCACCC
>NZ_JALM01000170.1 GCF_000737195.2 Sciscionella sediminilitoris
TTACGGGACAACCTTTAGGGCTTGCCCGTCACGAAAACATGTCGTCTCCTTTACCCCCGCCACACAACCGCAGGTCATCGCGTGCCGGTGCCAGGAGTTCCGTCAGTCAGGTCGGTGGTCGGTCGGCCAGACCCGAACGCCGGACCCAGCCACCCCGGAGCGCACAGGGAGCTTGTTCGCGCAAAGCCCTCGACACCGCTAGCTTGCCCAGTCGTGAATCCGGCGTTTCTACCACAGGTTTGCCCGCCCGACATCGTGGTAACTCCTCCGATGTCGGGTAGACCGACGCGGTGAGTTCGAACGCGCGAACATCGATCACCGAAGGTGGAACCAACATGCGCTATGACGTGACGGTCGAAAGGACTCTTCTGTTCGAGATGTCGACCGGCGGCACGACAACCGTGCCTATCGAGGTCGATCTCGCCTTCTACGAGTGCGATCCCTTGGCGGTACACCTGGCTTTCCGAATCTCCGAGGAACGCTGGATTCACTGGACGTTCGCCAGGGATCTGTTGGTCGAGGGGATCGCAGGTCCCGCAGGCGACGGTGACGTGCGCTTCTGGCCACTCGACGACGGCTCGGTACTGGTGGAAGTCTCCGTACCGGAGCGCGGCGCGGCGCGATTCCTCGCGGACATCCACGAGTTGACAACGTTCGTTGATCAGACCTATCACGAGGTGGACGCCGAACGAGCACAGGCGATCGTGGAGGAGGAAATCGGACAGTATCCGTGGCGGCATTCGATTCACCGACCGTAACTGGTTCGACCTTGGTGGCCGGTCCACCGTCAATGTGACCGGATCGTGGTTTCAGTCGAAAAGGAGCTGAGTGTGGTGACTGGTTTGCGCATGTGCAAACGGGGAATCCAACCACGGAACGACACTGTTCGCTCTGATCGAACCACCGCAGACGACACCAAGGAGGACAGACATGCCACGGCAGACGCCTCGTCAACAACGGCGTAACCCGCGTCAGCAGGAATGGGGAGCGAAGTCGAATCGCCAATACGAAGACATCAAAACCTCTCAGCTCGACCGTGGCGCGAGCGAAGGTCGTGCCGAAGAGATCGCCGCGCGCACGGTAAATAAGAACCGTGCACGCTCCGGCGCAGCGAAACAGGCCAGCACTACATCGAAACATGGCGAATCTCCGCAACAACGTGGTGGACGCCGCTCCGGGAAGCGTCTCGGCCCCAGTGGCGGACCCACCAAAGAACAGCTCTACAACGACGCGAAACAACGCAACATCAAGGGCCGATCGGCCATGACAAAGCAGCAGCTTCAACAGGCTCTTGGGCGCTGACCAACGGGTGGAGGCGACTCGACGATTACGGAAGCGTATACGGCTACGCGCAGGAGAATTCGGTCGGGACCCCTATGGCATCGGGCAGCGGCCGAAAGAGCGCGACACGGTGCTAGTTGTAGGAGGCCAGGACGTTG
>NZ_JALM01000171.1 GCF_000737195.2 Sciscionella sediminilitoris
ATCACCCGCTGCTGGGACGGGCCGTTCGGCGCGGTCAGCCCGTTCGAGGCACCGTCCTGATTCACCGCCGAGCCTCGGATCACGGCGAGCACCCGGTGCCCGTTGCGTTCGGCATCGGAGAGGCGTTCCAGCATCAGCATGCCGACGCCCTCCGCCCAGGCGGTTCCATCGGCCGCGTCGGAGAACGATTTGCAGCGGCCGTCCGGAGCCAATCCCCGCTGCCGCGCGAAATCGACGAAGATCCCCGGCGAGGCCATCAGGTTCACTCCACCGGCGAGAGCCATCGTGCACTCCCCCGAACGCAGCGCGCGCACCGCCGCGTGCAGCGCCACCAGCGAGGAGGAGCACGCGGTGTCCACCGAGACCGCGGGTCCCTCCAAACCCAGCTGATAGGCGATCCGTCCGGAGTGGACACTGCAGGTCGTCCCGGTGAGCAGATAGCCGTCGACGGCCTCGCCCGGATCGTGCAGGCGCGGCCCGTACTCCTGCGCGGAGACGCCGACATAGACACCGGTCGCGCTGCCGCGCAGGCTGTCCGCATCGATACCGGCGCGTTCGATCGCCGCCCAGGAGGTCTCCAGCAGCAGCCGCTGCTGCGGTTCCATCGCCAGCGCCTCGCGCGGCGAGATCCCGAAGAACTCCGCGTCGAAACCGCCCGCGCCGGACAGGAATCCGCCGGTACGCACATAGGTGGTGCCGCGCTGTTCCGGGTCCTCGTCGAACAGGGCACCGACATCCCAGCCGCGGTCCCCGGGAAACTCGCCGATCCCCTCCCGCCCGTTCTCCACGAGCTCCCACAGCGCGCCCGGAGAGTCGGCGCCGCCGGGGAACCGGCAGGCCATACCGATGATCGCGACCGGCTCGTGCCGGCGCGATTCGGCCTCGCGCAGCCGGTCCCTGGTCCAGTGCAGGTCGCCGGTGACGCGCTTGAGCAGGTCCAGGAGCTTCTCTTGGTCCGCCATCATTCCCTCTCAACGGCCTCGGCCGGTCGGCAACAGTTCAGAAGAGCTCGTCGGTCAGGTAATCGAGCGCCTTGTCGACGGCGGCCTCGAAAAGCATCTCGTCGAACTTCTCCCCGTCCTCACCGGCGGCGTACTCCAGCAGCAGCTTCTTCAGTGGCTTCGCGAGCTTCTTACGTTCCTTGGGATGCAGCGCGGCGAGACTCCGGCCCAGCGCCTCGATCTCGGCGCGTACCCGCTCGATCTCCTCGTCCGCCATCACGAGATCCCGAGCTCGGTGGCGAGGAAGTCCACGACCTCATCGGCGCTCGCGTCCTCCAGCCGACCGCCGACATCCCCGTCCCCGGCGGTGATGCCGTCCACGAGCCTGCGGAGCCGGGCGGCGACCGCGCTGCGGCCCGCACCATCCTCGAGCGTGCCCAGCCGGGTTTCCAGCCGGTCGAGTTCGGCGAGCACCGACTCGGTGACATCCACGGGCGGGGGCGCCAGTTCGGCGAGCAGGTGGGCGGCGAACGCGGTGACGGTGGGATGGTCGAACACCGCCGTGGCCGAGAGCCGCAGCCCGGTGGCGGCGCTCACCCGGTTGCGCAGTTCCACCGAGGTCAGCGAATCGAATCCCAGATCCTTGAACGCCCGGGCCGCATCGATCTCCGTACCCGCCTCGTGGCCGAGCACGACGCCGACGTTCTGCCGCACCAGATCGATCAGCAGCGCGGAGCGCTCCTCCTCGGGCAGCCCGGCCAGCCGCTCACCCAGATCCGGGTTCCGCTCCACGGTGCCCGCGGCGCGGCGGATTCCGGCCGCTGCGGCGAACCCGCGCAGCACCGGGGCAACCGTCGCGGTGCGGGCATGCGCGCGCAGGGCTGCCCGGTCCAGTTCGATCGGCAGTACGGTTTCGAATCCACCGGCGATGGCGGCATCGAAAAGCGCCAGACCGGTTTCCGCGCTCAGGGCCGGAAGTCCTTCGCGGGCCATCCGTTCCAGGTCGGCCCGGGCCAATGAATCGCCCATGCCCTCGCGCCAGAGTCCCCACGCCAGCGAGACCGCGGGCAGCCCCTCGGCGCGGCGGTGTTCGGCCAGCGCATCGAGGAAGGTGTTCGCCGCGGCATACGAGGCCTGACCCGCCGAGCCGAGTACCCCGGACACCGAGGAATAGAGCGCGAACAGGGCCAGATCCCGGTCCTTCGTCAGCTCGTGCAGATACCAGGCGGCATCGGCCTTCGGACGCAGCACTCCGGCCAGCCGCTCCGCGGTGAGCGCGGGAAGCACACCGTCGTCGAGCACCCCGGCGGTGTGCACGACACCGGTGAGTTCGACACCCTCCAGCAGTTCGGCCAGCGCATCCCGGTCACCGACATCGCAGGCGATGACCTCGGCGTGCGCGCCCAGCCGGGCGAGCTCCGCGACCAGTTCCGTCGCCCCCGGTGCAGCGGCCCCGCGGCGGCTGGTCAACAGCAGATCGCGCACCCCGTGCTCGGTCACGAGGTGCCGGGCGAGCAGTGCGCCCAGCCCGCCCGTTCCACCGGTGATCAGCACCGTCCGGTCCGGATCGAGCGGGCGCGGGATGGTCAGCGCGATCTTGCCGATGTGCTTGGCCTGGCTCAGAAAGCGGAACGCCTCGGGTGCCTGGCGGACATCCCAGGACCGCACCGGCAGCGGGGTCAGCGCGCCGGAACCGAACAGGACGCCCAGCTCGTTCCAGATCTGCGCGATCCGCTCCTGGCCCGCTTCGATGAGGTCGAACGCGCGGTAGGCGACCCCTTCGGGTGCACGAATATCGGTCTTCCCCATTTCCAGGAACCGCCCGCCCGCCGCGGTGAGTTCCAGGGAGGCGTCGAGGAATTCGCCGGTGAGCGCGTTGAGCACGACATCCATACCGCGTCCCCCGGTGGCCGCGCGGAACTCGGTGGCGAACTCGAGGGTCCGGCTGGACGCGATGTGTGCCTCATCCAGTCCGGCCGCGCGCAGCACGTGGTGTTTGCCCGCGCTCGCCGTGCCGAACACCTCGGCGCCCAGTTGCCGCGCCAGCTGGGTGGCCGCCATGCCGACACCGCCCGCGGCCGAATGGATCAGGATCGATTCGCCTGCGGTCAGGCCCGCGAGATCGACCAGCGCGAAGTACGCGGTGAGGAACACCAGCGGCACCGTGGCAGCCTGTTCATCGCTCCAGTGCCCGGGAACGTGGGTGAGCATCGGCCGCTCGCCGACGGCGACCGGTCCGATCGCGCCGTGCACCATGCCCATCACCCGGTCCCCGGGTGCCAGATCGGTGACCGCCGAACCGACGGCCTGCACGATCCCGGAAACCTCGCATCCCAGTGGCCCCGGGTCACCGGGATACATGCCGAGCACATTGAGCACATCGCGGAAATTCAATCCGGCAGCGCGCACCGCGATCCGGACCTCCTCGGATCCCAGCTCCGCTTCCCCGGCCGCGGTGAGCACCAGCTGATCGACCGTTCCCTCGCCCGCCTTGTCCAGCCGCCACGGGCCTTCCGGGGGCAGCAGCCGAGCGCCCGCCTCGCTCGCCCGCGGCACCAGCGGCACACCTTCGCGGACCGCGACCTCGGGTTCCCCGGTGCCGAGTGCGAGGCCGATGTCCTCGGTGGCCGCCTCGACGAGGACGAAGCGATCGGGGTGCTCGGCCTGCGCACTGCGCACCAGTCCGTGCACCGCCGCCGAAGCGGGATCCCGGCCGGGCGTGTGCACGACCAGGGGCGACTCCTCCCGGGTGAGCCATTCCTGGAGCACCTCCAGCACCCGCGCGGTCTGCTCGTGGGTCGCGGTCACCGGATCGCCCTCCGGCGCGACCGTGAACACGGTGGGCTTTCCCGGTTCCACCCGCGGATATTTCGTCCACGGCACCGGTTCCCCGGCCTGGACCGCGACGTGGTGCACGGTGAACAGTCCCGTCGGGGCGGACCGCTGGTGTTCCGCGGGGGCCCGCAGCACCAGCGAGTCGACGCTCAGCACGAGCGCGCCCGCGGAGTCGGTGGCGATCAGTGACACGGTGTCCGGGGACCGGAACGCGAGGCGCACCCGTAGCGAGGTGGCGCCCACCGCAGCCAGCCGCACCCCCGACCAGGAGAACGGCAGCCCACCGGCGGATTCGGCCGACTCACGCAGGAAAAGCGCGTGCAGTGCCGAATCCAGCAGCGCCGGATGCATCCCGAAGCCGTCCTCGGGTTCGGGAAGCGCCACCTCGGCGTACACCTCGTCCCCGTCCACCCAGGCCGTGCGCAGACCGCGGAACTGGCCCGCGTACTCGAATCCGTCCAGCGCCGCGTAGTCCAGTTCCCCGGCCAGTCCGGGCGGCGGCCAGCTCATCGGCGCACCGGCCGGAGGACCGCCCGCGGCGAGGGTTCCCGTGGCGTGCCGGGTCCATTCCTCCGTGTTCTCGGGCCGAGACCGGATACCGATGCCGCGGCGGCCGTCCTCCTCGGCCGCGGACACCACGACCTGCAACTCGACCGCGGCCGAGAGTTCGAGCGGAGCGCCGAGGGTGAGTTCCTCGACGGCCGGGCAGCCCGTTTCGGCGCCCGCGTGCAGCGCCAGTTCGAGAAAACCCGTGCCGGGGAAGAGAATCCGCCCGCCGACCCGGTGCCCGGCCAACCAGGAGGGCTCGTTGGCCGAGAGGCGCGCGGTGAACACGGTTTCGCCATCGGCCATCGAGACCACGGCACCGAGCAGCGGGTGCCCCGCCTCTCGCAACCCGAGACCGCGCGCGTCCGCGGAACCTGTGGGTGTGAGCCAGAATCGCTTGCGCCGGAAGGGATACGTCGGAAGGTCGATCGGACGCCCGCCCGGGGCCAGTGCGGCCAGATCGAGTTCCGCCCCGCGCACATAGGCGGTGCCCACCGCGTCCAGCAGCTCCGCCACCTCGGGACGGTCCCGGCGCAGCAGCGGTCTGGCCACCGCGTCCTCCGCCACGAGTGCGGAGAGCACGCCGTCCGGTCCGAGCTCAAGGCACGTTCCGCAGCCGGCCTCGCTCAGTGTTTCCACGGCATCGGCGAACCGCACCCCGGCCTCGACGTGCGCAATCCAGTACTCCGCCGAATCGTGCCCGCCGAGCTCGCCGGTCACCGAGGACACGATCGGGATGCTCGCCGGGTGGTATTCGACCAGCCGCGCGATCCTGCCGAACTCCTCGAGCATGTCCCGCATCAGCGGCGAATGGAAGGCATGGCTGACGTTCAGCCAGGAGGTCTTGCCGTCGAAATCGGCGAGCGCGGCCCGCAGCACCGCCGCGTCCCCGGAGAGCACCACGGACTGTGCCCCGTTGACCGCCGCGATCCCCGCACGGTCCTCGTGCCCGGCCAGCAAGGCGCGAGCGGTCTCCTCGGAGGCCCGCAGCGAAACCATCGCTCCGTCCTCGGGAAGCGCGCGCATCAGCCGCCCGCGCGCGGTGACCAGCATGGCGGCATCGGCGAGCGAGAACACCCCGGCGACGTGCGCCGCGGCGAACTCGCCGACCGAATGCCCGCACAAGTAGGCCGGGGCGATTCCCCAGCTCTGCACCAGCCGGTAGAGGGCGACCTCCAGGGCGAACAGCGCCGGTTGCGCGTAATCCGTACGGTCCAGCAGTGCCGGATCCGCGGGACCGAAGACGACATCGCGCAGCGGTTTTTCCGTCTGCAGATCGACATGCGCGCAGACCTCGTCGAAGGCCTCGGCGTAGACGGCGAAGGTGTCGTAGAGTTCCGCGCCCATCGCGGGTCGTTGCGCACCCTGTCCGGTGAACAGCAGCGCCGGCTCGGCTCCGTCCGGCTGCGGGGTGCCCCGCAGCACGCGAGCGTCGAAGGACCGCAGCGCATCGGTGAGCCCGGCGGGATCGGCCGCCGTGACGAAGGCGCGTTCGGACAGCAGCGCCCTGGTCCGGCCGAGGGAGTGCGCGACATCGGCCGGATGAGCCTCGAGCCCGGCCAGCTGAGCGGCCCGGTCGCGCAGGCCATCCGCATCGGCCGCGGAGAAGCCGAACACGATCGGCGAGGGCATCGGCGGTTCCGGATCCGGTTGCACCGGCGGGGGTTCCTCGACGATCAGGTGGGCGTTGGTGCCCGAGATACCGAATGAGGAAACCGCGGCACGCCGGGGACACTCGCCGCGGGGCCACGCCACGGTCTCGGTGAGCAGCGCCACCGCACCCGTATCCCAGTCGACCGCGCTGGTGGGTTCCTCGGCGTGCAGGGTGCGGGGCAGCCGTTCGTGCGCGAGCGCCTCGATCATCTTGATCACCCCGGCCGCACCGGCCGCCGCCTGGGTGTGTCCCAGATTGGACTTAACCGAGCCGAGCCACACCGGGGAGTTCCGGTCCCGGCCGTAGGTGGCCAGCACCGCCTGCGCCTCGATCGGGTCGCCGAGGGTCGTGCCCGTCCCGTGTGCCTCGACCGCGTCCACCTCCGCCGCCGTCAGCCCGGCATCGGCCAGCGCGGCCCGGATCACCCGCTGCTGGGACGGCCCGTTCGGCGCGGTGAGCCCGTTGGAGGCGCCATCGGAGTTGACCGCGGAGCCCCGCACCACCGCCAGTACCGGGTGACCGTTGCTGCGGGCCTCGGA
>NZ_JALM01000172.1 GCF_000737195.2 Sciscionella sediminilitoris
GCATGCAGGATGCAGTAAAGTCAATCCTTCTCATGCGTCCAGATTCCCGCCATCGCAACGATAAGGTGCTCATCCAGCGGTGATCGGTTATGGTTTGTATTGAATACAGATTCTTTGGCTGCTGCTGGCTGTCCCCTCCACGAAAGCGGGTGCAGCTTGCCTGTGCCAGTGGTCTTGGTGGCGTCCTGGCGCTTGGTGGCTGTGTCGAGATGTCACAGTTGCCCAGGTCCGGTTCGCCCGATCCACGTCCTGGTTGGTGTCGTTCTGCGAGTTGGTCATCGCGTCCGTAGGCTGTGTCTTGGAATTGCAGCCACGGGTCTCGACGGGCAGATTTCACGCGAAGGGGTGGGTCCGCGCTGTTGAGTCTACTGGGCGTGGTCAGTCTTGTGGAGGGGACAGGTTGTCGTGAGCGAGAGTGATGATGGCCGTGTCCGGCGCTGGGCGGGTCAGCGGGCGAAGCGGCGGGAAGCCCTGATGCGGGGTGGGCTGGCCGCGGTTGCCGAGTACGGGGCGGGGACCACGGCCGAGCGGATCGCGGACCATGCGAACGTGCGGAGACCGCAGTTGTACCGCTATTTCACCGACACCACCGAGTTGCACGAGGCACTCGTGGCGTACATCGGGGAACTGCTGACCGAGCGTCTGGCCGAGGCATTGATCGTTGGGGGGGACTCGGCGGCTGAGCTGATCGACCGCGCTGTTGGCGTGTTTGTCGACTGGCTGCTGGCCCACTGGAATTGGTATGACTACGTGATTGCCAGGTCGCAGGACGGGGTGGCTGCAGGGGTGCGGACCGGGATCGGAGCCAGCGTGTGCAAGCTGCTTATCGGGTACGGCTCGGTGTACGGGGGCGATCTACGGATGGCAGAACCGTGTGCCTTCGCTCTTGTCAGCATGGTCGAATCCGCGACGAGTCGCTGGCTGGCCAACCCCGGCGAAATCACCAGGGACGAGCTGGTCGCACAGCTTGCCGGGTGGTGCTGGGGGGTGATTGAGCAACTACTTGCCGCGCAGAGGGTTTCGATCGACCCGGACTGCCCGTTACCCCCACTGACGGTGTCTTCCTGACTGATCTTTCGTGCTCTGCTTGTTGACTACTCCTTTCGGATTAGTGTTACAGTTCTGTCCCTCTAACTCGGACGGGGAGTCAGAGACGGGTCGCGAAGGCTTCGGGAGCAGCCTCCGCGTCCCGGAACGGGGAGTCGAAGAAAGGCTGGATCGATGGCGCTACCTGTGCGTGGGCCAGAGACGATGGCAACATTACCGACAATCAAACATTATCCGAGATTGTGCGGACTAGAACTGCATAGTCTCGCTCGCGCGCTGTCATATCACTGCTCGCGATGCGGTGGTGCCTGCGTCTCGAGCATGGTCGCAGTCACCGAGGAGCAAGTCCCGGTCTGTCCGGAATGCTTCGCCGAACGGCTTCGCACGGTCGGGGTGCGCGATGGCTGAGTCGAAGCAGACTACTGATGTGGAGCAGACCGAGAACTGGCTGGCCGAGCAGATTGGTTGGTTGGACGAAGAGGCAGAGGAGGCACGGCAGCGCATCGTCTTCATATACGACGAGGCGGTTACCGGGATCCGTGAGTGCGCAGTCGAAACGCCCACCGAGTGACTCACCGGTTGCCTCACGGGGTGAGGTGAATCGCCTCATCCTCCGCCTGGACCATCAGATCGCTGCCGAGCTTGATGAGTCATGCTAGCGGTGATGAACTGCCTGACTTACAGGGTTCAGTGCTCCAGGGCGCGCAGGTTGGGCATGGGGACCTCCTGCCATAGGGGCGCCAGTCGATAGCGCCCTCAGGGAACGGTCACCACCTCAGTGTCGTTTGCTGTGAGCGTGGGGCCGTTTGAGGTTGTGTTGGCTGCAAGTGGTCACTGCTGCAACCGTCCCCGAAAATGCCGAACTGGGACGCCCCAGCCTAACGATTCACCCAACTGGTGACCGCAACACAAGGCAAACCTTGGGGTCTGCTGCAAGATCAG
>NZ_JALM01000173.1 GCF_000737195.2 Sciscionella sediminilitoris
CGAGCGCGGCCTCGAGCCCTTCCCAGCGATCCGTGGCGACCGGGCCGGGATTGACCGTGTTCACCCGGATTCCGTGCGGGGCGTACTGCTCGGCGATCGAGGAGGCGAAGTTGATGTCCGCCGCGTTCGCCGCACCCGCGGTCAGTTCCCAGTAGCTCTGTTTGAGCCCGTCGTTGCCGACCACGAGCACGATGCTGCCCTCCCCGCGTTCGCGCATGTGCCCGACGACCGCGCGCACCGAGCGCACATAGCCGAGGAACTTCAGCGAAAGGCTGGCGAGCCAGTCCTCGTCGCCGAGGTCCTCGAGCAGCCCGCCCGGTGAACTTCCCGCGCAGGTGACGAGGATGTCGATGTGCCCGAACTCGGCGATCGCCGCGCGCACGCAGGACTCCACGTCCTCGGTGACGCTCATGTCCCCGGTCAGCGGGAGCACCCGGCGCCCGCTCGCGGCGGCGACATCCGAGGCGGCGCGTTCCAGATCGGCCGCGGTGCGTGCGGTGAGCGCGAGATCGCAGCCCTCCGCGGCGAGCAGCCGGGCCGTCTCCAGACCGATTCCCTTGCTCGCCCCGGTGATCAGTGCGACCTTGCCGGACAGTCCGAGATCCATTCCTGCTCCTTCACTGGTTCCGCGTGCCGAGTGCCCGCCGCATCAGCTTGCCCATGCTGTTGCGCGGCAGGTCCGGCACGAGATGGATGTGTTTCGGGCACTTGTATTTCGCGAGTCTTGCCGCCGCGTGCGCGAGCAGTTCCGCCTCGCCGGGCCGGGTTCCCTGGCGCGGCACGACCCAGGCGGTGACCTCCTCGCCCCAGCGCGCCGAGGCCACCCCGGCGACCCCGGCCTCGGCGACATCCGGATGCGCCTCGATGGCGAGCTCGACCTCGCGCGGGTAGACGTTGAGCCCGCCGCTGATGATCAGCTCCTTCTTCCGCCCGCTGATCCGCAGATGGCCGGATTCCGGATCGAACTCGCCGAGATCGCCGGTGCGGAAGAAGCCGTCCTCGGTGAACGCCTCGGCGCTGGCCTCCGGGCGGTTCCAGTACCGGCGGAACACCTGCGGACCGGCGACCGCGATCTCGGCGTCCTCCAGCAGCCGCAGCCGCACCCCGGGCAGCGGGAGCCCGACGGTGCCGGGCTGGCGTCCGCCCGCATACGGGTTCGCCACGTTCAGCCCGCTTTCCGTGGTGCCGTAGCGTTCCAGCGGGATCTGGCCGAACACCTCGCCGAGCGCCGCGCAGTCCGCGGCGTCCAGTGGGGCCGAGCCGGAGACCACCAGGCGGGGACGGACCCGGGCGAGCGCGGCCAGCTGATCCGGCTCGGCGAGCAGGCGGCGGTAGATCGCGGGCACCCCGAACAGCACCGTGGCCCGGGATTCGAGGACGTGCGCGGTGAACTCGGCCGGATCGAACCGGGGGAGCAGCACCGCGGTGGACCCGGCGAGCAGGGTCGCGTGCAGTCCGCCGAGCCCGTGCTGGTGCGAGAGCGGTAGCGCGTGCACGAGCACATCCCGGGGCGACCACTGCCAGGCCGCCATGACCGCGCGGATCGAGGAGTACAGGTTCGCCTGGGTGAGCACGACGCCCTTGGGGACTCCCGTGGTGCCCGAGGTGTACGCGAGTACGGCCGGGTCGTCCGGCACGGCAGGCGTCGCGGGCACCGGATCGCCTGCCGGGAGCGGCTGTTCGGCGCTGACCCGCAGCGGGGTGTCGAGTGCGCGGTCGTCCGGCAGGATCGCCGCGCGTGCTTCGCTGTCGGTGTACAGGTGCCGCAGTTCCGCGTCGGTGTAGGCCGGATTCGCCAGCACGACGACCGCGCCGATCCGGTGCAGCGCGAGGTAGGCGAGCACGAACCCGGTGGAATTGGGGGCACACAACAGGACCCGATCGCCCTTGGTGATGCCCTGGGCCTGGAACCATCCGGCCACTGCGGCGCTGCGATGGTCGAGTTCCCCGTGGCTGAGCGTGACGAACCGGCCGTTCTCGTCGGGCAGCCGGACGGCCGGGTGCTCCGCACGGGCGGCAGCGGTGGCACCGTGGATCCTGGCGAGTCCGCCGCCGATTTCGGTGAGCCGGGCCACATCCATCATGAAAAATGGTATACCATATACTCGTGAAGCCAGCGAGCTACGAGTATCACCGGGCCCACGATCTGGAGCACGCGCTGGAACTGCTCGGCGAACTCGGCGAGGACGCGAAACCCCTCGCCGGAGGGCAGAGCCTGGTGCCGATGATGAATTTCCGGCTCGCCCGCCCGAGTGCGCTCGTCGACCTCACCCGGCTGGACGAGCTGCGCTATCTGCGCCCGGAGGGGGACGGGCTGCGGATCGGCGCGCTGACCACGCATCGGGCGGTGGAGAAGGCAACCGGGCTCGGCGGGTTCGGGGTGCTCTCCCGGGCCGCACGCTGGATCGGGCACTATCCGATCCGTTCGCGGGGCACCATCGGCGGCAGCCTGGCGCACGGGGACGCGACCGCCGAATGGTGCGTGCTCGCGGTGCTGCTGGACGCGCGGATCGTGCTGCGCGGCCCGCACGGGGAGCGCACGGTGCCCGCCGCGGAGTTCTTCCACGGATTCCTGAGTACCGCGGCCGAACCCGGCGAGCTGATCACCGAGGTGGTGTTCCCGCACCCGGCCCCGCGGGCCGCGCTCACCGAATTCGCGCAACGCCAAGGGGATTTCGGGCTCGTGGTGGTCGCGGTGGCGCTGGAGACCGAGGACGGGCACTGCCGCTCGGCCCGGGTCGCCGCGGGCGGGGTCGGCTCCGCGGCGCAGCGGCTGCCCGCGGCGGAACAGGCGCTGGCGCGAACGGAACTGACCGAGCGGGCGCTCACCGAGGCGGCGCGGGCCGGGGTCGCCGAGCTCGAGCCGCCGGAGGACATCCACGCGAGCGCCGAATACCGCCGCACCCTCACCGCGACCCTGCTGCGCCGCGCCTGTCTGGAGGCCAGTGCATGAGCTGGGTCGGTAAAGCCTTGGCGCGCAAGGAGGATCACCGGCTGCTGCGCGGGCGCGGCCGGTTCACCGCTGATGTGCGCCGCCCTGGACTGCTGCACGCGGCCTTCGCGCGCAGCCCGCTCGCCTCGGCCCGGATCGGGGCGGTGCGGGCACCGGACGCGCTCGCGGTGCGCGGGGTGCATGCGGTACTCGACGCCGGAACCCTCGGCTGCGCCGATGTCCTCGCCGCGCTGCACCGTCCGGAGTTCGTGCCCACCGCGATGCCGGTGCTGGCCCGCGACCGGGTCCGCTATGCCGGGGAACCGTTCGCGATCGTGCTCGCCGAGGACGCCTACGCCGCCGAGGACGGGGCCGAACTGGTCGCGGTGGACCAGGATCCGATCGAGGCGCTGGCCTCCATGCCCGCCGCGCTGGCCGGGGCGCCCCTGCACGAGGGGCTGACCGCGAACACCTTCCTGGACGTGTTCCCGTTCGAGGATCCGGAGATCGAACGGGTCTTCGCGGGCGCGCACACCGTGGAGCTGGAATTCCGCAGCGCCCGGGTGGCCGCGCTGCCCATGGAAGGGCGGGCCTGCCTCGCCGAATGGGACGAACGCGAGGACCAGCTGGTGGTCACGGTTTCCACCCAGGTGCCGCACCAGGTGCGCACCGCGATCGCGGAATCGCTGCGGCTGCCCGAACGACAGGTCCGGGTGCTCGCCCCGGATGTGGGCGGCGGATTCGGGCTCAAATGCGTGGTCGGGCGCGAGGAGATCGCGGTCGCCGCGGCCGCGTACCGCACCGGGCACGCCGTGGCCTGGTTCGAGGACCGGGTGGAGAACCTGACCGCGAGCTTTCACGGGCACGAACAGTGGCACCGGGTGCGGGCGGCGTTCGACGAACAGGGCCGGCTGCTGGCCCTGGACGCGGACATCCGCTGCGATGTCGGGGCGTACTCGGCGTTCCCGTTCACCAGCGGGGTGGAACCGCTGATGGCGGCCACCGAACTGCCCGGGGCCTACCGGGTGCCGCGCTACCGGGCGCGGGCGCGCGGGATCGCCACGAACAAACCACCGACCGCGCCCTATCGCGGGGTGAGCCGCCCGCAGATCGTCGCGGTGATGGAAGGGGTGATGACCGAGGCGGGCAGGCAACTTGGCATCGACCCGCTCGAGGTGCGCAGGCGGAACCTGATCACCGAGTTCCCCTACACCGGGGTCAACGGGATCACCTACGATCCCGGCTCCTATTCCGAATCCCTGGATCGCTGCGCGGAACTGCTCGCGAGTGAGGAACGCGGTCCGCTGCGCGGGATCGGGTTCGCCTGCTTCAACGAGCGCACCGGATACGGCACCGAGGCGTTCGCGGCCAGGAAAATGGAGTTCACCCCCGGCTACGAGATCGCGAACGCGCGGATGGATCCCAGCGGCACGGTCACCGTGACCACCGGGACCTCCGCGCACGGCCAGGGCCACGAGACCACGCTCGCCCAGGTGACCGCGGACCGGCTCGGGCT
>NZ_JALM01000174.1 GCF_000737195.2 Sciscionella sediminilitoris
CTAGGGCGTGTCTCCCAAAGGTCGGCCGGTTATTCGCTGATGATTGATCGATGAGTTCATCGCGGTATGAGGCGCTTTCGGATGAGCAGTGGGCTCGGATCGAGCCGTTGTTGCCGTCGAGCGTCGGTCGGCGTGGGCGTCGGTTCCAGAACAACCGTCGGGTGGTCGAAGGGATCATCTACCGGTACCGGACCGGGATTCCGTGGCGGGATCTGCCGATCGAGGTGTTCGGTTCGTGGAAGACGGTCTGGAAGCGTCATCGGCGTTACGCGCAGGACGGGACCTGGGACGCAGTGCTCGCCAGTCTCCTTGCGGAAGCTGATGTGGCAGGCAAGATCGATTGGGCAGCAGTGTCGGTGGACGCCACAATCAACCGTGCGCATCAGCACGCGACGAACACTGTCCGCCCTGATCAAGACACAGGGGGCCCGGTCGAATTACACGAATCCGCTGGCCGGGTTCGTCCCGAGCCCGCTCGGCGGTGACCGTGAACCGGCCGGGCACGGGATCGGTCGCTCACGGGGTGGTCTGACCACCAAGATCCACGCCGCGGTCGACGGCCACGGGCGTCCGCTGGCGATGGTCATCACCGGTGGGCAGCGCAACGACGGTGCGATGCTCGGTGAGGTCCTCGCGGACATTCGTGTGCCACGCTCGGGTGCGGGACGGCCGCGTACTCGCCCTGACGCGGTCGTCGCTGACCGGGCCTACACCAGTGGTGTGAACCGGCGGATGCTCGCCGGACGGGGTATCAAGGCCGTCATCCCGCAGAAGGTCTCCGAGATCGACGCCCGCCGCCGTAAGAGCTCAGCTGGTGGCCGGCCACCAGCATTCGACGCCCATATCTACAAGGGCCGCAACGTCGTTGAGAGATCGTTCAACGACACCAAGCAGTGGCGCGGGCTGGCCACCCGATACGACAAACTCGCCATCACCTACCGGGCCGGAGTTGTGCTCCA
>NZ_JALM01000175.1 GCF_000737195.2 Sciscionella sediminilitoris
GTACGGCTTGCGCAGCCGGTAGCCGAGCTCCGCGGCCCGCTGTGGCCGTGCGGTGAGCGCGAACCAGCCGATGAACGTGCCGTCCGTCTGGTCCACCGCGGCGAAGTGACCGAAACCGGGGGTGTTGCGGTAGTCCGCGAGGAACTCGGGGAGGGTCTCGTGCTCGACGGCGGACCGCGGTGTCGGCTCGCCGCCGTTGATGTACCGCATGACCTCGGGATCGGCGTCCAGCTCGGTGAGCGGATCGATATCGGCGATGGTGAATTCACGGAGCCGCATCCGCGGGGTGAGCAATACGGTTCGCACCCGAGCAGCCTAGAGCTAGGCTGAACAGGTGGCGAGCGGAAACGGCGATGTCGGACCCGATCGATATGGTGTAGACATTCATGCCGTAGGGGAACCGATGAGCACTGCGATCGCGGATCTCGGAGCCGAGTCGAGATACGACTGGTCCGATCTGCTGCGCCTGTGGCAGGAACTCGACATCCCGGAGGGATGGCGCGCGGAGCTCTCCTATGAGGGGGTCACGATGACGCCGCCGCCGTCGAATCCGCACGTGAACGTCGCGAGCCTGGTCCACCGAGCGTTGGCTCGCGCCTTGCCGGACCAGTACCAGACACATCAGGTGCTTGGGGTCAGCTTCGCGCTGGCCGGCCGAATCTTCTTCCCCGATCTTTGCGTGACGAGGGAAGGGGAACTGCCGGAAGACTCGGTTCCGCTAGCCGCGGGAAAGCTGCTGCTGGCCGTCGAGATCACCTCGCGGGGCAACGCTCGCCATGACCGGAACACGAGGAAATGGGCCTATGCGCACGGCGGGGTCCCGCTGTACGTGCTGGTGGACCGCTACGACGAGGACGGTCCTTCGGTGACCCTGTTCAGTGATCCCGTCGACGGGCACTATCAGCGTGCTTCGCGCTCGCCGTTCGGGGCCAAGGTCGCCCTGCCCGAGCCGTTCGGGATCGAACTGGATACGTCCGGGTTCTGAGGTCACTATGCCGGTGGAGGTGGAGTTCGCCCAGCGGGCCGCGGCCGAGCGGCTGCGGCCGCACGTGCGCGGGTACACCGGGTACCGCCAGGACGGTGTCCCGGAAGGACTGCACCGCGGCCTGCCGTCCCGCTCGATAACGCTGATCATCAGCCTCGCCGATCCGGTGCGCATGATCGGCGGGCCCGGCACCGAACACGGCCCGCTCGCACTCTCCGCCGCGGTCGGCGGACTGCACCTGCGCCCGGCGCTGATCGCGCAGGACCGGACCCAGTACGGCATTCACGTCGAGCTCGACCCGCTGGGAGTGCGCGCCCTGCTCGGGGTTTCCGCGACCGAGCTCGCCTCCGGAGTGTTCGACCTCGCCGAGCTCCCGGTGCCGTGGCGCCGTGATCTGGTGGACCGGCTCGTGGAAGCGCCCGACTGGTCGCGGCGGTTCGCGATTCTGGACGAGTCTTTCGCGGCGGGCCTGCGCCCGGTCACCCTGGTCAGCGAGGTGCGGTGGGCCTGGCAGCGGATGGCCGCCGAGACCGGCGGGGCCCGGGTGCACGAGCTCGCCGGGGAACTGGGATGGAGCCGCAGGCATTTCGGCGCGCGGTTCAGCGCCGAGGTGGGGGTGACGCCGAAGCAGGCGGCCCGGCTGACCCGGTTCGAGCGGAGCAAGGCGCTGCTGCGGGCCGGCGGGCACGGCTCGCTCGCCGAGGTCGCGATCGAGTGCGGCTACTACGACCAGGCGCACCTCGCGGCGGAGTGGCGGGAGTTCGCGGGGTGCCCGCCGAGCACCTGGATCGCCGAGGAGCTCCCATTTCTCCAAGCGACCGGCGACTGAGCCGATCAGAATGGGGGCATGACGACACAGTTGAACAACCCAGGGGTGTGGCCCTGCCTGCAGTACACCGACGCCGAAGCGGCCAGGGTCTTTCTCACCGAGGTCTTCGGGTTCACCGAAACCCTGACCGTGCGCAGCGAGGACGGCAGCAAGATCGTGCACGCCGAACTGCGCTGGCCGGAGGGCGGCGGTGTGATGTACGGCGACGCGCAGCCGGACAACCACCCGGAGTACCCGCAGCCGACCGGCATCCAGTGGCTGTGCGTGGTGACCGCCGATCCGGACGCGGTGCACCGCAGGGCCGTCGAAGCCGGTGCCAAGATCGTCGCCGAGCCCTACGATGCCGAGTACGGCTCGCGCAATGTGTGCGTCGCCGACCCCGGCGGCCACGTGTGGACCTTCGGGACCTACGCCGGAAGCTGAGGTCTCATTCCGCGCGCTGCCCGGACACCCGCACCGCGCCGTCGGGCGCGCTCGCCTTCAGGTGCAGCGGAGCGCCGCCGTTCGGGCCGTGCCGCACGATCTCCTCGGCCACCGCCGCGGTCAGCTGCGTGCGCATGGTCCGGCGCAGCGCGCGGGCCCCGTAGACCGGATTGAAGCCGCGTTCGGCCAGCAGCGCGAGCGCGTCCTCGCCCACCTCGAGGTGCACCTGCTTGCGCAGCAGCCGCCTGCGCAGCAGGGCAACCTCGAGCGACACGATGCCCCGCGCGGTTTCCTTGCCGAGCTCCGCGAAGTGCACGGTGTCGTCGATGCGGTTGATGAACTCGGGGTCGAAGAACTCCCGCAGCGCCGTGTCGATCACCGGGCTCTTGCCCCGGCGCAGCAACCGGTCCAGCCCGCGCCGCCACGGAACGCCCTGGATGCGGGCGATCTCCGCGGAACCGAGGTTCGAGGTGAGGAACACGAGCGTGTTGCGGAACGAGATCCGCTCCTGGCCGCTGGCCAGCTTCAGGATCCCGCTGTCGAGCACCTGCAGCAGCGCGCGCAGCACCGTGGGGTGCGCCTTCTCCACCTCGTCGAACAGCACGATTCCCGGACGGTACGGGTCACCCTGGACGGTGTCCCGGTCGAAGACGCTGTACGCCTCCTTACTGCCCGCGTAGCCGGGTGGGGCGCCGCTGAACGAGGCCGCGTAGTGCTCCTGGGCGAGTGCGTTCATGTCCACCCGGCACAGATCGTCCGGACCGGATCGCAGCTGCGCGGCGACCGTGCGCACCAGTTCCGTCTTGCCGACCCCGGTCGGGCCGACCAGCAGCAGGTTCGCCAGCGGCCGGTCCGGGTCCACCGCGCCCGCCTTGGCGAGCACGATCGCGCGCACCACCGTCTCGATGGCGTCGTCCTGGCCGAGGATCCGCTCGCGAAGCAGGGCGCGCAGCCGGTCCGGATCGAATTCCGTTGCCTTCGCGGTGTTCTCTGTGGTTGTGGTTTCGGCGGCACTGGTACGAGCACGATTCTGCTCGTGATACATGTCGGTGAGAAACGGCATGGAATCAGGCCTGCATCGACCGTTCCGCGGGAAGCGTTCCCACCTGGCAGTCGGCCACACCGACCGTGCTCCTGGTGAGTTTCTCGACGTTCTCCCGCGCCTGTTCCGCGTCCGTCACCCAGGTTTTGTAGAAACTGAACGGGCAGTCCGCGACGCCCTTGTCGCCGTCGCCCGCGTCGTACACCCCGGAATAGCCACGGTGCAGCAGCTTGAACAGATGATTCTGCGACTGGTCGTATTCCCGTGCGTCCCGGATCGCGGATTTGGACAGCTGCGCGTACTGGATTCCGTATTCCTCCTCACCGGTCTCGCCGAGGGTGCGCCCGTCGAATCCGATGATCGAGGAATGGCCGAAATAGGAGTAGACGCCGTCGAATCCGGCCGCGTTGGCGACCGCGACATAGCAGTTGTTCGCCCACGCCATCGCTTTCGCCATGAGCACCTGCTGATCCTTGGCCGGATACATGTACCCCTGGCAGCGCACGATCAGTTCGGCGCCCTTCATCGCGCAGTCCCGCCAGATCTCCGGATAGTTGCCGTCATCGCAGATGATCAGCGAGATCTTCATGCCCTTCGGGCCCTCGGTGACATAGGTGTCGTCACCCGGGTACCAGCCCTCGATCGGGCACCACGGCAGGATCTTGCGATAGCGCTGCACGATGTCGCCGCGATCGTTGATGAGCACGAGCGTGTTGTACGGGGGCTTGTTCGGGTGTTCCTCGTGCTGTTCGCCGGTGATGGAGAAGATCCCCCACACTCCCGCCTGGCGGCAGGCCGCGGAGAAGATCTCGGTCTCCTCACCGGGAACCGTGGCCGCGGTCGCGTACATCTCCCCGGGGTCGTACATGATGCCCTGGGTCGAGTACTCCGGGAACACCACCAGGTCCATGCCGGGGAGGCCGGTCTTCATGCCGACGACCATCTCGGCGATCTTGCGCGCGTTCTCGAGTACCTCTGGTTTGGTGTGCAGGCGCGGCATCTTGTAATTGACCACCGCGACGCCGACCGTATCCGGACTCGCCGATATGTCACCGTGTCGCATGGCTACTCCTCATCGAGTTGCTTTCAGATGAAAGTAATCATGGCGCGGCGTCAGGTCAAGGAGGTGTCGCGTCCCGGTTCGGGGTGTCCCGGACTCAGAGCCGGGTGAGCACGTCGAAGTCGAAGCCGTCGGCGACCGCGAGGTGCACGTGCTGGCGGGCCTGTTTGCCGTCGAACTCGACGGTCCCGCGGGGTCCCTCGTAGGCGACGCCGTCGATCGCGGCATCCCAGCCCGCCGCGTCGGTCCGGCCCGCGCGGGTCGCGAGATGCGCCAGCGTGTGCAGTCCCTCGTAACAGGACTCGGCCGCGTTGTTCAGCGCGGGAGCCGAGGGGCCGTGCATCCGGACGTACTCGCCGACAAGGTCCATCGCGTCCGCGGTGGCCAGCGACCGGAAATAGCCCGCGGAAACGTAGAGCCCCTCGGTTGCCGTGCTGCCGCTGGCCAGCAGCATGTTCTCCTCCATGAGCGGGCTGAACCGGATGATCCGCTCGGCGAGCCCGTGCCCGGCGAAGGCGCGATTGAACTCGACCGCGTCCTGGCCGACCAGCAGCATGATCACGCCGTCGCACTGCTGCCGTTCGATGCTGCGTACCACGCCGGTCATATCGCCGGAACCGAGCCGGACGAAGGCCTCCCCGGTCAGCGTGAGGTCGAGTTCATGGGCGTACTGGCGCACCGCGGCCGCCGAGCCGTGCGGCCACACGTAGTCGTCGCCGACCAGGAACCAGCGGCGGGCGCCGAGGTTGTCGCGCAGCCAGCGCAATGCGGGCGCGATCTGGTAGCGGGGGATCTCGCCGGAACAGAACACGTTCGCGCGCCGCTCGCCGCCCTCGTACAGCGAGGTGTAGACGTACGGGACCCGATCGGCGACCACCGGGGTGAGGGCATTGCGCACCGAGGAGATGTGCCAGCCGCTGACCGCGTCCACCCGGCCCTGCTCGATCAGCCGGTGCACCTGATCGGCGATCACCGCGGGCTCGGCGCCGCCGTCGACCACCTCGAAGGTGACCTCCTTGCCGAGGATCCCGCCCGCGGCATTGAGTTCGGCGACGGCGAGTTCGGTGATGGCCTCGCAGGAGGGGCCGAACAGCCCGGCCGGACCCTGCAGCGGGATCACCATGGCAACGCGCCAGGCACGTGCTGTCTGGGAGATCATCGCGGGACCGTGCTTCCGTGCGGTATTTTCGCTTCGGAGTCTGGCAACGTGCGAGGTATTCCGCAAGCGGGGAGGGCGGCCGAAATGGGACAGCCGGAAATCGCGTCGATCCCGATGACCAGCGCGCTCACCAGGGCGGCGCGGGTGCTCGCCGCACGTGCGGAGCGGGTACTTGCCCCGCACGGGTTCACCTTCGACCAGTGGCTGGTCGCCGATGCACTCGCCCGCGAGGAGGATCTTTCCATGGCCCAGCTCGCCGAACGCACCCAGCTGACCGGGCCGACCCTGAGCCGGGTGGTGGACCGGTTGGCCACGAGCGCGCTGCTTTATCGCCAGGTGGATCCGGCCGACCGGCGGCGCGCGGTGGTGCGGCTGGGACCACGCGGGCGCGCTGCCTATGCTGCGGCGCTGGCGGATCTCGCCGAGCTGGAGCGTGAACTGCTCGGGGAACTCGGTGAGGTCCCGGAATTGCTCTCCCGGCTCGCCGGAAACGGGTGAGCGTTCGCTCTCCATCGGGCGGTGTGGCACGCTGAGCAGGTGCTCAAGCTGGGCGGGGCGAGACTGCTCGACGACAGGGACGCGAGCGCGGTCGAGGCCGCCCTCGCCGAGGCACCCGTCGCCGGGTGCATGGTCTCGGCGCGGGTCGAGATCGCCGGGCTCGAACCGTGGCGGCTCGGCGGGGAGCTGTGGGGGATCGAACGGGGACTGTTGCGCGGGGGGAGACTCGACGGGCTGTGTTTCGCCGGTCCGAACCTGATTCCCTTGCGGGGCAGCAGTTCCGAATGGCGGGTGTTCGCCGACCGGGCGTTGCGCAGGCGGCGGATGTGCTCCTCGCTCGTCGGGCCGGCCGAACAGGTGCTCGGGCTCTGGTCGGAGCTGGCCGGGGAGTGGGACACCCCGCGGGAGATCCGCGATCACCAGCCGCTGCTCGCCATGTCCGGTCAACCCCGGGTCACCCCGGATCCGCTGGTGCGGCGGGTGCGCCCGGACGAGCTGAACCGCTATCTGCCCGCCGCGGTGGCGATGTTCACCGAAGAGGTCGGGGTGGATCCGGGCCTCGAGGACGGGGGAGCGGCCTACCGGGCGCGGGTCGCCGAGCTGATCGCCGCGGGCCGCGCGTTCGCCCGGTTCGAGGGGGACGAGGTCGTGTTCAAGGCGGAGATCGGCGCGATGTCCAATGCGGTCGGCCAGATCCAGGGGGTCTGGGTGCATCCGGAGCGCAGGGGTGAAGGCCTCGGCGCGACGGGGACGGCCGCGGTGGTGGACACCCTGGTCAATCGGCTCGACCGGACGGCGAGCCTGTACGTGAACGCGTACAACCTGCCCGCCTGTGCCGCGTATCGCAGGATCGGGTTCCGGGAGGTCGGCAGCTACGCCACCGTGCTGTTCTAGGGTGGAGGCATGTCCGTACGCGCTCCTCTCGTTCCCGGTGTGCAGGCCCCGCGCCGCCCGGTCCCCGCGTCCATCGCCCGTCCCGAATACGTGGACAAGGACGCCCCGACCCCGAACACGGATCCGTGGGTGCAGCCGCCCGAGATCATCGAGAAGATGCGGGTCGCCTCCAAGATCGCCGCGCAGGCGCTGCAGGTCGGTGGTCAGGCGGTACGGCCGGGAGCCACGACCGATGACGTGGATGCCGCGATCCACGAGTTCCTCTGTGACAACAACGCCTATCCCTCCACCCTCGGCTACCGGCACTTCCCCAAGTCCTGCTGTGTCTCGCTGAACGAGGTCATCTGCCACGGCATCCCGGACTCCACCGTGATCGAGGACGGGGACATCGTGAACATCGATGTGACCGCGTTCATCGACGGCGTACACGGGGACACCAACGCGACCTTTCTCTCCGGAGAGGTCAGCGAGCAGGCGCGGCAACTGGTCGAGCGCACCCACGAGGCCACCATGCGCGCGATCAAGGCGGTGCGGCCCGGGCGCCAGCTCAACGTGGTCGGCAGGGTGATCGAGGCCTACGCCAACCGGTTCGGCTACGGGGTGGTCCGGGACTTCACCGGGCACGGCATCGCCCGCTCCTTCCACTCCGGGCTCGTCGTGCTGCACTACGACGAGCCCTCGGTGGACACCGTGATCGAGGAGGGGATGACCTTCACGATCGAGCCGATGATCACCCTGGGCGGTATCGACTACGACGTGTGGTCCGACGACTGGACGGTGTCCACCAAGGACAAGAGCTGGACCGCGCAGTTCGAGCACACCCTCGTGGTGAACGCGGACGGCGCCGAGATACTGACACTGCCCTGAGCACGGCGTACGCTTTGCGGGCATGACGGCCGCACTGTGGAGCGGGAACCACGACGGAGCCGACTTCG
Source organism: Sciscionella sediminilitoris (assembly GCF_000737195.2). Taxonomy (GTDB): domain Bacteria; phylum Actinomycetota; class Actinomycetes; order Mycobacteriales; family Pseudonocardiaceae; genus Sciscionella; species Sciscionella sediminilitoris. The sequence goes on from NZ_JALM01000175.1 coordinate 7,826, forward strand.
GCTCGGGTGTCTCGCTCATCATCGAACCGGGCGCGGAGCCGGGCAGCGGTCCACGGCTGCACCGGCATCCGTACGCCGAGACGTTCGTCATCCGCGGCGGCCGGGCACTGTTCACCATCGGCGATGAGCAGATCGAGGGCCGGGGCGGGCAGATCCTCGTCGCCCCGGCGAACATCCCGCACCGGTTCACGGTCCTGGAGACCTATGAGGCGGTGCACATCCACGAGAGCGAGCGCATCGTCACCGAATGGCTGGAATGAAGGGTTCCCTGCTGGTCGCCGGGACCACCTCGGACGCGGGTAAGAGCGTGCTGGTCGCGGGCATCTGCCGCTGGCTGGCCCGCAACGGGGTCTCGGTGGCCCCGTTCAAGGCGCAGAACATGTCGAACAACTCCGTGGTCACCCCGGACGGCGGGGAAATCGGGCGCGCACAGGCCATGCAGGCGCTCGCGGCCGGGATCGAACCGGATGTCCGGCTCAATCCGGTGCTGCTCAAACCGGGCAGTGATCGCAGCTCGCAGGTGGTGGTGCGCGGGCAGGTCGACGGTTCGGTGACCGCGATGTCCTACCACGAACGGAAATCCGCCCTGCTCGGAACCGTGGTGTCCACATTGGACGAACTGCGCGCGGACCACGACGTCGTGGTGTGCGAGGGTGCGGGCTCACCGGCCGAGATCAACCTGCGGGCCAGCGATATCGCGAACATGGGCCTGGCGCGGGCGCGCGATCTGCCGGTGCTCATCGTCGGGGACATCGACCGGGGCGGCGTTTTCGCGCAGTTCTACGGGACGCTGAACCTGCTCGAGGAGGCGGACCGGGAACTGGTGCGCGGCTTCGTGATCAACAAGTTCCGTGGCGAGCGCGCGCTGCTCGAACCGGGTCTGGAACAACTCGCGGAGCTCACCGGAAGGCCGTGCTATGGCGTGCTTCCCTACGAACCGCGACTGTGGCTGGATGCCGAGGACTCACTGTCCTATGCGGACTCGACACCGATCGGGCGCCCGGCCCCACCGGTCGGCAACCGGTGGCTGCGGGTCGCCGTGGTGCGCCTGCCCCGGATCTCGAACGGCACCGATATCGATGCCCTCGCCTGCGAGCCGGGGGTGGCGGCGCGGTTCGTCACCGATCCGGGATCCTGCGCCGACGCCGATCTGATCGTGCTCCCCGGCACGAAGTCCACTGTGGATGATCTGGACTGGTTGCGGCGAACCGGTCTTGCCGCGGTGATCGAGCAGCACGTGGCCGAGGGGAAGCCGCTGCTCGGTATCTGCGGCGGTTTCCAGATGCTCGGGAAGTCGATTGTGGACACCGTGGAATCCGGTAAGGGAGCGGTTTCCGGGCTCGGCCTGCTCGACCTGGACATCGAGTTCGCCCCGGCCAAAACGCTGGGCAACCCGGAAGGATCGGCGCTGGGGCAGCCGGTGCGCGGCTACGAGATCCACCACGGCCTCGTCTCCCGCCGTGGCACGGTCGATCCGCTCGTGGACAGTGGTGACGGGGCCCTTTCCGGTCCGATCGCCGCCACCCACTGGCACGGGCTGTGCGAGAACGACGCGTTCCGCCGCACGCTGTTGGATTGGGCGGCCGGTCACGCGAAGCGGGATTTCCGGGCTGCGGGCGGGATTCGCTTCGCGCAGATCCGTGCCGCGCAGCTCGACCTGCTCGGCGACCTCGTCGCCGACCATCTCGACACCGGGGTGCTCCGGGAACTGCTCAGCTAGGGCGTGTCTCCCAA
>NZ_JALM01000176.1 GCF_000737195.2 Sciscionella sediminilitoris
CCGCGATCGCCGCACAGGTGATGGTCTTGCCGACACCGGTCGAGGTACCGGTCACCACGAGCACACTCACGATGCGCGAGACTACTGCTCCCCCGGTCAGCGCAGCCTGACGGGCAGCTTCAACAGGCCGTGGATCAGCGAGCTGTCCCGCCAGCCGAAGGTCGTGGGCTCGCCGGCCAGGGCGATGTCCGGGAACCGGGTGATCAGCTCACGCACCGCGATCCGGCCCTCGAGCCGGGCCAGCGGAGCACCGACGCAGAAGTGGATACCGTGCCCGAAGGCCAGATGCCCCGAGGCGTCCCTGGAGATGTCGAAGGAGGCCGGTTCCGGGTATTTCACCGGATCGGCGTTCGCATCGACAAGCGGGATGGAGATCAGCTCGTGCTTGTCGATGGTGAACCCGTCGATGGTCCACGGCCCGGTGGTGTACCGCAGCGTCGCGATGTTCACCGGCCCGTCGTAGCGCAGGAATTCCTCGACCGCGTTGGGCAGCAGCCCGTGGTCCGCGCGCAGGGCGGCGAGCTGATCCGGGTTCTGCAGCAGCGCGAGCATTCCGTTGCCGATGAGGTTCACCGTGGTCTCGTGCCCGGCGATCAGCAGCAGGAACACCATCGAGATCAGTTCCGGTTCGCTGAGCCGGTCCCCGTCCTCGGCGACCGTGACGAGTTCGGAGAGCATGTCCTCCCCCGGGTCCGCCCGCTTCTGCGCGATCAGCTCGGCAAGGTAGGCCGGCAGTTCCGCGCGCACCCGCGCGACATCCTCGGGGCTGCTCGTGGCCAGCGCGACGACGATGTTCGACCACTCCCGGAACCGGTCCTGGTCCCCGTCCGGAACCCCGAGCAGCTCGCAGATCACCGTGATCGGCAGCGGGAAGGCGAAAGCGTCGAGCAGATCCACCTCATCCTTGTCCTGCATGGCGTCGAGCAGTTCGGTGGTGATCTGTTCGATCCGCGGCTCCAGCCGGGAGACCGCGCGCATGGTGAACGCCCGGTTGACCAGCTTGCGCAGCCGGGTGTGGTCCGGCGGATCCGAGTTCAGCATGTGATCGCTGACGTCCTGGAGCAGGCCGACGGTCCGGTTCTCCTGCTTCTGCAGCACCTCGTGGAAGCCCTCGCTGGCCTTGCTCAACTCGTCGTCCGCGAGCGCCTTGCGGGCGAGTTCGTAGTCGGTGATCAACCAGGCGACCATGCCGCTCGGCAGCCGCACGTGGTGAACCTTGCCTTGTTCACGCAGTTGGCGGTGTACCTCGTGTGGTCGCTGGGTGTAGTCCTTCGGCAGGTCGCGCAATTCCTGACTCACGCCCACGTCGGTCTCCTCATCGCTCGGGACTGCAATTCGCAGACTGCGCACTGTCAACGCCGGGTCCCGGTGGAGAGTTTCCGCCGCGCCCGAATTTCCCTGACACACTACGGGAATTCCGGATCCGGAGTCAGTACGAGACCGATCCCGCGACCATGCCCGAGCGCGCGCCCGAGGACGGTGACAAGGACGAAAAGCCGAAATCGGTTACCGTATTTGGCGCGCAGCAATCGGCGAATCACACGCAGTCGCGGGCCGCGCACCACCTCGGCCGTCGCGGTACGCCAGGGACCACGCGGATTCCCGGCGAAATCCGAGGCGGCGAACGCGCACCGCGGCTCGGCGAGCAGGCGGCGCACCTTCCAGGACCGTTCCGGAGTGTAGGCATACCAACGTTTCCCGGATTCGGCGTACCACAACGGGGTGATCACGGCGGTCCCATTGCGCCGATAGGTGCACAGCGCGAAGAAGTTCTCGCCACGGGGATCCGAACGCTTAGCCATTCCCCGCCGATTCCGGTTCGGCGCTGACCTCGAGCAGCGCGGTCAGGTACCGCCCGGTCATCCCTTTCATCGCGGTGATCCCCAGTGCGTACCGGTCCACGGTGCCCCGGGCCCGCACCAGCAGCCGTGCGTTCTCGGTGCGGCACTCCTCGATCCGCAGCTCGAGTGGCGCCGTGGTTTCCCGGACGGTGAGGGAGCCGTGCAGCGTCCACCCTTCCGGTTCCTCGGCAATCCGGTCCGCGGCGAAGGCGATCACCGGATGCTGCTCGGCGTCCAGGTACTGCTTGCCGTGCACCACCGGATCGCGCATCCCGTTGCCGGTGTGGAAACTCGTGGCGGGCACCCGCACGCGCACCGAGGAGCGGTGTACCGGATCGGCGACCTCGATGTGCCCGGCCTCGATCCCGAAGCGCCCGCGCACCGGGGCGAGCCCGAACAGGTGCCTGGTGTGGAACCGGATCGTGGAACGGTCCCCGTCGATTCGATAGCGACCGGATGGCGGTACCTCGACCGGACCGGATGTGCCTGTGGTCATTCCCGGAGCATGCTCGCCCCCGCCCCGCATGGCAATGTGCGAAAGCGACCGCCGCGACCTACTTTCGTCGTTACCCGCCCGGTTACCCGGTGTCGCCACTGCGGGGAAGGGCTCGCCGCACGGGGTCCCCTACGCGATGCAGCCCGGGCCGAGGAGAGCCTTGAGATCCCCCATCAGCGAAGGGGTCGGATCCACGCGGAATCCCTCGTCGAGGCGCAGCAGCACGGTACGGCTGCCGTTCACCAGGGACAGCTGCACCTCGGTCTTGCCGGGGTGGTTGACGAGGACCTCCTTGAGCCGGGTCACCGTCGGCGGGGTGACCTTGGCGGTGAGCATCCGCAGCCGCATCGCCTGCCCGTCCGCGGCGGTCGACAGGTCCGGCACCACGAGATCGTTGGCGATCAGTGAGGTGCGGTCCTCGCGCTTGGCGACCCGCGCGCGCACCAGGACGATGGCGTCCTCGACCACGTCGTGCGAGAGCACCGCGTAGGACTTCGGGAAGAACAGCACCTCGATGCCACCGGCGAGGTCTTCCAGCTGGGCGACCGCCCACGGCTCGCCGTTCTTGTTCACCCGCCGGGTCACGCTGGCCAGGATGCCGCCGATGGTCACCTGGGCCCCGTCGTTGACCGAACCCTCCAGGATGGTGGCGATCGGGGTGTCCGCCTGCGCCTCGAGGATGTGCTCTACCCCGCCGAGGGGATGCCCGGAGACGTAGAGCCCGAGCATCTCCCGCTCGAAAGTGAGCTGGGTCTTGCGGTCCCACTGCTCGTCCGGGATCCGCACGTCGAACACGCCGCCGACGTCCGATTCGTCCCCGCCGCCGAACAGGTCGAACTGCCCGATCGCCTCGGCCTTCTTGGTTTCCATGATCGCGTCGACCGCGTCGATGTGAATCATGTGCAGACCCTTGCGCGGATGCTCGAAGGAATCGAACGCGCCGGCCTTCACCAGCGATTCGACGACCTTCTTCGAGCAGCCCGCCGCGTCCACCTTGCGCAGATAATCGGAGAAGTCGGTGAACTTCCCCTTTTCCTCGCGCGCGGCGATGATCGCGTCCACGACCCCGGACCCGACGTTGCGCACCGCGCCGAGACCGAACCGGATGTCGTGGCCGACCGGGGCGAAATCCCGTGCGGATTCGTTGACATCCGGTGGCAGCACGGTGATGCCCATCTTCCGGCATTCCGAGAGGTACACCGCCGCCTTGTCCTTGTCGTCCCCGACCGAGGTCAGCAACGCGGCCATGTATTCCGCGGGATAATTCGCCTTGAAGTACGCGGTCCAGTAGGAAACCACACCGTATGCGGCGGAGTGTGCCTTGTTGAACGCGTAATCGGAGAACGGGAGAAGAATGTCCCACAGGGTTTTGACGGCTTCCTCGGAATAACCGTTGTCCCGCATACCCTTCGAGAAGTTCACGAATTCCGCGTCGAGAACTTCCTTTTTCTTCTTTCCCATCGCCCGGCGGAGCAGATCCGCTTGGGACAGCGAGTAACCCGCGAGCACCTGAGCGATCTTCATGACCTGCTCCTGGTACACGATCAGGCCGTAGGTGGTGCCGAGTACGTCCGCGAGCGGTTCCTCGAGCTCCGGATGGATCGGAGTGATCTCCTGCTGCCCGTTCTTGCGCAGCGCGTAGTTCGTGTGCGATTTCGCGCCCATCGGACCCGGCCGGTAGAGCGCGCCGACCGCGGAGATGTCCTCGAAGTTGTCCGGGCGCATCAGCCGCAGCAGGTCCCGCATGCCGCCACCGTCGAGCTGGAACACACCGAGGGTGTCACCGCGGGAAAGCAGCTCGTAAGTCGCCTTGTCGTCCAGGGAAAGCGATTCGAGCTCGACCCGGCCCTTGCCGTTGCGCTCGATATTGCGCAGCGTGTCGTCCAGGATGGTGAGGTTGCGCAGACCGAGGAAGTCCATCTTCAACAACCCGAGCGCTTCGCAGGTCGGGTAATCGAACTGGGTGATGATCGACCCGTCCTGCGGGCGCTTCCACAGCGGGATCACATCCAGCAGCCGCGCCGAGGACAGGATCACCGCACAGGCGTGCACACCGGCGTTGCGGATCAGTCCCTCGAGCCCGCGCCCGGTGTCGATGATCTGCTTGACCTGGGGATCGTTCTGGTAGAGCTCGCGCACCTCGGCCGCCTCGCCGTGCCGCGGATGCTTCGGGTCGAGAATCCCCTCGAGCGGAATGTCCTTGGCCATCACCGGCGGAGGCAGCGCCTTGGAGATCTTGTCCGCGATGGCGAACCCGGGCTGACCGTGCAGCACCCGGGCCGAGTCCTTGATGGCCGCCTTGGTCTTGATGGTGCCGAAGGTGATCACCTGGGCGACCATCTCCTCGCCCCACTTCTCCGTGACGTACCGGATCACGTCACCACGCCGGCGTTCGTCGAAGTCCACATCGATATCGGGGGGCGAGACACGATCCGGATTGAGGAACCGTTCGAAGAACAGCCCGTGCGCGAGCGGATCCAGGTCGGTGATGCCGAGCGCGTAGGCGATCAGCGCACCCGCGGCGGAACCACGGCCCGGCCCCACCCGGATGCCGTTCTCCTTCGACCACATGATGAAGTCGGCGACCACGAGGAAGTAGGCGCAGTAGCCCATCTTCTCGATGACCCCGATCTCGTACTCGACCTGATCGGCGTGCTCCCGGTCGACCCCGTCCGGGAAGCGGCGCTTCATCCCGGCCCAGACCTCCTCGCGGAAGAACTCCTCCTCGGTCTGGTGCTCCGGGATCGGGTACTGCGGCATCAGGTTGCGCGGGGTGAACATCCCGTCGATCTCCACCCGCTCGGCGATGAGCAGGGTGTTGCGGCAGCCCTCCTGCCACGCGTCGCTGGAATCGCGTGCGTACATCTCCTCGGCGGTCTTGAGGTAGTACCCCTCACCGTCGAGTTTGAACCGGCCGGGATCGTCGAGCGTCTTGCCGGTCTGCACGCACAGCAGCGCCTCGTGCGACTTGCTCTCCTCGGCGAAGGTGTAGTGCGAGTCGTTGGTGACCACGAACGGCGCTTCGATCTTGCGCGCGATGTCCACCAGGCCATCACGAACCCGGCGCTCGATGTCGAGGCCGTGGTCCATCAGCTCGACGAAGAAATTCTCCTTGCCGTAGATGTCCTGCCAGTCCGCCGCCGCCTCGAGCGCCTTGTCGAAATGCCCCAGCCGCAACCGGGTCTGCACCTCGCCCGAGGGGCACCCGGTCGTGGCCATCAGCCCGTTCGCGTGCTCGGCGATCAGCTCACGGTCCGCGCGCGGCCACTTGCCGAGCTGCCCCTCGAAGGAGGCCAGCGAGGCGACCTTCATCAGGTTGCCGAGGCCCTCGTTGTTCCGGGCCCAGATCGTCTGGTGAGTGATGGCACCGCCACCGGAGACATCGTCGGACTTCTGGTGCGCCTCACCCCAGCGCACCCGCTCCTTCAGGAACCGCGAGGCGGGCGCCACATAGGCCTCGATCCCGGGGATCGGTTTCACCCCGGCCTTGCGCGCCTGCTGGAAGAAGTCGTAGATCCCGTTCACATGGCCGTGGTCGGTGATCGCCACCGAGTCCATCCCCAGGTCGTTACACCGGGAGAACAAGTCCTTCAGCTTGGCCGCGCCATCCAACATCGAGTACTCGGTGTGCACATGCAGATGCACGAACGAGTCGGACATACGGCGCAGCCTCCCTCACCAGAACGACCAACTTGAACCAACACTCTAGCCCGGCCGGAACGGCTCTCCGGCATCGACATGCTGCAGTGAACACCATCGGACCGACAGTTTTCGGCACCGGCCCCGACACGTGCGCAAACACCCTCATTCGCTCCGCTCCGACCTCGTTCCTCGGCCGATGCTCACTCCCTCGACGCCTTCGCGTACCCTCTGCCAGCGTGCATGCCGACCCCGCGCGCGCCACCGACCTCGGCGACTCACGCAGCGTCCGCAAGGCGCTCGCCGATCTCACCGGCGGACTCACCAGTTACGAGCTCTGGGGCCACCTCGGCTGGCAGGACATCAAGCAGCGCTATCACCGCGCGGCACTCGGCCCGTTCTGGATCACCATCGCCCAGGCCGTGATCGCGCTCGGGCTCGGTCTGCTCAACGGGCTGCTGTTCGGCGCCCACTTCCAGACCTTCCTGCCCTACCTCGCGACCGGACTGATCGTCTGGCAGTTCATCAACGGCTGCTTCATCGAGGGCATGGAAGCGTTCATCGCGAACGAGGCCACGATCAAGCACGTGCCCGCCCCGCTGATGGTGTACGTGATGCGCACCCTGTGGCGCCAGCTCCTGATGTTCCTGCACACCTTCATCGTCTACGTGGTCCTGCTGGTCATCTTCTTCGGCGACCTCGACCACAAGTACTCGATGAAGGACGGGACCTGCCTGAAGGCGGTGCCCGGTTCCGGGATCCCCTGCCACCCTGGACTCGGCTGGTGGTCGCTGCTCGCGATCCCCGGTTTCCTGCTCGTGCTGCTGACCATGGGCTGGGTGATCATGTTCTTCGGGATCATCTCCACCCGGTTCCGGGACATGCCCCAGCTGATCAACGCGGTGCTGCTGCTCGCCTTCTACATGACCCCGGTGGTGTGGCCGATGGACCAGCTCACCGAGAAGAGCGGCAGGCGGCACGCGATGGCGCCGTACATCGAGCCGATCATCGACGGCAACCCGATCTATCACCTCATCCAGGTGGTGCGCCAGCCGCTCACCGGTGGGCTGGTCAGCATGTGGAGCTACGTCGCTGTGGGACTGATGGTCGTGGTCGGATGGGCGGCCACGCTCCTGCTCATGCGCGGTTACCGGGGCCGGGTCTCCTACTGGGTCTGACCTTCCCCGACCAGCAGATCGAGCGCCCGTACCAATTCCCCGCGGAGCGCGGCGACATCCCCGGCCCGCCCGGAAAGCGCACACCACAGGGCACGCTGGAAGATCCCGTCCAGTAGCGCGTAGGCGGATCCGGAACCGAGCGCGGGCACGGCATCGCACAGTTCGGCGTACCGGCTGATCACCCGCCAGATCATCGCCTCGCGGCGTTCCTCGATCTCGCGCACGTCCTCGCGGAAGGTCTCGTCGAACAGACTCTGGTTGCGCAGGTCGTACCAGAGCCGGTGCAGGGGCGCGTCCGCGTTCAGGGTCGCGAAGAACATGTCCACGAAGTCCTCGCGCAGCCGCGCACCGGTGCCCGCACCGGCGACCACCTCGTCGTACCGGGTCACGCACACGGCCTCGTACTGACGCACCGCCTCGGTGACCAGATCCCGCTTGTCCGCGAAGTAGTAGTGCAGAACCCCGTGGGAGAACTCGGAGTTCTGCGCGATCTCCCGCAGGCTCGTTCGGGCGTACCCCAGCTCGGCGAGGGTGTGCAGGGTCGCGACCGCGAGCTCGGTGCGCCGCGCCTGGAACTTGTCGACCTGGCGGCGCGCGATCCGGTCCTGTTTTGTCTCGACGACCTCCGTCACGGCTCCCACTGTATCGCCCGATGACGCGGCGGCCAGCGATTTGACAGTTGTCACAGAAAATCTTGACAACTGTCAAATGCTGGATAGCGTGTAGCCCACATCACGCGATTCGAGCGGCTTCACTGATCTCAAGGAGGAGATGCGGCATGACCAGTTATGACCTGACAGGGCGGAAAGCCCTGGTCACGGGTGGAGCCAGGGGTCTGGGGGCGGGTATGGCCGAGGCATTGGCCAAGGCGGGGGCCGCCGTGATGATCGGCGACGTGCTCGAGGACGTCGGCAAGGAAACCGCGCACACGCTGCGCCAGTCGGGAGCCACAGCGGAGTTCGTGAAGCTCGACGTGACCGAGGACGACAGCTGGGCCGATGCCGTACCGCAGATGGTGAACTCGCTGGGTGGCTTCGATCTGCTGGTGAACAACGCGGGCCTGGAGATCACCAGCCTGGTCGCGGATCTCGAGGCCGCCGACATCCGCTCGATGCTCGAGGTCAACGTGCTCGGTACGGCGCTCGGCCTCAAGCACGCCTTCCGGGCGATGCGCCCGGGCGGCCCGGCCGGCGCGGGCGGCTCGGTGGTGAACATCGCCTCGGTGGCCGCGACCATCGCCTTCCCCGGCATCAGCATCTATTCGGCGACCAAGTCCGGCATCGACCGGCTCACCAGGGTGGCCGCCGCGGAATCCGGAAAACTCGGCTACGGCGTGCGGGTCAACTGCATCTATCCGGGGCTGACCCCGACGGTCATGGGCAATCAGCTGGCCGCCGACTGTGCGCGGATCGGCCTGTTCGAGTCCCCCGAGCAAGCCGCGGGGACCGTCGTGGAACTGACCCCGCAGGGCCGCCTCGGCCAGGTCGACGACATGGCCGACGCCGTGGTGTTCCTCTCCAGCGAGGCCGCCAAGTTCATCACCGGGGCCGGGCTCCCGGTCGACGGCGGCATGGGCATGTGATCGCGAAGCCGACCGCACCGCGGGCCGTGATCGCCAATGCGTGCAGCAGGCCGTGGATACGGTGCCCGGTGTGGAAACCGTCGAGCACGAGGTGGTCGAAGTGGAACACGACCTCGCCGCACCGACCGAGCAGTTCCGCGGCGCTCAGGTCGTGCCGAACGCGGTCGGCCCGTCCGCCCGCTGCGGTCACGAGGTGGCGCATGCCTGTGTGGCGATCGGCGCGCAGTTCGCCGAACAGGTCCTCGTGCTCTCCCTCGGTCTCGCGCAGAGGTACACCATCGGCGGGATCGCGGCGAACATCTGCCCGGAACCCCCGGCCTGGACACCAACGAATACGCGGAGCGGCCGGCCGATGCGGGCACCTACGAACCGGTGCTTCCCGGCCAGCATCAGCCCGGCCTCGCCCTGCGCTCGGCGGGGTGCCCGGAGGAACAGCGGGCCCATCGACCAGACTTCGCGCAGGTGCGCGGTGAGATGCCACCGAGGGAGAATCCCCGGACCGACACCTCCCCGGATTCGGTGCACGCTTCCGGACCGCTCGGCCGCGCGCACTGCGTCATCCACGGCAACTGCAATGACGAGCAGACCGCGGTACTCGACGCCCGTGCCGCCGCGCATCTGTTGCAGCAACAGCCGAAGAAGACCGGGTTCGCTTCGAGCTGCCAGGCATTCGGGCACCGGAACCTGCTCGGTACCCTGCGCGGTTTCGGGCCTGGTACTCGAAGCGATCCTCGAAGTCCACCACCAGGAGCGAGGAAACCAGCGCAGCTGAGCGATTTTCTGGACAGGGGCGCCTCACTCGGCGGTGCGAGCCCGAGCGACGCCGAGGTGGTGCGGTTGTCCTGCCGGACAGCGGGCGCCCTGCACGGCTCCGGAATCCGCCCGGGAGAACGGGTCGCGATCCTCTCGGCGAACGACCCGCTCGCCTTCGCCTGCGTGCTCGGGATTTCCCGGGACGGAGCCGTATGGTGCCCGATCAGTCCGCGCGACGAGGCAGAGGAGAACCGGAAGCTGCTCGAGCTGTTCGGCTGCCGCTGCCTGATCTTCGCGAAGTCCTTCGCCCGTTGGTGGACCGCACCGAGCTTCGAGGAATGGCTCGACCGCGATTTCCGGGAGCCGGATCCCGTGGTGCGCCCGGACGATGAGCCGTGTGCCCCAAAGGGGTTCGGCTGACCGGGCACAACATCGAGACCGCCACCGTACTCATCCCGCTTCGAACACCACCGGATCACGCATTCCTTCCTGGCACCCACGGTGATCTACGGTCTGCTCGATCATCCGGGGCTGCACTCCGCCAAGCTGGAATCCCTGGGCTGCATCTGGTACGGCGCGGCCCCGATGTCGCCCGCCCGGCTGGCCGAGGCGCTCCCCGGATCGGCCGAGGAACTGGCCGGGTTCGTCAAGGAACGGCTCGGCAGCGTGAAGGCGCCCAAGCAGGTGGAGATCTGGCCCGGTCTGCCCCGCTCCAAACTCGGCAAGATCCTCAAGAACGAAGTCCGGAACCAGCTACTGCACGGCTAGTGTGAGCACTCCACCGAACAACAGGGCGAGCACCTTCACCCCTTCCAGGGCGATATAGGCGTAGTGCGCGCGGGACCGGGGCGCCTCGGCTCCGGCGAGCACGGCATCGGAACGGCGGGTCAGCCGCGGCTGGACCAGCACCAGCTGCGCCAGCAGCAGCACCACGGCGAGCCCGAGCGCGCCGGTCACCCACCAGGAGAGGTTCCCGAGCAGCAGGGCACACACCACCAGGACCGCGAACACCAACTCGATCACGTGCAGGGCACGAAAAACCAGCCGCCCGATCCCGAGCCCCAGCATCAGGGTGACTCCCGGGGCACGGAACTTCAGCGGCGCCTCGAGGAAGGAGATGGCCAGCACCATCCCCAGCCACACGAAGGCCACCGCATCAACCACATCCGCGGCCGCGCGCATACCCTGAAGCCTAGTCGGCGAAACAGAACCGAGCAGGAAAAGGTGACCGGTGGAACCCCGAAACGAGCAGCCGCGCGTTCTGGCGGACACCCGCGCGGAAGGCCGTGAACAGGGTGTCCGGTGGCGGCTCCAGGAAAGCGAGCGGGACCTGGACGCGAACATCATCGCGCTCGGGCCGCACGGCACCGTCGCCATGCACACCGGCGCCGAGGTCGACGTGCTGTTGCACGTGCTCTCCGGATCGGGGCAGCTGGCCACCGAAGAGGACACCATCGAGCTGTTCCCCGGCGCGTTGCTGTGGCTTCCCCGCTATTCCCGGCGCGCGTTCGCCGCGGGGCCCGAGGGACTGCGCTACCTGACCACGCACCGGCACCGGCAGGCACTGCACCTCGCGCCGCCGCCACCGGCGAGCTGACCCCGCTAACCGGCCAGCAGTACCTCCAGCTGCCCGATCACCGCGGCCGGGCTGGGCATTCCGGCCATCTCCGTGGCGACCTCCCGCGCCCGCTCGGCGAACTCCGGCTCGCCGAGCAGTCGTTCGATCGCCGTCCGCGCCTGCTCGACGGTCACCGTCACCGGGTCGTGCTGCAGCCCGACGCCGCGCTCGGTGACCCGGTCCGCCGACATCGGGTTGTCCGCGAACGAGGGCAGCACGAACTGCGGGACCCCATAGGCCAGTGGCGCGGCAGTGGTGCCGGATCCACCGTGATGCACGATCAGCGAGCACCGCGGCAGTATCGCGGAGAGCGGGAGGAAACCCGCGGAGTGCACATTGTCCGGGAGCTCACCGAGTTCGGCCAGATCCGCCGAGCCCGCGGCGAGGATCACGTCCACGTCCAGACCGGCGAGGGCCTCGAGTACGACCGAGAGGTTGGAGACCCCGGCCATGATCGGCACGACGGTGCCGAGCGTGACGAGCACCCGTGGCCGTTTCGGTTCGCCGAGCGCCCAGGCCGGGGCGACGACCCCGCCGTTGTAGGGCACGTACCGCATCGGCCACCACGGCCTGCCGTCCCGGTGATCCGGTTCCTCCGCGCTGATCCCGCCCATGCTCGGCGCGCGGAGATCGATGCGCGCCACGGGTTCCGGCAGTTCCCCGGTGATGCCGTGTTTCTCCCGCAAGGCCTCGTTGATCACCGTGTCGTTCAGCGTTTCCGAGCGATCCCGGAAATCCTTGTCCCGCATCGACCAGGAGACCCGGTTGCCCGCCTCCAGAGCGGGCACCCCGAGCTTCGCGGCCACGTACGGCCCCGCCATGTGATCCGAGGTGTACACCACCAGATCGGCGCCGAAATCCCGGCCGCATTCGATCGTCCTGCCCGTCATGGTCAGCGCGAAGAATCCGAACGGCGCTCCCGAGCCTGCCGCGGCCCGCAATTCTTCGGACATATCCGAAGAATCGGGTTCCATGACCATTTTGGTGAATTCCGCCCAGATATCCCGTCCGGGGCAGGTATCGGCGACCGTGAGCCCGGCTTCGGCCAGCACCGGGGCCATCGGGGCCGCGCTGGCGAACAGCACCTCGTGCCCGGCAGCCCGGGCCGCCCAGGCGAGCGGCACGAGCGGCAGGGTGAGGCCATAACCGGGCATGGCGGTGAAAAGAATACGCATGCGGCCAACCTAGCCGCGCGGCAAGAGCACTGTCTAAGAGATGGTTTCAA
>NZ_JALM01000177.1 GCF_000737195.2 Sciscionella sediminilitoris
GATGCACGATGTGCTCGCCCACCGGCTCTCCCTCGTGGCGACCTACGCGGGTGCGCTCGAATACCGCCCGGACTCCGCGCCCGAACGGCTCTCCAAGGCCGCCGCGGTCATCCGCACCGGCGTGCACGACGCCCTCGGTGAACTCCGGGACGTCATCGCCGTGCTGCGCGAGGACGAGAACTCGGGGAGTATCAGCGGCCCGCAGCCCGGGCTGGCCGACGTGCCCGCACTGATCGAGGAATCGCGCCAGGCCGGGATGGTCGTGCACCTGCGGGACTCGGTCACCGAGCCCGAGGCCGCTCCCGCGACCGCGGGCCGGACCACGTACCGGATCGTGCGCGAGGCACTGACCAACGCCCGCAAACACGCCGCCGACCAGCCGGTGCACGTCACGCTCGGCGGAGGACCGCAGGTCGGCCTGAGCATCGAGGTCAGCAACCCGCTTCCGGCCTCGGCGGCGCCGCTCGTGCCGGGCAGCGGCACCGGGCTGATCGGGCTGACCGAGCGGGCGCGGCTGGCCGGTGGCACCCTCGACCACTACACGGGCGACGAGGAATTCCGCCTGCGGTCCTGGCTACCATGGAGCGCGTGACCATCAAGGTGCTCATCGTCGACGACGACGCGCTCGTGCGCGCGGGCCTGGTGATGATGCTCGACGGTGCGGGCGGCATCACCGTGGTGGGGGAGGCCGCCGACGGAGACGAGGCCATCACCGCCGTCGGCGAGCACGCCCCCGATGTCGTGCTCATGGACCTGCGGATGCCGCGGATGAACGGCGTCGAGGCCACCGAGCGGCTGCGATCCCGGGACGAACCACCCGAGATCCTCGTCCTGACTACCTTCGACACCGACGACAACGTGCTCGCCGCACTGCGTGCCGGGGCGGGCGGATTCCTGGTCAAGGACTCCTCACCCACCCAGATCGTCGAGGCGATCACCCAGGTCGCCACCGGCGAGGCCGCGCTGTCCCCGAAGATCACCCGCCAGTTGATGGACCGCGTCGTCGCCAAGTCCGGAACCCAGGAGCGGGCACGGGAAGCGCTGCGCGCGCTCTCCGCCCGGGAACGGGAAGTCGCCTTCGCCATCGCCGAGGGTGGCAGCAACGCCGAGATCGCCGCCACCCTCTACATGAGCGTGGCCACGGTCAAGGCGCACATCACCCAGATCCTGACGAAACTCAAGGTCGACAACCGCACCCAGCTCGCGCTTCTGGTGCACGACAGCGATCTCGCCTGAGGACCGCGGTCCCGGTCACCGGCGGAGCTCGATTCTGTTCGATACTCCGGAATTCGGGCGATGGCAGAATGGGTGCGCTCCGGGCGGCGCCGGAGCGTGGAGAGGAGTCGCGTGGTCGCTGCGATCGATCTGGAGTATCCGTTCGCCGGCCGCTGGCTCGTCCAGAACAGCCCCGCCGACCGGGTGCCCAGCCACGGCACGACGCTGTTCGCCTCGTCCTACGCGATCGATTTCGTGCCGATCGGTGACTCCGGTGGCACAGCCCCGATCGGGTTCGGCTCCCTCCTGCGGCCGGAACCGCCGCAACGATTCCCCGGCTTCGGACGCCCGATCCTGGCCCCGGCCGCGGGAGTCGTCCTCGCCGTGCACGACACCGAGCCCGATCACCGGGCCTACCGCGGCCTGCCCTCGCTCGGCTACGCCCTGACTCAGCGCGGGCGGGTCAGCGCGGGCTGGGTGGCGCTCGCCGGAAACCACGTGCTGCTCGAGTACGCGGGCGCCGTGCTCGCCCTCTGCCACCTCCGGCACGGCAGTGTCCAGGTACGTGCCGGGCAACGGGTGCGTGCCGGGGATCCGCTCGGCCGCTGCGGGAACTCCGGCAACAGCACCGAACCGCACGTGCACGTCCAGGCGATCGAGGGCCGCGAAGCCGAGCACGCCACCGCACTGCCGTTGACGTTCGACGGTTCGCTGCCGCGCAATGGCGCGGTCGTCACCGGGCGCGAACCGGGACGGTAATCCGGAACCGCGGCCACGGCCCTCGGGGGCTCCCCGGTAGGTTCGGGCGGGTCTCCAGGAACCGTACGAATCGAGGACCCATGCCCCGGATCGCCACCAGCGAGACCGTCGAACGGCAGGAATTGCTGGAGTTCATCACCCCGCGGCACCGCGCCGTGCTCGTCGCGACCCGCGGGGACGGCACCCCGCAGCTGTCCCCGGTCACCTGCGGGGTCGACCCGCAGGGCCGGATCGTGATCTCGACCTACCCGCAGCGGGCGAAGGCGCACAACATCCGGCGGAACCCGCGGGTCTCGCTGTGCGTGCTCTCCGAGGAATGGGACGGCCCGTACGTCCAGGTGGACGGGAACGCGGAAGTGCTCGACATGCCCGAGGCACTGGACGGGCTGGTCGAGTACTTCCGCTGCATCTCCGGTGAACACCCCGACTGGGCGGAGTACCGCGCGGCGATGGCCCGGCAGAACAAATCCCTGATCCGGGTCGGCATCGACCGCTGGGGCCCGATCGCCACCGGAGGTTTCCCGCCGAACCTCGCGGAGGGCTGAGGATCGTCCGGCGATCCACGTTTCGGGTTCGGGCCGGGTATTCGGTGAGTTCGTCGGGCTGTACCGCCGATGAGACAGAACGGTTCCGGCCCTCAGGTTTCCGGAGGATTGCGCGCGGCGATGTCCCGGAGCCAGGTCAGCGACTGCCGGGCAGCGAGGATGCGCTCGGTACGAGGTCCGTTGCCACCGGCGAGGGCGATGCCCTGCTCGGCGATGTCACCGAACGCGGCGAGGCTGTCGAGCTTGCGCTGGATCACCTTGTGCCAGGCATCGTCCTCGATGCGGTAGTAGGCGGTGCGGTCGCCGGGGACCCGGACCTTGCGGACCAGCCCGATAGCGGTGAGGAACCGCATGTTCGAGGTCAGCGAGGCCCGGCTGGCCTGGATCGTCTCGGCGATCTCGCCCGCCGAGCGCTCCGGTGGGTCGCAGATCATCAGCAACCCGAGGACGCGTCCGGTGATCGGCGGCAGTCCCCACTCCTCCACGCAGAACGTGGCGACCTGCTCCACCCACCGCAGTACTTCCTGGTCGTCCTCACCGGACATGGTGCGTCCTCCTCGGCTGCTCTTCGACCCGTCACTGTGTCATGGCGACCACCGACTCGCGAGTGGGCGTGGGAGTGGTGGTGACGAGGCGGGTCTTCCGGAGATAGCGGTCGAACCAGTCCACGGCCAGCGCCATCGCCTCGTCGAGCCCGGGGCCGGTGTAGAGGCCGAGCACGTCGTAGGGCAGGACTTCGAGTTTCTTCGGTTCGCCTGCCCTGGCGAAGGCGCCCTGTGCCTCCTCGAGCATGTGGTACGGGTCCCAGCCACCATTGGCGACCATCAGCAGCGGGGTCGGCGCCAGCCGGTGGATCAGGTCCTCCGGGCTGAAGGTGAGCAGGTGCTCGGTGGAGTCGAGTGTTTTCTCGTTGCGGTAGGTGGGGAACAGCTCTCCGGCCAGATCCGGTGTCTCACGCACGGTCTCGCCCGTCAGGCTCAGGTGCGGGACCCGGGCACTGTCCTCGCCCGCATAGCGCGCCTGCCAGTCCTCGTCCAGCCGGTCGCGCAGCGCGTGCGCACCGCTGCGGCCGAGCGAGCGCTCCAGATACCGCCATCCGTTCCACACACTGGGGCTCTGTACCACGACACAGCGCGCGCGACGATCGAGCACCGCGGCCTGCGTCGCGACCGAGCCGCCCATGCTCACGCCCCACAAGCCGATACGCGCCGCGTCCACCTCCGGCCTGGTCTGCAGATAGGAGATCGCACTGCGGAAATCCTCTACCTGCCGTTCCGGGTAGTCCAGGCACCGAGGTTCACCCTCGCTGGAGCCGACCGTGCGGTAGTCGATGGCGAGCACCGCGAAACCGGCGCGCACGAAATACGGCGCGAACACCGCCAAGGCCTCCTTGACCATCACGCCGCTGTGGCCAAGCACCAAGCCGGGAACGGGGGTGTCCACCTCCGGCAGGTACAGGTCACCGGCGCACCGGGTACCAAGGCTGTTGAACATCACCTGTTCGGATCGCGGGGCCATCCCCATCACCTCTCCTAGGTTATCTCTTGCTAGCCATTTCAGTCTCGACTGAAATGGCTAGCAAGTCAACCCCTGGTTCGTTTCGCTCATCGAGGACGTGCGCTCGGTGAGTTCCGCGCGCCGCGGGGATGGGGGTTCTCCCAGTACCTGTATCACCAGGATCTCCCCGAAGCCCAGGACGCTTGTCAGGCTGGGGAAACGGAAGCGCCACGACATTCCATGGACACGTGCGTGGTGCATGGCAGAGGGGACGAAAACCGATGGCGGACAACCGATTCACCACGCACGCGGAACTCTTCGATCTCAGTGGGAAACGCGCACTTGTCACTGGCGGAACCAAGGGCATCGGGATGATGATCGCGCGCGGCCTCCTGCAGGCGGGGGCCCGCGTCATCATCAGCTCACGCAAGGCGGGCACGTGCGCGCAGGCGCAGCATCTGCTGTCCGAATTCGGTGATGTGCAAGCAATCCCCGCCGATCTGTCCAGACACGACGAGTGCCGGCGTCTTGCTGATCTGGTCGAGGCCGGCTCCGAAGGCCTGGACATCCTGGTCAACAATGCGGGAGCGATGTGGCGCGAGCCGCTGGAGACGTTCCCGGACGAGGCCTGGGACACGGTGCTCGACCTCAATGTGAAGTCGCCGTTCTGGCTGGTGCAGGCACTGCTCCCCGCGCTTCGCCGGGCGGGCACCGCCGATGACCCCGCCCGGATCATCAACATCGGCAGTATCGCCGCCATCCACGTCGCCGAGTCGCCCAATTATTCGTACGCCGGCAGCAAGGCGGCACTCCACCAACTCACCAGAGTGCTTGCCAGGGAACTGGGCCCACAGCAGATCACGGTGAACGCCGTGGCCCCGGGACCGTTCCCATCGCAGATGATGGCCGCCACCCTCGATGCCATGGGGGACACGATCGCGGCGAAGGCCCCGCTGCGCCGGCTCGGCCGCGATGACGACATGGCAGGTGTCGCCGTGTTCCTCGCCAGCCGGGCCGGGTCTTACCTCACGGGCACCGTCATCCCGAGCGACGGCGGCATCGCCACGACCGCATCAGGCACCTGAACGCGGACGCGGCCTTTTCTGCCAGGGCCTATGGTGAAGGGGTGGCCACGATCGATTTGCGTACCGAGATCAAGGAATTCCTGAGCTCGCGTCGCGCGCGGATCACGCCGGAGCAGGCCGGTTTGCCTGCCTATGGCGGCAATCGCCGGGTCAAGGGTCTGCGCCGCGAAGAGGTGGCTCTCCTGGCGGGCGTATCGGTCGACTACTACGTGCGTATGGAGCGCGGCAGCCTCACCGGTGCCTCCGACGGGGTACTCGACGCGTTGGCCGTTGCCTTGCAACTCGACGAAGCCGAGCGCGATCACCTGTTCCACCTCGCACGGCAGTCCAGGGCGCCCGGCGGTGCGCGTCGACGGCGACCCGTCGTGCCGGTGCGCCGGGCGCTTCTGCAGGTGCTCGAGGCCATCACCGATGCGCCGGCCTGGATCTGCAACGGCCGTTATGACGTGCTGGCCATGAATCAACTGGCCCGCGCGCTGTACGCACCGATGCTGGCCGGAGCGCGACGGCCGGTGAACACCGCGCGGTTCGTGTATCTGGATCCCGAAGCGGCTGAACCGTTTTTCGTCGACTACGACCGCATCGCCGGTGATGTGGCCGCGAAGCTCCGCATGGAAGCCGGTCGCAATCCGCACGACGAGGAACTGATCGCCTTGGTCGGCGAACTGTCGACGTGCAGTGAACTGTTCCGGCAGCGGTGGGCATCCCAGGACGTTCGGCTGCACCGGTCCGGACGCAAGCGCGTGCACCATCCGGTAGTGGGCCGACTCGATCTGGACGTCGAGTCGATGGATCTGCCTGCCGACCCCGGCCTGCTCCTGAACATCTACACCGCGCCCGCCGACACGGCGACCGCGGACGGCCTGGCCCTGTTGGCGTCGTGGGCGGCCAGCCAGGAGAAGCTGGCGACCGAGAGTCAGACACTCAGCTGATCCGGCAAGTTCCCCTGGGGCCGTGGTCCAAGGGACCCGGCCAGAGTCCTCAAAAAGTCCCTTCGGCCGGAAGCGGTCCGCGTAGAGCATCGGCGAATCGGCTCTGACCTGCCCGTGGGCGCCCCGGCGAGGCGCGCAAAGGATGGGGACGGGGATGACCAGCAGGAATTGATGGGCAAGCTCGTGATCGAGGCGAGCTTCCCGCTTCCCGAGCTGGGTGGGAGGCGGTCGTGATGTCGTCTTCGGCGGTTGCCCGGTTCGTGTCGCTGATGATGGGCTGGTCATCGGGTTCACGTTCCTGTTCGGCTTCGGGAATGTGCTGCATTTGGCCTTGGGGATCGGGGTACCGATGTACGTTGCTCCGCTGGTCGCTCCTGCGGTGGATTTGACGGTGCTTGGTCTGCTCGTGGGGCCCCGGCACCTGGCGGTCTGCGGGGTGGGCGAGGACGGTTTGAAACCTGTCCGCCGACTGCTCTTGGCCGCCAGTGTGGTGACTCTGGGGTTGAACGTGGCTGATCCGGTAGCTCACGGAGCGTGGGGTAAGGTGGCGTTCGATGCGGTCGGTCCCTTGTTGTTGATCGGCTGGTCCGAGGTTGGCCCGGGTCTTCTGCGCGCACTGCGGGATCCGCTTGCTGATCGAGACCAGGTGGTCGCCACGTACGTGAGCGCGCAAGGGGCTCGGTTCACTCTGGGGTCATCGACTGTATGGTCGGAACGGAACACGGCAAACGGGATGTGCCGCGACGAAGACGAGCTATTAGCGTATGCACGTCGCGAAGATGCCGAACACCGGCGCGAGTATCCCCGACCGATCTCGGCAGAGAATCTACGGAAACGATTAGGGGTCGGTGCCAGGCGTTCGAGAAGGCTTGTCGCTGAGGTAAGGGCGGAGGCCAGTGCTGCACAATCAGCAAATCGTCAATAAACCAAAGTGAACGGGTGCATGTCCAAGGCTAGTCGTCCTTTTCGGTGGCGGGTTCTCCTTGCCTATCAATGGGTTCGGTTTGTCGGGGGAGGACGTATTCTTGGTGTGCCCCGGGG
>NZ_JALM01000178.1 GCF_000737195.2 Sciscionella sediminilitoris
AACACTCCCCCGCAGATTCGCGAACCAGTACCCCGGATCGAGTTCCTCGGTGATCCAGTCCGAGCGCAGGGTGGAGAACCACGGCACCCGCGGGGCGGCGCACCGGATCCCGGCCAGTCCCTCGGTGATCGGCTCCGCCAGGGGCTCCATCAGCGGGGAATGCGAGGCATAGTCCACCGGAAGCAGCCGGGTCCGCACCCCGTCCCCGACGGCTTCGGCCAGCACGGCCTCGACCTCGCCGAGCGCGCCGGAGATCACCACCGAGGTGGGTCCGTTGACCGCGGCCACCACGACCGAATCCCGGCCTGCCAAGCGTTTCCGTACGGCATCCGGGCTCTCCGCGAGGGACCCCATCGCGCCCGAACCGGCCACCGCGCGCAGGGCCAGTGCCCGGGAGACCACCACCCGGGCTCCCTCGGCGACCGATAGTGCACCCGCGACCACCGCGGCCGCGATCTCGCCCTGTGAATGCCCGAGGACCGCGGCGGGTTCGATCCCGGCCGATTCCCACAGCGCGGCAAGGGAAACCATCACCGCCCAGGAAACCGGCTGCACGACCGCGACATCGTCCAGTTCCGCACCGGATCGCAGTACCGCGAGCACATCCGGGCCGCCCGCGGCCAGCACCGCGGCCGCGCACTCGGTGAGCCGGTCCCGGAAAACCGCGGAACACTCCAGCAATTCCGCACCCATACCGGCCCACTGCGCACCCTGACCGGGGAACACGAACACCACCCCGCGGGAATCGGCCATGGCGGCGGACACCGAGCCGCGCACGACCGAGGCCGGTTGTCCCCCTTCCGCGAGGGCTCGCAGGTGCGCCGCCACGTCCGGGTGTTCGGTCCCGGCGAGCACCACGGCACGTTCCTCGAAACCGGTGCGGCGCACCAGTCCGGCTGCGGTCGCGTCCGGATTCCCTGTCGTTTCCAGGTGTTCGGCCAGCGCCCCGGCCCCGGCGGCGAGCGCCTCGGGAGCACGCGCGGACAACGGGAGCGCCACGACGGGCTCGGGCTCCGCCGCGGTTTCGGGTTCGCGCGGGGGTTCCTCGAGGATCACGTGCGCATTGGTGCCGCTGATCCCGAAGGAGGAAACCCCGGCACGGCGCGGACGTTCGCCACGCGGCCAGGGGCGTTCCTCGGTGAGCAGGCGCACCGCTCCGGATTCCCAGTCCACATGCGGGCTCGGCGCGTCCACGTGCAGTGTCGGGGGCAGTACCGCGTGGCGCATGGCGAGCAGTGTCTTGATCAGCCCGGCGAGCCCGGCGGCGGTCTGGGTGTGGCCGAGGTTCGATTTCACCGAGCCGATCCAGAGCGGTTCCGTGCGTTCCGCGCCGAACACCTCGAGCAGCGCGCCCGCCTCGATCGGGTCGCCGAGCGCGGTTCCGGTCCCGTGCGCCTCGACGGTGTCGATGTCCGCGGCCGCCAGTCCGGCATCGTCGAGCGCGGACCGGATGACGCGCTGCTGGGCCAGTCCGTTCGGCGCGGAAAGCCCGTTCGAGGCACCATCGGAGTTCACCGCGGTCCCGCGGACCACCCCCAGCACCCGATGCCCTTCGGCGCGGGCCACGGACAACCGCTCCACGAGAATCACCGCCGCCCCTTCGGAGAGCGCGAAACCGTCGGCGGCGGCCGCGAAGGGCTTGCACCGGCCGTCCGGGGCCAGACCACGCTGGCGGCTGAACCGGATGAACTGATCGGGATTCGACATGATCATCGCGCCGCCGACGAGCGCCCGTTCGCACTCCCCCGCGCGCAGTCCGCGCACCGCGAGATGCAGCGCAACCAGCGAGGAGGAACACGCCGTGTCCAGGGTCAGCGCCGGGCCCTCCAGGCCGAGCACGTACGCGATCCGGCCCGAGGCCACGCTGTTGGCCACGCTGGTCGCCAGATGGGCCTCGGCGGTGTCCTCACCGCGCAGCAGGCGCGCGTAGTCCTGATCGGCCATGCCGATGTAGACACCGGTGCGGCTGCCGTGCAGCGAGCGGGGATCGATGCCGCCGCCCTCGATCGCCTCCCAGGCGCACTCCAGCAGCACCCGCTGCTGCGGATCCATCGCCAGGGCCTCCCGGGGGGAAATCCCGAAGAACCCCGCATCGAACTCACCGGCACCGGTCAGGAAACCGCCACGGTCCACTGTGGACCGTCCGGTGGCGTCCGGATCCCGGTCCACGAGCCCGGCGGGCCAGCCGCGATCGGTGGGAAAGCCGGACAGTACATCCACGCCACCGTGCACCACTTCCCAGATGTCCTCGGCGGAGCGGACCTCCCCGGGGAACCGGCAGCCGACCGAGACCACGACCACCGGATCCTCCTCCGGCGAACCGGAATCGGAAACCGTGGCGCGAGCGCTGGAATCGGTGCCCGCCAACCGGGACACCAGCCAGTCCGCCAGCCGTGCCGGAGTGGGATGGTCGAAGACGATCGTGGTGGCCATGGTGATTCCGGTGGCCTCGAGCAGGGCGCGGCGCAGCTTGACCGCGCCGAGCGAATCGACCCCGATCTCGGAGAATGCCCGGTGCATATCGATCGCCGCCGGATCGGGATGGCCGAGGACCGTGGCCAGCTCGGTGCGGACGAGTTCGGCGACGATCCGCTTGGCCTCCTCGGGTTCGGCTTCGGCGACCCGCGCGGCGAAGGCACCGCTCCCGGATTCCTGCCCGATCTCGGTGTCCACAGTGGACGGTTCGAGCGCCGCGCGCACCTCGGGCAGCTCGTCCAGCAGCGGGCTGGGGCGGGAACTGGTGAACACCGGGCCGAAGGCGGCCCAGTCCACCTCGGCGAGCGCGAGCTGCCGGTCACCGCGGGCGAGCGCCCGCCCGAGCCCGGTGAGCGCGGGTTCCGGGTCGATCAGCGGAACACCGCGGCGGGCCAGGATCTCGGTGAGGGATTCGGCGATCATCCCACCGCCCGACCACGGTCCCCAGGCCACCGAGAGCGCCGGGCGCCCGAGCGCGCCGCGGCGGGCGGCGAGCGCGTCCAGGTGCGCGTTCGCCGCGGCATAGGCGCCGTGCTCGGCGACTCCCCACACCCCGGAGATCGAGGAGAACAGCACGAACGCGTCCAGTTCGCGGTCACCGAGCGCGGCGTCCAGATTCTCCGCGCCCACGACCTTCGCGGACAGCACCTGCTCGTATTCCCCGGCGGTGAGTTCGGCCAGACGGGTCAGTTCCATCGCTCCCGCGGCGTGCACCACGAGGTCCGGCGGGTACTGCTCGACGAGTTCCGCGACCGCGAGCGGATCGGTCACATCGCGGGCCAGCACGGTCAACCGGGTGCCCCGGTCCTCGAGTTCGGTGCGCAGTTCGGCGATGCCCTCGGCCTCCGGTCCGCGCCTGCTGACGAGCACGAGGTGATCGATCTCCTCGAGCCAGCGCGCGAGGTGGGCACCGAGCGCCCCGGTGCCGCCGGTCACGATGGCCGTACCGCGCGGCCGGACCTGGCCTGCCGTCCGGGGACCCGCGGCCCGGCACAGCCTTCGGCCGAACAGCTGCGTCCCGCGGATCGCGAGCTGGTCCTCTCCGTCACCGCGCAGCACGGCCCGCACCAGGTCCGCGGCCACGGAGCCGTCCCCGATGCCGGGCAGGTCGATGAGCCCGCCCCAGCACTCGGGGTGCTCGAGCGCGGCGACCCGGCCGAGGCCCCAGAGCTGAGCGGCGTACGGATCCGGTGCGTCCGCGGACGGTTCGAGGCCCTGCGGGGTGCTGTCCACGGCCACGGCATTCCGGGTGATGCACCACAGGCGGGCAGGCACATCCGTGGTCTCGGTGAGGGTCCGGAGCACGGTGATCGTGTCCAGCGCGGCCGGGTTCGCCGCACCCTCGCCGCTGCGTTCACCGAGCCCGAGCAGGCTCAGCAGCACCTCGGGGCGGTGCTCGCGCAGGGCCGCGGCGAGCCCGCTGCCGTCCTCCCCGGGAACGAACACCTGGATCGCGGCACCGGTCGCGGCGGCCAGTTCGGAGGCGAGCGCGGCGGTCGATTCGGCATCCTCGGGGACGGCGGGCACGAGCAGCAGCCAGCGCGCCGGGTCCGCGGGTGTTCCGGATGTGAGCGGCCGCCAGGTGATGCGGTACCGCCAGTCCTCGACGCGGCGTTCACTTTCCTGCCTGGCCCGCCATGCGGACAGCCGCGGAAACGCCTCGGCGAGCGTGCTGCCCGGATCGAGTTCGAGCGCGGCCGGATCGGCTTCATCCACGGCCCGCCACAGCTGCGCGGAGACCGGATCAGGCTGCCCGTCCGCGAGTTCCGGTTCGGCGGGCAGGGCCCAGTAGTGGGTGCGGCGGA
>NZ_JALM01000179.1 GCF_000737195.2 Sciscionella sediminilitoris
AATCTGCGGGGGAGTGTTCGGTTTGCGGATGCGGTTTCGGTGTTGGTGGGTGGGGGTTTTCGGTGTTTTGTTGAGGTGAGTGCGCATCCGGTGTTGGTGGGTGCGGTGGTGGAGTGTGGTGAGGCTGGGGGTGTGGATGTTGTTGTGGGGGAGTCGTTGCGGCGTGGTGAGGGTGGTTGGTCGCGGTGGTTGTGGGTGTTGGGTCAGGTGTGGTGTTCGGGTGTGGGGGTGGATTGGTCTGGGTTGGTGGGTTCGGGTGTGGTTCCTGCGGGGTTGCCGACGTATCCGTTCCGCCGCACCCACTACTG
>NZ_JALM01000180.1 GCF_000737195.2 Sciscionella sediminilitoris
GTCGTGTACGTGGACAGCGAGACCGTCGCGGCCATCCACGCCCGCCGCAAGCTCGAGGGCGATGAGAATTCCCTTGTCGTGCAAGCGGAACTGCAGGACGTCGACGCGGTACTGAAGCAGTCGGCGGCGTTGCTGGACTTCACTGAGCCGGTCGCGGTGATGATGGTGGCGATCCTGCACTTCGTCCCGGAGGAGGACGATCCGAGGGGAATCGTGAACCGGTACGCGGAGACCAGCGCGCCGGGCAGTTACCTGATCGCCTCGCACGGCACGGCGGACGGAGATCTCGGGAACCGGCTGCACGATGTCGTCGGCGAGTACAAGGAACGCGCCAACTACAACGTGCATCTGCGCAGCAAGGACGAGTTCGCCGCGATCCTGGCGTCCTACGAACTGGTGGAACCGGGCATCACCTGGGCGCGCGCCTGGCGGCCCGATGAGCAGACTACGGACTCGGACGAAGCTGTCGCCATCTACGCGGCCGTCGGAGCGAAAGGGTGATCATGCGGGACGAGCCGGAGATCGACTCCACGACACCGAACGTCGCCCGTGCCTACGATTACTACCTGGGCGGCGGAGCGAACTTCAAGGCCGACCGGGAACTCGCGCAGCAGGTGCTCAAGGTGTTGCCGGAAGCGCGCGCCGTCGCCGTGGAGAACCGGCAC
>NZ_JALM01000181.1 GCF_000737195.2 Sciscionella sediminilitoris
TCGCTGTCCACGTACACGACCTTCGCGTCCGGGTGCACCGCCCGCGCCACCTCGTGCGTCGGGTTCACATTCGGAATACCGGCACCCAGATCCAGGAACTGCCGGATCCCCTGCTCCGCGGCGAACCGCACCGCACGCCGCAGGAAATGCCGGTTCGCGGTCGCCGCGGCACGCACCTCGGGCAGCACCTCGATCGTGCGCCGCGCGAGCTCCCGGTCCGCCTTGAAGTTCGCCCCGCCGCCCAGATAGTAGTCGTAGACCCGCGCCACACTCGGTGTGTCGGTGTCGATCTCCGGCTCCTCCGCCATGTTCAGTCTTTCCGCCCGACCGCCGCGTAGATCGCGACCTCCTCGCCCGACGTCAGGGCTCCGTCCGGGCGCCACGATTTCGTCCAATCGATACCGGGCTCCACGAGTTCGTAGGCTGCCACGATCGCAGCGAACTCCTCCTTGGTACGCAGATGCGCCGAATAGTTCGCCTTGCCCTCGTACTGTGCGGCGGCTTGTCCCACCCGTTCACCGGCGGGCCCCTCCGCGGTGCCGTGCGAGGCGATCAGGTAACTGCCCGGCGCGGTGGCCTCCGCGTACCGGTTCACGATTCCCCTCGGATCGTCCTCCTCGGGAACGAAGTGCAGGATCGCCACCATCATCACCGCGACCGGCTCGCTGAAGTCCAACAGGGCGGCCGACTGCTGCAGAACCGTGTCCACGTCCTGGAGTTTCGCCTGCACGACAAGGGATTCTGGTCCCCCTCCAGCTTTCGGCGCGCCTCGATGACCGCGACCGGTTCGCTGTCCACGTACACGACCTTGGTGTCCGGATTGACCGCCCGCGCCACCTCATGCGTCGGGTTCACGTTCGGAATACCGGCACCCAGATCCAGGAACTGCCGGATCCCCTGCTCCGCGGCGAACCGCACCGCACGCCGCAGAAAGTGCCGGTTCTCCACGGC
>NZ_JALM01000182.1 GCF_000737195.2 Sciscionella sediminilitoris
TGATGAGCGCGCTGCGGCACGTCCCGCGGCCGATCTTCCGCAAGCTCCCGATCTGAGCACGGACGGCATCCAGCAGCAAATCGTCTACCCCGGGATTGACTATTGCGTCTACCCCGGGGTAGACTTATCATGTGAAGCGGGCAGACCTCATCAAGCGGATCACCAAAGCGGCACGATCCCACGACCTCACGTTCGAAGTGAAGCGCCATGGTGCCCGCCACGATGTCTACTCGCTGGACGGGCTCATGATCCCAATCGAACCGCACAGCGAAGTGGACAACCGGTACGCCGAAATGGTCTGCAAGGAGTGCGAACCGAAGCTGGGAAGGCGGTGGTGGAAGTGACCATGTATCAGGTGCGTGTGGAACGCGGTGAGAAGTTCTGGCTTGTCTACGTCGCCGGAGTGGACCGTTGGACACAAGCGAAGCGCTTCTCCGAGGTGGAGGACACCGCACGGGACCTGGTGGCGGTGATGGACGATGTTGACCCCGAGTCAATCGAGTTGACAGTCGAAGTGAGCCTGCCGGACCTAGCTAACCAACGGTTGGAGCACGCCCGACAGTTACGCGAAGCTGCCACCCGCGCCAACGCCGAGGCTGCCGAGGAGACGCGCGCCGCAGTACACACACTGATCGAGGACTCGGGCCTGTCTCAACAAGAAGTCGCCGATGTGCTCACCCTGTCCAAGCAGCGAGTCAGCCAACTCGTCAACGGCTGATCCAGTTCACTCGCCCAACCTAGGTTGACAGTTTCTGGGCACCGCCCAGTGGCGCTGGGTGATGAGCGCGCTGCGGCAC
>NZ_JALM01000183.1 GCF_000737195.2 Sciscionella sediminilitoris
GAGATGGTTTCAAAATGATGTTGTGAGTGTTCGGTGGCAGATGAGGACGCAGGCGAGTTTGAGGAGGCTGTAGTGGATGTCGGCTCGGCGTTCGTAGCGGGTGCGGAGGCGTTTGAATGCGTGGAGCCAGGCGAATCCGCGTTCGACGACCCAGCGGTGTTTGCCGAGTCCGGAGCCGTGTTTGGTGTTACGTCGGGCGATTTTTGGGACGATTCCTTGGTGTCGGAGCCTCGCACGGTGTGGGTCGGAGTCGTAGCCGCGGTCGGCGAACAGCCATCGGGGTCGGGTGAACGGGTTACCGCGTTTCCCGCGTATCACTGGAATCGCGTCCAGCAGTGGGAACAGTTGGGTACTATCGTGAACGTTGCCGCCGGTCAGTGTGACTGCGAGCGGAATGCCGGTGCCATCGGTGATCAGGTGGTGCTTCGATCCGAGGCGTCCACGGTCAACCGGAGACGGCCCGACAGCGTCGCCCCCTTT
>NZ_JALM01000184.1 GCF_000737195.2 Sciscionella sediminilitoris
GGGTGCCCGTTGCGCCGCGCGTCGGACAGCTTCTCCAGCACCAGCACACCGGCGCCCTCGGACCAGGCGGTTCCGTCGGCCGCGGCGGAGAACGACTTGCAGCGGCCGTCCGGAGCGAGTCCCCGCTGCCGCGCGAAATCGAGGAAGGTCTCCGGGGTCGCCATCACGGTGACGCCACCGGCCAGTGCCATGGTGCACTCTCCCGCGCGCAGCGCCCGGGCCGCGAGGTGCAGCGAGACCAGCGAGGAGGAACAGGCGGTGTCCACCGATACCGCCGGGCCCTCCAGTCCCAGCTGATAGGCGATCCGCCCGGAGAGCACGCTCGCCGAGGTGCCGGTGCCGAGGAATCCGGCGACGCTGTCCGGTACGGAGGCGAGTTTCGCCGCGTAGTCGTAGTACATGATCCCGGCGAACACACCGGTCGCGCTTCCCTTGAGCGAGACGGGATCGAGCCGGGCGCGTTCGAGGGCTTCCCAGCTGATCTCCAGCAGCAGCCGCTGTTGCGGGTCCATCGCCAAGGCCTCGCGCGGCGAGATCCCGAAGAACTCCGGATCGAACTCCCCGGCATCGTGCAGGAATCCGCCGTGCCGGGTATAGGTCTTGCCCGGGCGGCCGGGTTCCGGGTCGTAGAGCGCGTCCGCATCCCAGCCGGGCCGTTCGGGGAACGGGGAGATCGCGTCGGTTCCGGCGTCCACGAGATTCCACAGGTCCTCGGGCGAGCGCACCCCGCCGGGATACCGGCAGGCCATCGACACGATCGCGATCGGCTCGTCGGAAACGGACCCCGGCGATTCGGGCAGGGTGACCTCCTGTTCCTCCCCGGACAGCTGGGCCATGAGGAATCGGGCCACGTCCGCCGGTGTCGGGTGGTCGAACACCAGGGTCGCGGGCAGCCGGAGCCCGGTCTCCGTACCGAGTTCGTTGCGCAGCTCCACGGAGGTGAGCGAGTCGAAGCCGAGTTCGGTGAACGGCCGGGAGGATTCGACGCTTTCCGGGCCGGAGCGGCCGAGTACCGCGGCGACCCGGCCGCCGACCAGTTCGGCGAGCAGCGGTTCGCGTTCGGCTTCGGGCAGCGCCGCCAGGCGGTTCGCGAGCCCGCCCGGTTCGGCCCGGCTCGCCGCCGTGCGGCGCGTGCGCACCCGCACCAGTCCGCGCAGCAACGGGGAGATCTCCCTGTCCCGCGCGGTTTTCCGGGCTCCGGCCAGGTCGAGCCGGGCCGGTACCAGCAGCTCGGTGCCCTCCGCCAGGGCCGCGTCGAACAGGGCCAGTCCTTCGTCTAGTTCCAGGGCACCGAACCCGTCCCGGCCGATCCGCTCCCGGTCGGTTCCGGTGAGCCCGCTTCCCATGCCGTGCCGCCACAGGCCCCAGGCCAGTGCCTGCGCCGGTTTGCCCGCGGCCCGGCGCCGGGCGGCGAGCGCGTCCAGGTAGGTGTTCGCCGCCGCATAGGCGGCCTGGCCCGCCGATCCGGCCACTCCGGCGATCGAGGAGAACAGCACGAAGAAGTCCAGCTCGCCGGTGAGCTCGTCGAGCACCCCGGCCGCGGTGGCCTTGGCATGGAACACCGGGGCGAGCCGTTCGGGGGTGAGTTCGGCGAGTAGCCCGTCGTCGAGTACCCCGGCGGCGTGCACGACACCGGTCACCGGTGGCCCGGCGGTTTCCAGCAAGGCCCGCGCCTGGGCGCGATCCGCGACATCGGCCGCCTCGATCCGGACCGTGGCGCCGAGTTCGGTGAGCTCGGTGGCGAGCGTTTCGGCACCAGGGGCGTCCGGTCCGCGGCGGCTGACCAACAGCAGCTGCCGGATCCCGTGCGCGCGGACCAGGTGCCGGGCCAGCTCGGCGCCGAGCCCGCCGGTCCCGCCGGTGATGAGCACGGTTCCGTTCGTTTCCGGCACGGGATCGTTCGGTACGGGAACGCGCGCCAGCCGCGGCGCGAAAAGCTCGCCGTCCCGGGCGTGGACTTCGGGTTCACCGGTTCCGAGGGCCGCGGCCGCCTCGCCGGTTTCACCGCGCAGCAGCACGATCCGGCCCGGGTGTTCGGCCTGCGCGGCGCGGATCAGTCCTTCGGCCGCGGCGTGCGCGAGGCCGTCACCGGTGCGGACGAGCAGGGTTTCCTCGTGCTCCGCGGCGAGGAATTCCTGAACGGCCCGCAGCGATTCGGTCACCACCTCCAGTGGGTCACCGTCCGGTACCTCGAACACCTGGGCGGCGGGCGGCTCGCCGGTTCCCCGCTGCAGGGGTGCCAGCTCGACGCGATACAGCCCGTCCCGGGTGCGGGCGGGTGCGCTCCCGGCCGCGCGTACCTCGAGGGCCCCGATCGACGCGACCGGGGCACCGGTGGTGTCCATCAGGTCGAACGCGAACGTGCCACCGGAATCCGGGCGGGCGTGCACGCGTAGCTCCGTGGCGCCCCGGCTGTGCAGCACCAGATCACGCCAGGCGAACGGCAGCGCACCCGGATCCTCCCCGGCGACGGCGGTTGCCTGGAGTGCTGCGTCCAGCAGGGCCGGGTGCAGCCCGAAGCCGTCCGCCTCGCCCGGTTCGGGAAGGGCGACCTCGGCGAAGATCTCCGCGCCACGTGTCCAGAGCCGCCGCAGCCCCTGGAACACCGGTCCGTAGCCGAGCCCGGCGGCGGCGAGGCGGTCATAGGCGCCGTCGAGTTCGACCGCGGACGCGTCCCGCGGTGGCCAGTCCGCGCTGGAGGGGGCCACCTCCGGGTTGCCGAGAGTGCCCGTCGCGTGCGTGGTCCAGGGAAGTTCCGGCAGCCGGGAGTGGAGGGAAACTGGGCGGCGGGCGTGGCCGTCCGCGGGGCCGATGACGATCTGCACCTCGGGTGCGGTCCCGGGCTCCAGCACCAGTGGTTCCTGCAGGACCAGTTCCTCGACGCCCGCGCAGCCGGTCTCGTCGGCGGCCCGGATGGCCAGCTCGGCGAAGGCGGTTCCGGGCACGAGCACCCGATCGCCGACCACGTGGTCGGCGAGCCACGGATGCCGGTCGAGGGAGAGCCGCCCGGTCAGCAGCACGCCGTCGTGATCTGCCATCGACACCGTGGCGCCGAGCAGCGGATGGTCGGCGGCGGCCAGTCCCGCCGAGGCGACGTCCGGGGCATCGTGCTGGGCGAGCCAGAAGTGTTCGTGCTGAAACGGGTAGGTGGGCAGTTCGGTAAAGCGGCCGCTGTCCCCGAAGTACGCGGTCCAGTCGACGGGGACGCCGCTGCTGTACAG
>NZ_JALM01000185.1 GCF_000737195.2 Sciscionella sediminilitoris
TCCCGCTGAGCTAATCGCGCTCGCTTACCGTTGCTCAGAAGCTTAGCGCACGCGGTTCAGCCGCCGAAGACGGGGCTGCGCAACCACGGCCACTCGATGCCGAACCACCCGCCGACGAGGGAGAACACCCCGATGAGCCACAGCACGGCGAGGATGAGCGCGAACAGGGCGGTGAGTACGAGCGAGCGGACGAACCAGTTCTGCTCGCCCATCCACTTCAGCCAGGCGTTGTAATAGCGCTTGGCGAAGTCCAGCAACCGGCGCGCCCAGGTGAACTCGGTGGCGAGGATGCCGAGACCGGCGAACACGACCAGCCAGCCGGGTCCGGGGAACGGGATCATGATGAGCCCGCCGACGGTGACGAGGGTGCCGAGGACGCCGATGGCGATCCGGAAGGCGAACTGCCTGCGCGGATCGGCGTCCCACCAGCGGTGCAGGTCGCCGACGACGGTGCGGAGCCGCTGTTTCACGCGCGATCACCCGCCCGAAACTCGACCGGAATGCCCGCTTTATCCGTAGACTCCATGGCGCCAGTGTGCCCGAAGCGACACAATCCGATATCGAGCGAGCCATATAACACCCGGACGCCGGTTGATCTGCTTCAGATCGTCTGCCTGGTGTGTGAGACTGCGTGGAGATGGCCCGACTTGCCGGAGGACGAAGGGGGCGATGAGGTTGCGTGCAGTACCGCATGAATCACGTCACGTCCACCAGCCGGGTGACATTGGCGAAAGTCGCGACGGATTCACCGGGTGGCCGCGTCTCACTCGTGACGCTCGGCCGGAAGGTGGCCGAGGGAGGGACCAGGAGGGTATAGACCATGCGTAATGACCACGTGACGCTTCGGTCCACCTCGGTGTTCGAACTGCTCGCACCGAGGACGCCGGCGGTGCCGGTGCAGGTGGAGCTGCGCTACGACACCCGTGACCCGTATGCGGTGATCGCCGCGTTCCGCACCGGCCGCTCGGGCTGGGTGGAGTGGGTGTTCGCTCGCGATCTGCTCGCCGACGGGCTGATCGCCGACGCGGGCGAGGGAGATGTCCGGATGCGCCCGGCCACCGATGACCCCGGTGTGATCGTGCTCGAGCTCACTTCGCCTTCGGGGCATGCGATGTTCGAGGCATCCGCGGAAGAACTCGCCGATTTTCTCGACAGCACCTACGACGTCGTGCTCCCCGGTAACGAGCACCTGTGGGTGGATGTGGATGACGCGATCGCCAGCCTCATCCCCAACGACATGGGCTAACGCTGCCGCCCCGGCGGGCGGTGACCCCCGTGTGTGGCGGTCACCGCCCGTCGGCTAGAGTTTCCCCATACGCCACGGCGAACGAGCCGGGTAGGCGGACGTAGCGCAGCTGGTAGCGCATCACCTTGCCAAGGTGAGGGTCGCGGGTTCGAGTCCCGTCGTCCGCTCGGAAAGGTTGGGGTCGCGAGGAACTCGGCCTTAGCTATGTCGGTCTATCCGGATGGTCCGGCAAACACGGCGGAGTGGCCGAGTGGCTTAGGCAAGGGCCTGCAAAGCCCTGTACGCGGGTTCGATTCCCGCCTCCGCCTCGCGCGATTAGCTCAGCGGGA
>NZ_JALM01000186.1 GCF_000737195.2 Sciscionella sediminilitoris
TTACGGGACAACCTTTAGGCGGTTCTCGATAGCCGGCACTACGGAACGGCCCTCGCACCGTAACCGAGACCGGCTGGTCTCAGTACCGGATTGTTCGACAACGACGCAGCAGGAAGGTTGACATGGATCTCGGTTTGCACGGAAAGGTCGCGCTCGTGCCCGGGGCGACCTCCGGGCTGGGGGCCGCGGTCGTGCGCGCGCTCGCGGCCGAAGGCGCGCACGTCGTGTTCGGCGGCCGCCGGGCCGACCTCGCGGAACAGTTGGCTGCCGAACTGCCCTCGGCCGTGGGCATCGGCGTGGACATCACCGACCCCGACGGACCGCGCAGGTTGCTCGACACGGCCGTCGAGCGGTTCGGCCAGGTCGACGTTCTGGTGCTCAACGGTGGCGGTCCCGCCCCGAGCACAGCAAACGGGCTGAGTGCCGACGAGGCGCTGGAGGCGGTCCGACTACTGCTCTCCCCGCACCTGCGGTTGATCGGCGCAGCGCTGCCGGGCATGCGTGAGCGCGGATGGGGCCGGATCGTCGCGATCGGGTCCACCGGCATCCAGCAGCCCATCGAGGGCCTCGTGGCCTCCAACGTCGGCCGGAACGCACTCGCCGGATACCTCAAGACCCTGGCCGCCGAAGTCGCCTCGGACGGAGTCACCGTGAACCTCGTGCTGCCCGGCCGGATCGAAACCGACCGCATGAGCCAGGTGTACGGGGCCATGGCCGCCAGGCACGGCGAAACCGAGGACGCCATCCGCGCCGCCGCCCGCGCCGACATTCCGGCAGGACGGTTCGGCACCCCAGACGAATTCGCCGCGGCAGTCACTTTTCTCGCCAGCAGCCGCGCCACCTACATCACCGGCGAACAGCTGCGCTGCGATGGCGGACTCGTGCGCGCCCACTGAACCCATTACGAGACAAACGCATCCATCGCGTTCAGCAGAACAGGAGCAGCGTGATACCCGAGCAGATGGCCGCCGTCGTTCTTACCGGGCACGGCGGATTCGACAAACTGCAGTACCGGACCGACGTGCCCACACCTCGCCCAGGGCCACTCGAGGTTCTCATCGAAGTTGCCGCCGCCGGCATCAACAACACCGACATCAACACCCGCGTCGGCTGGTACTCGAAAACCGTCCGCGCCGACACGAACTCCGGCGGCACAACGGGATTCGATCTCGGCGACACCACGACCAGCTGGTCCGGCGCCGCGTTACGCTTCCCCCTCATCCAGGGCGCCGACGTGTGCGGACGCATCGTCGCAGTGGGCGAGGAGGTTTCACCGGATCGCATCGGCGAACGAGTGGTCGTACGAAACATGCTCCGCAGCTATGTGGACTACCGCCCGTTCGAATGCTGGACCCTGGGCAGCGACCGCGACGGCGGCTTCGCGCAATACGTGGTCACCCCCTCACGCGAAACCTATGCCATCGAGTCCGACCTGAACGACGCCGAACTCGCCGCCCTGCCGTGCAGCTACTCCACCGCCGAGAACATGCTTGCCCGAACCGCGCTCAGCGAGGAACGCGTGCTGGTCACCGGCGCGTCCGGCGGCGTCGGCCTCGCCGCGGTCCAGCTGGCCAAGCGGCGCGGAGCGACCGTCATCGCCGTGTGCTCCCCCGAGAAAGCCGCAGCCCTCCGGGAACAGGGAGCCGACCGGACCCTCGACCGGGACGCCGACCTGCTCACCGAACTGGGCCGCGGCTCCATCGACGTCGTGCTCGACCTGGTGGGTGGACCGAACTCCGCGCGGCTGCTGGACCTCCTCTGCCGCGGAGGCCGCTACGCGGTCGCCGGCGCAATCGGCGGCCCGGTCACCGAAGTCGACCTGCGCACGGTGTACCTGAACGATCTGAGCCTTTACGGCTGTACCTTCCAAGAGGACGAGGTCTTCGAAAACCTCGTGGAATACGTGCGGAACAAGGAAATCAGACCGACCGTAGCCCGGACGTATCCGCTGGAGGACATCGTGCACGCACAACAAGACTTCCTGGCCAAGCAACACGTCGGCAACCTGATCCTCCTGCCCCAGGAGAACGCGCAGTGAAAATCATCAAGATCGATCTCCACCACGTCGACCTCCCCTACTCCGGAGGCGTCTACACGTTGTCCGGTGGCCGCTCCTACACCTCCTTCGACGCCTCGATCGTCCGAGTGACCTGCGACGACGGAACCGAAGGATTCGGCGAAAGCACCCCGTTCGGATCCACCTACATCGCCGCCCACCCGGCCGGCACGCGCGCGGGCATCAGCGTGCTGGCACCGCATCTGCTCGGTCGGGACCCGCGCCGGGCAGACCGGATCAACGACGCCATGGACCATGCCCTCGCCGGACACAACGACGCCAAAACCGCACTCGACGTGGCGTGCTGGGACGCATTCGGCCGGTCCGTCGGGCTCCCGGTGTGCGACCTGCTCGGCGGATCCACCGACACGCCGATGCCGACGATCTCGTCCATCTACGCCGCACAACCCGACGACATGCGCCGCCGGGTCGCCGAACACCGTGCCCGCGGCTACCGCGGCCACTCGATCAAGATCGGCGCGCTCGACAGCGAAGGCGGCCCCGCACTGGACGCCGAACGGATCACGGCCTGCCTCGCGGACAAGCGTCCCGGCGAGTTCTTCCTCGTCGACGCCAACGGCGGCCTGCTACCGGAGGCGGCGCTACGCCTGCTCCGGCTCCTCCCACCAGGCCTGGACTTCGTTCTCGAAGCACCATGCGCGACCTGGCGCGAAACGGCATCGCTACGCGCCCGCTGCCCGTACCCGATCGTCCTCGACGAACTCGCCCAGCACGACGAGGACATCGCGTGCACCACGGCCCACGACGTCGCCGACGGAATCGGCCTGAAGATCTCGAAAACCGGCGGCCTCACCCGAGGGCGGCGGCACCGCGACATCGCCCGCGCCGCCGGGCTCACCGTGTCCGTCCAGGACACCGTCGGCTCGGGGATCGCGTTCGCTGCCATCCTCCACCTCGGCGCGACGATCCCGCCGCGCACGCTGCGGTGCATCCTCGACTGCCAAGACATGGTGACGACCAAGACCGCGACCGTCGCGCACCACCGAGACCCCGACGGCGGCGTTCTCCCCACCAACGCCCCCGGCCTGGGACTCGACGTCGACCAGTCCGTGCTCGGCGCGCCGGTCGCGACCTGGAGCGCGTGACCGCCACCGCACACGAGGTCTCGCGTACCACCGGGTGATAGCGGTACACGAAGGGCACCGCGGCCACCAACCCCGCTTCGGCAGCGGCCATGCTCACCCGCTCGGCCTCGACCACGCTGGTCGCCAACGGCTTCTCACAGATCACCGGTTTCCCGGCTCGCAGCGCGGCGACTGCCTGGTCGGCATGCAACGCATTCGGTGTGCAGATGTGGACCACATCGATCAGCGGATCCGCCAGCAGCTCCTCCAGGTCCGCATAACCGACCGGAACGTCCCATTCCTTACTGACCAACCTGCTGCGATCAGCAGAGGATGCAAGTACACCGCGCACACTCCCACCCGCACCGCGCACAGCTCGCGCATGGATGGCGCCGATCATGCCCGCCCCCACGATGGCCGCCGTCCTCCCACTGCTGCCCAACAAACCTCCTCCGATCGCCCACTATCCGCTCAGGGCTCCACACTATTCGGTTCATCATCGAGCACAAGATGGCGAATTTTGTTTTTTTGGAATGCAAAAATGTGGCTTTATGTTTCAGCCGAGATTCGGGTCGATCGTGTATGAACTACCCGGTATTCTCCGGCGCGTCGCGATACTCCTGACGAAGCAGAGGCTTGCCCCAACGCATCGGCAATGTGCGCCACTATCGAGGATTACGGGCTCTGGCGGCGTCATTGCGGTCCGATCGCCGGAGAGGTTTCGGGCAGATCCACGCTGCACCGTTGTTCGCAGGTACGGCACGTGATCGATCGCGGCCCTGCCGGGAGGTTTTCGTCTCGCCACGGTGGCCGAATACGTCGGGACATGACGGCGGCGTGATCACTATTCGCTCGCGACGCGTCGTGCGGCGTCGACGAAGTGTTGGACGGCCGGGTTGGTCTCCTTGCGTCGGGCGAGGCGTAGCTCGATGTGCGGGGTGGTTCCGTGTAAGGGGCGGAATGCGACGTCGCTGCGGCCGGCGGTTGCGTAGAAGGATGGCTGCAGTGATATGCCGATTCCGGCGGCCACGAAGGCGAGTTGGGTATCGATGTCGCCGCCTTCGGCGGCGATGTGCGGGCTGAATCCGTGCTCGCGGCAGTAGGCGATGAGGATGTCGTAGAAGTCGGCGTTGAGGTGGCGCGGCCAGGTGATGAAGGGTTCCGCGGCGAGCTGGGCGGGTTCGATCGCGCTCATCCCGGCCAGGGGATGATCTTGCGGGAAGACCGCGACCAGTGGGTCCGCGGTCAGAGGTTCGAGAATCAGGTCTTCGGCGGTGGTGGTCGCGCGCACGATGCCGACGTCGATGCGCTTGTCGGCGAGGGCCTGTAGTTGTGCCGCGGTTTCCATGTTGGCGAGATCGATCCGAAGTTCGGGATGTTCGGTGCGCAGGGCACGCATGATGCTGGGTGTGATTCCGGCCAGCGCGGTGCGCACCGATCCGACCAGGAGCCGTCCGAGCACACCATTGGCGGCCTGCTCAACGTCCACGGTTGCCCGTTGGAGTTCATAGAGCACTCGAGGGGTGGCGTCCATCAAGGCTTGGCCGGCGGCGGTGAGCTCTACGACTCGGCTGCTTCGCGTGAACAGCTGAGTTCCGAGTTCTTTCTCGAGAGCACGGATCTGCTGGCTCAGCAGAGGCTGGCTGACGTGCAAGCGCTTGGCGGCGCGGCTGAAGTGCAGCTCGTCCGCGACGGCCATGAACAGGTGGAGACGACGAACGTCGATATCCATAATCGTACCTTATCAAACAAGCGAATATTCGGATTGTCAAAACACTTCCCAATCAATAGGCGGGTGGTCACGATGTTCGGGAACGCAGGCTCGAGGTGAGGCTCGCCGATGGCGCTCCGGCTCGTGCGGCGGAGGTTTCCAGTGATGTTCCGGATGAGACGGGAGGCGGCGATGACGCAAGAGCACCCGCAACACATGGTGGCGATCGATGATCTGCCGTTTTCACGGTTCCATAAGAAGCTGCTGGTCTACTCGGCGGCCGGGCCGTTTTGCGATGGGTATGTACTGGGCATCATCGGTCCGGCTCTGGCGATCTTGAGTCAACCGCTCGGGGTGACGCCGGTGTGGAGTGGTCTGCTCGGTGCCAGCGTTCTGATCGGGATCTTCGTCGGTGGCTACCTGTTCGGCCGCATTACCGACCTGGTGGGTCGTCGCATGATGTACACGGTCGACCTCGTCGTGTTCGTGGTGTTGTCGCTGCTGCAGTTCATCGTCACCGAGCCGTGGCAGTTGTTCGTCTTGCGGTTGCTCCTCGGCGTCGCGGTCGGTGCCGACTATCCGATCGCGAGTTCGATGCTGGCCGAGTTCATGCCGCGCAAACAGCGCGGTCCGGCGCTGGCGAGCCTGATCGGGGCGTGGTGGCTGGGTTATGTGGCCGCATATGCCCTGGGGTATGTCATCAGCGAGACGGGTTCCTCGTCGTGGCGCTGGATGCTCGCCAGCAGCGCGGTTCCCGCCCTGGCCGCGGTATTGGGCCGCCGGAACCTGCCAGAGTCCCCACGGTGGCTGATGAGCAGGGGCCGGATCACCGAAGCGCGAAGGGTTATCAGTCAACACCTCGGCACCAACGTCGCGTTACCCGAGGAGGACGCCCGCACACCCGCAACCGAAAACCGACGGGCACTCACCGCACCGGGATACCGGGTACGGACCCTGTTCGTGGCGGTGTTCTGGATGTGCCAGGTGATGGCGAACTACACGATTTCGACCTTCGAGCCACAGATCCTGCAAGCGATGGGCATCCGTAATCACATGCTGTTCGCGGCAGTGATCAGCATATTCGACCTGATCGGGATCATTCCCGCGATCCTGTTGATCAATCGCATGGGCCGGCGGCCGCTGCTGAACATCACGTTCGCCTTGAGCGCGCTACCGCTGTTGTTGTTGGCGATCGCCGCGGACCTGCCGGTGGCCTGGATCGTCGTCCTGTTCATCGTGTTCGCCATGGTGAACACCGCTGGCAGCATCCTGCAATGGGTGTATCCCTCGGAGATCTTCCCGACCCAGGTACGCGCTTCGGCGGTCGGGTTCGGCACCAGTGTCAGCAGGATCGGCGCGGCGGTGGGCACCTTTCTGCTGCCCATGGCCATGGCCAGTTTCGGTGTTTCCGCGGCGACCATCGGCGGCGCCGTGGTCTGCCTGATCGGGCTCGTGGTCGGGCTGATCCTCGCGCCGGAGACCCGTGGCACGACCCTCGCCGAAGCGGCCGGCAGCTCCGTCACCGGTACGCCCGCCCCGGAAAACCACGCAACCGAGAAAACCCAGGAGCAGCAGTCATGAGCCATGCCTTCGCCGAATTCATCCTCGACTCCCGCTGGAACACGATCCCTGCCCCGACCCAGCACAAGGCACTGGACTGCCTGCTCGACGTCGCGGGCTGCACGGTCGCGGGCAGCCGGACTCCCGCCGCCGAGCAGGCCCGCAGCGCGGCGGCCGCCCTGTTCGGCCCCGGCGAACTGACCCTGTTCGGTACGACTGCGACCGGCAGCGCGCTCGGTGCCTGTCTGACCAACGGGTTCGCCGCGAACGCGTTCGACCTCGACGACGGCTACCGGCCGTTGAAAGGACACCCGAGCGCCCTAGTCTTCCCCGTCGTACTCGCCGCCGCCGAAGAATCCGGCTGCACCGGAAGTGAATTCCTGTCCGCCTACGTCACCGGAGTCGAGGTCGCGATCCGAGCCGGGCATGCCCTGCACGACTACTACGACTTCTACCACGGTACCGGCTCCTGGGCACCGGTCGGCGCCGCCGCCGCGGCAACAGCACTGCTGGGAGGCGACACGGCAGCGGTCGCGCGTGCCGCCGCGCTGGCCGAGTTCTACGCGCCACTGACACCGGAAACCCGCGCGGTGCAAACACCGAGCATGGTCAAAGACGGCATCGGGTGGGCAGCGGTCACCGCGTTCGCCTCAGCACGCATGGCCCTCGACGGGATCACCGCGCCACCATGCCTGCTGGAAAAACCCGAGACCGCCGAGTCGTTCGACCACGAATACGGCCGGCGTTACCGGATCGAGGACCTCTACTTCAAACAACACCCCAGCTGTCGCTGGACCCATCCGGCCATCGACGCCGCACTCGATGCGAAGGCCCGCACCAGCCACCGGCCAGAAGACATCGCGTCGATCACCATCGAAACATTCCACGAGGCGACCACGCTCACCTCGACCGCCCCCGCCACCTTGGAACAAGCCCAGTTCAGCCTCCCCTGGCTGGTCGCGATCGCGCTGGTGCGCGACCACATCGACATCGCCGACACACTGCCCCGCCATCTCGGCGACCCCCGCGATCCCACCATCAACGTCCTCGCCTCCACGGTGAAAATCGTCCGCGACGAGACACTCGACGCCGCATTCCCCCAGACCGCGCTGGCTCGCGCCACGCTCGAGTTCACCGACGGAACAACAAGCCAATCCGAAACCCGGGCCGCCACCGGCGACCCGGACCACCCCCTGACCACCGAGCAGCTACACACCAAATTCGACCGCCTTGCCCAGCCCGTTCTCGACCAGCAGGGAACAGCAGCACTCGCCCGCTGTGTCGCTCAAGCAGCGGACCTACCGGACATCACCGCCCTGCTGCACGCAGCCACACCCTCGGGAACAACGAGCTGACCACAACACCTTCTTCGTTCCCTCTCCCCGTTACGCACTGACCGAACCCCAGATGGAGGTTGCCGAATGAGTCGAATCGTGGTTATCGGAGCCGGAATGGTGGGAGCCGCCGTCGCCCACGCCCTGACCACCCGGGGAGCCGAGGTCATCGTGCTCGACCGCGGCGAACCCGGACACGGCACCTCACGAACCACCTTCGCGATGGACATCACCGCCCGCAAGACACCCCGCGCCTACTTCGACCTCAGCCTCCAAGCAGCACACCGGCACACCGAACTCTCCGAACAACTGACCGGCCCCGAGCGGCCAAGCTGGCTGCACCACGCCCCGTCCATCGAAATCGGCGTCAACGAACACGACCGGACCGTCATGACCGAACGACGCGACCGCCTCGCCGCATGGGGCTACCCCGGCGAATTCATGGAAACCAGCGACCTCGGCGAACTCGCCACCGGACTCGACCTCTCCCGCGCCGCGGGAACCACCGCCGTCGTCTACCCCAACGCCGCCTGGTACGACCCCGCCACGTTCATCACACGCGTCTTCGAATCCATCCGCGCCGAGCTACACCCGCGCACCGAAGTCACCGCCCTCCACCAGCGCGGCGAACACGGCTGGACCGTGCACACCCGCACCCACACCTGGGAAGCCGACACGATCGTCAACTGCGCCGGCCCTGACGCCGCACGCATCGCCGCGCTCGCCGGAACCGACCTCGCACTCCAACAGGTCCCGGGCATCATCGGCTACACCGGCCCACTGCCCCAACCACACAGCCACGCCGTACTCACCCTCTGGGACATCAACCTGCGCCCCACCCCCGATCACGGCCTGTGCCTGCACTCCTACCCCGTCGACGCGACCCTGCAAGGACCAGCAACAAACGGCAACACGCCACCCGAAACACTCAAAACCGACCTCGCAAAACGAGCAGCGGAAATCGTGCCCGCACTACGACACAAGGCCACAACCGAGCTCGACATGCGCATCGGCGTCAGGCCCGTCCCCGCCGACGGCCTCCCCCTCGCCGGCGAACACCACGACAGCCCCGGCATCTACACCCTCGCCACACACAGCGCCATCCACCTCGCCCCAATCCTCGCCGAACACGCCGCCGACGAAATCCTCTCCCAGACACCGGTCCCCGCACTCGAGCCCTACCGGCCCGGCCGGCCCACCGCTCCCGCAATGGACGAAAGCCTCAACGAAATGACCCGCACCTACCAGACCACCAACACCACACCCACCGAAACCCCAGCATGACCTGACCGGAAACACACCACTCATCGGTCAGTTCGCTCTTCCGGTACCGCTGGCCACCTCCCGTTCGGCATCGGTGAGCGCGCCGAATGGGACCACAGCGGCCACGACCAGAAACACCGCAGCCCCACCGTGAGAGCGGTGCTGCAACCGGCAACCAGCGCCGTACCGGTATCGGAGCCACCGGTGTCCCGGCTCGGACAACCGTACCGAGCTCCCAGCGCCATGACCGTCGACGTCCCTGATACCGGCAACGGTTATGTTGAAGCGTTCGACTCCAGTGAGCTTCCCCTTGAATC
>NZ_JALM01000187.1 GCF_000737195.2 Sciscionella sediminilitoris
TTGAAACCATCTCTTAGTTTGGCGCGATGCGAACCTCGCATAACATCCGGGCCCGAACCAATCCCAACGGTCGATGCTCTCAATTTGCCGAGAGACTGCTCTACCGCTTAGTTCGAGCTCCTCGCAGACCAGTCGGCACAACACCGACGGATCCGAGGGATATTGGTGTCCAATCATTAGCTTCTTATCGTCTTCTATCCACGCCTCACCGATCACACCATCGAGAGAGCCGAGCAAGATCAATTCCCATGGGTCCTCATCGACCCTCCGACTGTTTGCCTCGACAAAAGTGTTCCCCCAGAAGGTCTGCACTTCACAACCGCCAACCGACAGAAATGGCATGATGCCGAGTTCCAAGGCTTCGATCCTTATGTCGAAGATACTGTCAGTACCCAATCTTGGGTTCAACTTTCGATGAACTGGCCTGTCGCGCTTCACTGTCTTTAACGCACGGTTCACGACCATCTTGGTTGAGGGCTTCTGAATGCGGATTGTCGTCCGTAAAGATCCTGCAAACCATTTACCAAGCGAAGCCCCGCGCTCTTGATCCACCGTAAACTCGGAGTCATCGAGCACTTTCAGTGCGCGTTTAGATCGATAGTGCATGGCACCCCCTGTGGCGCAACGGAACCTACTGCACCACATTGTCCTTGATTGCCGACCGAAGTCCACCCCGGCGCGCCGACAGCCCTCTTCTGTCCTCAGCCGAAGTCCGTTACCGACGGAATTGGACTTCCCCTGAAATCGTGGAGGGTGGTGTGCCCCGGGG
>NZ_JALM01000189.1 GCF_000737195.2 Sciscionella sediminilitoris
AAGCCGACACCGCCACCATCACCCCACCAACAGGCAACTCCTGCATCAACGCAGCACGGGCCGCCACCAGACGCACCGCATCCTCCAGCGAGAACACCCCCGCCACATACGCCGCGGTGATCTCCCCGACCGAATGCCCCAACAGGATCTCCGGAGCCAACCCCCAGGATTCCAGCAACCGGAACTGCGCCACCTCGAACGCGAACAACGCGGGCTGGGTGTACCCGGTCTGGTCCAGCAACCCCTCCGCATCCTCGAACAGCACATCCCGCAACGGCCGCTCCAGATACGCCTCGAACCGCGCGCACACCGCGTCGAACGCTTCCGCGAACACCGGGAACGCCGCATACAGCTCCCGGCCCATCCCGGCACGCTGGGCACCCTGACCGGAGAACACCACGGCGGTGGCGCCCACGGTCGCGGTGCCCTGGATCAGGTCTGGTCCCTGTTCTCCTTCGGCGAGCCGTTCGAGGCCCGCGCGTGCGGTGGCCCGGTCCCCGGCGAGCAGTACGGCGCGCCGTTCCAGTCGCGGCCGTCCGGTGGCCAGGGCGCGAGCCAGTTCGAGCGGGCGCGTGGTTTCGGTGTGTGCGGCCAGTTTCCCGGCAAGGGCGGCACGTGCGGCATCGGTGCGCGCGGACACCAGCAGCGGCACCACCGGCAGCTCCGGCTCATCGACCGTGACGGTCTCGGCTCGTTCCGGCGCCTGCTCCACGATCAGGTGGGCGTTGGTGCCCGAAATCCCGAAGGAGGACACCCCCACCCGGCGCGGACGCTCGGTCTCGGGCCAATCGGTGGTTTCAGTGGCCAACGCGATCCGACC
>NZ_JALM01000190.1 GCF_000737195.2 Sciscionella sediminilitoris
GGGAACCACTCTCGCCGGATTTGCCGAACACCGCGCAAGCTTATTCGCGTGGTGAGGTCGGTGTGGAGCACGTGGACCGGATCCGTCAGTTCGCCGCCGAGCTTCCGGCTGAGGTGTCGATCGGGGACGCCTGGCCGATCGCAGAGCGGGCACTCGCTGAGATCGCTGGTGAAGTGGGCCCGCGTGGACTTGTCCGGCCGATCCGGGAACTACGGGCCCGCCTCGACCCGGACGGACAGGCACCGACTGACCATGAAGCTCTGCGTCCGGATCGGGAAATCTGGCTCCGGCAACACGCAAACCAGTGGGACATCCGGGGGCGTCTGGACTACGAAACCGGACTCAAACTCCGCAGTGTCCTCGACATACTCGGCAAACCCCGCAGCAGCGAAACCAACGGCGGCACCCCCGATATCCGCACCCCAACAGAACGCGACGCCGACACCCTCGCCGACATCGTTCAGTTGGCCGCGAACCCGGAAACCTTCCCGAATCAGGTGGCGAACCGTTCACCATCATGGTCACCATCACCGAACAAGCACTCC
This sequence comes from Sciscionella sediminilitoris, assembly GCF_000737195.2. Lineage (GTDB taxonomy): Bacteria > Actinomycetota > Actinomycetes > Mycobacteriales > Pseudonocardiaceae > Sciscionella > Sciscionella sediminilitoris. The sequence goes on from NZ_JALM01000190.1 coordinate 546, forward strand.
GCGACAGCATCGGGACCGCCACCACCATCCCCGCCCAGCAACTCAGACGCATCACCTGCGACGCAGGAATCATCCCAACAGTGCTCGGTAGCGAGGGCGAGGTACTCGACATGGGCTGCCGAGACCGCACCGCACCACCCAAACTCCGCCGACGACTCACCGCCAGAGACCACGGCTGCGCACACCCCGACTGCGATCACCACCCGCACTCACCCAAGCCCACCACACCCACCACCACACCAACGGCGGACTCACGGTCGAAAACAACATGGTGCTCCTCTGCGCCCACCACCACACCCTCATCCACCACACCAACTGGAAAGTCCGCATCCACAACGGCAGAGCCGAATTCACCCCACCCGACTACCGCACCTCGCTCACCTACGCCAGGCACCGGATGAGCGACCCGAATAGGGGCGACAGCGACGCCGACGCATGAGATGAGCCTGAGCTTCCCCTTGAATC
>NZ_JALM01000191.1 GCF_000737195.2 Sciscionella sediminilitoris
ACCTCATCAAAAGCAGCCGCGAACACCGGGAATGCCCGGTACAGACCCGACCCCATCCCCCAACGCTGCGAACCCTGACCCGTGAACAGGAACGCGGTGCCACCACCGAGTGCCCGGCCGGACACGATCGCCGCACTGTCCACATCGGAGGCCAGCGCGTCGAGCCCGGCCCGCAGCTCGGCATCCGAGCTGCCGAGCACGACGGCCCGCCGCTCGTGCGCGGTCCGGGTCGTGGCGAGCGACCAGGCGATGTCCACGGGCTCACCCTCGACAGTGGAGAGCCGGGCCGCCTGTTCCCGCAAGCCCTCGGCGCTGCGGCCGGAAAGCAACCAGGGCACCAGGACCGGATCGGTGAGCTCGCGCGGCGCCGCGGGTTCCGCGGGCGCCTGTTCGAGGATCACGTGCGCGTTGGTGCCGCTGATCCCGAAGGAGGACACGGCCGAGCGGCGGGACCGGCCGGTGTCCGGCCAGTCCCGCCCTTCGGTCAACAGCGCGACATCCCCGGCCTCCCAGTCCACGTGCGGGGTCGGTGTGCTCGCGTGCAGCGTCGGCGGGAGCACCCCGTGCCGCATGGCCTGCACCATCTTGATGATTCCGGCGACACCCGCGGCCGCCTGGGTGTGCCCGAAGTTGGACTTCACCGAGCCGAGGTACAGCGGTTCGGCATCGCGGGCCCGGCCGTAGGTCGCCAGCAGGGCCTGCGCTTCGATCGGGTCGCCGAGCGTGGTTCCGGTGCCGTGTGCCTCCACCGCGTCGATTTCCGCTGTGGACAGTCCCGAGTTCGCCAGCGCCGCCCGGATCACCC
>NZ_JALM01000192.1 GCF_000737195.2 Sciscionella sediminilitoris
CGAACGCGCACACATCTTCGGCGCCTCCTACGGCGGCGCCATCGCCTTGCAACTCGGCATCAGCCGACCGGAAACCGTGCGGACACTGACCGTCGCAACCGCGATCCCGCAGTTCTCCACCGCACCGGCCACCGCCCAGAACCTCACGCACGCCGGGGAAGACCGCGCAGCCGCCATGCTCGACGCCGTCCTGTCCGCAAAGGGAAAACAGTCACCCGAACTGTTCGCCGAGACCCAGCGAATCCTGCTCCACCGCCCCGCCGAGGCGGACCAGCGCCGGATGGACGCGATCCGCGGATTCGACGTCCTCGGCCGCCTCGGCGAGATCACCGCACCCACCCTGCTGATCTACGGCGGCGACGATCCACTCGGCAAACCCGA
>NZ_JALM01000193.1 GCF_000737195.2 Sciscionella sediminilitoris
AGCATGACTTGGAAGAGGGGATGCCGAGCCAGAGACCGCTCCGGATTCAACTCCTCAACCAACCGCTCAAACGGAACATCCTGATGCGCATACGCAGCCAGATCCACCTCCCGAACCCGACCCAACAACTCACCAAACGTCGGCGACCCAGACAAATCCGTCCGCAACACCAACGTATTCACAAAAAACCCCACCAACCCCGACAACGCATCATCACCACGACCAGCCACCGGCGAACCCAACGGCACATCCACCCCAGCACCCAACCGCGACAACAACACCGCCAACGCCGACTGCAACACCATAAAAACCGTCACACCCGACGACCGCGCCAAACCAACCAAACCCCCATACAACCCCTCCGAAACCACCACCGGAACCCGACCACCCCGATACGACGCCACCACCGGACGCGACCGATCCACCGGCAACACCAACTCATCCGGCAACCCCGCCAACACCGAACGCCAAAAACCCAACTGCACCCCCAAAACAGAACCCGAATCCCCCTCATCCCCCAACACATCCCGCTGCCACAACGCAAAATCCGCATACTGCACCGGCAACCCCGACCACCCCGGCACCCCACCACCACACCGAGCCCGAAAAGCAACCCCCAAATCAGCCAACAACAACGGCATCGACCAACCATCAGCAACAATATGATGCATCACCAACAACAACACACACTCACACTCAGAAACCTCAAACAACCACGCCCGAAACGGCAACTCCACACCCAAATCAAACTCATACCGAGCCGCCCGAGCCACATCCCCATCCACCCCCTCAACCGACGAAGAAACCACCACCAACTCCGGAACACCCACCCCCACATCCACCACAACCTGAAACGGCCCCACCCCATCCTCACCAAACACCGTCC
>NZ_JALM01000194.1 GCF_000737195.2 Sciscionella sediminilitoris
TGTGCCCCGGGGCTTTCGGAGGCGGGTTGTTGGATTCTTGTGCCACTCTGTTGTGTGAGGAGAGTGGGTATGGGACGACGTGGGTATTCGCCGGAGTTTCGGCGGAAGGTGCTGGATCTGGTTGAGGCTGGTCGGTCGGTGGCACAGGTGGCGCGTGATCTGGAGATCAGCGATCAGTCGATCTATAGCTGGCGTCGGCA
>NZ_JALM01000195.1 GCF_000737195.2 Sciscionella sediminilitoris
TAGGCGACGAGTCGTTTGTCGCCCGGCCGGTCCTCCCGAACCAGAACAGCAGCCTGATCCACCCCCGAAAACGAACGAACCGCAGCCTCAACCTCACCCAACTCCACCCGAAAACCACGCAACTTAACCTGATCATCAACCCGCCCAACAAACTCCAACACCCCACGCCGCGACCACCGCACCCGATCCCCCGTCCGATACATCCGCCCCCCACCCAAAACAAACGGACACGCCACAAACCGCTCCCCCGTCAACCCCGGACGAGAAACATACCCCCGCGCCAAACCCGAACCAGCCACATACAACTCACCAACCACACCCACCGGAACCGGCTCCAACACCGAATCCAACACAAACACCCGCGCATTCCCCACCGGAACACCAATATCCGGAACCTCCCCCGACACCAACCCACCCGACAACGTCACCGCCACCGTCGACTCCGTCGGCCCATACCCATTAACCAACCGCACCCCCACACCAACCCACCGAGACACCAACTCACCCGACAACGCCTCACCCCCAGTCCCCACCACACGCAACCCCACCCCACCCCACACCGGAACCGTCGCCAACAACGCCGCAGGCAAAACCACAACCGAAATCGACAAACCAACAAGAACCCCAGCCAACTCATCCCCACCAGCGGCAACCGCATCCGGAGCCAACACCAACGTCGCACCCGAACACAACGCCAACCCCAACTCGACAACACTCACATCGAACGACGGCGAAACCACCTGCAACAATCGATCA
>NZ_JALM01000196.1 GCF_000737195.2 Sciscionella sediminilitoris
TAGCTCGAGTGAGAACGCCGAGCTGCGCGCCGCGAAGCGTCGGATCCGGTTGCTGGAGCAAGAAAACGAAGTGCTCCGCCGCGCGGCTGCGTATTTGTCGCAGTCGAACCTGCCGGGAAAATGATTTACCCGCTCGTCCGTGAGTTGGCCGCTGACGGCATCCCCGTCGCGGTGACGTGCCGGGTGCTCAAGATCGCCCGCCAGCCGTATTACCGGTGGCTGGCCCGGCCGGTCACCGACGCAGAGCTGGCCGAGGCGTATCTGGCGAACGCGGTGTTCGATGCGCACCGCGACGACCCCGAGTTCGGTTACCGGTTCCTGGCCGACGAAGCCGCCGCGGCCGGGTATCGGGCAGCGGAGCGGACCGTGTGGCGGATCTGCCGGGATAACCGCTGGTGGAGCGCGTTCGGTAAGAAACGCGGCGGCAACGGCAGACGGCCGGGGGCGTCGGCGCACGACGACCTCGTCCAGCGTGATTTCACTGCCAAGGGCCCGAACCAGCTCTGGCTCACGGACTTGACCGAGCATCGCACCGATGAGGGGAAGTTGTACGTTTGCGCGATCAAGGACGCCTACTCCAACCGGATCGTCGGCTATGCGATCAGCGACCGCATGAAGTCCCGACTGGCCGTAGCAGCGCTGGAGACGGCGATCGCGCGGCGTGGCCACGTCGCTGGCTGCGTGGTTCACAGCGACCGGGGATCGCAATTTCGGAGCCGGAAATTTACCGCCGCACTGCACCGGCACGGCCTGGTCGGATCGATGGGCCAGGTCGGTTCAGCGGGCGACAACGCCGCTATGGAGAGCTTCTTC
>NZ_JALM01000197.1 GCF_000737195.2 Sciscionella sediminilitoris
CCGTTCGACGCACCGTCGGAGTTGACCGCCGAACCACGAAGCACCGCCAGCACCGGATGACCGGCCGCCCGCGCCACCGAAAGCCGCTCCACCACCAGCATCCCGACACCCTCACCCCAACCGGTGCCATCCGCCCCCTCGGCAAACGCCTTACACCGGCCGTCCCCGGAAAGCCCACCCTGGCGCGCGAACTCCACGAACGCACCCGGCGAAGCCATCACCGTCACCCCACCGACCAGCGCCCGCACACACTCACCAGAACCCACCGCCGCCGCGGCCTGATGC
>NZ_JALM01000198.1 GCF_000737195.2 Sciscionella sediminilitoris
GGGTCGATGGAGCAGACCTTGCACGGCTGTCCGGGCTGTACGCCGGACCGGATCCTGGTGGATCGGATCACCTATGACTTCACCGATCCGTCCCCGGGTGATGTGGTCGTGTTCCGCGCGCCGGACGGCTGGGATCAGAGCGAGTTCAAGGTGGATCCGGCCTCGAATGTGTTCACGAGCTGGCTGCGGCAGTTCGGTTCCTCGATCGGTATCGGTGATCCGCCGGAGTATGACCTGGTCAAGCGGGTGATCGCGGTCGGCGGGCAGACGGTTTCCTGTTGCGA
>NZ_JALM01000199.1 GCF_000737195.2 Sciscionella sediminilitoris
TGGCTCGGTAGTGCAAGATCTTTTCGGGCCCGTGGACCGCGACCTCGGACTGTGGCCGGTGATGGAGCGGCTTCAGGATTCGTTGCGTTGGTAGATGTGCAGGGTGTCGTTGAATCCGAACCATTGCGGGATTGGCACGGTGTCGATCACCGTGAACCGGGATTGATCGCCGAGGAGTTCGTGGAGGCGGGCGTCGCCAGTGCAGCCGCCTGCCGGTTCGCCGACGTAGCACACGGTGTTACCGGTGTAGCGTTGCACGGCTTCTGCGGCCCAGGGTTTGTCGTAGCTGGGCCAGACGAGTAGCAGGGTGCGATCGCCATGGTGATCGATGGCGGTGTGGTTGCCGGTGAGGACTTCGGACCAGGCGTGTCCGTCGTGCGAGTCCGATGGTGTCCCGGGTGGTGCAGGGTCGTAGGCGAGCACGTCTACGTCGCGTTCGCGTAGGAGGCTGGCCCAGTAGCCGTTTCCGGCGCCGAGCTCCACGAGTCCGTGTGGAGCATGCGAGTTGATCGCGGTGAGGGCTTCGTCGTTCGGGATCGCCCAGGCGTAGTGGCGTTTCGGTGCGTGTAGTGGGTCGCTGCCTGCTGTTGCTTCGATGAGGCATCGGGTGCAGGGCAATTCGGGGCGCGGATCGGTGTGCGACGGGTTGTGGATCTGTTGGTGTGCGCGCTGGGTTTCGACGTAGGCCTGGTATTCGTTCATGGTTTCTGCGATGGGCCCTAGTTTGGTGGGAGGTGGGGGCCGAGGTAGCCGATGCTGATGAGTCCGGTGTTGTCGGTGTCGTCGTGGAAGTG
>NZ_JALM01000200.1 GCF_000737195.2 Sciscionella sediminilitoris
CGTGCAGATCGCGCTCGATCCGGCGGCGCTCCGCCTCGGCCGCGTCCACCCCACGGGCCCGCGAAGCCTGCAGATGTTCCGCCTTCGCGCGCAGTTCCGTCGCCGAGCTCGGGCCGAGGAACGCCTTCGCGAGTGAGGCGTGCAACCAGGCCACGGTCGGGGACACCCAGATCGCCATCGGGGTGAGCACGATCGAGGCGATCCCGAACGCGAGCTCGAAGCAGGCCAGTGGAAGACACAGCAGCTGATAGGCGAAGGAACGCCAGGTCGGGGCGTGGGTCAGGCGAGCGGTGAGGCGACGGAAGGCCCCCTGATCGGGGGAGTACTTCGGCTCCGGCTCCTCGATGTGCACCCCGAGCCAGGAACCGACCCAGTTCCGGTCGAACCGGGCCAGCCTGTTGTTCAGCGCGAAGGTCAGCATCAGGATCGGCAGGCCCACCCACACCACGGCGAGCCCGATCCCCAGCGTCAGGCCCACGATGAGCAGGATGAACATCACCAGCCGGACCGGGAAGTTCAGTAGCAGGAAGCCGACCGAACGCACCGCCCTCGGCAACCGCCGCTGCGCGTTCTCCGTCATCCCTGTTCCCCGATCCGCTGCGTGTTCCTGTCCATCCTGCCCGATTCGCCGAGAATCCGGCGCGCATATCGCGCATGCCAGACCGCGAGGCCCTTGGTCACCAGCACCGCGATGGTCAGCAGCAGCGCCCCGAGCGCCATCCACGGGAGACCGTCGGTGAAGCTCCGGACCGCGAACCAGTGCGGGCCATCACCGATCGTCGGGAAGGTCCAGATCCCGCCCGGCAACGCCCAGTAGTAGAACGGCACCGCGAAATAGTTCAGCCCGGCCGCCCACAGCCCCACGACAACCGCGAACTCCAGGATCGTTATCGGCAGCAGGGACAGCGTGTAGCCGAGCCCGCGCCAGGTCGCCGGGTCCGCCATCCGCGCCTTGATGCCCCGTGCGGCGCGGTACGCCGGGATGATCCGGGTGCCGAGCATCGCGTTCGCCCTGCCGATCTCGAACCGCCCGATACCGCGGGTCAGCAGGATCGCGAACGCCAGGATCGGCAGCCCGACCCAGGTGATCGAGCCGGCGACACCGACCGTGAGCAGCGTGACCAGGAGCGTGAACCAGAGGATCGCGAGCGGCATCCCGAGCAGGAAATACCCGAGGGCCGCGCCCGTGTTCGGCCGGTTGCGCGTCACGATCGGTGCCGTTTCGGTGGTCATGGCGACTATTCTCTGCTGCGTACGGGGTTGCGGGCCATGGTGTGCACCGGCCGGTCCGGGGTAGGGACAACCCCACCGCCGAAACCGGAATGACCCGGGCGATCGTGGACGTTATGATGGGTGGACAACTCCATAACGCCCACAGCCCTGACGGGTTGTATCCAGGGGGTGATCGGTTTCGACTCTGGACGACAAAGTCAGGGGAAGCGTGCCGGTGCAGGCGAGAGACCACCGTAAGCGTCATCGCAAACAACAAGCGCCAAGACGAATAGTCAGCGCGACTTCGCCCTCGCTGCCTGATACAGCGATCGCGAGTCTGTCGGCCCGGGGATTCCTCCGACCCGGTTGCCGGCATCGACTAGGAGGATTACCTGTGGTCCCGGTCGCGGGGGCCATTCGGGAAGCAAACAGCGACTGGGCCCGTCGAACCGGCTTGTTCGCGTGACCGGTTGGGCCGAGTAGGGATACAGCGAACTGCGCACGGAGAAGCCCTGATGATGCGGCAGAGGACCCGGGTTCGATTCCCGGCACCTCCACGCTTGGGAGGCTCGTGCTCGCGGAGAGCGCGAGCCTTTTTGCGTTCCGGCTGTT
>NZ_JALM01000201.1 GCF_000737195.2 Sciscionella sediminilitoris
GCCGCATCCCCCAACGACAACACACCAGCCACATGCGCAGCCGCAATCTCACCAATCGAATGACCAGCCACAAAATCCGGCCGAACACCCCACGACTCCACCAAACGAAACAACGCCACCTCGAGCGCAAAAATCGCCGGCTGCGCCACCCCGGTCCGATCGAGCCCAGACGAATCCCGCACCACCGGAAGCAACCCGGCGACCTCATCAAAAGCAGCCGCGAACACCGGAAACGCCCGATACAGACCCGACCCCATCCCCCAACGCTGCGAACCCTGACCCGTGAACACGAACGCCAACCCACCACCGGACACCCGACCAACCGGGAAGGAACCCTCGGCCAGCTCGGTGAGTCCGGCCGTCAGGGTGTCCCGGTCGGTGCCGGTGACCACCGCGCGGTACGGCAGAGCCGCCCGATGCACGGCGAGAGTGCGGCCGACATCCACCGGTGCCGCCGACACCTCCCGCAGCCGGGCCGCCTGCTCGGCCAGCGCCGGTTCGGTGGCCGCGGACAGCACCAGCGGAACGACCGCGGGTGGTTCGCCCTGCGGTTCCGCCTCTTGCTGGGCGGACTGTTCCAGCACGACATGCGCGTTGGTCCCGCTGATCCCGAAGGAGGACACCGCACACCGCCGTGGTTCGGCGCCATCACGCCAGGGTTTGCGCTCGGTCAGCAGGGCCAGCGAGCCCGCCGACCAGTCGACCTCCCGGCTCGGAGTCTCGGCGTGCAGCGTGGGCGGGAGTACGCCGCGGCGCATCGCCTCGACCATCTTGATGATTCCGGCGACCCCGGCAGCCGCCTGCGCATGCCCAAAGTTCGACTTCACCGAACCGAGGAACAGTGGCCGGTCCCGGTCCGCGCCATAGACCGCCTGCAGAGCCTCGGCTTCGATCGGGTCACCGAGCCGGGTACCGGTGCCGTGCGCCTCGACCGCATCGACGTCCGCGGCGGCCAGCTGCGCATCGGCCAGCGCCGCCCGGATCACCCGCTGCTGGGACGG
>NZ_JALM01000202.1 GCF_000737195.2 Sciscionella sediminilitoris
GGCTTGATAGCTGCCCGGTCAGCTCACGATCATGGAATCAACACGATCTTTCCACGGGTCCGCCGCTCAGCGACCAGTTGGTAGGCCTTGCGGATGTCGGTGAGCGGATAGGTTGCGGCGATGGGGATGTCAAGCTCGCCGGTGGCGACGAGATCGACGAGGCGTCGCAGACCCGCAGCCCCGCCGGCGTCGTTCGTGCCGGCGATGCTGGCGCGGGCATCCACTGCGGCGTGAAAGTCGACGACGGTGTTGACGCGCTTGGCTGGGACACCCAGCTCGTGCGCGAGATCGACGTAGTCGGCGCCGAAGGTGTCGATGAACGCGTCGACTCGATCACCGGCGGCCGAGCGGATCCTCACCTCTTGGCCATCACCGTAGGTGACGGGCGTGATGCCGTGGTCAAGCATCCACGCGTGATTGGCCTGGCTGGTCAGGCCAATCACAGCCGCACCGGTGCGGTGCGCGAGTTGAACGGCCACGACACCGACCGCACCGGCCGCACCGGACACGACGATCGTCTCGCCGGGCTCGGGGGAGACCGTCTCGACGCTGGCGAGTGCGGCCATCGGCGCGACATACATCGAGCCGGCGACCTCCCAGCTCATGTCGGCGGGCTTGGTGACGAGATGATCGGCCGACACGGCGACGAGTTCGGCGTGGCTGACCCGCTCGTCGGACCAACCAAGCACGTCATCGCCGACA
>NZ_JALM01000203.1 GCF_000737195.2 Sciscionella sediminilitoris
CCAGCCCATCCGCTATCCGGCGCAGATAGGCACGCCAGTCATGCGGCAGGCCTTGTTCACGCAAACGTCGCGCGATTCGCCGGTCCGCGCTCGCGACCAGCTCCGGGGCCAGTGGGCGTAGTACTTCGGTGGCTTTCGCAGCGAGAAACGAGTCCAATAGCCCCTCGCTCATGCATGCCAGTAGTTCGGGGAATTGTTCGTGCATTTCGATCGACAATTCGACCGTCCCGATCGCCCTGCCCCGGTAACAGGACCAGGCGAGTCGTAATTCCTCGATCACCGAATCCCGTGCCAGCTCGTCCCCGAACCGTGCCACCTGCGAACACCACAGTTGGTTCACATCAACCAGAATCCGATGATCCAGCCGTGCCTGCTCGATCCGGCAGGAACACGTGGATTCCACCAACGCGTCCTCGAATTCACGACTCCCCAGTCCGTTCATGCCCGCAATTCTAGCACAAAAACCGTATGCTGTGCGCGGCAAATTTCGCGGGCAGGCCAAACAGCAACCCACCAAAA
>NZ_JALM01000204.1 GCF_000737195.2 Sciscionella sediminilitoris
AGAAGGACAGGTAGCGCTCCTTCTCCGCGCGTTCGGCGATGTGCGGGTAGTGCAGGTCAAAGGCGGGCCGCTCGGACCGGATCCGGGGCAGCGAGGTGAAGTTGTGCCTCGGCGGTGGTGTGGAGGTGGCCCATTCCAGGGACATGCCGTAGCCCCACGGGTCGTCCTGGGTGACGACCTCGCCGTAGCGGTAGGAGCGGAAGACGTTGTACACGAACGGCAGCACCGAGAAGCCCAGCACGTAGGAACCGATCGTGGAGATCGTGTTCAGCGTGGTGAACCCGTCCGAGGCCAGGTAGTCCGCGTACCGGCGCGGCATCCCCTCGTTGCCCAGCCAGTGCTGCACGAGGAACGTCAAGTGGAACCCGATGAAGGTCGTCCAGAAATGGACCTTGCCGAGTTTCTCGTTGAGCATGCGTCCGGTGATCTTCGGGAACCAGAAGTACATGCCCGCATAGGTCGCGAACACGATCGTGCCGAACAGCACGTAGTGGAAGTG
>NZ_JALM01000205.1 GCF_000737195.2 Sciscionella sediminilitoris
GACCGGGCAGCTATCAAGCCAGGCATATTGCCACAGACCGGAAGTTGATTGCGGAAACGAGCAGCGGATCTGGGGGTTTGAGACCAACTTTGGCGGGTGAGATACCGTCTGCGCGCATTCGCTTTGCGCTGCTGGTAGCAGTTTGCTGATCGACACCCCACAACTGGGTCTCGCCGTCCTTACCCAACAAGCCCTGCAGGCATAGGGCCACGCGAAGTGTCGCTGTGGGATGGTGCAGACCATAAGCAGTGATCTCATGCCCATGGTCGCCGAGGTTCTGGATCGTACTTACGACCGGCCGGGAGGGGACTCCGTCGTCCGGGTGTCTCCACCGCTGGCCGACAGGCGCTTGTCGGGCGGGGCCACACCCGACGTCGCCCCCGAGTCGCTTCCCGGCCGCGGGCCACTATGGCTTCGTCAAGGTCAGGGGTAACCCCGCCGTGGCGACGTTTCGACCTCACCCAGATTCTCACCCTGGGCGCGGTGCTCATCAGTCTAGCCTTCGCCATTCCGCAGACCATCACCGCGCAAGCCGCACAGCAGGCAACCCGGGATCAGGGCGACAATCTTCGGCCGCAACAAATCACGGACCGGTTCAGCATGGCCATCAAGCAGCTGGGCAACCACGACAACCTCGTGCTCCGCCTCGGCGGCATCTACTCCTTGAAACGCATCATCCAGGATTCTCGCGAGTGCCAGCCCATGGTCAACTTGCTGACCACGTTCGTCCGCGAAGCCACAGGGCGTGGCCCAGCTGCTCCGACCAGCCGCCTGCCGTCGACGTGCAGGCCGCGCTCACCGTGGTTGCCGATCGGCAACCGCAGCGCGATGATCCGCAGATCGACTTGAACAACGCCTGCTTGGCACATGCCCGTTTCACACACGCCAAGCTGCCCGGCGCCTCCTTCAACGGCGCCGATTTTGAGACGGCCACTTCAGAAACGCCAGCCTCGCCGGCACCAAGCAGCTTCCGAGGCGCGAACCGTACTGACGCCAACCTGACCCACAGCACCAATCTCGATGGTGCCGACTTCGCTGGCGCCATATTCACCGGTCAGATCCCTTGGACTTCCCCTGAAA
>NZ_JALM01000206.1 GCF_000737195.2 Sciscionella sediminilitoris
TCGGTGTCGTCGTGGAAGTGTAGGCGTGGGCCGGGGGCGGTCTGGCTGATGCGAATGTGGGCCAGATGCAGCGCGGTCCCGCTGGGATCAATGTCGAAGGGGACGGGACGTTCGCGCAGGCGCCGTAGTTTCGTGTTGTTGAGTACGGTGTCGCTTTCGTGCAGAGCCACTTGGCTAGTAGGGACCTTGGGCCCAGCTCCGTGCCCGTCGAGATAGGCCCGGAAATTGCGCACCGGTGTCAACGGTTCGCCGTTGACACGGGCTACGCTCTTTATGGTGGCGTAGCCGGAGAGCGCGTTCAACGCCCGCCAGCTGATGGCGAGCCAATCTTGGCGGACCGGAAGCGCCGCTGCGAGCTCAGCGAGTTCGGGGTTGCACCAGATGTGTGGCAGTGTCGCGGCGGCCTTGCATAGCTGGCGCCACGACTCCGGCGCGGAATCGGCGACTGGACTTCCCCTGAAATCG
>NZ_JALM01000207.1 GCF_000737195.2 Sciscionella sediminilitoris
CACCTCACGCGGCGCGGCGGTGGCGGTGTCCGCCTCGGCCGCGGCCGGCCGGAGCACCTCGGCCGCGAGCTCACCGACGGTCTCGGCGATCATGCGCTGTTCATCGCTCGGGGTCAGGTCGAACAGCCCGCCCTCGGCCGGTTTCTCCTGGCGAACCGGACCGCCCTGGCTCTTCGCCGCGCTGAAGGTCCGGCCGGCCGCGGCCGCGGCGGCGAACCCGCCAC
>NZ_JALM01000208.1 GCF_000737195.2 Sciscionella sediminilitoris
ATCCGGCGAGAGTGGTTCCCCACTGATCCCGAGCGCAACGAACAGGACTCGTGCTCGTTCGGCCATTCTGCGGGCTTCGGCGCGACTGATGCGCAGTACGTCCTGGGCCAGGGTCGCTGCCGAGCCGCAGTAGCCGAACTCGACCGGCGCACCGTCTTTGTCCAATTCCGCGAGCTGATGCAACAGCTCCGCCTCGGCACGCCGCACCACAACAGCCTGCTC
>NZ_JALM01000209.1 GCF_000737195.2 Sciscionella sediminilitoris
CCACCTGCAACAATCGATCACCGGGACCCGCCCCAAAACGCTCGATATGCTCGGCGAACACACTGCTCAACCCGGCGTGAGTGACCGCGACACCCTTCGGCCGCCCGGTCGATCCCGAGGTGTAGATCACGTACGCCAGGCCCGGCAACGGCACCGAGACCTCCACGTCCTCGTCCGGCAATCCGGCCACCACATCGAGCAGGCCCGGGTCATCCAGCACCACCGAAACCCCGGCATCCGCCACCATGAACGCCACTCGATCCTCCGGAAGTTCCCGGTCGATCGGGCAAAAGGCGGCCCCCGCTTTCACCACGCCCAGCACCGCGGCCACCCATGCCGGTGAGCGCGGCAGCATCACGCCCACCACCTCACCAGGGCACACACCCAGCCCCAGCACATACCGCGCGACCTGATTCGCCCGCGCATTCAGCTCCGCATAGGTCAGCGTCTCCCCCGCACACTCGAGCGCCACCGCATCCGGTGACCGCAATACCTGCGCCTCGAACAGCCGCCCGAACGGCAAACCCGGCACCGGCCGGGCCGTGTCGTTCAGTTCCTCCAGCACATGCCGCGACTCGGCCGGGTCCAGCACCGGTACCCGGTCCACCCGTATCTCCGGATCCGCGACCACCGTCTCCAGCACCCGCAGGAACCGGGCCACCAACTCCTCCGCCGTCACCCGATCGAACAAATCCACACTGAACTCCAGAACACCCCGCAAGGCCGGAGAACCGTCGGCCTCGTGCCACTCGCGCAGGGCGAACGTGAGATCGGTACGGGCAACGGTGCGCTGAACGGATCGGCCCGTGACAGTCAGCCCGGGTAGCTGCACCTTCTCCAGCGAGCTGCCCAGGTCGGTGTTGTCCAGGGACAGCATGACTTGGAAGAG
>NZ_JALM01000210.1 GCF_000737195.2 Sciscionella sediminilitoris
GGTGGTTGTTCGAGGATCACGTGCGCATTGGTGCCACTGATCCCGAACGACGACACCCCCGCACGCCGCGACTCACCCGGCCACGACCGGGACTCGGTCAGCAACCGCACCGCACCCGAACCCCACTCCACCAACCGCGACGGCTCCCCCACATGCAACGTCGCCGGAAGCACCCCCCGCTGCAACGACAACACCATCTTGATCACACCAGCAACACCAGCAGCCGCCTGCGTATGACCAATATTCGACTTCACCGAACCCAACCACAACGGCGTCACCCGCGCAGCAGCCCCATACGTCGCCAACAACGCACCCGCCTCGATCGGATCACCCAACGCCGTCCCCGTACCATGCGCCTCCAC
>NZ_JALM01000211.1 GCF_000737195.2 Sciscionella sediminilitoris
GAAAAGTGCGACAGAGCCCTTTTCCGGACAGACCTAGCCCCACCCGGTTCTCACGAGGCTTTCCTCACCGCCCGTCGGTGCAGCACAGAGACGACAAGATTCCACAAGAACGTCGATCAGGGGCACGTTTCAGTATCGACGCGAACCACACCGAAATCGATCTTGCTCTGTGCATTGAGCGCAGCACCAGGAGCTACATTCTGTGTGCAAACCTGCCAGTCGCGATCAAGAATTTGGTGTCGGCCCTTGCCGCTTGCATCATGTGAGCTCGTGAAGAATACCGAGTCTCCGGTAAGCGATTGCACGGCATCCTGAGCGCTTTGGAGGTCTTGTCCCCGCAAGTCGGGCATGGTCCAGTTCTGTGTCATGTCCGGCGCCTCGGGGGCTGATTCCTCTACCGGCTGGTCAAAATTCTGTTCGGGCACCTGTTCGGTCGGCTGTACTGCCGGACTGCAGGCGGTGACCGAACCGGCGAGTGCAAGGCCAAGGAGAGCAGCAGTGAACGATCTTCGCATAGCTAGGCAACTTCCTGTGAGAACCAGATTGAACCCAGATGCTCATCAATCGAAAGCGACGCAATGCTCGTTACCAGTAGCCGAGAATAGGGTCTGCTGCAAGATCGG
>NZ_JALM01000212.1 GCF_000737195.2 Sciscionella sediminilitoris
GGAGAGCGCCGGGCGTGCCTCGCGGAGGGGGGCCGTGGCCGAGGTTCTGATCCGAGTTCATCATGCCGAGTCTAGCGAGACCTACATTCACCATGATAGACATGACTCATGTTTTAACATGAGTCATGTCTATTTGTCGGCGGGAGCCGGCGTGATCATGGGAGGCTGAGGATGAAAGCGGTTCGCTTCGATCATTACGGCGATGTCGACG
>NZ_JALM01000213.1 GCF_000737195.2 Sciscionella sediminilitoris
GGAGAGCGCCGGGCGTGCCTGGTGGAGGGGTGCCGTGGCCGAGGTTCTGATCCGAGTTCATCATGCCGAGTCTAGCGAGACCTACATTCACCATGATAGACATGAGTCATGTGTTAACATGAGTCATGTCTATCTGTCGGCGGGAGCCGACGCGATCCTGGGAGGCTGAGGATGAAAGCGGTCCGCTTCGACCATTACGGCGATGTCG
>NZ_JALM01000214.1 GCF_000737195.2 Sciscionella sediminilitoris
CCGGCGGGGAAGGTCATCGACGGCAACGGCGTATCCGAGGCCCGTCCAGACAACCGCGCGCGCAGTGCCCACGCCTGCTCGGCAAGGCCTTCCCGCACATAGATGTCTCCGGGGTTGGCCGCGGCGGCCCGGACCTTGACCACCACCTGTCCAGGTGTGGCCACCGGGTCGTCTACCTCGCGCACGTCGAGCACGTCGACATCGCCGTAATG
>NZ_JALM01000215.1 GCF_000737195.2 Sciscionella sediminilitoris
GCTGTGGAAAAGGTCGTGCGTGGTTGTGTTGGTTAGAACCAACACAACCACGCACGACCTTTCGTTTGCCCTGGTCAGCGCGGGGCCATGCGCAGCGAGCCGTCCATCCGGATGGTCTCGCCGTTGAGGTAGTCGTGCTCGATGATCGACTGGGCGAGCTGGGCGTACTCGTCCGGGCGGGCGAGCCGCTTCGGGAACGGGATCCCCTCGGCGAGCCCGGCGCGGAACTCCTCGGTGACCCCGGCGAGCATCGGGGTGTCCACGATTCCGGGCGCGATGGTCATGACCCGGATCCCCTGCTGGGCGAGGTCACGCGCGGCGGGGAGGGTGAGCCCGGCGATCCCGGCCTTGGAGGCGCTGTATGCGGCCTGGCCGATCTGCCCGTCGAAGGCGGCGATCGAGGCGGTGTTCACCACGACCCCGCGCTGCTCGTTCTCCAGCGCCTCGGTCTGCGCGATCGCGGCCGCGGCAAGGCGCATCACGTTCACGGTGCCGATCAGGTTCACCTCGACGACCTTGCGGAACACGTCCAGGTCGTGCGGGCCCTTCTT
>NZ_JALM01000216.1 GCF_000737195.2 Sciscionella sediminilitoris
GATTCAAGGGGAAGCTCAAGTTCATGGAGCACATGGTAACAACGCTCGATATTGAAAGCCAGGGAAATTGTTCGGCAATGGTGATTATTCGTGTAAAGCTGCCCTGACCAGGGATGTCGCGCCCGATGCCTTGAGTGTATGGCAAATAGTCCACAGCGCGTCCAGTTATCCACATATTTTCGCGAATACTGTTCTCGGTTTTCGAAGGTCGATATGCTGGATGCGGATCTGGCAGGGACGATGTGTCGTTCGGTCGGATCCGTGATGGCGGCGGTTCCGCGACGATCATCGCGCCGTGCGCTCCTGTTCGGCGTGCTAAGGGATGTCTCGTAAC
>NZ_JALM01000217.1 GCF_000737195.2 Sciscionella sediminilitoris
CACGATCAGTGTGGGGGCCCCGAGCGCCCAGGCCACGTCGGCGAGCGTGGCCCCGGTGTCGTCGAACCGCACGAGCAGCCCGCCCGCCCCTTCGACGATTACGAGATCGTGGTCCTCGTCGAGTTCCCGTGCCGCTGCCGCCGCCTCCGGGGCGCTGACCGGCTCGATCCCGGAACGGCGCGCGGCCACGTCCGGGGCCAGCGGCTCGGGGAACC